>NZ_JBYCZQ010000001.1:0-1039180 GCF_057586315.1 Caulobacter sp. SRI_014 | reverse complement strand
TCGGCGCGGGCGGCGGCCTGGATCTGCGCCTGACGCTGGGCGCTTTCGATCGCGGCCTGGCGGGCGCGCATCTCGTCGGCGCTGAGGCCGCCGGCGCCCTGCGGCGAGGCGGGACGCGGCTGCGGAGCTCCACCCGGGGCCGGGCGGCGCTCGGCGTTCGAAGGACCGGCGAGATTCGCCGGCGGCGCGCTGTGGGTGCGCTGCCGCTTGGTTTCCACCACCACCGTCTTGGTCCGACCGTGGCTGAAGCTCTGCTTCACCACCCCGGCGCTGACGGACCCCGTGCGGGGCTTCAGCGTCATGGGCGGGCGGCCCGGGCGGTTGTCGTTCTCGTCGCTCATGCGTCTCGCTTAACTCACGGCCGGAGGTTCCGACCGCATTCCCATCAATCCAAACTCATAAAGGGCCCGGTCGCGGTTTCCCGCGGGCCCTTCTCTCACCGTTCCTCGCGCCAGTCCTCCGGGAGAAGCGGGCGAAATCCAGCCAGACGTTCGACGTCCTGCGTCCAACTCTTGACCGACCGTCCGCCGAGGAAGGCGGTGTGTATCACATTCTCGGCCCCCAAGGCCAAACCCAATTCGGCGGAATCGAAAACGCCGATAACCCGAGGCTGCGGGGTCATATGCCGGGCCAGGTTGAGAATCTTCGAACGGCCGTCGGCCGCGCCGTCGCTGGCCTCGATCAGCCAGGCGGCCTTGCCGCTACGGACCGCCGCCATGACTTTTTCGAAGCCGGAAATAAGGTCTCCCGACCGCCGCGCAAGGCCCAGGGCGTCCAGCACCCGTTTGGTCAGCAGTTTCTCGACCGTGTCGGCGAGGTCGGCGGGGGCCGAAAGCCTGGTCTTGGCCGAGCGGGAGAAGGCGTTCTTCTTGACCGCCGCCTCGATGCTGGCCCGGTCGGCCGCGACCCACATGCCCCGGCCCGGCAGCTTGCGCGCCACGTCCGGGAAGACCACGCCATCGGGCCCGGCGACGAAGCGGACGAGCTTCTCCTCCGCCATCACCTCTCCCGAGACGATGTCGCGCCGTTCCCTGGCGGCGGCCGCCAGGGTCTTGTGAGCGGCAATGTCGGTCTCAGCCTGCATGGGCTGGTCGCGTTCCTTGTCCACGACCGGCCCGGGCTGGGCCGATCAGTTCATCGAAGACGGAAGTCCGAGGGTTTGGCCGAGGACGCTCACGCGTCCCGAGCCTCGCCTTCGGCCTCGGCCAGGGCGACCTCTTCCGAGGCTTCCGGCTGCTCGCCTTCCACTTCGGCTTCGGCGTACTCGCCCTCTTCCTCGTAGTACTCTTCTTCGTATTCCGGTTCCGGCGGGGCCTCGACCCAGCCCATCACCACGCGGGCGCGCATGATCAGGGTCTCGGCGTCTTCCGGGGTCAGGTTGAAGGCTTCCAGGGCGCCGGCTTCGCGCACGCGCTCGCCGTCCTTGGTCTCGTACCAGCCGCGCAGGTCGTCGGGGACCAGGCCGGCCAGGTCTTCAACCGTCTTCACATCGCCTTCGCCAAGCGCGACGGCCATCGGCAGGGTGATGCCTTCGATCTCCAGAACGCCGTCCTCGACGCCCAGTTCGGTGCGCTTGGCGTCCAGCTCGGCGGCGGCCTTGTCGAGGAATTCGCGGGCCCGGGCCTGCAGTTCCTCGGCGGTGTCCTCGTCGAAGCCTTCGATCTCGGCGATCTCATGCGGCTCGACGAAGGCGACGTCCTCGACGGACACGAAGCCTTCGGTGGCCAGCAGCTGGGCGATGACCTCGTCGACGTCCAGGGCGTCCTGGAACAGCTGGGTGGTCTCGGCGAACTGCTTCTGGCGGCGCTCCGACTCCTGGGACTCGGTCAGGATGTCGATCTGCCAGCCGGTCAGCTGGCTGGCCAGGCGCACGTTCTGGCCGCGGCGGCCGATGGCCAGGCTCAGTTGTTCGTCGGGGACCACGACTTCGACGCGCTCGTCGTCCTCGTCCATGACCACCTTGGAGACTTCGGCGGGGGCAAGGGCGTTGACGATGAAGGTCGCCTCGTCCGGGCTCCACTGAATGATGTCGATCTTTTCGCCCTGCAGCTCGGCGACCACCGCCTGGACGCGCGAACCGCGCATACCGACGCAGGCGCCGACCGGGTCGATGCTGGAATCGTTGGAGACAACGCCCATCTTGGCGCGGCTGCCGGGATCCCGGGCCACGGCGCGGATCTCGATGACGCCGTCGTAGACTTCCGGCACTTCCTGCGCGAACAGCTTGGCCATGAAGCCGCCGTGGGCGCGGGACAGCATGATCTGCGGGCCCTTGGTCTCGCTGCGGACGTCGTAGATGTAGCAGCGGATGCGGTCGCCGAGGTTGAAGTTCTCGCGCGGGATCGACTGGTCGCGGCGCATGACGCCTTCGCCACGGCCCAGATCGACGATGACGTTGCCGTACTCGACGCGCTTGACCACGCCGTTGACGATCTCGCCGACGCGATCCTTGTATTCTTCGAACTGACGCTCGCGCTCGGCCTCGCGGACCTTGCCGAACACGACCTGGCGGGCCATCTGGGTCTGCACCCGGCCGAATTCGAACGGCGGCAGCTCTTCGTCGAAGACCTGGCTGACTTCGGTGTCCTTGCCGTAGAAGGCTTTCGCATCCGCCAGGCGCATCTTGCCGACGTCGCCTTCCTCGAACTCGACGTCGTCTTCCACCACGGTCACGTAGCGCTTGATCGAGGTCTCGCCGGTCTTGGCGTCAATGGCCACGCGGATGTCGTGCTCGGCGCCGTAGCGGCTGCGGGCGGCCTTCTGGATCGCTTCCTCGATGGAGGCGATGACGATCTCCTTGTCGATCCCCTTTTCACGGGCGACCGCGTCGGCGATCTGGAGCAGTTCGAGGCGGTTGGCGGAAATGCCGGTGGCCATGGTCGTGTCCTTAAATCTCTAAGGTGTCAGTCGTTGTCGTTGCCGACGGAGTTGATGTCGTCCTGGGCGATGCGGGCGGCGCGCTGTTCGGCGCCGACCTTCATCAGCTGGTCGTTGAGGACCAGCTTGGCCTCGAGGATCCAGTCGAACGGGATGTAGAGGGTGGTCTCAGAGTCGCCTTCGACGTTGATCCCGACCTGGCCATCTTCCACGCCCGCCAGCTCGCCCTTGAACCGCTTGCGGCCCTCGGCGATGCGGTCGAGTTCGATGCGGGCCTCGTAACCTTCCCAGGTCTCGAAGTCCTTCAGGCGGGTCAGCGGCCGGTCGATGCCGGGCGACGAAACTTCCAGGGTATATTCGCCGGTGATCGGGTCGGCGGCGTCCATGATCTCGGAAATGGCGCGGCTCAGCCGGGCGCAGTCCTCGACCACCATGTCGCCGGCCGGGGTCTCGGCCATGATCTGCAGGCGCCGGGTCTGTCCGCCCATCAGGCGCAGCCGCACGATCTCATACCCGGCCGCTTCCGCGACGGGGTCGAGCAGTTCGAGCAGACTGCGATCCTCACTGGTGCGTGCGCGCAAGCGCTATCTCCGGTCAAAACAAAAGCGGCGCCCCGGAGGACGCCGCTCGAATGCGCTATCCAGCGCGTTCAAACGATGTGGAGGCTCATATAGACCCTCCCTCGCTGGTTGTCAGCCCCCCAACAACGCGGGGGCCGGGGCTAGCCGAAATTGACCGGCGGCAGGCGGCCCTTGCGCCGCGCCGCCTTGGCCGCCCCGGCTACGGCGTCGTAGACCCCGCCACCGATGGCGCCGGCGATCAGCGGCGTCAGGGTATGCACGGCCAACCAGGCGTAGACAGCCCCGTCGGCCTTGGCGATGTCCATCAGCTGGGCCCAGTAGGCCTCGATGGG
This sequence comes from Caulobacter sp. SRI_014, assembly GCF_057586315.1. Lineage (NCBI taxonomy): Bacteria > Pseudomonadati > Pseudomonadota > Alphaproteobacteria > Caulobacterales > Caulobacteraceae > Caulobacter > Caulobacter sp. SRI_014. Next base: position 1,035,390 of record NZ_JBYCZQ010000001.1, on the reverse strand, counting down.
GAACAGGCCGAAGAGGGTGGCGACCAGCGGTGAGCCGCCGCCGAACTTCCAGGCCAGGCCGCTGGCCAGCAGGAACAGCAGGCCGCCGAAGCCGCCCGCGCCCACCGGCGCCGTGCCGCGGCCCATCAGGCCGAACAGCAGCAGGCCAAGCCCAAGGAACAGCAGGGCTCCGGGCGCCGCCGCGGGCACGCCGGTCAGGCCCACCTGGCCCATGTCGATCAGATTGGCGACGCTTAGATCGGCGCGGCCTTCCCAGACCACCAGCACCAGCGAAAGCACCAAAGCCCAGACGAGCGCGCCGAGGACCCACCCCAGCGCCATCCGAATACCCCGAACCATGTCCACCCTCCTTCGCCCACGTCGCGGGGCGATTTCGTTCACCATGACCCGGTTTTCGGCACGGTCAATGCACAGACACGCGCAGGGCGAGGCGCTCGCCTCACGGGGGTTTGTTGATCATCGCGCGGAATTGAGCGGCCGAACCGTCAGATCAGCGAGGCCGGAACCTTGATCGGCATGTCGAGCAGCTGCTGGGCCTTGCCCTTGGCCAGGGCGTCGAGGCGCAAGCTGGCGAACTGGCCGCCGCCCAGGGCCTGGATGCAGTGCAGGTTGATGGCGTCCATGCCCGGCAGGTCGTAGCGGATGACCTGCGGCGCGGCGGCGCCCTCGAACTCATGGGCGAACCAGGCCTTCACCGCTGTCTCCGACAGGCCGGCGCGGATCCACGGCAGGTAGGCCGGCTTGCGGGCGATGACCCCGACGTTGAAGGCGTCGCCCTTGTCTCCCGAGCGGGCCCAGGCCAGGTCGATCAGCGGGACTTCGATCAGGTCGCCAGACGCCGGCGGCTCAGGCAGCGGGACGGGCCGCGTGACCATCTCCGGCGAAAAGGGGGTGGCCGGCGGCGGGGCCTCGACGGTGATCACTTCGCCACCCAGATCAACCTTGGCCGGAACCTGCCGGCGCGGGACCAGAACCGAGAACACGCGCGACACCGGGCTGATGCTCGGCGCCCCGCCGAACCAGCCGGTGGTGCCGACGCTCATCGAGGTGGTCGGCGACTGCCATTCGCGGGTCAGCAGGCGCAGGGCCCGCTCGTCCTCATGCTCGGCCCCGACCCGGCTGACCACCTCACGCACGGCCTGCGCCGCCGCGCTGGCGTTTGCGCCGTAGCTGGCTTCGGCCCCGAGGATTTCGATACGGGTCTCGCGGAAGGGGGCGAGGTTCCTGTCGCGCAGCATGTCGCCGACCCGTTCCAGCACCGCCTCGGCCTGGCGTCTGGCTTTCGCGGCGGCTTCGCGCCCGACGATCGGCATGGCCCCGATGAACCGCCAGCCGTCGGCCCAGGTGACGCAGACCTTGTACGACCCCGAGGCCGGATAGCCCTTCGCCCCGGTGACCTTCACCCGGTGCTCGCCGACCTGCTCGACTTTCACCTGGGTAAAATCGCAGACCACGTCGGGGAGGGCGTACCCTTGTGGATCGCCGACCTCATAGAGGATCTGTTCGGCTACGGCGGCGGGCGAGACGAGGCCGCCCGTGCCCTCCGGCTTGGTGACGATGAACGATCCGTCGGCGTGGCACTCGATGATCGGGTAGCCGATGTGGCCCCAGTCCGGGACATCCCGCCAGTCGGTGAAGAGGCCGCCCGTCGCCTGCGCCCCGCACTCGATGACATGGCCGGCCAGCGACCCGGCCGACAGCCTGTCGTGGTCTTCGTCGCTCCAGCCGAACTCATGCATCAGGGGGCCGAGCGCCAGGGCGCTGTCGACCACCCGGCCGGTGATGACCATGTCGGCCCCCGCCGCCAGCGCCGCGGCGATGGGACGGCCGCCGAAGTAGGCGTTGGCGGTGAACAGCTTCTCCGTCGGCGGGAACGGCGCCCCGGTGTAGAGCTCGGTCATGCCGGCCAGGGCGTCGATGCTGTCCATCAGGTCGTCGCCCTCGACGATGGCGATCTTGAAGCTCAGTCCGGCGGCGGCGGCCAGCTCCTCCATCCGCGCCCGGCAGGCGTGGGGGTTGAGGCCGCCGGCGTTGGTGATGACCTTCACCCCCTGGGCCTTGAATTCGGCGAGGTTGTCCTTCCAGACCCATTCGGTGAAGTCGCGCGCGAAGCCCTCGCCCGGCCGCTCGCGCTTGATCTGGCCCAAAATCGACATCGTCGCCTCGGCCAGATAGTCGAGGATCATGTAGTCGAGGTTGCCGCCCTTCAGCAGCTGCGGCGCGGCCACCGAACTGTCGCCCAGGAACCCGCCGGCTCCACCGATCCGAATGACCTTGGCCATGACTACGCTCCTCTGAATGAACAGTATTCTGAGCCCTTGCCCCAGCGTCCGCCCACCCCCTCAATCCGCTCATCCCGACGAAAGTCGGGACCCAGTGTCCACCGCCCTTAAGGGGTTCGCTCTGATCAGCGCCGGCCTGTCCTCTGGTTTGCCAGCTGGGCCCCGACTTTCGTCGGGGTGAGCGGATGAGGGGGTTTGCCTGCCCTCAGGACAACCGCGTAGCTTTGCCTTCAAGGGCCGCGAAACGACGGCCGGGAGGAGCGATGCCCAGCGACAACACCGTCCCCGAAGGCGTCGATCTCGCCGTCCTGACGGCCTTCATGGACGCGAAGGGCCTGGGCGCCGGCCCGCTTGAAGGGCTCACCGTCCTGACCGGCGGCACCCAGAACATCCTGCTGAAGTTCACCCGCGCGGGCCGGGACTACGTCCTGCGCCGGCCGCCGCCGAAGCGCCGGGCCAACTCCAACGAGACCATGCGCCGCGAGGCGCGGGTTCTGGCCGCCCTGGCCGGGTCGGACGTGCCGCATCCGGGCCTGATCGCCGCCAGCCCGGATGAGACCATGGACGGGGCCGCATTCTACCTGATGGAGCCCATCGACGGCTTCAACCCCACCGAGGGCCTGAAGCCCCTGCACGCGGGCGATGCGGCGGTGCGCAACCGCATGGGCTTTGCCCTGGCCGACGGCATCATCGCCCTTGGCCGCATCGACATCGCCAGGGTCGGGCTGGAGACCCTGGGCAAGACCGAGGGCTGGCTGGAGCGGCAGGTTCCGCGCTGGCGAGCCCAGTTTGAGAGCTACCGCGAGTTCCCGACCTGGACCGACGAGATCCCCGGCGTCGATACGGTCGGCGCCTGGCTCGACGCCCACCGGCCGCCGAGCTTCCGCCCCGGCCTGATCCACGGCGACTACCACCTGGCCAATGTCATGTACCGCCATGACAGCGGCGAGCTGGCCGCCATCGTCGACTGGGAGCTGGCCAGCACCGGCGATCCCCTGCTCGATCTCGGCTGGCTGATGGCCATGTGGCCCGAGCCGGGCCAGGCGGCGCTGACACCCGTCACCCCTTGGGACGGTTTCCCGACCATCGGCGAGGTCATCGACCACTACGGCCGCAACAGCGACCGGGACCTCAGCCACATCCGCTGGTACGGCGTCCTGGCCTGCTACAAGCTCGGCATCATCCTCGAGGGCAGCCATGCCCGGGCCGGCGCGGGCCTGGCGCCCAAGGCCATCGGCGACCGCCTGCACGCCTCGACCATCAACCTCTTCCAGCGCGCCCTGCGCTGGATCGACGGAGCCGCCCCATGAAGGCCCTGCGTTTCCACGGAACCCGCGACATCCGCTACGAGAGCATGGACGACCCCGTGCCGCAGGACGACCGCGACATCATCGTCCGGGTTACCGGCTGTTCGATCTGCGGCAGCGACCTGCACATCTATCACGGCGAGGGATTCAGCGAGGACCTCGGCTTCTGCGTCGGCCATGAGGCGGTCGGCGAGGTGGTCGAGATCGGCCGGGGCGTGCGGCGGCTGAAGAGCGGCGACAAGGTGATGATCTCCGGCGCCGTCGGCTGCGGCGCCTGCCCCAGCTGCCTGCGCGGCGATGTCATCCGCTGCGAGACCGGCCAGGGCAGCTGTTATGGCCTGTCGTCGAAACTGCAGGGCTCGCAGGCCGAGGCCGTCCGCGTCCCGGCCGGCGACTTCAACGCCGCGAAAATCCCCGACGGGGTCAGCGAGGACCAGGCCCTGTTGATGACAGACGGCATGGCCACCGCCTGGTACGGCGCCCGCAACGCCGAGATCAGTTCGGGCAAGACCGCCGCCGTGGTCGGTCTTGGCCCCATCGGGCTGATGGCCGTCGAACAGGCCTTCGTGCTGGGCGCCGCGCGGGTTTTCGCGATCGATCCGGTGGCCGAGCGCCGCGCCATCGCCGAAGGGCTGGGGGCCATCGCCCTGCATCCCGACGATGCCGTCGAGACGATGCGCGAACTCACCAAAGGCCGCATGGCCGACAGCATCGTCGAGGCGGTCGGCCATGCCCGGACTATCGAACTGGCGCTGAACCTCGCCGCGCGCCGGGGCGTGGTGTCGGTGATCGGGGTCAACCAGGACCGCAGGTTCGATTTCCCCATGGCCCGGGCCTTCATGATGGGCCTGACCTTCCGGATCGGAACCTGCAGTGTTCAGGAAACCTGGCCCGAGCTGATCCCCCTGGTCCAGGCGGGCCGGCTGAAGCCCGAACGGGTCATCAGCCATCGCCTGCCGCTCAGCCAGGGCGAGGAGGCCTACCGCATGTTCGACGCCCGCCAGGACGGGGCCCTGAAGATGGTTCTGACGCCCTAGGCGCGCACGAAGTCCAGCCACACCGGCGGGATGTCGCCCAGCTTCTTTTCTTCGTAGCGGGTGGTCAGGTGGTCTTCCGGCGGCACGCGCCAGTCGTCGGCCTTGTCGGCGGGCCAGGTGAACAGGCCGCTGCTCAGAACGCGCTCAAGCGTCCAGTCGGCATAGTCGGCCCAGTCGGTGGCGAAGCGGAAGCGGCCGCCGGGTTTCAGCAGCCGATGCGCCTGGCTGAGAAACTCGGGGTTCACCAGCCGGCGCTTGTTGTGCCGCGCCTTCTGCCAGGGGTCGGGGAAGAGGACGAACAATCGGTCGACGCTGCCGCCCGGCAGGTTGGCCAGGACTTCGCGTCCGTCGCCCGGATGGATGCGGGCGTTGGTCGCCCCGGCTTCTTCCAGATGCCGCAGCGCGCTGGCCACCCCGTTCTGGAATGGCTCGGCCCCGATGATCAGCACGTCGGGGTTCTTCGCCGCCTGCCCGGCCAGATGCTCGCCGCCGCCAAAGCCGATCTCCACCCAGACCGCTTTCGCGTCGGGTTTCAGGCTCAACGGATCGAACGGCGTCTCCGGCACGGCGATGGACGGCAACAGGCTGTCGAACAGCGCCGCCTGCCGCGCCTTGATCGGGCGCGACTTGATGCGCCCGAAAGAGCGCAGGGGACCGTGGGGTTGCTGAGGGTTGGGCATGGGAGGCCCTATACGGTCCGGCGCGCGGACAAGAAAGGTCGGCTGCGGAAGTTCCTCCCCCTCTCGGGGGAGGTGGCAGCGGCGCAGCCGCTGACGGAGGGGGTCACCGCTGGCGTTTGCCGCCGCGATGACCCGACCGACGGTGGGGACCCCCTCCACCATTTGCTGCGCAAATGGTCCCCCTCCCCCGATGGGGGAGGAACTTGGGTTCTAGAACGCCTTCTGCAGGTCGGCGACCAGGTCGGTCTTTTCCCAGCTGAAGCCGCCCTCGTTGTCCGGCTGGCGGCCAAAGTGGCCGTAGGCCGTGGTGCGGGCGTAGATCGGCTTGTTGAGCTGCAGGGTCTTGCGGATACCGGCCGGGGTGCCGCCGCCGATGAAGTCGGGCAGCAGTTTTTCCAGCTGGGCCGGATCGACCTCACCGGTGCCGTGGGTGTCGACGTAGAAGCTCAGCGGCCGGGCGACGCCGATCGCGTAGCTGATCTGGATGGTGCACTTCTTGGCCAGGCCGGCGGCCACGACATTCTTGGCGAGGTAGCGGCAGGCGTAGGCGGCCGAACGGTCAACCTTGGTCGGATCCTTGCCGGAGAAGGCGCCGCCGCCGTGCGGGGCCGCGCCGCCGTAGGTGTCGACGATGATCTTGCGCCCGGTCAGGCCGCAGTCGCCGTCCGGCCCGCCGATCAGGAACTTGCCGGTCGGGTTGATGTGCCACTTGGTCTTCTTGGTGATCAGGCCATCGGCGAACAGGGGCAGGATGTAGGGCCGCAGGGCGCCCAGCAGGCGCTTGGAGGTCGGGGCCCCGCCGTCCATCTTCTTGCCGTGCTGGTGGGAGACGACGATCTCCTCGACATGCACCGGCCGGTCGTTCTCGTAGCGCAGGGTGACCTGGCTCTTGGCGTCCGGCTCCAGGAAGGGCAGCTCGCCCGAATGGCGCAGCTCGGCCAGGCGGCGCAGGATGTTGTGGCTGTACTGCAGGGTGGCCGGCATGAACTCCGGCGTATCGTCGGTGGCGTAACCGAACATGATGCCCTGGTCGCCGGCCCCCTCGTCCTTGTTCTCGCCGGCGTCGACGCCTTGCGCGATGTGGTCGGACTGGGCGTGCAGGAAGCACTGGTACTTGGCTTTTTCCCAGTGGAAGCCCTTCTGGGCGTAGCCGATGTCCTTCACCGCCGCGCGGACCTTGGGCTCAAGCGAGGCGATGATCGCCTTGTTGCGCTCCTTGTTCTCGGCCTTGGAGGCGCCCGGCTTGGCGGCGCGGATCTCGCCGGCCAGCACGATGCGGTTGGTGGTCACCAGGGTCTCGCAGGCCACCCGGGCTTCGGGCTCCTCGGCCAGGAAGGCGTCGACGACAGTGTCGCTGATGCGGTCGGCGACCTTGTCAGGGTGTCCCTCGGACACGCTTTCACTGGTGAAGATGTAGTTCTGACGGCTCACGGAGGACTCCCGGCTTCAACGCCGGGGGACCATATAAAGATATCTTTATACCCGCAAGTGCGGAGGGCGCTACGCTTCCTCGTCGGTGTCCTCGACCATGCTGCGGACCAGTTCGACGATCCGCTTGCGCAGGCGCGGGCTCTTCAGCTGCGAGAACAGCTCGGCCAGCTCCAGACCTTCGGCGCTCATCAGGAAGGCGTTGACGAACTTTTCCGAGGCCGGCTCGGCCTCGCCGCCGCCGGTCTTCAGCTGGGAGGGGTCGGCCAGGCCCTCGAAGAAGTATTCGGTGCCGGTCTGCAGGGCGACGGCGATCTCATAGAGCTTGGAGGCCGACACCCGGTTGGCGCCCCGCTCGTACTTCTGCACCTGCTGGAAGGTCAGGCCCAGGTCGTCGGCCAGGCGCTCCTGCGTCACCCCCATGGCCTTGCGCCGCTGGCGGACCCTCCGGCCGACGTGGACGTCGATCGGATTGGGCGAACGGCTCGCGTCGTCAGTCATTCAGAAACCGCCCCGATAAGAAACACACACCCGCGCCTAATCGGCGCGAGGCATTCTGAGGCGGTTTTTCAGACGTCGCCAGTGAAAGACCGATGTTACGGTCAGGCCTGCAATTAGGAATATTAAAAACGGCAGGTCACCCAACCTGCGGTAGGGGGTTTCGACGACTCTGGGTGGCAGGACGACATCTACTACAGCTTCTAATCTTTGTTCGATGCGGCTGGAGGGAATCACCCGACCGTAAGCGTCAACCATCGCCGACACGCCGGTCGGGGTGGCGCGGGCCATCGGCACGCCCTCCTCGATAGCCCGATAGCTGGCCAGATTGAGGTGCTGCAGCGGCCCGCTGGTGGCGCCGAACCAGGCGTCGTTGGAGACGTTGACGATCAGGTCCGGCGCCTTGCCCGACGACCGCGCGCCCTCCCGGGTGAAGCCGGGGTAGAGGCTCTCGTAGCAGATCAGCGGCTGGATGACCGGCAGGCCTGCAATGGCCAGCGGGGCCGGCCGTTTGCCGGGCGTGAAGCCGTCGCCGATCTTCACCAGGTTCTTGATCCCGAGCGGCGACAGCAGGCCATCGAGCGGCAGGTACTCGCCGAACGGCACCAGTCTGAACTTGTCGTAGCGGCCCAGCTGGACGAGGTCGCTTTCCGTGCGGCGCAGGACCAGCAGGCTATTGAAATAGCGCGGGCCCTCCGGAGTCTGCTCGGCCCGGGCAACGCCGACCAGCAGGGTCTGGCCCGGTTTCAGGGCGTCGATGATCGCCGCCCGCGTCCAGGTCCCCTGGGCCAGGTAGTCGTCGGCCAGGGCGGGAATGGCGCCCTCCGGCCAGATGACGATGTCGGGGGCTCGAACCTCCTGGTTCGGCTCGCGGGTCAGCCGCAGGTACTGGGCGAAGATGCGGTTGAAGGACTCCGGATCGTACTTGGCCTCCTGCGGCACGTTGGGCTGGACGATACGCACCACGGGCGTCGACGGCGGGTCAGCGACCGGCGTGCCTGGGAACGGCAGCCGCAACAGGCCAAACAGCATCATCGCCACCAGCAGCGCCGTGGCCGCGCCACAGGCGATGACGGCCGGTCGGCGCGGGGCCTTCCAGAACAGGGCCGGCGCCGCGGCCATGCAGATGGTCAGCACCGTCATGCCGTAGGCCCCGACCAGGGCAGCGTTCTGCGAAACCAGCGAGCCTGCTCGCCAGGTTTCGCCCGGCAGGTTCCAGGGAAAGCCGGTCAGGACATGGCCGCGCATCCATTCCGCCAGCCCGAAGGCGGCCGCGAAGACGATCACCCGCCAGGGCCCGCTGACCCGCGCCAGCCGGTAGAGCACCGCCGCCAGCCCCCAGAACAGGGCGATGCCGCCGGCCATGAAAGTCACCGCGAAGGGGGCCATCCAGCCGTGGGCGGCGATATCGACGAGAAAGGCTTCGGCCACCCACCAGGTGCCGATGGCGAAATAGGCGACGCCCGCCAGCCAGCCGCGCAGGAAGGCCGAGCGCAGCGGCCGGGCCGCATCGGCCGTATCGACCAGCAGCATGATGACGCCGTAGCCGAACAGCCCGAACAGCAGGCCGAACGGCGGATGGGCCAGCGCCGCTCCCGCTCCCGCGATCAGGGCGACCAGCCGCGCCTTCCAGGCGGCGGAAATCTTCACACCGCTTCCTGGCGCCGTTCGGCGCGGCGCACCCGCACCCGCTTCACCCGGCGGATGTCGGCGTCGACGATGTCGAAGCACCAGCCGTCCGGATGGTGGATGGTCTCGCCGGGCTCGGGCACCCGGCCGGCCAGGGCGGTGACCAGGCCGGCGACCGTGTCGATGTCTTCTTCCAGCTCCTCGGGGGCCAGCCGGCCGACCTCCAGGGCCGCCTCCAGGTCCTCGAGGTCAGCGCGGGCGTCGACGTCGTAGACGCCGCCGGGCTTGGCGACGATGCCGCTGACCTGGGCCTCGTCATGCTCGTCGTCGATCTCGCCGACCACGGCTTCCAGCAGGTCCTCGAGGGTGGCCAGGCCGCTGACCCCGCCATGCTCGTCAACGACCAGGGCCAGGTGCACGCGCTGGGCCTGCATCTTTTCCAGAAGGGTGGTGGCCGGCATGGCCTCGGGGACGTACAGCACCTCGCGCTTGAGCTTGCGCAGCAGCGCCCCGGTCTTGGCCTTTCGGCCGTCGGCCAGCAGGCGGAAGATGTCCTTGATGTGGATGACGCCGACCGGATCGTCGAGCGTCTCGCGATAGACCGGCAGGCGGCTGTGCTCGGTCTCGATGAAGCGGGCCACCACCTCATCGAACGGGGTGTCGATCTCGATGGCCTGGATGTCGGCCCGGGGGGTCATGACGTCGCCGACATCGAGCTGGGCGAACTCGCGGGCGTGCTGGGCCAGCTCGTTGGCGCCGGGCGCGTCGGGCGAGCCGGGTTCGTCGCTCTCGCCAAAGGCCTTCAGAATCTGGCGCAGCATGCCTCCAAGCCCCCCGCGACTTCGCTGGGGAGGTTCGGCCGGAGGCGGGTCTTGATCGCTGTCTGTCATCTAGGTCCGGTCGGCGGCGTAGGGGTCGGAAACGCCCAGAGAGGCCAGCACGCGCCGCTCCAGATCCTCCATCGCTTCCGCCTCATCATCGGTCTGGTGGTCGTATCCCGCAAGATGCAGCACGCCATGCACCGTCAGGTGGCTCAGATGATCGGCCAGGGACTTGCCCTGCTCTGCCGCTTCCCGGGCGCACACGCCATAGGCCAGGGCGAGGTCGCCCAGCAGGTTCTCGGGGTTTTCCGGGGCCGGAAAGGACAGGACGTTGGTCGGCCCGGCCTTGTGGCGGAACTGTTCGTTCAGGTCGGCGACCGCTCCATCCGAGGCCAGCAGGACCACAACAGCCCTCCCCCTCGAGGGGGGAGGGTTGGGAGGGGGTGTATGCGCCGCTGTGTCGGGCTGATCGAAAGAGGGCGCCGGCGCCCCATCGCGCCCGTCCGGACGCCCGGTGGACACACCCCCAACCCCGACCCTTCCCCCCTCGAGGGGGAAGGGAGGCTGAGACTCATCGTCCAGCACCGCGAAGGCCGCCAGCGCCGCGCGCGTCACGACCGCCTCGACGTCCGGAACCGCGTTCCACGCCGGGTCTTCGACCTCGATCTCTATCTCGGGATCGCTCATCAGCCGCGCTTGGCCGCGTCTTCGTCGTAGGCCTTGACGATGCGGGCCACCATCGGGTGGCGGACCACGTCAGCGGCGGTGAAGCGGGTCACGGCCACACCCTCGATGCCCTCGAGGATCGCCACGGCATGGCCCAGGCCGGAGTCGCGCGGGTTGACCAGGTCGATCTGGCTGGGGTCGCCGGTCACCGCCATGCGGCTGCCTTCGCCCATCCGGGTCAGGACCATCTTCATCTGCAGGCGCGAGGTGTTCTGGGCCTCGTCGACGATGATGAAGGCATGCGCCAGGGTGCGGCCGCGCATGAAGGCGATGGGGGCGACCTCGATCTCACCCTTCTCGCGGCGCTTGCGCAGCTGTTCGGCCCCCATGATCTGGATCAGGCTTTCCCAGACCGGGGCCATGTAGGGATCGACCTTCTCGGTCAGGTCGCCGGGCAGGTAGCCGAGCTTCTCGCCGGCCTCGACGGCGGGCCGGGTGACGATCAGCCGGTCGATCTCGCCGCGCATCAGCATGCCGGCGCCATGGGCCACGGCCAGGAAGGTCTTGCCGGTGCCGGCGGGACCGAGGCCGAAGACCACGTCGTGGCGGCCCAGCATGTCCATGTACTGCGCCTGGGTCGCCGTCTTGGGCGACACCGGACCGCGCCGGGCGCCGCCGGGGGCGACCGGGCCGGACTCGCCCGAGCGGGCATGGCCGACGGCCACGCGCACGTCGGCCTCGGTGACCACGGCCCCGGAATCGGCCTGGGCGGCCAGGGATGCGATGGCCTTCTTGGCGAGGCCGCGCGCGCGGGCGTCACCGTCCACCGAGACACCACCGCCGGGGGTCTCGACGAGCACCTTGAAGGCGTCCTCGATCAGGGCGGCATGGCGGCTGCCGGGACCGGCGACCGCGCGGGAGGCGGCGTCGGACAGGGGCAGGAATTCAGGCGGTCTACTCAAGCGGGTTCCATGGCCGTGACGAGCTCACCCGTCAGGCTTCCTTTGTGGCCGGTGACGATCCTCACCGGAACGATCTGGCCGACCAACTGGTTCGGGCCATCCAGGTGGACCGGCTGCAGATAGGGGCTGCGACCGCCCAGCTGGCCTTCCTTGCGGCCCGGCTTCTCGATCAGCACGGGCAGGACCTTGCCGGCCTGGCTCTCGTTGAAGGCCTGCTGTTGCTGTCCCAGCAGAGCGTTCAACCGCTGCAGCCGCTCGTCCATCACCTCTTCGGCGATTTGGCCGGGCATGGCCGAGGCCGGGGTGCCGGGGCGGCGGCTGTATTTGAAGGAGAAGGCGCTGGCGTAGTTCACCTCGGTCACCAGATCGAGGGTCGCCTGAAAGTCCTTCTCCCGCTCGCCGGGGAAGCCGACGATGAAGTCACAGCTCATGGCGATGTCCGGCCGCGCGGCGCGGATGCGCTCGACCAGGCGGATGTAGCTCTCGGCCGTGTGGTCGCGGTTCATGGCCTTGAGGATCTTGTCCGATCCGGCCTGCACCGGCAGGTGCAGATAGGGCATCAGCTCGGGTAGATCGCCATGGGCGGCGATCAGGGCCTCGTCCATGTCGCGCGGGTGGCTGGTGGTGTAACGGATGCGGTCGAGGCCATCGACCTTCGCCAGCTGGCGGACCAGCGCCGCCAGGCCGCCTTCAGCGCCGTCATAGGCGTTGACGTTCTGGCCCAGCAGGGTGACCTCGCGCACCCCCTTCTCGGCCAGGCCGCGGGCCTCGGCCAGGATGGCCTCGGCCGGGCGCGACCATTCGGCGCCGCGCGTATATGGCACCACGCAGAAGGTGCAGAACTTGTCGCAACCTTCCTGAACGGTGAGGAAGGCGGTGACGCCGCTGACGTGCCGCGTGTCCGGCAGGGCGTCGAACTTTTCCTCCGGGGAAAACTCGGCCGCCAGACCTTCGCCCTTCGCTCTATGGGCGCGGGCGATCAGTTCGGGCATCTGATGATAGGCCTGCGGACCGACGACCAGATCGACCGCCGGCTGGCGGCGCATGATTTCGGCGCCTTCGGCCTGGGCGACACAGCCGGCCACGGCGATGGTCATCTGACCGCCGCTCTCGGCCTTGCGGGCCTTCATCCGCTTGATCTGGCCCAGCTCCGAATAGACCTTCTCGGTGGCTTTCTCGCGGATGTGGCAGGTGTTCAGCACCACCAGGTCGGCGCCTTCCGGATCGTCGGTCATGCCATAGCCCAGCGGGCGCAGGACATCGGCCATGCGCTCGCTGTCATAGACATTCATCTGACAGCCGTAGGTCTTGATGTAGAGGCGCTTTACCGGCGCGGAACTCGTCATGGCCGGGGTTATGGGGTTCAGGCCCCCGAGGCGCAAGTTTACCGGCGCCACACCCCCGTGATGAACCGCCCTACTGGGTGGTCTTTTCCGACTCTTCCAGCGGCATTCCGTAGAGTTCCAGCCGGTGATCGACCAGGCGATAGCCCAGCTTGCGGGCGATGGCCTGCTGCAGCCGCTCGATCTCCTCATCGACGAACTCGACGACCTGGCCGGTCTTCATGTCGATCAGGTGGTCGTGGTGGTGGTCGGGGGCCTCTTCGTAGCGAGAGCGGCCGTCGCGGAAGTCGTGGCGCTCGATGATGCCGGCCTCTTCGAACAGCCGCACCGTGCGATAGACGGTGGCGATCGAGATGTGCGGGTCGACGTCATGGGCGCGGCGGTACAGCTCTTCGACGTCCGGATGGTCCTGGGCGCCCGACAGCACGCGGGCGATGACCCGGCGCTGGTCCGTCATGCGCATGCCTTTTTCGATGCAGAGCTTTTCAAGACGGTCCATGGGGCCTCCAGCGAGTCAGCGGCAAGATAGTCACCCGCGCGCTAGCTGTTAAGGGCGAGCCGCATCACGAGGGCGTCGACCGGCGGATCGCCGTTTCCACGGGCATAGTAGCCCCGCCGCCGGCCCACCACTTCGAAGCCCAGGCGGCGATAGAGGGCCAGGGCCGGCACGTTGTCGTCGGCCACCTCGAGGAACAGGCTTTCGGCCCCCAGGGCCAGGGCCCGGACCACCGCCGCCTCGACCAGCCGCCGGGCCATCCCCCGCCGCCGCGCCGCCGGGGCGACGGCCAGGGTGATGATCTCCGCCTCCCCGGCGATGGCGCGGGCGAGGATGAAGCCCTGCGCCTCGGCGACCACGAAGGTCCCCGGCGTCTCAAGCAGGGAGGTGATTTCGGCGACGCTCCAGCCGTGATCGAAAGCCTGGGCGTGCAGGTCCGAGAGGACTTGGGGATCAGGCATAGGGATCGATGCCGCCCGGCAGCTTGGCGTCCGGGGTGCGTAGGTAGAGCGGCCGCGCGGTCGGGATCGGCTCACGCACCGCCGCCGCCAGCCGCGCCACCCAGGCCGGGTCCGGCCCGCCGGGCGTCTCGATGGTTGCTCCGGGGATCAGCCCGGCCAGCAGGGGCGCGCCCGAGCCGACCAGGGTCACCGGTCCGTCGCCGGCCAGCTCGGCCAGCCGGGCGCTTGCCGTTTCGACCGCCAGGGCGTCGGGGGCCATCAGCGGGGCCCCGTCGCGGAAGGCCTGGAGATAAATCTGGCTCCTGCGCGCATCGACGGCCGCGCAGACGAAGCCGCTCCGCCCCGCCGCCAGCGCCGGCAGCGACCCGACCCCGACCAGCGGGACCGACAGCGCGGAGCTCAAACCCTTGGCGAAGGCGAGGCCCACCCGCAGGCCCGTGAAGCTGCCCGGCCCCACGGTCGAAGCGATGCGGTCCAGCCCTGCAAACCCGAACGGCGCCATCATCTCGCGCACCATCGGGGCCAGCCGTTCCTGATGCCCCCGGCTCATCGGCTCGGAAGCGGCGGCCAGCACCTCGTCCCCGTCCAGCAGGGCGGCGGAACAGGCATCCAGGCAGGTGTCGACGGCGAGCAGGCGCATGATGGGCCGTTCCTAGCCGCAGACGGGGAGCGGGGGAACCTAGGGCCGATTCCAGACCAGGCCAGTGATGACGCCGTTGATCTTGAGGAAGCCGTCCGACGGCACGTCGTTGTCGGACTTTCCCGCCTCCAGGGCATTGCCGGTCTCATAGACATAGGCCACGCCCGGCTGGCCGGGCCGGCGACAGAAGAGCTTGCCGGTTTCATTCTCATAGCCCGGTTTGCAGTCGGTGGTTTTGAAACCGCCCTTGCTCCAGCTGTCGCCGATGCGTTCGCCGCGCGGGCCGGCCACCGGGCCGCCGCGCGCCCATACGCTCAGGACCTTGCCCTTCTCGCCGGTGGTCCGCAGGTCGAGGCCGTCATCGCCCTTCACATCGAGGACCGGATACTCCTCGTCTTCCCAGTTGTCCGTCGCGGGTTCGACCCGCGCCTCCGGGAACAGCTTCGCCAGGGCGGCGAGGTCCCAGGGCGTGCTCGCGTTGATTGGTCCGAACCCGGCCTCCGAGACCGTGTAGGCCGGCTGGGCCGCGACGGCGTCGACGGGAATATTGGCCTCGGTGGCGGCGGCGACCGGCGCGGTCGGCGTCGGCTCGGCGGGCTTGCCGCAGGCGGCCAGGGCAAGGAAGGACAGGAGGGCGAGGTGGCGCATCATGCCGCCACCCTACGCGCTTCCGGGACGCCGTAAACGGCTCAGTCGCCGGTGTTTTCCGGGGCGGTCAGCAGGGCCTCGCCCTCGCTGGTGATCTCCCAGCCCTCGCGGCTGCGGATTGCCAGGCCGAGCTCGGTCAGGGCCCGGGCGTCGGCGATGTTGATGAAGTCGACCGGTTTGCCGGAACGCTTGAGGGACAGGTTACGCAGGGCGGTCATCTGCCCTTCGGACAGGGGCATCACTGGCCTCCGGAAAGCGGGTCGGGACGGGCGGCGGCGCGGCGGGCCATGGTGGTGTCGAGGATCTGCCGCAGCCGGGTGACCTCGGCGCCGAGGTCGGTGACATCGCCCTCCAGCTGGGCGATGCGCGCCTTCAGATAGCTGTTCTCACGCTGCAGCCGGGGAAGCTCGTCGCTCACCCCCGGGCCGCCAGCGCCAGCTGGTTCTTGACCACCGCCTTCAACAGGGCCGTGCGGTGCGGGCTGTGACCGCCGGCCGCCAGCTCGGCGCGGGCCCCTTCCAGCACCTCGCCGCGGTGCCGTCCGCCCAGCGCCCAGGCTTCGGCCCGGATCTCGGCCGTGCCGACGGCGCCTTCACCGACCGAGTTGAGATAGCTCCAGAAGCCGCTCATTTGGGCGATCGCGTCGAGCGCGGATCGCTGAGGCCCGAGCCGTTCATCGGTTTGGGAACCCGCACGGCGCCGCTCGAGCGGCTGTCGGTCAGGAAGTGGCGGGTCTTGGGGGGATTGCCGGACATAACGTCCTTTCGCGCCGAAGGATTGGCGCGGCGCGCCGCAACCCTCAACCCTTTCGATATAGGGCTTCGGGCCGGACAAAGCTTGTTTTATCGCGCGCAGACCGGACAGGCGGGGTCCGGCCCGACCCGGACCGTCCGGCTGTCCGCGTTGAGGCCGTCGTAGATCAGGAGGCGGCCGCCCAGCGCCTCGCCGGCCCCGGTGATCAGTTTCACCGCCTCCAGCGCCATCATCGAACCGATCACCCCGGCCAGGGCCCCGACCACGCCGACCGCGACACAGGTCTCCGCATCCGGCGGAACCTCCGGCACCAGGCAGCGGTAGCAGGGCTGGCCCGCGAACACCCCGACCTGGCCGGTCCAGCGCCCGATGGCCCCACTGACCAGCGGCACGCCCGCCGCCACGCAGGCGTCGCCGACCAGCAGCCGGGTCTCGAAATTGTCCGTGCCGTCCAGCACCAGGTCGTGGCCTGCGACCAGCCCGGCGACATTGGCCGCCGTCACCGCCGGCGCCCCGGCCACCTCGGCATGCGGATTGAGCGCCGCCAGCCGTTCCGCCCCCGCCGCCGTCTTGGCCCGCCCGACATCCGCCGTCGCGAACAGCACCTGCCGCTGCAGGTTCGACAGCGAAACCACGTCATCGTCGCTCAGGGTGATCGCACCCACGCCCGCCGCCGCCAGGTACAGCGCCGCCGGCGCGCCCAGCCCGCCGGCCCCGACGATCAGCACCCTGGTGGCCTTCAGCTTCTGCTGCCCCGGCCCGCCGACCTCGCGCAGCACCAGATGGCGGGCGTACCGTTCGACTTCCTGTGGCCCGAACGGCGCGGATTGAGGCTTGATCATAGCCAGCCTTGCGCCAGCTGGATCACGCACAACACGGTCCAGCCGGTCCAGAAGAAGCTCACGACATACATGAGGAGGACCATCAGCCGTGGAATCGGGGTTCTCCGGACGCCGCCGACATTCTGATGCAGGGTCTTGAAGCCGAGCCGTTTTGACAGCTCGTCCTTTCGGTCGACACCGACCAGCCGGTCCTGGTGGATGTTGCTCATATGCCCCCACAACAGCCAGAGTGTGACGCAGACAAAGGCCTGGATGACGACCTTCGTGATCGAGCTGCTGTCGGAGGACAGGTAGTTGGCGAGGAGCCCTATCCCGGCCATCGAAATGCTAAACTCCTGAATCATCAAGACATCTCGATAGCGAACCTCGTGGCCAACCTCCCGATATTCCTCGAGCAGCAGCTTCTTCTCGTCCTCGGACAGCGGTGTCGGCTCTGTGCTGTTGCCCATGGGTCCCCCGTTTAGGCCGCCGCATCATTCTTGACGCGCACCAGGCTGATGGCCACATCGAAGCCATGCAAAACAGCAACAGCTTCCCCGACTGGCACGGCACCACCATCCTCGCCGTCAGCAAGGACGGCAAGACCGTCATCGCCGGTGACGGTCAGGTGTCGATGGGCGCGACCGTGGTCAAGGGTTCGGCGAAGAAGGTGAGAAGGTTGGCCGGCGGCAAGGTCATCGCCGGCTTCGCGGGCGCGACCGCCGACGCCTTCACCCTGCTCGAACGCCTCGAGGCCAAGCTCGAGCAGTATCCCGACCAGCTGGCCCGGGCCTGCGTCGACCTGGCCAAGGACTGGCGCACCGACCGCTACCTGCGGCGGCTGGAAGCCATGCTGCTCGTCGCCGACAAGACCAGCATCTACACCGTGACCGGCGTCGGCGATGTGCTGGAGCCGGATTTTGGCGTCGCCGCCATCGGCTCGGGCGGATCCTATGCGCTGGCCGCCGCCCGCGCCCTGATCGACACCGACCAGGACGCCGAAGCCATCGCCCGCAAGGCCATGGCCATCGCCGCCGACATCTGTGTCTACACCAACGGCTCGCTGACGGTCGAAACGGTCTAGGCGGGCATGGCCTACGACTTCGCCCCGGTCACGAAGGACGATCTGCCGCTGCTCACCCGCTGGCTGGAATCGCCGCACGTGCGCGAATGGTGGGACGACGACGACGGTCCCGAGGAGGCGGAGGAGGCCCTGCACGACGCCCATACCTGGAGCTTCATCGTCCATCTGGACGGCCGACGCATCGGCTACATCCAGGCCTATGACCCCCACGCCTGGCCCGGCCACCATTTCGAGCACCAGCCTCCGGGTACGCGCGGCATCGACCAGTACATCGGCGAAGCCGACCTGTTGAACCAGGGCCATGGCCCGGCCTTCGTCCGTCAGTTCTGCGACCAGCTGATCGCCGCCGGCGCTCCAGTGGTCGTCACCGACCCCCACCCGGAAAACGCCCGCGCCATCCGCGCCTATGAGAAGGCCGGCTTCAGCCTTTACGGCGGGCCGATCGACAGCAACTGGGGCCGCTGCCTGCTGATGGCTCGCCGGGCCTAGCGGCCGCGCAGTTTCAGCGAAATCTGGTCATGGACCTGGCGGGTGATGCCGTAGGGCCAGATCATCGTCACCCCGATACAGCTGATCACCGCGGCCAGCGGCCCATGCACCAGGACCAGGCGGATCAGGGCGTCCGGATCGACCGCCACCAGCGGATCGGCCTTCTCCGGCATGCCCATCAGGTCCAGGCCGATGCCGGCCAACAGCACCCCGACCCCGCTGGCCGCCTTGGCCGCGAAGGTGATGCCCGAGAAGTACAGCCCCTCGCGCCGATGGCCGAAGTTCAGCTCATGCTCGTCGGCGGCGTCGGCCATCATCGCCGGGAAGGCGACCAGCACCAGGCCGATGCCGATTCCGGCCGAGACCATCATCGCCATCAGCGGCGGGATCGCCGCCTCGCCCGAGGGTCGGTAGAGGCCGGCGACCCACAGCAGCGGAACGATCAGCCAAACCAGGTTCAGCATGGTCACCCCGATCATCACCACCGACCGTTTCTCGAACCAGCGGGCCAGGGCCGAGGCCGAGGCCACCCCGATCACCGTTCCGACCAGCAGCACGAAGGTCAGGGTCTGGATCTGCCTGGTGTCGATCTTCCAGACGTAGGTGTTGTGGTGCGCCCCCGTCGTGCCGTTGACGCCGATGGCCACCATGATCAGCAGGCAGGAGAAGAACAGGATGCGGAAGGACTTGTTGGAGAAGATTTCCGCCACCTCGCCGGGCAGCCGACTGATCATTGACCGCTCGGTGGTCTGCGGCTGCGGCAGGCCGATGGCGTAACGGCCGACCCCGGCGCAGCAGAGGATCATGCAGACCGTCAGCAGTCCCGCCACGGACCAGCCGAGGACCGGATAGGCGGCCAGCTTGAACAGCCCCGCCGGTGGCGTCAGGAAGACGCTGTAGGTCAGATAGATGACGACCAGGGCCGACAGCAGACCGATCATCGTCCGCCAGACGACGATCCGCGCGCGCTCCAGATAGCCGTCCGACAGCTCGGCCCCCAGCGCGATGAAGGGCACGTTGAACAGCGAGGTGGCGCCGCGCGCGACCAGCGAGGCCCCCAGCAGCCAGGCGAACAGCAGGCCCTCGCTCAGGCCCTTGGGCGGGGCGAAGATCAACCCGAAACCCAGCGCCACCAGCGGGATGCTGAGCAGCATCAAGGGCAGCCGCCGCCCCAGCTTGGATTTGATGTTGTCAGAGATCGACCCGACCAGGGGGTCGAGGATGGCGTCGGCGCACAGGCTGAGGCCCACCGCGACGCCGGTCAGGATGCCGGAAAGCCCCAGCACCTGGGTGTAGTAGAAGAAGGTCAGCGGCAGGGCGACATCGAAGCCTCCGCTCTGAACGGACTGGCCGAGACCGTAGGCGAATTTCACATGCCAGGGCGGCCTGAACGCCGGGACGACAACAGCTTCCGCAGAGCTCACGCGCTTCCCCTCGACCCGCCATTTGTCGTTGTGGCCAAGGGTGCGCCGCTATCGAGGCCGGGCGCAAGGATCACCCGACGTCAAGACTTGCTCGGATTTGCCGGCAGCCAGCCGCCGGCCCACAGGGCCAGGGCCACCAGCACCGGCTGCATCGCCAGCCGGGGCCCGTGGTACCACCAGCTGTCGGGCAGGCCCGGCACATGCACCCCGTCAAAGGCGTGGTGCAGATTGGCCGGGAACACCGCCACGGCGTAGAGGGCCAGCCCCAGGCCCGCCCACCGGCGAAGGCGCGGGATGAGCAGGCCGAGGCCTCCGGCGATCTCCGCCAGGCCGGTCAGCTGTACGACCAGGGCGGGATAGGGGACCCAACCGGGCATGATCGGCAGGAAGCTGTTCACGGCCATCAGATGCAGAACCCCGAACGCCGCGTAGAGGGGCCCCAGGATCCAGCAGGCGATCAACCGGCCCTTCATCGCAGGGGGTAGTCCCCCTCCAGCCGATAGGCCGAGCCGTCTCGGGTGTTGTGGCTGGAGTAGAGGCCGAACCGCTTCACGGTGAAGACGGGGCTGTGCAGCAGGTTGTTGGCCGCCTCCCAGTCCATCACCGCCCCCGGATCGGGCCGCTTGAGATAGGCAAGCGTGACATGGGGCCTGTAGGCCCGGGTATCGGCCTCCAGCCCGGCCCGCCGGGCGGCGCTCTCGCAACGTTTTTGCAGCCGGATGAGGGCCGGGTTCTCGGCCACCCCGGCCCAGATGGCGTGGATGTCCGCCACCTCGCCAAAATGGCCGACCCCGGCCAGCTCCAGGTCGAAGGGCTCCTGGGCGATGGCCGCCAGCTCGGCGTCTAGGTCGTCGGCCTTTGGTTCAGCCGTATTGCCGATGAACCTGAGCGTGATGTGCAGCTGCTCGGCCGTGCGCCAGTGAGCGCCGTTCAGGCCTGTCTGGTGCTCAGCCAGGCCCTGGGCGATGTCCCAGGGCACGGCGATGGCGGCGAAGAGTCGAAGCATGGGTGTTGCCGGTCTGTCCGGCTGACGCGCCCTCAAGGGCAGGGATTGGGACGCTCCACGTGCAGCGCATCGACCGCCTTGTCCAGTTCCGCGGTCCATTCGTAGTCGAAGGCGTCGATGTCCGTCGTCAGCTGCGCCATCGAGGTCGCGCCGATGATGGTCGAGGTGACGAACGGCCGGGTGTCGCAGAACTTCAGGGCCAGGGTGGCCGGATCGATGCCGTACTGGGCGGCCAGGGCGACATAGGACCGGATGGCCTCCTGTGAGCCCGGGCCATCGTAGCGCTGCATGCGGTTGTACAGGGTCTTGCGGGCCCCGGCCGGCAGGGCGCCGTCCAGGTATTTGCCGGTCAGCGCCCCCTGGGCCAGCGGCGAATAGGGCAGCAGCCCGACGTCTTCCTGCACCCCGATCTCGGCCAGGCCGTACTCATAGACCCGGTTGACCAGGCTGTAGGCGTTCTGGATCGAGGCGATGCGCGGCAGTCCCAGCCGGTCGGCGGCCTCGAGAAACTTCATCACCCCGTATGGCGTCTCGTTGCTGACCCCGATGGCCCGGATGCGTCCGGCTTTCACATGGGCGTCGAGGGCGGTGAGGATGGCCTCGAACCCTTCATGCTCGGGCCCGTAGGCCTGGAAGGTCATGCCGCCGAAGATGCGCACGGCCCGGTCCGGCCAGTGCAACTGGTAGAGGTCGATGTAGTCGGTCTGCAGACGCTTCAGCGAGGCCTCGACCGCTTCATCGATCTGGGCCCTGGTCTGGGTTGTCGGCGAGCCGTCGGCCCGCAGCCAGGTCATCGGCGAGCGCCCGGCTACCTTGCTGGCCAGCACCACCTTGTCGCGCCTTCCCGACTTGGCGAACCAGCTCCCGATGTGCCGCTCGGTGGAGCCTTGCGTCTCCGGGGTCGGCGGCGAGGCGTACATCTCGGCCGTGTCCCAGAAGTTCACCCCGCGCTCGAGCGCGTAGTCCATCTGCTCATGGGCCTCGGCTTCGCTGTTCTGCGAGCCCCAGGTCATGGTGCCGAGGCAGCAGCGCGACACCGAAATGCCCGTGCGGCCAAGTTGTGAGTACTGCATCTGCCCCTCTATCCCCTGTTTTTCAGACCATGGCCGGACTGCCCTGAGGGAAGTCAGGGCCCAGGCCTTGGAATATTTGAAAAGTCTCTAGCCCAGAGCCCGCGCCACCACCGGCGCCAGGCCCTTGACGATGATCCGCACGCCCTCGGCGGTCGGGTGGATGCCATCCCGCTGGTTCAGCCGCGGCACACCGCCGACCCCGGCCAGCAGGTTGGGATAGATGGCGATCCCGTGTTTCTTCGCGAGGGTCGGAAAGATGGCCGCGAAATCGCGCGCATAGCTGCGGCCCAGCGCCGGCGGCGGGGCCATGCCGGCCAGCACAACCTTGATGCGCCGCGCCTTCAGCCTGGTGATGATCCGGTCGAGGTTGGCGCTGGTCTTCTTCGGGTCCAGCCCCTGCAAGAGGTCGTTGCCGCCGAAGGCCACGACACAGAGGCTGGTGTCGCTCTGGACGCTGAAGTCGACCCGCGCCAGCCCGGCCGCCGAGGTGTCGCCCGACACCCCGGCGCCCCGCACCTTCACGGTCTTGCCGAGCTTCTTCAGTTCGGTCTCCAGCACGGCCGGCAGAGCCAGGTTTCGCGACAGGCCAAGACCGGCCGTGATGCTGTCGCCCAGCACCGTGACAATGCGGGGTCTGGCTTGCGCCAGCGCCGGCGCGGCCGGCAGCAGGGCCAGACCCGCGAGCGCTGCTCGCCGCGTGAAAGATCGTTCAGGTGTGTTCGCCATCTCAGCGCCCTATGTAGGTGAGGTCTTCGCTTTGCAAAACGCTTCCTCCCCGTTTCGACAGGCCAATCCGCCCAATGTTTGACGCCCAGACGACGACCTCGCCGCTGTCGCTTTCAGCGGTCACCCTGACCCTGCCCTCGGCGGCCGGGCCGGTGGAAATTCTCAAGGGCGTCGATCTCGACGTCAGCCCGGGCGAGCGGGTGGCCGTGGTCGGCCCCTCGGGCTCGGGCAAGTCGAGCCTGATCGCCGTGGCGGCGGGGCTGGAGCGGCCGACCAGCGGATCGGTCGCCTTGTTCGGACAGGACATGGGCAAGTTGTCCGAGGACGGCCGGGCGAAACTGCGGCGGGCGCAGGTCAGCCTGGTGTTCCAGAGCTTCCACCTGCTGCCCAACATGACCGCGCTGGAAAACGTCGCCGCCCCGCTGGAGATCGCCGGCCGCAAGGGGGCTGACCAGACGGCCCGCGACTGGCTGGCCCGCGTCGGACTGGCTGAACGCCTGACCCATTATCCGCACCAGCTCAGCGGCGGCGAGCAACAGCGCGTCGCCCTGGCCCGCGCCCTGGCCGTCGAACCCAAGCTGCTGTTCGCCGATGAGCCGACCGGCAACCTCGACGGAGTCAACGCCCACACGGTGGCCGACATGATGTTCGACCTGGTGGCCCAGACCGGCGCCGCCCTGGTCCTGGTCACCCACGACGCCGAGCTGGCGGCCCGCGCCGACCGCACCGTCACCATGGGCGATGGACGGATCGTCGGGTGAGCCTGCCGCTTTCATTCCGCTTCGCCGCCCGTGAACTGCGCTCCGGCGTTGCCGGATTCCGCATCTTCCTGGCCTGTCTGGCGCTCGGCGTCGCCGCCATCGCCGCTGCCGGCTCCACGGCCGAGGCCTTCCGCCAGGGCCTGGCCACCCAGGGCCGCGAGATCCTCGGGGGCGACCTGCGGGTCAGTGTCGAGAATCGCCGCTTCACGGGCGCGGAGCGCGCCAGGTTCCAGGCCATGGGCCAGACGGTGTTCGCCGCCGGCCAGGCCGCCATGGCCGAATCCCCCAACGGCGAACGCCGCCTCGTTGAACTGCGCGGCGTCTCCCCGGGCTATCCCCTGGTCGGCAAGGTCGAGCTGACCGGCGCCCCCAATCTGGACGCCGCCTTCGCCCCCGACGGCGACGCCACCGGCGCCGCCATCGAACAGGCCCTGTTCGACCGGCTGGGCCTCAAGCTCGGCGATCACTTCCTGATCGGCGAGGCGAAGTTCGTCGCCCGCGCCGTGCTCGTCTCCGAACCCGACCGCCTGGGCCGGGGTTTCGCCATGGCTCCCCGCGTCCTGACCAGCCTGAAGGCCGTCGAGGACGGCGGCTTCCTGGCCGAGGGCCTGCCCGACCGGGGCGAGACCGCCCGCATCGCCCTGCCCCGGAACGCAGACGCCAATGCCGCCGCCCGCCTTCTCGACCCGCAACGGCCCAGGGAGGGGCTGGGCCAACGCCGCCGCGGCGAGCGACAGGCCAGGCCGCCCGGCCAGGGCGGCGACCTGCAGGTCCGCACCCGCGATGAGGCCGCCAACGGCGTCAAACGGCTGATCGACCAGCTGGAATACTTCCTCGGCTTCATCGGCCTGGCCTCTCTCGTGGCCGGAGGGCTCGGCGTCGCCGGCGCGGTCGGCGCTTATCTCGAGGCCCGCAAGCCCTCCATCGCCACCCTCAAGGCCCTCGGCGCCGAAGGGGTCCTGATCCGCAACCTCTATCTCATCCAGGTCGCCGTTCTCGCCCTGCTCGGCGTCGGCATCGGTCTGGCCATCGGGGCCAGCGCCCCGCTGATCCTTGGTGAACTGGCCAGGGACAAGCTGCCGATCCCGGCTCTGTTCGCCGTCTACCCGATGCCGCTGCTCAAGGCCGCCGCCTTTGGCCTGCTGGCCGCCGCCGCCTTCAGCCTCGTGCCCCTGGCCCGCGCCCGCACGACGCCGCCGTCCGCCCTGTTCCGCCGCGACCTGGTCGGCCGGATCGGCTGGGGCCTGGAGCTATGGGTGACGGTCCTGGCCGGGCTCGGCCTCGCGGGCCTCGCCGTCATCACAGCCCCGACGCCGTTGTCGGCCATCGTCATGATCGTCGGGGTCGCCGTCGCCTTCGGCCTGCTGGCCCTGCTTGGTCGCGCCGCCGCCTGGCTGGCCGGGCGGCTGCGCCGCTTCGCCAGCGGGCCCTGGCGCATTGGCCTGGCCAACCTGTCGGGGCCCCGCTCGGCTGCCCGCACGGCCTCGCCGGCCATTGGCCTGGGCGTCGCCCTGCTGGCCTCGGTGGTGCTTATCCAGTCCAGCCTGCTGGCCCAGGTCAGCGAGGTGGCCCCCAAAACCGCCCCCTCGATGGTCTTCCTCGACGTTCCCGGCGAGCGTATCGACGCCTTCGACGCTACCGTCGAGAAAGCCTTCGGCGCCCCCCTGACCAAGAAGAGCTTCCTGCAATTTCCCTTCGTCACAGGCCGCATCGTCGGGGTGAAGGGCCAGCCGGTCGACCTTTCCAAGGTCAAGGACAGTGAACGCTGGGCCTATGACAACGACCTGCAGATGAGCGCCATGGCCACCCAGCCCGACGACGCCGGCGTTCAGGAGGGCCAATGGTGGAAGGCCGATGAGGCCACCCCCCAGGTCGCCATGGAGATCGACGCCGCCAAGGGTGCGGGCCTGAAGGTCGGGGACAGCATCACCGTCAATGTTCTGGGCCGCGATATCGAGGCCCGCGTGGCCGTGCTGCGCAAGGTCGAGTGGGGCGGCTTCAACCCGGCCTTCACCGTCATCATCAACCCCCAGGCGCTCGAAGGGGCCGGCATGCGCTGGATCGCCATCGCCAAGGCCACCGCCGCCCAGGAACAGGCCGCGACCCGGGCGCTGGGGGCAGAGTTCGCCGAGGTCAATGTCATCAGCGTCCGCGAGGGCCTGGCCCAGGCCGTCGAGATGTTCGACCGCCTCAGCCTGGCGGTGCGCGGCGCGGCGGCCGTCGCCGCCCTGGCCGGTCTGCTGGTGCTGGCCGGCGCCATTGCCGCAGGCGCCAGAGCCCGGGCCCGCGAGGCCGCGACGCTGAAGGTGCTGGGCGGCTCGCGCGGCCAGATCCTGCTGGCCTACGGGGTCGAGTACGGCGCCGTCGGCCTGATCGCCGGGGTGTTCGGGGTGGCCCTCGGCTACGCCGCCGCCTGGCCGGTGGTGGTTCTCATCTTTGAAGCGACCTGGAGCGTCGACTGGAACGGCGTGGCCGCCCTGGTTGGCGGGGCGGCGGCTCTGGCGGGGGTCGGGGGCCTGTTGGCGGCGGCGCAGGCGCTGTCGCGCCGGCCGGCCCCGGTTTTACGTACAGAGTAAGAAAAACCCTGAAATGACAACTGGTTCAAAGGGGGCCTTGCGTCAAACCGCCACAGCCCCGATATTTCCGTGAACGGCTCCATTCCGGAGCCCGTGTAAAGGGTAGTTTTCATGAGCGACTTCGAACGCACTACGGCGCGCTCGATCCCGCACACCGCCGACATGTCGGTGGACGCCGGTCTTCGCGCCTTCATGCTGGGCGTCTACAACAAGATGGCCCTGGGCCTGGTTGTTTCGGCCGCCTTGGCCTTCGGCGTGGCCAATTTCGCGCCCGTCCGGAACCTTCTCTATACGGTCAACGCCAACGGCGCCCTGTCGGGCTACACCATCCTGGGCGTCGTCCTGGCCTTCGCGCCTCTGGTGCTGGTCATCGGCGCCGGCTTCATGATGCGCAATCCGACGGCCAAGAGCTCCGGCGCCCTGTACTGGACCATCGTCTCGGTGATCGGCGCCTCCGGCGCGGTCTGGGTGCTGCGCTACACCGGCGCCTCCATCGCCACGACCTTCCTGATCACGGCCACGGCTTTCGGGGCCCTCAGCCTCTTCGGCTACACGACCAAGAAGGACCTGTCGGGCTTCGGCACCTTCCTGATCATGGGCGTCTGGGGCCTGATCATCGCTTCGGCTGTGAACTGGTTCCTGGGCAGCAGCGTGATGCAGCTGATCATCAGCGTCGTCGGCGTGCTGATCTTCGCGGGCCTCACCGCCTACGACACCCAGCGCCTGAAGATGACCTACTACCAGCTCGGCGGTGACCAGCAGTCGCTGGCCGTGGCCACCAACTTCGGGGCGCTGAGCCTGTACCTGGACTTCATCAACATGTTCCAGTTCCTGCTCGCCCTGTTCGGCGGCCGTCGCGAATAGCGGCTCAAGGCAGCTGAAAGCGATCAAGGCCCTGGTGGAAACGCCGGGGCCTTTTTCTATTCCACCACCTGGAACTTGCGGCTGTCGAACAGCCGCAGCACCTGGGCCAGTTCATGCCCGCGCCGCAGGGTCATGCCGCCCTGGCCGATCACGGACCAGGCCCCCTGTTTGCGGGCCAGCTCGGGATGTTTCTCGATTCGGTATAGCGGCTGCTCCGACGCCCGGCGGAAGACGCAGAAGACGGCGCGGTCGGAGAGGCCGGCGATGGCGTAGTCGCGCCACTCGCCGGCGGCCACCATCCGCCCGTACAGGCGCATGATGAGGTCCAGTTCCCGGCGCTCGAAGAAGACCTGGGCGCCGGGCGGGGACTGGTATGTCGGATCAAGGCTCATCGACCCCGTCAGCCTACCCCCTTTTTGCCGTTTGGCGAGAGGCGTTAGGGATTGTGCGATCGGTGAAATATGGGGCCGCGTAATGACCTCATTTGCGACCAACCCCCGCCCGCTTCCGGATCGATAAAGTCAGTGTCGGCTGATCGAAGCGCCCACGGCTTCGGTACCTGAACAGCCCCCCCAGCCCCCACCGGGGTCGTGATCGCCAAACGCGGTCAGCCGACAACTAGAATAGAGAGCCCGCGTCGCACCCCTCCCCCCTGGCGACGCGGGCTTTTTCTTTGCCTGCCGCTAGGGCGACCTGCTTCTCTTGCGGAAAAGGGAGAGAACCATGGCCAATTTTGATGGGGGCAGACTCGCGGGCCGCCGCGCCATCGTCACCGGGGCCGCCAGCGGCATCGGCCGCGCCGCCGCCGAACTCTTCGCCGCCGAGGGGGCGCAGGTCCTGGCCGTTGACCGGCCGGACGCCAACCTCGCCTTCGACCACGCCGCCATCGTCCCGCTGGGCCAGGACATCGGGACCGACGACGCCCCCGAGACCATCGTCGGCAGGGCCGTCGCCGAATTCGGTGGCCTCGACATCCTCTACAGCAACGCCGGCATCAGCCACGGGGCGCCGGTCACCGAGACCACCGACGAGGCCTTCGACCGCCAGATCGCCATAAACCTGCGGGCCGGCTTCCGCCTGTCGCGCGCCGCCGCGCCGCATCTGGTCACCAGCGGTCACGGCCGGCTGATCTACACCGCCTCGATCATGGCCCGGCACACCGACAACGGCTTGGTCGCCTATTCCGCGGCCAAGGCCGGGGTGGTGGGCATGATGCGGACCTTCGCCCTTGAGCTCGGCCGCCACGCGGTCACCGCCAACGCCATCCTGCCCGGCGCCATCGCCACCGGCATGACCGCCGCCAGCTTCCAGCGCGAGGACATCGCGGCGATCTGGGCTAAAAAGGCCGCCCTCAAGCGGCTGGGCCAACCGATCGACATCGCCCGCGCCGCACTGTTCCTGGCCAGCGACGACGGCGGGTTCGTAACGGGTCAGGCGCTGGGGGTCGACGGCGGGCTGATGCTGCGGGTCTAGGCCGGCGGCCGGCACTCCAGCGTTTCGACCAACGCTATCGGCGAATCCTTGTCGGTACGGTCACTGATGAGAGCGACGACCACTTGGCCCGAAGGCCGGATCCGGTAGGTCACCTTGCAGACCGATCCGGGTGTGGGCACGGGTTTGCCGTGGTATTGGCCGCCCGAGGCGCACGACAGGACCAGGTCCATCTTGATCAGACCGTTCTTGTCGCCAACGCGCACCGCCCGGCCAAAGTGAAATATGCCGCACTCGCCGATCGCGTCGTCGCCGTAGAACTGGACGACGACCTCGTCGGTCATCAGCGGACCGGGGTCCATGGGCGAGGCCGCAAGCGCTACCGCAAGAAGCGCCGCGATCAGGACGCCTTCTCCGTCAGCACGCCGAGGATGCGACCACCCTTGGCCGCCTGGACGATGACCACGGTCTTCAGGCCATCCTCGGTCGGCTTCGGCGGCCGGAAGGAGGTCGGCCGGCCGTACCAGGTCCCCAGGCGGGCGACCTGGCGGACGACGTTCTTGTGGACCATGGCCTCGCCGCGATTGTCGCCCTTCTTCGGCGTGATCTCGACGGCGCGCGGGTCGTAGCGGATCAGCCAGACGTCGGCCCCGCCGCGCGGGACGGGCCCCGAGCCGACGGCCACACGACCGTTCAGCATGAACAGCATGTCGGGCGGATTGTGCGGACTCTTGGCGGCCTGGGCGACCAGGGCGTCGACCTTGTCGGCGCGCACGCCGCCGGTCTGGTAGCGGCCGTCGATGACCACCTGCGGGGTGTAGACCTCGCGCACCGCCAGCTTGCGGGCATAGGCCTTCTGGCGCTCGGCGAAGGCCGGTTGGGCGAAGGTGTCGCGCCAGCCGAGGTAGTCCCAGTAGTCGACCGCGAAGGTCAGGGCGAGCACGCCGGGATCATCGGCCAGATCGGCCAGATGGGTGTTGGCGGCGCGGCAGGACGAACAGCCCTGAGCCGTGAACAGCTCGACCACCACGGGCGGCTTCGGCGCGGCCATGGCTGACATGGGGACGAGCGCCAGCAATGCCCAGACGGGGGCGAGAAGGGGGAGGAAACGCCTCATAGCTTCCACTTAACCGGAAGCATGGCGGAATTGGGTTTCACGAGGCCGTGAGACTCTCTCGCAAACAAAAACCCTCCCCGTTTCCGGGAAGGGTTTGAGCAGAACTGACCTGAATTGGTCGCTTACGCCGCCGGCTTGGCCAGGTTGCGCAGGACGTAGTTCAGGACGCCGCCGTTCTTGAAGTAGTCGAGCTCGGTCGGGGTATCGATGCGGCAACGGACCGGGAAGCGGGCGATGCGGCCGTCCGACGGACGGTACAGCTCGACGATCAGCTGCTTGCGGGGCGCGAGGTCCTGCAGGCCGCGGATCGAGACGATCTCCTCGCCGGTCAGGCCGAGGCGCTGCCAGCCGTCGTTGAGGAACTGCAGCGGCAGCACGCCCATGCCGACCAGGTTCGAGCGGTGGATCCGCTCGAAGGTCTCGGCGATGACGGCGCGGACGCCGAGCAGCTTGGCGCCCTTGGCCGCCCAATCGCGGCTGGAGCCGGTGCCGTATTCCTTGCCGGCGAAGACGACCGCCGGACGGCCTTCTTCCTGGTAGCGCATGGCCGCGTCGTAGATCGGCATGACCTGGCCGGACGGGAAGTGCTTGGTCACACCGCCTTCGATGTCCGGGGTGATCTTGTTGCGGATGCGGATGTTGGCGAAGGTGCCGCGCATCATCACCTCGTGGTTGCCCCGACGGCTGCCATAGCCGTTGAAGTCCTCGAAGCGGACCTGGTGGTTCAGGAGGTACTCACCGGCCGGGCTGGCCTTCTTGATCGAACCGGCCGGGCTGATGTGGTCGGTGGTGATGCTGTCGCCGAACACGCCCAGGATCCGGGCCTCGACGATGTCGGTGACCGGGGTCGGCTGCATTTCCATGCCGGTGAAGTAGGGCGGGTTCTGCACGTAGGTCGAACCCATGTCCCAGGCGTAGGTCTGGCCGCCGGTGACCTTGATGGCCTGCCAGTTCTTGTCGCCGGTGAAGACGTCGCCATAGCGTTCGGCGAACATCTTGCTGGTCACCGACTTCTTCTGCAGGGCGGCGATGTCGGCGTTGGTCGGCCAGATGTCCTTCAGGAAGACGTCCTTGCCCTTCTTGTCCTGGCCGATCGGCTGGGTCAGCAGGTCGATGTTCATCGAGCCGGCCAGGGCGTAGGCGACGACCAGCGGCGGGCTGGCCAGGTAGTTGGCGCGAACGTCGGGGTTCACCCGGCCTTCGAAGTTGCGGTTGCCCGACAGCACGCTGGCGGCGACCAGGTCACCCTCGGCAATGGCGGCCGAGACCGCTTCCGGCAGCGGACCGGAGTTGCCGATGCAGGTGGTGCAACCGTAGCCGACCAGGTTGAAGCCCAGGGCGTCGAGGTGCTTCTGCAGGCCGGCCTTGGCCAGGTAGTCGGTGACCACCTGCGAGCCGGGGGCCAGCGAGGTCTTCACCCAGGGCTTCACCGACAGGCCCTTGGCGATCGCGTTCTTGGCCAGCAGGCCGGCGGCGATCAGCACCGAGGGGTTGGAGGTGTTAGTGCAGCTGGTGATGGCGGCGATGACCACGTCGCCGTGGCCGACGTCAAACTTCTCGCCCTTCACCGGAACGCGCACATCGGCGCCTTCCTTTTTGCCGAACTCACCGGCCAGAGCTTCGGCGAAGGCCGAGGCGGCGTTGGAGAGCAGCACCTTGTCCTGCGGACGCTTGGGACCGGCCAGCGACGGCAGCACGTCGTCCAGGGCCAGTTCGAGGATGTCGGTGAATTCGGGCTCCGGGGCTTCCGGATCGAACCACATGCCCTGCGCCTTGGCGTAGGCCTCGACCAGGTTGACGCGGGCCGGATCGCGGCCGGTGGCCTTCAGGTAGTCGACGGTGGCTTGCGACACCGGGAAGAAGCCGCAGGTGGCGCCGTATTCGGGGGCCATGTTGGCGATGGTCGCCTGGTCCTCGATGGTGAGGTTGGCGAGGCCGTTGCCGAAGAACTCGACGAACTTGCCGACCACGCCCTTCTTGCGCAGCATCTGGGTGACGGTCAGCACCAGGTCGGTGGCCGTCGCGCCTTCCGGCAGGGCGCCGGTCAGGCGGAAGCCGATCACTTCCGGGATCAGCATCGGGATGGCCTGGCCGAGCATGGCCGCCTCGGCCTCGATGCCGCCGACGCCCCAGCCCAGAACGGCCAGGCCGTTGACCATGGTGGTGTGGCTGTCGGTGCCGACGACGGTGTCGGGGTAGGCCACTTCATCGTCGTGGCCGGCGTCCTTGGCGGTCCAGACGGTCTGAGCCAGGTATTCCAGGTTCACCTGGTGGCAGATGCCGGTGCCGGGGGGCACGACGCGGAAGTTGTTGAAGGCCGAGCTGCCCCAGCGCAGGAAGTTGTAGCGCTCGAGGTTGCGTTGGTACTCGATGGCGACGTTGTCGCCGAAGGCCTTGGCGTTGCCGAAGTGGTCGACCATCACCGAGTGGTCGATGACCAGGTCGACGGGGATCAGCGGGTTGATCTTGGTCGGGTCGCCGCCCAGGGCGGTCATGGCGTCGCGCATGGCGGCCAGGTCGACGACGGCGGGCACGCCGGTGAAGTCCTGCATCAGCACCCGGGCCGGGCGGAAGGCGATCTCGTGCTGCACGGCGCCCTTGTTCTGGACCCAGGCGGCCATGGCCTGGAAGTCGGCGCCGTCGGTCTCGATACCGTCTTCGTTACGCAGCAGGTTCTCGAGGAGCACCTTCATCGAGACGGGCAGACGCGAAATGCCGGAAAGACCAGCCTCTTCCGCAACGGGCAGGCTGTAGTAGACGTAGGTCTTGCCGCCGACGCTGAGCGTACGGCGGACTTGCAGGCTGTCGATGGACGCCATTGGTGGGAGTACCTTTCCTGTTCAGGACCGCCCGAAAACCGCTTCCGGGATCGCGCGCACCTCGTAGGGGACGCACAGGGTCCCAAACGGCGCCGCGTACACCCCCGCGTGCGCGCGGGGGGTCGGTCGGGGGCTGTCTACTCCCGGTTTTCGCAAACGTCCATGCCGGCGCCATGGTCTTGTTGTGGCGACGGGCCGCATGATCTCCGCCCTGTCCGTCAAAGGCCTGTCTGTACAGCGCGGCGAGCGAATTCTGTTCCGCGATCTGGCCTTCGATCTTGCGGCCGGAGAGGCCATCGCCCTGACCGGCGCCAACGGCTCGGGCAAGACCAGCCTGCTCCGCGCCATCGCCGGCCTGCTGCGCCCTGCGGCGGGGGAAATCGTCTTCCAGGGCGCGGCCGAGGCCGACATCGCGCGGCATGAGGCGGTGCACCTGCTCGGCCATGCCGATGGCCTCAAGGGCGGCCGCACGGCGCTGGAAGAACTGTCGTTTCAATCCAACTGGCTGGGCGGCGATGACGAGGGGGTGGCCCGGGCCATCGACCAGCTGTCCCTGACGCCCCTGCTTGATCTCGAGGTCCGCCGGCTGTCGGCCGGACAGCGCCGGCGCCTGGCCCTGGCCCGGCTGATTGCCGCGCCGCGGCCGCTGTGGCTGCTCGACGAGCCGATGGCGCCGCTCGACGCCGCCCGACGCGCTTTGCTGGCGAGGATGATGGAGGCGCATCTGGCCGGTGGCGGGCTGATCCTGGCGGCGGTGCATGACCCCCTGCCGATTCCCGCCCGGGTGCTGGAGATCGGTGCATGAGACCGCTCGTCACCCTGCTGAGCCGTGAGCTGGCGCTCGGCTGGGGCCGTGGCGGCGGACCGTTGCCGGCGCTCGCCTTCTACGCCGCCATCACCGTGCTGCTGCCGCTGGCGGCGGGACCGGACACCAGCCGACTGGCCCCCGTCGCCACGGGGGTGGCCTGGATGGCCTTGGCGCTGGCCAGCCTGCTGTCGCTGGAACGCCTGTTCGAGCGCGATTTCGAGGACGGCGGACTCGATCTCCTGATGACCGGGCCGATGGCCCTGGAGCTGGTCTGCGCCGTCAAATGCCTGGCCCAGTGGATCACCACCGCCGGACCCCTGGCCCTGGCCGCCCCCGTGGCGGCGGTCATGCTGGGAGCGCCGCTCAGCGCCGCCCCGATGATCCTCGCCTGCGCCCTGGCCGGAGGCCTCGCCTTCGTCTTCGTCGGCGGCATCGGCGCCGCCCTGGCGCTCGGCGCCCGGCGTGGCGGCCTGCTGGTGGCGGCGATCGTCCTGCCGCTGTTCAGCCCGCCGGTGATCTTCGGCGGCGCGGCCCTCTACGCCGATCAGCTGGGCTCGGGGGCGGGCGGCGGCCTGTTATTGCTGCTCGGCTGGACGGCCGGCGCGGTGGCGCTGTCGCCCCTGGCCATGGCGGCGGCTTGCCGAAACGCTGTTCAGTGAAAGCTACAAGCCGGCAACAAATCTGATCAAACCAGACATTCGCCTGCCACATCGTCCATTCAACCTTGCGCTCATCGACATCGGGGAGACCTTCCAAATGAAACAGATTCTTCGTCACGCCGGCCTGCTGGCCAGCGCCGCCTTCGTCCTGACCGCCGGGGGCTCGGCCCTTGCCGGCGAGCCCGCCAGGAAGGACGGCGAGGCCAAGGTCGAGCGCAAGGTCGTCGTCATCAAGGACGGCCAGGTCATCTCCGGCGACCACGCCGGCGGGCCGATGCGGATGCACAGGGACCCGGCGGCCCACGCCGACCATCTGCGCACCCTCCTGCAGCTGCGCCCCGAACAGGAGCCGGCCCTCCAGGCCTTCCTGGCGGCGACCAAGCCGATGATTCACAAGGTCGAGATGAAGCACGACAAGGACGGCAAGCCGCCTGAACATAAGATGCTGACCACCCCCGAGCGCCTCGACATGCAGGCCAAGCGGATGGCCGAGCATCAGGCCGCCTTCCAGAAGCGCGCCGCCGCCACCCGCGCCTTCTACGGCCAGCTCAGCCCCAGCCAGCAGAAGGTGTTCGACACCCTGCACGCCCGCCACGGCGGCGGCCGCCATATGAAGATGATCCGCCGCGGCGGTCATGGCGGTCCGGGCGGTGATCACCGCATCATCATGCGCGGCGGTCCCGAACACGGCGCCCCGATGCCCGGCGGCATGGCCTGGAGCAGCGAGGACGGCGAGGACTTCGCCCTGCTCGAAGGCGGCGACATGGACGTCCAGGTCTTCATCGACGGCGAAGAGATCGACGGCGGCGACGAAGACTAGGTAGTTGCCGAACCTTGCCCGCCGTCTCACACCTCTTTAGACGGCGGGTATGGTCTCTTTCCTGACCAATCCCAGGTCGTTCATGGCCTTTTCGCGGATCGCCGCGCCCGTGCTGGGCGTGGCGACCGCCTGCGCCTTCGCGCTCGGCCTCTACCGCACCTTCACGGTCCCTGAGGACGCCCTGCACGGCGACACTGTGCGGATGATGTTCATCCATGTGCCGGCCGCCTGGCTGGCCATGTTCGCCTATGCCTGCCTGGGCGTCGCCAGCCTGCTGAACCTGGTGTTCAAACAGGCCCTGGCCGATCTCGCCGCCCGCAGCTGCGCCCCGCTGGGCGCCGCCTTCACGGCCCTCGCCCTCGTCACTGGCTCCCTGTGGGGCCGGCCGACCTGGGGCACCTACTGGGAATGGGACGGGCGGATGACCTCGGTGCTGGTCCTGTTCCTGCTGTGGCTGGCCTATATCGCCCTGCGCGCCGCCATCGATGACGAGGCCCGCGCCGCCCGGGCCGGGGCCATCCTGGCCCTGGTCGGGGTCATCAACCTGCCGATCATCCACTTCTCGGTCTACTGGTGGAACAGCCTGCACCAGGGCAGCTCGACCCTCGGCGCCGACAAGGGCGACGCCCTGCCGCCGGTCTATGGCGCCACCCTGGGCATCATGGGCCTGGCCTACCTCGGCCTGTTCGGGGCTCTGTGGCTGACCCGGATCCGCACCGAGGTGCGCCTGCGGCGCCTGCGCGCCGCCGCCCTGCGCGCGGCGGAGGACTAGAGCATGTTCGATTTCACTTTCGGGTCCTACGCGCCCTACATCTGGAGCGCGTTCGGCATTACCGCCGTGGTGCTGATCTGGATGGTTGCCGACAGCCTGCTGGCCGCCCGCCGCGCCG
The DNA here is from genome assembly GCF_057586315.1 of Caulobacter sp. SRI_014. Classification (NCBI taxonomy): domain Bacteria; kingdom Pseudomonadati; phylum Pseudomonadota; class Alphaproteobacteria; order Caulobacterales; family Caulobacteraceae; genus Caulobacter; species Caulobacter sp. SRI_014. Next base: position 1,000,371 of record NZ_JBYCZQ010000001.1, on the reverse strand, counting down.
CCGCGCAAGCTCGCGCCAAGGGGCTGGAGGACGATTGGGCGTGAAGCGTCTCGCTGCCCTGCTGCCGCTCGCCGTTCTCGTGATCCTGGCGGCGGTGTTCGCCTTCAAGTCGTTGGGCCGCGATCCGCAGGTGACGACCCAGGCGATGGTCGGCAAGCCGGCCCCCGCGCTCAAGTTGGAGATGCTCTTCGACCGGGCCGTCGGCGGCTACGTCTACCCGAAGGGCCAGGAGCCGAAGCCGGAACCCTACCTCGTCAACTTCTACGCCAGCTGGTGCGCGCCCTGCATCGTCGAAGCGCCGATGCTGATGAAGCTGAAGGGCGAAGGCGTGCGCATCGTCGGCGTCGCCTACAAGGACGATCGGGCCAGGACCATCGCGTTCCTCGCCCGGCATGGCGACCCCTTCGATTATGTCCTGCTGGACCCCGACGGCCGCGCGGGGATGGAGTACGGGGTCACCGGGCCGCCCGAGACCTATCTGGTCGGATCGGACGGCCTGATCATCGCAAAACATGTCGGCGCCCTCGACGAGAAGGCCGCTCGAACCCTGCTCAGCCAGGCGCGTTAAGGTTTCGCTAACCATAACCGCCGAAGCCTGTTCCCATGGCCGATATCCGTCCGACCAACTGGCAGCCCGCCGCCCAAGGAAGCAGTGGGACCACCGCGCCCGCCCGCACGGCGGCCCAGCGCGCCTTCTTCGACGCCGCCATGGGCCGCGCCAACGCCCCGGCTGCGCCGGTCGCGGCGCCCGAGCCTGTGGCGGCCCCGATCCAGCGGCCGTTGCAGGCATCCACCCTGTCGGAAGAGCCGCCGAAGAAAATTCTTCGGCCGGGCTCGCTGGTCGATATCCGCGTCTAGCCCCCTGGGGCTTACCGCTCTTCGTCGAATTTGTTGGCGACCAGTTCGCACAGGGCGTCGAGCGCCGCTGTCGCCTCTGGCCCCTCGGCGCTGATCTCGACGCTCGAGCCGATTCCCGCCGCCAGCATCATCAGCCCCATGATCGAGCGGGCGTCGACGCTCTGACCCTCGCGGGCAACCTGGATCTCGGCGTCGAAGGTCCCGGCCAGCTTGACGAACTTGGCCGAGGCGCGCGCGTGCAGCCCCCGCTCATTCACAATTTCGACCGTGCGGGATTCGTTCACTTATCGGTCGCCAGCATGTAGGAGGCCACGGCGATGTATTTTCGACCGGCGTCCTGGGCGTGATGCACGCAGGCCTCCAGGCTTTCGCGGGTGCGCAGGGACGCCAGCTTGATCAGCATCGGCAGGTTGAGGCCGGCGATGACCTCGGCGCGGGTCTGTTCCATGACGCTGATGGCCAGGTTGGACGGCGTGCCGCCGAACATGTCGGTCAGCAGGATGACGCCTTCACCGGTGTCCACGCGGCCGCAGGCCGCCAGGATGTCCTTGCGGCGCTTTTCCATGTCGTCTTCGGGTCCGATGCAGATGGGCACGACCTGCTCCTGCGGGCCGACCACATGCTCCATGGCGAAGACAAACTCTTCGGCCAGCCGTCCGTGGGTGACAATCACCAGGCCGATCATACCTGCAGTCTCACAGAACCTTCCCCTTGCCCGGGCTCATCAAGGCCGCGCGGGAGGCCTTGATACGCCCGTCGTCAGCGAAACCCAACCCGTTCAAGCGCGGCGATCAGTTTCAGCGGCGCGGCGGGTTCGAATGGCCACAGGCGACGCAAGGGAAGTACGACCCCGAGCCGCTCCGCCGTCTCCGGTTCGGGCATGCGTTCGACCGCTCCAGGGTCCGTTTCGCAAGCGATGATGAGGTCGATGCCGGCATAGGGCAGGGCTTCGACCGGGGCGATGCCGAGGCCGCGCATCTCCAGCAGACCCGACAGGGTTTCGGGCGCACGGCCGAACAGCCGGCCCTCGCTGGTCCAGGCCAGCACCCGGTCGTCGGCCACCAACCGTCCGCCGAGGCTGAGCGTGCGCAAGGCCAGGTCGCTCTTGCCCGCCCCCGACGGCCCCTCGATCAGCACACCCCGCCAGAGGCCCGCCAGGCGCAGGGCGACGAGGCCGGCGTGCAGGATCATCAGCGGGCCGCGCTGGTCAGCGGCAGGCTGACCTCGAACCGCGCCCCGACCACCTTGCCGGCCGCGTCGGTCCGGTTGTGGGCATGGACCGCCCCGCCATGGGCCAGGGTGATCTGGCGGGCGATGCTGAGGCCGAGCCCCGAGTTCCCGCCAAAGGCGGCGCCCTTTGGGCGGCTGGTGTAGAAGCGCTCGAAGACGGTCTCGAGGTTGTCGGGCGGGATGCCCGGCCCGTCGTCCTCGACCTCGATCAGCACCCGGCCTTTTTCGGCAATGACGCTGACCCGCACCTCGCCGTCCTTCGGGCTGAAGGAGCGGGCGTTGTCGATCAGATTGCGGAACACCTGGCCGAGCGGGCCTTCCTGGCCGGCAATGATGGTTTCGCCCTCGGGGGCGGTCAGGGTGACGCGCGCCTCGCCCGGTTTGCGGGCGGCGTCATAGATCGACAGGATGTCGGTCAGGAGCCGGGTGACATCGAAGCGGCGGAAAGATTCCCGGCTCAGCTCGGCGTCCAGCCGCGAGGCGTTGGAGATGTCGCCGATCAGCCGGTCGAGCCGGCCGACGTCCTGCTTGAGGATGCCCAGCAGCTTTGCCCGGCCCGGGCCATCTGGCACGATCTCAAGGGTTTCGACAGCCGAGCGAATGGACGTCAGCGGATTGCGGATTTCGTGCGCAACATCGGCGGCGAAGCGTTCAATGGCGTCCATGCGGCTCGACAGGGTGTCGGTCATCTCTTCCAGCGAGCGCGAGAGGTCGCCGATCTCATCCTGGCGGCGGGCGAGATCGGGAAGGCTGATGGCCCGCGAGCGGTTCAGCCGCACCCGGTCAGCGGCCTCGGCCAGGCGCAGCATGGGCCGCGCGACCAGAGCGTAGAGCAGCACCGAGCTCAACAGGGTGACGGCGATGGCGATCAGAGCGAAGGGGATCAGGGCCCGGCGCTCGGCGGCGATGATCTCGTCGACGTCGCTGGCCTCGATGGTCAGAACGCCGAGCACCGCCTTCACCCGCTGGATGGGGATGGAGATGCTGACCACGGTGTCGCCGTTCTCGGCGATGCGGGTGTTGCGCACCCGCTCGCCCAGCATGGCCTGGCGCCATTCGTCGGCCAGGGCCCGGCGGGCCTTGTCGACGACCTTGGGATCGGCGTCGGCGTCCTGCAGCCGGAAGCTGGGGCCGTTTTCGCCGCGCTTGCGGGCCGGGGGCAGCACCCGCCACTCGACCCGGTCGTCGACGACATAGCTGTCGGCCAACAGCCGGCCCTGGGTGTCGTAGAGGCGCACCCGTTGCGACCGCGACAGCTGGAGCAACTGCAACAGCTGGGCGGCGCGGTCGGCCTGCAGGTAGGGGACCGGTTCGCCTTGGGTGGCGGCCTCGGCCATGATCTGGCCGATCAGGTCGCCTTCCAGGCTGAGGCTGTCGAGGCGGGCCTCGACCAGGCCGCGGCGGATCTCGTTGAGCACCAGCGAGCCCGAAATCAGCACCGCCAGGCCGATCAGGTTCAGGCCGACGATCAGCCGGCCGAGCTTTGATCCACGCGACCAGAAGCGCCAGCGCGAGACGCGCCTGACCGCTTCAGGCGCACCCGCTGCGGGACCCTCAGGATCCTGGGGATCAGGACTCGCGGTAGCGGTAGCCGACGCCATACAGGGTCTCGATCGCGTCGAACTCGTTGTCCACCTGGCGGAACTTCTTGCGCATCCGCTTGATGTGGCTGTCGATGGTGCGGTCGTCGACATAGACCTGATCGTCGTAGGCGGCGTCCATCAGGTTGTCGCGGCTCTTCACGAAGCCGGGGCGCTGGGCCAGCGACTGCAGCAGCAGGAACTCGGTGACGGTCAGCCGCACCGGCTTGCCTTCCCACAGGCTCTCGTGGCGCTCGGGATCGAGGGTCAGCTTGCCCCGGCGCATCATCTTGGCGCTGGCGGCCTCCTTGGCCTCGGCCGAAACGCCGCTGTCCTCGGGCGCGGCGCGGCGCAGCACGGCCTTGACCCGCTCCAGCAGCAGCCGCTGGCTGAACGGCTTGTGCATATAGTCGTCGGCGCCGAGGTTGAAGCCGAGGATCTCGTCGATCTCGTCGTCCTTGCTGGTCAGCATGATGACCGGCAGCTCCGAGGTCTGGCGCAGGCGGCGCAGCAGCTCCATGCCGTCCATGCGCGGCATCTTCACATCGAGGATGGCCAGATCCGGCGGATCGTTCTGCAGGGCTTCCAAGCCCGACGCGCCGTCGTAATAGGCCTTTACGCTATGGCCGTGGCTTTCCAGCGCCAGGGAGACGGAAGCAACGATGTTCTCGTCGTCGTCCACGAGGGTGATGTTCGCCATGGTGTCCTTTTCGCCTTTGCCGGGCGGGAGTGAATATCTGAGGAAACTAACGCCCGTGCCGCCCAATACAACGCATGGCTTGCGTTCATGGCGCCATTCGGCGCCACAATTGGGCGAGGGCGCGGCGGCGCGTTGCCGTTCGGTGAACCTAAACCCGGCTTTAAGGCGTTGGAATTAAGGTAAATCCCCAAACGGGGACCCCGCATGGACCGCGGCCAGATTCACTACGAGCTCTTCGTCCGCCGGAACCCGGGTTCCGGCTGGGTGCTCGATCTCGCCACCGAAGACCGCTCCCGCGCCGTCGAAACCGCCGAAGCCCTGCTCGAAGCTGGCCACGTGGCCGCCGTGCGGGTCAGCAAGGAAGTGCTCGACCCGGAGACCCGCGAGTTCCGGTCGGTCACCATTCTCAACAAGGGCGCCCCTGAGCGCGGCAAGCAGAAGAAGCCGGTCGAGAACCGCGAACCCCTCTGCGTCAGCCCCCAGGACCTCTACACCATCCACGCCCGCGAGCGGATCGGCCGGCTGCTCGACAACTGGCTGCTCCGCCAGCGGGCGACGCCGTTCGAGCTGCTGCACCGCGCCGACCTGGTCGAGAAGCTCGACGCCTCGGGCGTCGAGCTGCAGCACGCGGTGCAGAAGGTGGCGGTGCCCGAGGCCCAGGCGCGCGGCGTCGGGGTGCATGAAATCATCCGCACCTTCCAGACCCTGATCGAACGGGCCATCGCGCGGCTGATCAAGGACCAGCGCCGCGGCGCCTTCCCCGATTTCAACAAGGAATCCTTCGCCTCGGCCATTGAGCGTCTGTGGAACGAGCCCGAGCGCGGCTACCTGATCGGGGCCGGGGTCGCCAGCTACCTGGCCGGCTCGAAGACCTGGGACGAGAAGATCAGCCGCCTGCTGGACCTGGCCGAAAAGGCGCCGATGGAAAACGGCGGCCGCGTCGTCGCCATGGCCGCCCTCGAGCAACCCCTGGCCGAAATCGTCGGCGGCAAGGCGGGCCTGGGCGAACTGCTCGGCGCCGATCTTGATCTTGGCGATACGCTGGCCGCCATCACCCGCCTGGCCGGGGCCCGGGCCGTCGAGGCTCTGATCCAGATGGAGCCGACGGTCGCAAGGGTCATGCCCCAGCTGTCGCCGGCCGCGGCCCGCCTCGCCACCTGGCTGGACGGCGGACAATTCGACAGCGTCCGGGCGGCGCTGGCCCAGCGCGTGCTGCGCGAACTGGTCGGACCACGGCGCCTCAAGCCCGGCGATCCGGAGGCCGAGATCGCCTGTCTCCGTGCGCTGGCCATGGCCCTGACCGCCGCCGATGGCCGCATCCTGCAGCTGGAAGACGTTCACACCGCCTTCTCGACCCGTTCGGCGACACTCGTGGCCAGCGACTTCGTCGAGGCCCTGCTCGGCAAGGACCGCAGCGCCCGTGAGGAGGTCGAGATCCTCGCCCGGCTGGCCGAGAACGTCACCGGCGCGTCCAACAAGCGCCAGGCGGCGCGTTGGCTGGGAGCCAACATCTCGGCCCTGAAGTTCGAGAAGGAAATGCGCTACGGCCCCGACACCCCGCCGGCCAAGCTGGCGGCCCTGGCCGGCCTGCAGCGCGGGCTCGACCGCCTGGGCCTGCCGGACGAGGACCGCGATGTCCTCAAAGGGCGGCTCGGCGAGATCGGCGGCCATGTCGAGGCGGACGCCAGGCTGGTCACCCTGCTGACCCGGGCCGAGGCGCCGGTGGTCCACAAGCTGAACCTGCTGCTGCGCCTGGCGATCGGGGAGGCGGCCCCGCTCGGGCCGGCGGCCGACCGGGCCCGACACGAGGCTCTGAAACTGACCCGGGCGCCCGAGCTGCGCCAGGAGATCGCGCGCAGCCCGCAGGCGGCCGACAAGGTGCGCGACCTGCTGCGCACGGCGGGGTTGGCGGCTTAGGCGGTGCTGCGCCCTTCCTCCCCATAAGGGGGAGGGATGAGCGCGCTCCAACCTCGCCCCCATAGCAAAAGGGCCCGGAGTTTCCTCCGGGCCCTTCGCTTTAGTGCTTCCGCTCAGATCAGAAGTTGATCTGGATCGTCGAGCGGCGGTTCAGGGGTTCCTTCACCCCGTCGCCGGTGGCGACGGCGGGCTCGGATTCACCCTTCCAGTCCACGGCCAGCTTGCCGCTGTCGACGCCGAGGCCGACGAGGGCGTCAGCGACGGCCTTCGAACGACGCTGCGACAGACCGACGTTGTACTTCGCCGAACCGGACGTGTCGGCGTGACCGACGACGACGATCTGGGTGGCGTTACCCGACTGGGCGTACTGGGCGGCTTCCGAGACCACGGCCTGGGCTTCCGGCGTCAGGATCGATTGATCGAACGGGAAGTAGACGATGAACTCCTTGGCGACCGGCGCCGGAGCTTCCGGAGGCGGCGGCGGCGGGGGTTCAGGCGGCGGCGGGGGCGGCGGCGGGGCCGGCGGCTCCGGCGGAGGCGGCGGCGGCGGGGCGGCTTGCGCGAAGCTGTAGCGCAGACCGAAGGTCAGCGACTGGTCTTCGTACTGGCCCTCGATGTCGCCCACGGTCGGGATGATCAGCGGGTTCAGCACCGACTGCTTCGTGGAGAAGCGCAGGTCGTTGCCGTCCAGGTAACGGTAGGTGATGTCGCCGGTCAGACGGTCGGTGATGTCGAAGGCGAGACCACCGAGGAACTGCCAGGCGAAAGCCGTGTCGTTGTCGTCAACGGCCAGCGACCCGTAGAGCGGGTCGTCGTTGAAGCGACCGACCCAATCCATCTCCACCCAGTTGACGCCGATACCGGCGCCGATGAACGGGCGGAAGCTGGAGTTCGGGAAGAAGTCGTAGATCACGTTCGCCATGGCGGTGACCGACTTCACGTTGCCGTCCGGACGGTCGCAGGGGACCAGCGGCAGGGTGACCGAGCAGATCTGGTCGGGGACCAGGGTGCGGCCCGGATCCTGGCGGATGCTGTCCACGTCGCCCTTGCGGGCGCCGAGTTCGAACTCGACGCGCCAGTTCGGCGCCACCTGGTAACCGAGGCGGGCGAAGCCAGCCAGGTCGTCTTCCTGCTGGATTTCGTATTGGTAGCGGGCGCCGTCGGCGGCCACGCCTTCCGATGACGTGTCGATCGATTCCGGCGAGTGATAGCCGAGGTCGAACGCCCCGTACCAACCGCGCTCTTGAGCCATGGCCTGGGGAGCCAGCGCCAAGGCGGCGATCGCACCCACACCGCTCAGCAACAGTGTTTTCGTCTTCAAGGTGAGCCCCTCGCTCTATCGTTATGCCAACGCGCCATCGCTCGGCAGGATCAATAACGCACGGTTTCGGCTGGACCCCGTTCCCTGCCCGCTTCCGGACACGAAAAAGACCCCTCCTGACCGCGATCGACTGCTCAACACCCTCGGGAGCCTAAGGTTCCCAAAAAAATGTCGGGTCGCCGACCTGCTGCGCAGACCATGCGCGATGCCCGCGACCTTACGCCACGGGTTTTGGAATTTCCAGCCTTCCGTTGCGGTGCAACCAGCCGCCGCTCAGGCCTCGTTCGGGGTGTTGGCGTCCAGTTCGGCGATCCAGGCGTCGACCCGGGCGTCGGACGGCATCCGCCAGTCGCCGCGCGGCGACAGCGCCCCGCCCGAGGAAATCTTCGGGCCATTAGGGATAGCCGAGCGCTTGAACTGATTGGCGAAAAACCGGGTCAGGAACAGGCGCAGCCAGCTCTTGATGGCTCGTAGATCATGGGTTTTTCGATCTTTTTGCGGGATTTCCGCTGGCCAGGCGCGTGTGCTGTGCGGGCCCCAGGCCTCGAAGGACAGATAGGCGATCCGCGACGGCGGGAAACCATAACGGGCCAGGTAGTGGAGGTTGAAATCCTGCAGCGCGTAGGGGCCCACGGAGGCCTCCGTGGACTGGGTTTCCCCGCTGTGGCTTGCCGGTATCAGTTCGGGAGAAATTTCCGAAGCGAGCACGTCGCGCAGCACGTCGGCGGTCTTCTGGTCGACCTCGCCCGAGCCGGCGACGAAACGGATCAAGTGCTGGATGAGCGTCTTGGAGACCGATCCGTTGGGGTTGTAGTGGCTCATATGGTCGCCGACGCCATAGGTGCACCAGCCGAGCGCCAGCTCCGACAGGTCGCCGGTGCCGACCACCAGCCCGCCATTCTGGTTGGCCAGCCGGAACAGATAGTCGGTGCGCAGGCCGGCCTGGACGTTCTCGAAGGTGATGTCGTGGACCGGCTCGCCACGGGCAAACGGGTGGCCCATGGCCTCGAGCATGGTCATGGCGGTCGGGCGGATGTCGAGCTCGGCGGCGGTGACGCCAAGCGCATTCATCAGCCGCCAGGCATTGGCCTTGGTGCCCTCGGAGGTGGCGAACCCAGGCAGGGTCCAGGCCATGACGTTGGTGCGTGGCAGGCCCAGAGCATCCATCACCTTGGCGGCGACCAGCAGGGCCTGGGTGGAATCGAGCCCGCCGGAGACACCGATGATCAGCTTCTTCAGGCCGGTCGATTTGAGACGTTGGGCCAGCCCCTGGACCTGGATGTTGTAGGCCTCGTGGCATTCCTCGGCCAGGCGGGCGCTGTCGCTCGGCACGAAGGGAAAGCGCTCCAGCGGCCGGGCCAGGTCGAGCACGCCGTCGGGAGGGGCGATTTCGACGCCGATGCGGCGGAAGGGCGTGCGCGGCCGGCTGACGGCCGCGTCGCCGAAGGTGACGGTGCGCCGCCGCTCCTGGCGCAGGCGCAGGACGTCGACATCCGCGACGGCCAGGGTCGAGGCGGTCGGGAACCGCTGGCTCTCGACCAGCTGGGCGCCCAGTTCGAACACCGCCGCCTGGCCGTCCCAGGCGTTGTCGGTCGTCGATTCTCCCGGCCCGGCCGCGGAATAGACATAGGCGGCCTGGCAACGCAGCGACTGACTTGCACAGAGAAGTTGGCGCTCGCGGGCCTTGCCGATGACGATGTTGCTGGCCGACAGGTTGAGCAGGATCTCGGCCCCGGCCACGGCGGCGCTGGTCGAGGGCGGCTCGGGCGTCCAGACATCCTCGCAGATCTCCACCGCGAAGGTCGCCGCCGCCTTGCCCAGCATCTCGATATCGAACAGCAGGTCGGTCCCGAACGGCGCGGCGTGGCCGGCGACCTTCAGGGTGCGCCCGACGACGCCGAGCCCCGAGGCGAACCAGCGCCGCTCATAGTATTCGCGGTAGTTGGGCAGGTAGGTCTTGGGCACGACGCCGAGGATGGTCCCGCCCTGGATGACCACGGCGCAGTTGTAGAGCCGGCTCTCGCCCCGCAGAGGCGCCCCGACCACGAAGGCCGGACGAAGTCTCTTGCTGGCCTCGACCAGGGTGGCAAGCCCGGCCTCGACCGCGTCGAGCAGGGCCTCCTGATGAAACAGGTCGTCGATCGAATAGGCCGATAGCCCCAGTTCCGGGAAGGTCATCAGCGCCACGCCCTCGGCATGGCCCCGCTCGAGCAGCGCGATCGTCTCGGCGGCGTTGCGCGCAGGGTCGGCGACGGCGGTCAGCGGCACGCAGCCGGCGACGCGGACAAAGCCGTGCCTGTAGGGCGAGCGGAAGGGCAGGTCGGTCGGCGAGCGCTTGGCCATGAGGGTTATATAGCGACCCAAATGGTGACTGTCCCCCGGCGCCGCCGGATGACGGACGCCACAGGGTCAGCCCATGTGGTGCAGCACCGCCCCGCGGTCGTCGCGGGACGTATGGTCGGCCTCGCCCGGCGCGGCCTCGCGGATCAGGCGCAGGGAGACCAGCAGGTCGCGCAGCTCTTCGCGGGCCGCAAGTCGGGGCGAGCTGACGCCCCCCGGCCGCACCCCGGGGGCGAGGTCGGCGATGGTCAGGCCGAAGGGGAACATCTCGCGATAGGCCACCCGCTCGCGCAGGGACGGGCCCATGCGGAATCCGACTTCATCGGCCAGGGCCTCCAGGCCATGGGTCAGGCGCTCGCGGTTGCGGCCGTCGTTGGCCCCCATGCGGTTGCGCAGCACCACCCAGTCGAGGCGGCGGTTGTGATAGGCGCGGGCCTCGCGGGCCTCCAGCACCACCTGGGTGTAGAGGCTGGGGCGCAGCAGCTTGAGGGTCAGGGGATCGAGCTGGCCCAGCACGTCGAAGTCGACAAAGCTGTCGTTCATCGGAGTGACCACCAGATCGGCCTGCAGATGGGCGCAGCGGGAGACGGCGGTGTCGGCCCCGGGGGTGTCGATGACGACCAGGTCGGAGTCGGCCATCGCCATGCTGACGGCGCTCTCGAAGCGGGCCACGGCCTCTTCCGGATCGGCTTGGGCCAGGCGGCTGGGATCGTCGTGCAGCTTGTATTCCAGCGGCACCGGGGCTTCGACGCCGGCGGCGGGCAGCCAGCTGCGGCGGTTGGCCAGGAAGCGGCTGAGGCTCTGCTGGCGCAGGTCGGCGTCGATCACCGCCACGCGGCTGCCGCGATAGAGCATCGAGGTGGCGATCAGTGCGGCCAGGGTCGATTTGCCGGCCCCGCCCTTCTCGTTGCCGACGACGATCACGCGCGCGCCCGGCCCGCGATAATGATCATTGCGGGCCTCGCCCCGCCACCAGATCGGCTTGTCCATGCCCCAGTCCCCGTCCCCGTTCGATACGCCTGGCGCGTACCAAGCCGGAGGCCTGCAACCCGCAGGCCAGGGGCTTTTACCATGATGTACTCAGTTTGAGCGAATCATGGTCGGTGAAACCTTGATGGCGGCAGGTCTGCCTAGCGAACCAGCAGGGCGACGGCGACCACGGCCACCAGGGCCCAGGGGGCGGCGGCGATGGCCAGCTGAGCGGGCGACGCCGGCTCGCCCGCGGCCAGAGGAGACAGACGGAACAGATTGAACAGCCGCATGGCCGTGACATCCCCGAACAACGCCGAACTTACGCTGCAAAACTTACGCCTGTCTTTCTGTCCTACGAATGCGGCATGCGCGCGCTGTGGAAACTTGTCGCATGCCCAATGCGAGGTCGTTCGCGCCTCGCGGGAACAAGGGTTACGCGCCGTTCATTTGCGCGTCAGGCGCTGATCGCTATCGTGCCGCCCGACAGGCTCGCACACCGGCGGGCCATGGAGTTTTCCCGCTTGTCCAGTTTGCGCAAACCCGTCCTCTCCATCCGTGACCTGAAGGTTCGCTTCGACACCCCCGACGGCGTCGTCGAGGCGGTGCGCGGCGTCTCCCTCGACGTCGGCCAGGGCGAATGCCTCGGCGTGGTCGGCGAAAGCGGCTCAGGGAAAAGCCAGACCTTCATGACCGTCATGGGCCTGCTGGCCCAGAACGGTACGGCCACCGGCTCGGCGACTTTCGAGGGCCAGGAGCTGCTGGGCCTCAAGACCCGCGAACTGAACCGCATCCGTGGCTCGAAGATGACCATGATCTTCCAGGACCCGCTGACGGCCCTGACGCCACATGTGAAGATCGGCGAACAGATCGCCGAACCCCTGCGGCTGCATCTGGGCGTCTCCGACAAGGAGGCGAAAGCCAGGGCCCGCCAGTGGCTGGACCATGTGCGCATCCCCGAGGCCGCCCGGCGTATGAACCAGTATCCGCACGAGCTTTCCGGCGGCATGCGCCAGCGGGTGATGATCGCCGGGGCCATGGCCTGCGATCCGGCCCTGCTGATCGCCGACGAGCCGACCACGGCGCTGGATGTCACCGTGCAGGCCGAAATCCTCGACCTGATGGCCGAACTGCAGCGGGAAACCCGCACCGCCCTGGTGCTGATCACCCACGACATGGGCGTCATCGCTCGCCTGGCCGACCGCGTCTGCGTGATGAAGGACGGCGCCTATGTCGAGGAGGGCACGGCTGCCGACCTCTTCTCCAACCCCCAGACGGCCTATACCCGCAGCTTGTTGGAGGCCATTCCGCGCCTCGACCGCGAGGACCGCGGCGGCCGCCCGACCCTCGATCCGGTGAAACCCGACGCCCCGATCATCGTCCAGGGCGACGATGTGAAGGTCTGGTTCCCGGTCCGTCAGGGCATTCTCGGCAAGAAACTCATGCTGCGCGCCGTCGACGGCGTCGACTTCTCCATCCGCCAGGGCGAAACCCTCGGCGTGGTCGGCGAAAGTGGTTGCGGCAAGTCGACCCTCAGCCGGGCTGTGTTGCGTCTCCTGCCCAAGGGCAGCGGCGAGCTGGACGGCGCCATCACCGTCATGGGCCGCGACATCACACGGGCCGACGAAGAGACCATGCGCAAGGCCCGCAAGGACCTGCAGATCGTCTTCCAGGACCCGCTGGCCAGCCTCGACCCGCGCTCGACGGTCGGCGATTCCATCGCCGAGCCGCTGCGCGTCTTCCGTCCCGGGCTCAACCGCCGTGAGCGCGAGTTCGAGGCCGCCGCCATGATGGAGCGGGCGGGCCTGTCGCCGACCCTGATCAACCGCTATCCGCACGAGCTCAGCGGCGGCCAGAATCAGCGGGTCGGCATCGCCCGGGCTATGATCCTGAAACCCAAACTGGTCATCTGCGACGAGGCGGTCAGCGCGCTCGACGTCTCGATCCGGGCCCAGATCATCGACCTGTTGATCAATCTCCAGAAGGAGATGGGCATGGCGATGATGTTCATCAGCCACGACCTGGCGGTGGTCCGCGAGATCAGCCACCGGGTGATGGTGCTCTACCTCGGCCGGGTCATGGAACTGGCGACGCGCGAGCGCATCTACGCCCATCCCCAGCACCCCTATACGAAGGCGCTTCTATCGGCCGCGCCAATCCCCGATCCAGCCATCGAGCGGTCCCGCAAGCGCGTCCGGCTGACCGGCGAGCCGCCCTCGCCGCTCGATCCGCGCTCGGCCTTGCGTTTCCTGCCCTCGCGCCTCACCGTCGATCCGACCGCCCCGGTCTACATTCCGCAGTTGAAAGAGGTGGAACCGGGGCACCTGGTCAGCGAATACGATCCGGCCTGACTTTTCGTCTGGGGGCTTAAGATGATGATCCGCCGTGGTTTCCTGCTGTCGGGGGCGGCGCTCGCCCTGCTGACGCCTCTGGCCGGCGCCTTCGCCGCCACCGTCCAGCCGGTGGAGAAGCGCCAGGTCGGGACCCTGACCCTGGAGAACGTCCCCCAGACGCCGCCGGCCGTGCGCGAGGCCCTGCGCCGCTACCAGAACGCCCGCTCGGCCAGCTTCGCCAGTTGGCTGGACGATGGCTCGATGCTGATCGCCACCCGCTTTGGCCAGACGGCCCAGCTGCACCGTGTCGCCCGCCCGGGCGGCGACCGCACCCAGCTGACCTTCTTCGACGAGCCGGTCGGCGGGGCCGAGGGCGTGCCTGGATCGAAGGACCGGTTCATCTTCACCAAGGACACCGGCGGCGACGAGTATTTCCAGGGCTATATGATGGGCCTGGAGGGGCCTGAGGTTCAGTTCACCGAGCCCGGCTCCCGCAACCAGTCGATGACCTTCAGCAAGGACGGCAAGACCCTGGTCTGGGCCCGGGTCGGCAAGGGCGATCCCGACTACGACATCGTCACCATGACCGTCGGCGATCCTTCGAGCCGCAAGAAGGTCTTCGACGCCACCGGCGCCACGGCCCCTCTGGCCATCTCGCCGGACGGGAGCAGCGTCCTCCTCGGTCGCTACGTTTCGGCGGTGTCGAGCAAGCTATACCTGCTGGACCTGGCCAGCGGGAAGGTGACCGAACTCAATCCCTCCAAGACCGACATCGCCTACGACAATGGCGTCTTCGCCCCGGACGGCAAGTCGGTGCTGGTGCTCAGCGACGAGGGCAGTGAGTTCAAGCGGCTGGTCAGCATGGATCTGGCCACTGGCAAGTCGGTCCCGATCTCGCCGCCCGACCTGAAGTGGGACATCGAGGAGTTCGACCTCTCGGCAGACGGCCGCCTGCTGGCCTACAGCGTCAACGAAGGCGGCCGCAGCCGCGTCGTCGTCCAGGGCTTCCGCACCAAACAGGCCGTGCCGCAGCCCAACCTGCCGGTCGGGGTGCTGGGGTCCCTGAAGTTCTCGCCCGACAGCAAGAGCCTGGCCATCGGCCTCAACGCCGCCACCTCGCCGGCCGACGTCTATGTCTTCGATCCCGGCAACGGTGTGCTGCAGCGCTGGACGTACAGCGAGGCCGGCGGCCTCGACCTGACGGCCCTGCGCGAGCCCGAACTGGTCAGCTTCAAGTCCTTCGACGGCCTGACCGTCCCGGCCTGGGTCTACAAGCCGGCGAAGATCAGCGGCAAGGCCCCGGTGATCATCGACATCCACGGCGGTCCCGAAGGCCAGGACCGGCCGGGCTTCAGCACCCGGCGCCAGTACTGGGCGGCCGAACTCGGCGCGGTGACCATCGCCCCCAACGTTCGCGGCTCCGACGGCTACGGCAAGCGCTACATCCAGCTCGACAACGGCCCCCTGCGCCAGAACAGCGTCAAGGACATCGGCGCCTTGCTCGACTGGATCGCCACCCAGCCGGACCTCGATAAGGACCGGGTCGTGGTCTACGGCGGCTCCTACGGCGGCTTCATGGTGCTGGCCTCGCTGGCCGCCTATTCGGACCGCCTGGCCGGGGCCATCGACATCGTCGGCATCTCCAACTTCAAGACCTTCCTGGCCAACACCGAAGGTTACCGCCGGGATCTCCGCCGCGCCGAATACGGCGATGAGCGCGATCCGAAGATGGCTGCAGTCTTCGACCAGATCTCGCCGCTGAACCTGACCTCGCGGATGACCAAGCCGCTGTTCGTCATCCAGGGCCGCAACGACCCGCGCGTCCCCTGGACCGAGGCCGAACAGATGGTCGCCGCCCTGCGCGGCCAGGGCGGCGATGTCTGGTACATGCTGGCCGGCGACGAAGGCCACGGCTTCCGCAAGAAGCAGAACATCGACGCCCAGCGCGAGGCCGAGACCCTGTTCCTCGGCAAGGTCTTCGCCAAGTAGGGCTCAGGCCGGGCGATTGTCCGCCCGGCAGCGTTCATAGAGTTCGTAGTCGCGGGGACAGAGCCGTTCGATCTTGCGCCTGTCCTCAGTGGCGACCTTCGCCCGGCCGACCGCTTCCGACTGGTTGTGACGGCCGAACAGGGCCGGTCGGTTCAGGCGTTCGGCGATGCGCGCCGCCAGCTTCTCCGCCGTCTCCAGCGTGGCCCAGTCCCAGAGGTTCTCGGCCAGGAAGGCGTCCAGCGGCCCCTCCCGCCAGCCGAGGAACGCCGCGGCCGGGTTGGCGAACACCGCCTCATGCTCCAGCTGGAAATCGAGGAAGCCGGTGAAGCCCCGCGTGCCCGCGACCTGGGCCAGCAGATGGGCGTCGAACCGCTGCCAGAGCTTCTTCTTCAGATAGCCTGCCCTGGCGTAGTGATAGTCGCTGACCGCCCGCTCGACCGGGTCGCGCAGCAGGGTGACGAAGCGCACCGGGCGGCTCAGCCGTGAGCGGACAAAGGCCTGATCGCTATGGCCGCCGGCGATCAGGTCGCCCGGCCGCCCCTCGGCCTCGATCTTCGCGAAGGCGGCCGCCAGGCTGACCGTGCCCAGCTTCTCCATCAGGTTCTGCCGCTGCGAGCGCCACAGCCGAACCCGCTGCCAACGCGACAGGGCCGTCTCCGGCCGCAGGGTGTCGGGCAGGTAGAAGACCCTACGCCCCGCAAAGGCCTCGCCCAGCATCAGCAGCAGGCTCTTGGACCCGCTCTTGGGCACCCGAACGCAGTGGATGAGGGCGTCGTCGGTCACCCCGCTCCGCTACCAGACATACCCTTGATTGGAAATCAGGCGGCGGCGGCCCGGTAGGCGGGATTGCGCACGAACAGGCCCGGACGGCCGGTCACGGGACGGAAGGCTTCGGTGGCGCCTTCGGTGCTCTCGCCCTCGCCCAGGATCAGCAGGCCGTCGACCGGCAGCAGGGACGCCAGGCTTTCGAGGACACGACGACGATAGGGCCCGTCCATCATGCTCAGCACGTTGCGGCAGAAGATGACGTCGAACCGGCCCATGACGGTCAGGTCGGCGATCAGGTTGACCCGCCGCCAGCGCACCCGCTGGCGGATGCGCGGGGTCAGACGCCAATTGTCCTCGACCTTCTCGAAATGCTGCAGCAGCTTTCGGATCGGCAGGCCGCGCTGGACTTCGAACTGGGTGTAGAGGCCCGACTGGGCCTTCTCGAGCGAGCGTTCCGACAGGTCGGAACCATAGATCTCGACTTTGGTCCCGGGCGGCAGGCTCTCGGCCTCTTCGGCGATCATCGCCAGGCTGTAGGCTTCCTGACCCGAGCCGCAGGCACAGCTCCACACCCGGACCGGCTCATTGCCGCGCAGGCGGGCCAGGGTTGGCAGGAGTTCCTTGGAGAAGGCGGCGTAGGGCGCGCGATCGCGGAAGAAGCCGGTCTCTCCCTGGGCCAGGGCCTCGACCACGGCCCAGATCAGCTTTTCCTCCCGCAAGGACCGCAGGGCGGCGGCCATCTCCGGAATGCCGGGGAAGTTCTCGCGCCGGGCCAGGGGACCCAGGCGGCTCTCGATCAGGTAGGTCTTGGCCGGATCGATCTTCAGGCCGGCGCGGGCGCGGGCCAGGGCAACGAACAGCTCGATATCCTGCGGGCTCATACCAGGCCCGCCTCGGCGAACTTCGCCTCGATGATGTCGCCGTCGAAGGGCTTCATGATGTATTCGGCGGCGCCGGCCTCCAGCGCCTCACGGATGCGTTCCGGCTCGGTCTCGACACTGCAGAAGACGACCTTGGGGGCCGCCCCACCGGGCTCCTGGCGCAGCAGACGCAGGAAGTCGATGCCGTTCATCACCGGCATGTTCCAGTCCAGCAGGATGGCGTCGGGCATGGCCGCGCGGCACCAGGCGAGCGCCTCCATCCCGTCGGCGGCCTCGGCGATCTCAAAGCCAAGGTCCTCCAGGATGCGGCGGGCCACCTTGCGGATCACCCGGCTGTCATCGACGACGAGACAGGTCTTCACGGCTGTCGGAACGCTCCTCTTGAACGCTCTGTTGTGGGCCGCGTCGGTTAAGAGAGGGTGGAGGCCGTTAAGAATTCTAGGCCGGAACCCAGGCCGCCAGGGTCAGCTTCTCTTCGCCCGCTTCCACCGCCACCTGGCCGCCGGCCTGGGTGACCAGGCTGTGGACGTAGAAGGCCTGGATCCAGGCGCCGCCCATGGCCTCGCCCTTGGGCTTGCCGAGCAGGCCGCCGGCGACCTCGGGCTTCAGGCGGATGCGCGGGCCGGTTCCCTCGACGCTCAGGGCGATGCGTCCGCCGGCCTCGACCACCCGGGCGGTGACCGCGCCGCCGGTCGGCAGGGCTGTGCCGGCGATCTGGCAGAGGTTCAACAGTGTGCGGGCGGCCGGCTTGTTGAGGCTGGCGGGGGCGACGTCCCAGGCCAGGGTCGCCTTCATATGGCCGAAGACGTTCTGGGCCAGGGTCTCCAGGTCGCGGGCGTCGAACACCTCGACCGTCGAGGCCGAGCCGAAGGCGGCGCGGCAGAAGGCCAGCAGGTCGGCCAGCTTGCGCGCGCTCTGCGCAATGAGCGCCATGGCGTCCTCGCGCATGTCCTGGGCGGTCGGGTCGTCCAGCAGGTCGAGGCCCGAGACGATGGCGCTGGCCGGGCTGATGAAGTCGTGACAGAGCCGCGCGGCCAGCTGGGCGGCCAGGTCGACCGGATCGGCGATCAGGGCGGCGTCATCGTCGGGCAGGATTTCGGCGGCGTCGGTCATGCCGCGGAGTCTAGCGGTGATTTGGCCGCCGAGCCAACGGCCCAACCCTCCACAAGAATGCGGCCCCATCCGGGGATCAGGCCGCCTTGCTTGTGGACGCTTGCGGCAGGCATTCCAGCCCGATCAGGGTTTCCCGCACCGCCGTCTCGAGCGGGGTGTGCGGCTCGGCGCCCAGGAAGTGGCTCAGGCGGGCGTTGTCCAGCCGCACCGGGGCGGTCCAGAAGCCGCGCATCTCGACCAGTTCGCGCATCGTCTCGTTGAACGGCGCGGCCAGCGGCAGCACCGACCAGGGCAGGGTGCGGACCGGGATGGCCGGGTTGCCGACGACGCGGCGGATGGCGTCGGTGACCTCCGTCCCCGTCGCGTCCCAGTGGCCGGCGAAATGGAAGCGGGCGAAGGGGCCAAGCTCGCCTTCACGGTCCGCCAGCCGGGCGAAGGTCTCGGCCACATCCGGCAGATAGGCCCAGGCGTGGCCGACGCCGGCCTGGCCCGGGGTCATGATGGCGGTCACCGGCTTGCCGGGCGTCACCAGACCCTGATTGAACCAGCCGTTGCCCGGTCGAGGTCCGAAATAGTCGCCGGCCCGCAGGATCAGAGATCGCACCCCGTCCAGCGCCGCCGCCTCCAGCCGCGCCTCCATGGCCTTGCGGATCGCGCCCTTGCGGGTGGCGGGGTTCTGCGGCGCTTCTTCATGCAGCACAGGGAAGGCGTCCGGGCCGTAGTTATAGATGGTCCCCGGCAGCAGCAGCCGGGCGCCGCTGGCGCGTGCGGCGGCGATGCTGCTTTCCAGCATCGGCAGGACCAGCCGCTTCCAGCCTTTGTAGCCGGGCGGGTTGACCGCATGGACGATCACGTCGACGCCGCGCGCCGCCTCGCCGACGGCCTTGGCGTCGAGGGCGTCGCCGCGCCGCCAGTCGAACTCGGGCCGGCCGGCGGCCCCGGCGGCGGGGTTGCGGGCCAGGGCCCGGATGGTCCAGCCGTGGCGGGCCAGGGCGTCGGCGGTCTCGCCGCCGATCCCACCGGTGGCGCCGAGGATGAGGGCTGTTCTGGTCATGTACGGTCTCCTTGTCCGCCCAACATGCCGGCTCTCCGCCCTGAAAAGAATTGTCCAAGACTGACGATCAGCTAGTCTGAAATGTATGAGCCCGATTGACCCTGACTGGGAAGGTCAGCGCGCCTTCCTGGCCGTGCTGGAGACCGGCAGCCTGTCGGCCGCCGCCCGGCGTCTCGGTCTCGCCCAGCCCACCGTGCGCCGTCGCATCGAGGCGCTGGAGGCCCAGGTCGGGGCCGCCCTCTTCACCCGCACCCCGGCGGGGCTGGCCCCCACAACCGCCGCCGGGCCGCTGGGCGAGCACGCCCGGGCCATGGCCGCCGCCGCCGAGGCCTTCACCCGCACCGCCAGCGCCGACGCCCAGGCCGAGGCCGGCACGGTGCGCATCACCGCCAGCGAGATCGTCGCCGTCGAGGTCCTGCCCGCCATCCTCGCCGATCTGCAGGCGCGTCACCCGCGACTGGAGATCGAGCTGGGGGCCAGCAACCGCAACGAGGACCTGCTTCGCCGAGAGGCCGACATCGCCGTGCGCATGTCGCCGCCGAGGCAGGAAACGCTGCTGGTCCGCCGCATCGGCGAGATCCCGCTCGGCCTCTTCGCCCACCAGCGGCTGATCCAGCGCCACGGCCTGCCGCGCAGCCTGGCCGACCTCAAGGCGATGCCCTTTGTCGGCTTCGAGCATCCGCCGCCCTATCTTGAACGTATGGTCGAGGGCGGCTTCCAGATCGGCATGGTCGATTTCGCCTTCCGCTCGGACAACGACCTGGCCCAGCTGGCCGCCATCCGGGCCGGTCTCGGGGCCGGCGCCTGCCAGATCCAGCTCGGCCGCCGCTGCCCCGATCTCGTCCCCATGCTGGTCGAGGGCTTCCGTTATCCGCTCGAGACCTGGGTGGTGATGCACGAGGACCTGCGCGGCCTGCGCCGCATGCGGCTGGTCTTCGACGCCCTGGTCGAAGGCATGACCGCCTACTGCCGCGAAGCCTGACAAACCGCACGCGACCCGCTAAGGCCTTCTCCCCATGGCGCTCAGCGACCCCTTTCTCGAGCCCGGCGCGCTGGTGCGAAACCCGGCCCGCCCGGACTGGGGCCTGGGCCAGGTGCAGTCCTGCATCGGCCATCGGGTGACGGTGGATTTCGAGAATGCCGGCAAGCAGGCCCTCGATACCCGGGCCGTGCGGCTGGACGTGATGGATGATGGAGAGACCGAGTGAGCAGTGATCCGGACAACATCGGGGCCGTCCTCGCCGACATCGTCGAGGAAGCCGGCCGGCTGATCCTGCCCCTGTGGCGCACGGCGCTGACCGTCGACGCCAAGGCCGACGACAGCCCGGTCACCGAGGCCG
The DNA here is from genome assembly GCF_057586315.1 of Caulobacter sp. SRI_014. Lineage (NCBI taxonomy): Bacteria > Pseudomonadati > Pseudomonadota > Alphaproteobacteria > Caulobacterales > Caulobacteraceae > Caulobacter > Caulobacter sp. SRI_014. The sequence continues at coordinate 979,978 of NZ_JBYCZQ010000001.1, read as the reverse complement.
ACCGCCAGGGCGAGATCCTGATCACCCGCCTGCTCAAGGAACACTTCCCGGACATCCCGGTGATCGGCGAGGAGCATGCCTCGGAGTACGGCACCCCGGACGAGATCGGCCCGCGCTTCTTCCTCGTCGACCCGGTCGACGGCACCAAGGCCTTCGTGCGCGGCGACCCCAGCTGGACGGTCAACATCGGCCTGATCCAGGACCGCCACCCCGTCGCCGGCGCGGTCTGCAGCCCGCCCAGCGGCGAGACCTGGTACACCTCGGCCTCGGGCGCTCTGAAGCGCGTCAACGGCGCTCCGGCCCAGGCCTGCCGCGTCCGCCCCTGGCCCCAGGGCCAGGCCGTGGCCCTGATCAGCCACACCATGAAGGAAGAGACCACCCGCAAGCTGGCCGACACCTACCGGTTCGACACCACGCTGGCGATGGACAGCTCGGTGAAGCTCTGCCGCATCGCCGAGGGCACGGCGGACATCTACCCCCGCCACGGCCCGACCAGCGAATGGGACATCGCCGCCGCGCAAGCCGTGCTGGAGGCCTCAGGCGGCACGGTGCTGACGCCCGACGGCGAACCCTTCCTATATGGCAAGGCCGACGAGCAGTTCCGCAACGGCTGGTTCGTGGCGCGAGGGGGGTAGGTCCTCCTCCCTCCCCATTCGGGGGGAGCTTGCGCCCTTCTACCGCCCCAAAGACCAGTCCACCCTGAGCCTCTGTCGGGGAGGACGGATCATGATCCAGCGGATGCTGCTGTGGTACGGCGTCGCCATGCCGGTGGTTTATTTCGCCGGCATCTTCGGGACGGCCCTGGCCTGGCCGGGGTTCGACCACGCCACGCAAATGCCCAGCGAACTGGGGATGGCCACCGCGCCCATGGCCGGCGTGTTCAATACCGGACTGCTGCTCAGCGGCGCGCTCGGCCTGGCCGGCGCCGTGGGGCTGCAACGGGCCTGGCGAACCCTGGCCGCAACCCTGTTGGCCAGCGCCGTCGCCCTGCCGGCCCTGTCCCTGGTCGTGGCGGCGCTGTTCCCGCTGCCCAGCCCGCACCACCTGGCCTTCAACATCGTGGTGGCCGGACTGCTGATCCCGCCGTTGGCCGGCTGGACGCTGTGGCGCGGCGACCGGCGTTGGGCGCGCATCCTGGCGGCAGTCACCCTGATCGAGGTCGCCGCCATCGCCGCGGGACTGGGCGGCGGCCTGATGACCGCCGCCAACGCCGGATGGTGGATCAGAGCGCTCGGCCTGATCCTGTTCGGATCGGCGGCGCTCGCCTGCTGGCGGAGCCTCAGGAAGGCTTAGGCGCCTTGGCCAGCTGGTCCTCGCGCCAGCCCTTCTCCTGCTCGATCAGCTCTTCGGAGGCGATGCCGGCGAAGTCTTCCGGCTCGAAAAAGCGGCGCAGCTCGATCGAGCATTCGACATCGCCGTCCCGGAAGTCGGGGCGCGGAACCTTGCTGAGCCACATCAGGGCTTCGTCCCAGTCCTTGACGTTGAGCACCCAGTAGCCGGCGATCAGCTCCTTGGTTTCGGTGAAGGGCCCGTCGGTGATCACCCGCTTGCCGTTCTTGAAGCCCAGCCGCGCGCCCTTGCTGGACGGATGCAGGCCGGCCCCATCGACCATCACCCCGGCGGCGATCAGTTCATTGTTGAAAACGCCCATCTCCTCGACCTGCTCGGTCGTGGGCATGATGCCGGCTTCACTGTCGGCGTTGGCCTTGACGATCATCAGAACACGCATGGTCACATCTCCCGTTGAGGCTGCCGCGCAGCCGTTCGCCCCTCAGGACGAACACCGCCCGCCGCAGCCGACATTTTTCTTCTGAAGTTTTTTGGCGACGTTTTTCAGGCTCGTTTGACCGACAGGATCTTGATGTAGGTCTCCAACATCTGGCCGACCATGGCCGGGTTGTCGGCCTTTTGCGACTTGGGCATGACCAGGATGCGTTTGACGATGTCCATGCCCTCGACCACCCGGCCGAAGGCGGCGAAGCCCGCCTTGTCGCCGGTCGCCGCCGGATTGGCGTCCAGATAGCCGGCGTCGCCGACACAGATGAAGAAGTCGCTGGTCCCCGTACCCGGCGCGTAGCGGGCCAGGCTGACCGTGCCGTCGACATGTTTCAGGCCCGTCTGGGTGGTCGGCTCATGCGGCACCGGCGGGATCGGCTTGCCCGGTTTGGCGCCGCCCTGGACCAGGCCCATCAGCGGATTGGAGGACACGGCCATCCCGCGATAGATCTCGCCGCCATTGTAGCGGCCGGCGTCGACGTACTTCAGGAAGTTGGCCACCGTCAGCGGGGCTTTCTCGGCATTGAGCTCCAGCACCAGCGGACCCTCGCCCGTGGTCATGGTCAGGCGCACGACGCCCGGCGTGGGAGTCGGGGCGGGCGCCGTCTGGGCAAGAACCGGCGTAGCGGAGGCGGCGGCGAGGCCGGTCAGGACGGTGCGGCGGTGCATGGCGGGTCTCCTCGGGGTCCGAACCTAGCCCGAGGTTCGCCCGCCTGACTACTTCCGGATGTTGGCCAGAATTTGCGCCGCGAAATCGACGTCGGCCTCGGTATTGCGGAAGCTGGGGGTCAGCCGCACATGCCGCGTCGAATAGGGCGCCGCCGAGCCGATGACCTTTGAGCCGCGCAGCCGCCGCACCACCGCATCGGCCGACAGGCCCGGCAGGTCGAAGCTGACGATGCCGGCGCTCAAGGCCGGGTCCATCGGCGTGCGCACCACCACATGCGGCATCTGGCTGAGCGCCAGTTTCAGCCGGCTGGCCAGATTGTGGGTCCGGGCCTGGATCGCCGCCTTGCCGACCATGCCGTGGAAGGCGAAGGCCTCGTTCAGGGCCCAGACATGCTCGAAGGCCTTGAACCCGCCCGGCGTCATTCGTGCGCCCGTCGTGGCCCCGGGATCATAGCCGCCCAGCCAGGCCCCGTAGGCGTTGGGGGCCAGGAAGCTGGGGATGGTCGGCTCGAAGCGATGCAGGCTGTCGGGCCGGAAGAAGACCACGCCGGTGCCGCGCGGACCGAACAGCCACTTGTGACAGCCGGCCGCCAGCACGTCGGCGCCCAGCTGGTCGAAGGTGACGTTCTCGACCCCGAAGCCATGCACGCCATCGACGATCAGCAGCACCTTGCGGGTTGCATCGCGTCCGGCGTTGACGGCCTTCAGGGCCTGGGCGATCTCGGGGATCGGCATCTTCAGCCCGGTCGAACTGTGCACCCAGGTCAGGGCCAGGGCCCGCGTCCGATCCGTGATCGCCCCCATCAGCCGGCCGACGATCTGGGCCTTGCTGGCGGTCCGCGCCTGGTCGAACAGGCTGATCTTGCGGATCGTGGCCCCGCTGCGCCGCGCGGCCAGCCGCAGGCTCTCGTGGGTGACATAGTAGTCGTGGGTGGTGGTCAGGATCTCCTCGCCATAGCCGACGAGCAGGCCGTTGTAGACCAGGCCGATGCCGCTGGTGGTGCTCTCGGTCAGGGCGATGGCCTCGGGGTTGGCCCCGAAATAGAGGCCGGCGGCCCGGCGGGCGGCGTTTTGCAGGGGCCGGTTGTTGGCCTCCAGATAGGTCACCGGATTGGCGTCCAGGGCGTCACGATGACGGGCGATGGCGTTGCGCACGATCCGGGGGTTGGAGGCGAACAGCATCGCTGACAGGTTCACCCAGCTCCAGTCCAGCGCCCACTGGCCCCGCACCCAGTTCCAGTCGACGGTGCTCGGCGCCGGCTCCATGGGCGGGGGCGTGTCGTGATGCTCGGGTCCGCCGAAGTCGGGATCGCTGTCCGGTGGCGGCTCATTCGGATCAGACGCGGTGAGCGGCGCTTCCTGGGCGTGAGCGATCGCCCCGGCGGCCAGCGCCAGTCCGGTCCCGGCCAACAGCCCTCGCCGGCTCAGATTGTCCTGCCCCATACCGTCCCCTCAATTTCCCCGACAAGACTGTGTCAGGCCCCGCAACCCTTTTCGAGCCTAGACATGTGTCGCGAGAGTCCGCGTGATCCTGCTCACGCATCGCCGCTCTTCCCTTCCCCGGCGTCAGAGAGTCATCCTGCCCCAAAAGAGGTTGCTGGAAGGCGGCCAGACTAGGGAGAGCACAGTGACCGACGCGCTTCGCATACCGGACGAGGTTGCCTTCAAGGCCATCGATCCCAAGGCCTACGCCGACGGATCGGTGCACGACGCCTTCCGCTGGCTGCGCGCCAACCAGCCGCTCGGCCGGGCCGAGCTGGAGGGGGTCGAGCCCTTCTGGCTGGTGACCCGCCACGCCGACATTCTTGAGATCAGCCGCCAGAACGACCTGTTCCACAGCGGCGACCGCCCGACCACCTTCACCACCAAGGAGGCCGAGGCCGCCGTGCGCCAGATGACCGGCGGCAGCCCGCATTTGGTCCGCACCCTGGTGCAGATGGACGCCCCCGATCACCCCAAATACCGGGTGATGACCCAGTCCTGGTTCCTGCCGCAGAACATCCGCAAGCTGGAAGACCGCATCCGCCAGATCGCCCGCGAGCACGTCGACCACATGGCGTCTCTGGGTGGCGAATGCGACTTCGTCAACGAGATCGCCCTGTTCTATCCGCTGAGGGTGATCATGGAGATCCTCGGCGTGCCGCCGGAAGACGAGCCGCGCATGCTGAAGCTGACCCAGGAGCTGTTCGGGGCCCAGGACCCGGAGCTGAACCGCGAGCGCAAGGAGACCCTCGACGTCGCGGGCGCCATGGAGATGATGCAGGGCGTCATCGCCGACTTCTTCATGTACTTCAAAGGCATCACCGACGACCGGAAAGCCGAGCCGAAGGGCGATGTGGCCAGCGTTATCGCCAACGCCCAGATCGACGGCGTGCCGATCAACGACTTCGAGGCGATGAGCTATTATGTGATCGTCGCCACCGCCGGCCACGACACCACCTCCTCCTCGACCGCCGCCGCCATCTGGGGCCTGGCGGCGAACCCGGAGGAATTCGCCAAGGTCAAGGCCGACCCCTCGCTGATCCCCGGCCTGGTCGACGAGTCGATCCGCTGGATGACCCCGGTTAAGCACTTCATGCGCTCGGCCACCGACGACGCCGAGATCGGCGGCCAGAAGATCGCCAAGGGCGACTGGCTGTGGCTGGCCTATCCGTCCGGCAACCGCGACGAGGCCGTGTTCAGCGACGCCGACGCCTTCAAGGTAGACCGCAAGGAAGGCAAGCACCTGGCCTTCGGCTACGGCGCCCACCTGTGCCTGGGCCAGCATCTGGCGAAGATGGAAATGCGCATCCTGTTCGAAGAGATGCTGCCGCGTCTGAAGAGCCTGTCGCTCAACGGCGAACCCAGGCTGGCCCAGGCCAACTTCGTCGGCGGGCCAAAGACTCTGCCGATCAAGTACGAGATGACCTGAGATACGAAAAACGGCCCCGGATCGCTCCGGGGCCGTCTTCATTCAGGTTTTCAGCCTGCTCAGTTCGGCTTCGCCTTCTCGGCGGTGTCGGACACGGCGTCACCGGCGGCCGAGACGTCTTCGCCGGCGCCCTTGACGGTGTTGCAGGCGGTGGTGGTCATGGCGGTGGCAGCCATCGCCGCGGTCATCGCGGCCAGAACGATCAGCTTACGCATTACGGACATCTCCTTTTGAAGCGCCCGGAATGCGGGCGCGGAACTAGCCCGTGAACAACGCCAAGTCGCGACCGGGGTTCCCGGCCGGTCAGCCCACCCCGGGTGATGGCGCCAATGCCGACGCCAGCAGCTCGGCCAGCCGCTCCCCCCGCACCCAGTTATAGCCCTGTACGGTCACCAGATTGTGGGCGATGCCCTGCAGGCCACAGACCAAGGTCTCGAACAGCGCCTTGCGCGCCGCCTCGTCAGTCTCGAACGGCGCCAGTGCGACGTCGAACAGCCGGAACTGGTCGAGGATCCCGCCCGACACGAAGCGCTCGACTTCGCCTGGCGTCACCCCCTCGGCCATGAAGGCGATCCGGTAGCGGTCCGGATGGTCCAGCCAGTAGCGGACATAGCCCCGGGAGATTTCCAACAGTCGGGCGCGGGGCTCCGCTATCCCCGCCGCCCGGGCCGCGAGGTCGTCAAACAGCTCGTCGAAGAAGCCGCTCCAGAGTCGCTGCAGGATGGCCGGCTTGCCGTCGAAGTAGGCGTACAGGGTCATCGGCGCACATCCGGCCGCCTGGGCCAGGCGCCGCATGGAGACCCCGGCCACCCCTTCACGACGGAAAAGATCCTCGGCCACCTGGGCGATGCGGTCGCGGCCGGCCGCCAGGTCGGCCGCGCTCAGGGTCGGGCGGCCACGGCCACGGGGGGAATCGGAAGCGGGCATGGGGGCAGCTAAGGCGGCTTGACGCGGCGAGGCAAGTTAAATAAATAGTACGCGTGCTAAACAAAAGGAGCAAGGCGATGATTCAGGTGACGGCCGGCGGCCGACCGACGATCAGTGGCTTGGCGTTGCGTGGGGTGTTGTTGCTGGCCGGGGCGCTGATCGCGCTGACCGGGGTCAATGTCGGGTTGGGGGGCATCGAGACGCTGGGCCTGCAGGGCGCCCACGGCTTCTTCACTGTCACCGATCAGGCGATGTTCCAGGCCCAGGACAGCCATGTTCGGTTCCTCGGCGGCCTGTGGCTGGGCGTGGCGCTGGTGTTCGTGGCCGCCGCTGTCCGGCTGAAGCGGTTTCGCGGGGCGTTGCTGGCCTGTATCGGCCTGATCGTGGTCGGCGGGCTGGCCCGGTTCAGCGTCTTCGATCCGGCCGTGGTCTTCGGCCCGACGGTGGTCGGCTCCCTGGCAGCCGAGCTGATAGTCATGCCGCTGCTGGCGCTGTGGGTCTGGAAGGCTCGCGCCTAGTCCACCGATTCCGGGGTCGGGAAGACCAGGGTGACGGTCAGGCCGCCGGCCGGGTTTATCGCCATTTCGGTGCGGCCGCGCAGCTGGCGCGAGAAGGCGGTCATCAGGGTGCGGCCGACCCCCTTGGCCTCCAGCGTGTCGAGCGGCGGGCGCAGGCCGCCGCCATCGTCGGCGATGCTCAGGGTGGCGTCCGGCCCATCGACCTTGAAGTCGACGGTCAGCACGCCGCCGTGGTCGGCCAGGCCGTGCTTCTGGGCATTGGTGATGGCCTCGACCGCGAACAGGGCGATCGGCGCCAGCTTGTCGGGATCGATGATCAAGGTATCGGCCCGCACCTCCAGCCGCACCGTGCCGTTGGCGGTCTCGCTCATCATCAGCTGGGCGGTCAGCTCTTCCAGGAAGGGCCGCAGGTCCGCATGGCGCAGGTCGGCGCCCTGGTAGAGGGCGCGGTAGATCAGGGCCAGGGCGGTAATCCGCTGGCGGGTGTCATTGATCGCCTGGCGGGCGCCCGGGTCGGTCAGGGCCCGCTCCTGCATCGACAGCAGGGAAGAGATGACCTGCAGGTTGTTCTTCACCCGGTGATGGATTTCCCGCAGCAGGTCGTCCTTCTGGGTAAGATTCTCCTGCAGTGTGGTGTCCCGCGCGACGATGGCGGCGGCCATTTCATCGAGGGTCTCGGCCAGCTGGCGGATTTCCGGCGGCGCGCCCTGCGCCTGCAGGGGCCGGACGGTGAAGCGGCCGCGGGCGTAGATGTCGGCGATCCGCTGCAGATAGACGATCCAGCGCACCACCGACTGATCGGCGGCCCAGAACACCGCCAGCAGCGCCACGCTGAAGGCCAGCAACGGGAAGACCAGCCCCGACAGCGGGTCCAGCCAGGAACTGGAAAGGATACCCTTTGACGGCGCCGACAGCACCACGAACAGATCGCCGTACAGCGGGGCGATGGAATAGACCCGCTCGCCGTCGGCGGCCCCGCCGGCGGTGATCAGGGCCCCGTCCGGATTGCGCGCCCGATCGATCCAGGCCTTGGGAATACTGGGGAAGGCCTTGGCCTGGGATGCCGACAGGATGATCCCCCGGGCATCGACAACGGCCACTTCCGACCTTGGCGGCAGAGCGCGGCCCTCGGTCTCGGGTCTCAGGCTGCTCAGGGGGATGACCGCGGTCAGCACGCCGACCGGCCTTCCGTCGCCGCCCCGCGCCCCGGCCGGCACCGAGGCCAGCAGCACCGGCTCCCGGGCCAAGGTCCGGCTGGTATCGACGACGGTGGTGGCGGTGGCCTTGCCGCTGACGAGGTCGGCGAACCAGGGCTTGTAGCGCCGCTGCGGATCGGCCGGTACGCCGGCGGCGGAACAGGATACCCGCCCGGTCGCCTCAAAGCCGATCAGGTTGGCGTAGCCGCCCAGCCGCTCGGTGATGTCATGCAGCCGGTTGGCGCAATCGAGGCCGATCACGGCCGGAGCGAGGGTCTCCAGAAGGACGCGGCTCGCCTCCATGCGCGACGTGGCGCTGGCGACGCTGCGCTGGGCGGCTCCCTGCAGTTCGCGCCGCTGCTCGGCGGCCTCACGACGAAAGGAGAGGGCGGACTGAACCGCCCCCAGCAGCAGCACGGGAATCAGGGCCAGGGCCAGGGCGCCGGCCAGCCGCGCGCGGATGGTCCGCGCATCGCCAGATGGCGCTTGAGCGGAGGGCGCCGGAACGGCAGCGGAGGCGACCGCCTCCTCGGGCCCCTCTGGCCCGGAGCCGCCGCGCAGGAACCGCCTCACCGAGAGGCGGCGCTCAGGCGTTCGGCTTCACCCAGAATGGAACCCATGGCTTCACCGGCCGCGCGCCCATCGCGGCCATAGGCGCCGGCTTCGAGAATGCCCTGCACGGCCTTGCGGGCCCGGCTGACCCGGCTCTTCACCGTGCCGACCGCGCAGCCGCAGATCTCGGCCGCCTCTTCGTAGGCAAAGCCGCCGGCCCCGACGAGGATCAGCGCTTCGCGCTGTTCGGGCGGCAGGATGTTCATCGCCTGGCGCAGCTCATCCAGGGCGACGGGCGATTCCGGATCGTCCACCGCCATCAGGGTGCGCTCGGCCGCTTCCTGGTCCAGCTGCGTCGAACGCCAGGACCGGCGCTTGTCGCTGTAGAACTGGTTGCGCAGGATCATGAAGGTCCAGGCCTTCATATTGGTGCCCAGCTGGAAGGACGCACGGGCGTCCCAGGCCTTGATAAGGGCGTCCTGGGCCAGGTCGTCGGCCTGGGTCGCGTCCCCGGTCAGGGTGCGGGCAAAGGCGCGCAGATGGGGGATCAATGCCACCAGACCTTTCTGGAAGACATTGTCGCGGGCGGCCCCGGTCAGGCCGCTGACGTCATCGACGGCGGTCAATTCAACGATCCCCCGACTGGGAGCCGCTGTCGGCGCGCCGCAGAATTTCGAGGAATTCGTCGGGCACCGGTTCGTTGACCACTTCATCGAACATCTGGCGCAGTTTCACGCCGATTGCGCGCTGACGCAGGCGGGCCTCATCAAGGCCCTCGGAGGCAGCCCGGCGACCGGGCGGGTTCTGTTGCTGATCGATCATGCCGTCGGCGTCCGAAGACGCAGCTTCCCCGTACTTGCTGGTTCTGTCCCGCTTCAACGCAGTCCGCCCCCTCGGGTTCCATCAATCGGCTTCGAGAAGTTTCCGAAGGGTATGATGAACCAAAGTTCCAGGTCGTGGAACCATCGTTGCGTTCTGTCCGTTGAGAGCCCAGGTTCATTGCGTACGCGTCTTGGCGCGTCCTGCTTTGCGCCTACGTTTTTGTCGAAGACCAATATGAGACGGAGGGGTCATGAGTCTTCTCGCCCGACTGGCGCCGCATCTTCCCTATGTTCGCCGCTACGCCCGCGCCCTTACCGGCAGCCAGCAGACCGGCGACCAGTACGTGCGGGTCGCGCTTGAGGCGCTCGCCGCCGGCGAGCAGACGCTGCCCGAGCAGCTGTCGCCGCGCGTCGCCCTCTATCATGTGTTCCATGCCATCTGGGGCACCTCCGGGGCCCAGCTGGAGGACCGCAATCCCGACCAGGAGACCGGCGGCGCCCCCGCCGACCGCCTGATGCGGATCGCGCCGCGCTCGCGCCAGGCCTTCCTGCTGACGGCCCTGGAGGGCTTCACCCCCAGTGAGGCGGCCCAGATTCTCGATACCGGCTATCCGGAAGTCGAGCGCCTGATCGCCCAGGCCCAGGCCGACATCGACGCCGAACTGGCCACCGACGTGCTGATCATCGAGGACGAACCGGTCATCGCCGCCGACATCGAGGCGCTGGTGCGCGAGCTTGGCCACAACGTGGTCGACATCGCCGCTACCCGCACCGAGGCCCTGGAAGCCATCGCCAAGAAGCAGCCGGGCCTGGTCTTGGCCGACATCCAGCTGGCCGACGGGAGCTCGGGCATCGACGCGGTCAAGGACATCCTCGGCCAGTTCAACGTGCCGGTGATCTTCATCACCGCCTTCCCCGAGCGCCTGCTGACCGGCGAGCGCCCGGAACCGACCTTCCTGATCACCAAGCCCTTCCAGCCGGAAACGGTGAAGGCGGCGATCGGCCAGGCGCTGTTCTTCCATCCGGGGCGCCAGAAGATCGCCGCCTAGGCGATCTTCAGTCGTCAGAGTGCAGATCGCCGCCTAGGCGATCTTCAATCGTCGGAATTCAGATCGCCGCCTGAAGGCGGCAACAGACATGAAGTAGGGGCCGCCCTCGCGGGCGGCCCCTTTTTCATGCGTTCGCCCTTACGACGCCGGAATGCTCGACGGGCCCGGGTCGGCGGCCGGCGGGGTCGCCTGGCCCTGGATGTTTTCACGGGTCGGCGGCACCTGGGTCTTCTGCGCTTCGGCCAGATCGCCCGAGCGCATGCCCCATGCGGCGAACAGCGCGATGGCCGCCAGCAGGGTCGAGGCCAGCAGCACCCAGAGCACATGCCGGCCCCAGCGGCCCTGACGGACCTCGGTGACGGGGATATGGACGTGATCGCCCTCGGCGTCGTGGATCACTTCGGCCATGCTCGGCTCCTTTTCGCGGGAAATTCGCGCCGGCCTGACGGCGCCTTCACCGGAGAAAACGCCTGCAAAACAACGACGTTCCGCCGAGCCACAGGCTCCGTCGGGCCGCCGACAAAAAAACTTCGAAAAAATGCGCCTGGGACGGGAACGCAGTTTCGGGTTTTGTGTTTCCTCTTTGCGGAGGCGGCGACGCCCCCCCCGACTTGAGGCTCACCACAGTGAGCCAGCCGTCTCCGCACCCCAATTCTCGATGATGCAAAACTTGAAAAGGGCGGATCCAGAAACGGATCCGCCCTTTTTTCATGCCGCGCCGGGCGGGACCTTTCAGGTCCCCGGCGTCGACAGACGAAGAATGACCTCCGCCCTGCGGCGCAGCGGCGCCGCTGCGCCGGTCGGGGTCAGGGCGCCGACGTCTCCGCCGGCGGTAACGCGGACATCCTTCATCCCATAGCCCATCAGCGTCTTGGTCACCGCCGTGGCCCGCTTTTCGGCCAGCTTCATGTTGGCTTCCGGAGAGCCGACCGCGTCGGCCAGGCCGTTCACATCGACCCGGTCAACGGCGCAGCCCTTGGCCTGGGTGGCGGCCCCGCGCAGCACCGCCTTGCCCTCCTTGCCGATCACCGCCGAGGCGGGCTCGAAATAGATGGCGACATTGACGTCCTCACAGGGCGTGAAGCGGGCGACCTCGGTCTTCGGTGTCGTCTTGCAGGCGGTCAGCGCCAGGGCGGCGACGCCCAGGATCAACAGGTTGCGATGCATCATCTACCCCTCCATGCCCCTGGGGGCGGTTGCTCAAGAACGCGGCTGGCCGTTTTCCCAGAAATAGGCTCCGCGCTTCTGGTCGAAATAATAGTACCGGCCGCGCTTCTCATCGAAGTACTGGCGCCGGTTGACGCCGCCGGCCGGTCGGGCCGGCGCGGCCATCCGTTCACCCGCGGGCGGCGGGGGCGGAGCCGGCACACTGGCGCAGGCGGCCAGGCCCAGAAGGCTGACGCTGACGACCAGAATAGAGGACAGGCGCAAGAAAACCTCTCGGGCAAGCGCCGGGGATCGCCCCATGGCGCACCGCGTTTGTCATCCAACGCCGTTACGGGGGCAAGGGTTCCATCGCCGGAACCCATCGGAACTTCCCACCTCCGGCTTCCGTTCTGCTCCGGAAACCCCCATCGTGCGGAGAACGCCATGACCCTGTTCAAAAGCAAGACCGCCCCGGCCCATGACGCGGCCCCCAACCATGCCCACGCCCAGGGTCACAGCGACGCCGAGCTGCGCGCCGCCTATGAGCGCGGCCGCAAGGAGGAACGCGCCCGTCACCGCCGCTCGCCCTTCCTGGTGCTGGGCCTCGTCGCCGCGGCCCTGGTGGGCGCCGCCTCTCTGGGCCTGGCCGTTGTGAACGGCTCGTTCCGCGAGGGTGGCGCGGTGATGGACGCCGGCATGACCACCGCCGCCCGCGAAGCCGTGCCGACGATCAAGAAGGGCGCCGCCGCCGTCCAGGACACCCTGTCGAGTGACGCCAAGGCCGGCGACGCGCAGACCACCAGCAACAAGCCGGCGGGCTGACGGGTGGCGGGGGGCAAGACGCCGGTCCGGCGCAAACCAGCAGCGAAAAAGCCAGGGGCCCAGACGTCCGAGGCCCAGACCTCCGAGGCCCAGACCTCCGAGGCTCAGACAGCCGACGTCCAGCCGCCGGCCAAACGCCCGGCGATCGACGGCGTCCGCAAGGTCGAGGTGATCGCAAATCCGCTGTCGGGCAGCGTCGGTCCCAACGCCTGCGAGGAGGCCGCCGCCCTGCTGGAGGCCTGGGACCTCGAGGTCAACGTCCAGCGTTGCGAGGCGGGCAAGCTCGGTGAGATCATCGCCAACGCCCTGGCCGCCAAGCCGGACCTGATCATCGTCATCGCCGGCGACGGCACCGCCCGCGCGGTCGCCGAAGCCGCCGGCCCCAACGGCCCGCTGGTCGCCCCGTTGCCGGGCGGGACCATGAACATGCTGCCCTTCGCCATCTACGGCCAGACGACCTGGCCCGAGGCGCTGGAGGCCATCCTGACCAGCGGCGTCGAGAAGCGCATCTCCGGCGGTACGGTCGAGAAGCACAGCTTCTACGTCGCCGCCATCCTCGGCTCCCCCGCCCTCTGGGCCCGGGCGCGCGAGGCGGCCCGCCACGGCAAGGTCTGGCTGGCCATCCAGCGCGCCCGCCGGGCCGCCGAACAGGCCTTCAGCGGCCGCCTGCGCTTCACCCTCGACGGCGCCGCCCGCCAGAAGTCCGAAGCCCTGACCTTCATGTGCCCGCTGGTCTCAAAGGCCCTCGACAACGACGCCAACGGCCTGGAGGCCGCCGCCCTCGACCCGACCGGGGCCCTGGATGTCTTCCGCCTGGCCGTGGCGGCCGCCGCCGGCCAGTGGCGGGCCGATCCGGCCGTTCAGGTGACGCTGGCCAAGCAGGCCTACGCCTGGGCCGGCGGTCCGATCCCGGCCATCCTCGACGGCGAGTCCGTGCGGCTGGGCCGCACCGCCCTGGTCCGCTTCAAGCCCAATGCCTTCCGCGCCCTTGTCCCGCGGGGTCAGGGGGCCGACGCGTGAGTCCCCTGCGCCTATTCCACGCCTCCGACATCCACTTCGGCGGCGAGAACCAGGCCGCCGTGGCCGGCGCCGCGCAATGGATCGCCGATCATCCGGTAGACCTGGCCATCCTGTCGGGCGACCTGACCCGCGAAGGTCAGCCGAAGGAGTTCGAGGCGGCCCGCGCCTGGATCGACGCCCTGGCCTGTAGGGTGGTGGTCACCGCGGGCAACCACGACGTCCCCTATTTCAACATCCCCTACCGGGCCTTGATGCCCTGGAAGCGCTTCGACCGCTGGATGGGCGACCTGAAGGCGCCTCCGCCCATCGAGGGCCTCTCCTACGCTGGCGTCAACACCGCCCGCGGCGTCCAGCCCAGGGCCAACTGGTCCAAGGGCCAGATCAGCATGGCCCAGGTCCGAAAGGCCATCGGCCGGGTGCGGTCCGGCGCCGCCGGCGCCTTGAAGTTGGTAACCTGCCATCACCCCCTGATGGAGGTGGTCGGCGGCCCGATGACCGGCAATGTCTGGGGCGGCCGGACGGCGGCCGAGGCCTTCACCGCCTCGGGGGTGGATATCGTCCTGACGGGCCACATCCACACCCCCTTCGTGAACCCCTACCCCTTCGGCGACGGCCACACCTACGCGGTCGGGGCCGGCACCCTGTCGATCCGCGAACGCGGCGTGGCGCCCAGCTTCAACTGCCTGGAGGTCGAGGCCGAGGGTGTCACCATCACCGCCATGGCCTGGCAGGGGACGCGGTTCGAGCCGTTCCGCACCTGGCGGGTGGACCGGCGGTCAGAGGCCGCGCATCAACCCGCTGATCTCGTGCTCCCCGAGGTCCTCAAGGGCTGAGGCCACGGCCACCCGCGCTTCGGGCCGCTTGTTCTGGCCAAGCTTGGTGATGCCCTCGAAGCGTTCGACCGTCACCTCGTAGGCGACGATCATCCGCAACAGGCTGTCGAACCGCCCCGGGCTCATCTTGTCCCGCTTCCACATCGGCTTGGGCAGCAGGTCGCGTTCGAAGCGGTCGGAGAGGTCATCCAGCAGGGCTGCCGCCTCGTCCGGCCCCAGCACCCGCGCCGGACCTTCCATCTGGGCCGACAGATAGTTCCAGGTGCCGACCTGATCGTCCTGACCGTACCAGTCGGGGCTGATGTAGGCGTGTGGCCCGGTCACGACCGCCAGAACCCGGTCGCCAGCGCCAAGGCGCCGGGCGATCGGGTTGTTGGCCGACAGGTGGAAGCGCAGCCGTCGACCTTCCAGCAGAACCGGCGCATGGACCGCGAGGGGACCCTCGTCGCCGCTGATGCAGATGACGGCGAAGGGCGCGGCGTTGACCCGCGCCTCCAGCACCGTCTCGTCTGTTTCGTGGTAGATCGGGGGCGGATAGGTCATTTCACCCGGTACTTCTCGAACCAGGCGATGATCGCCCCGGCCTTGGCCCCCGATTGCGAGGGCCGGGCGGCGATGCCGCCATGGCTGGCGCCCGGCACGATGACAAAGGCGGATGGCACCTTCCGCAGCTGCAGGGCCTGGTAGTACTGGGCCGCTTCGGAGGCCGGGGTGCGGTGGTCATTCTCGCCGACCACGACCAGGGTCGGGGTCTTCACATTGCCAACCAGGCTGAGCGGCGAGCGCTCCCAGTAAGACTTCTGGTCCTCCCACGGCATCTTGGCGAACCAGTACCCGGCGGTGACCAGGGGGATGTCGCTGGTCAGCGCCTCTGTCGTCCAGTTGATCACCGGCTTCTGGGTCGCCGCCGCCCTGAAGCGGTCGGTCTTGCCGATGATCCAGGCGGTCAGCACCCCGCCGCCCGAGCCGCCGGTGACGAACAGGTTGCGGTCATCGACATTGCCCTTGGCGATGGCGGCGTCGACGGCGCTGATCAGGTCGTCGTAGTCGGGACCCGGGTACTTCTTGTCGATCAGGTTGGCGAACTCTTCCCCGTAGGAGGTCGAGCCGCGCGGATTGGTGTAGAGCACGATGTAGCCGGCCGCCGCGTATAGCTGCATGTCGGTGGCGAAGTAGGGGCCGTAGCTGGTGTTGGGCCCGCCGTGGATCTCGAGGATCAGCGGGTACTTTTTGGCCGGGTCATAGTTGGGCGGGTAGACCAGCCAGGCGCCCACGGGCTTGCCGTCGATGCTCGATTTCACATCCAGCGCCTCGACCTTGCCCAGCGTCTTGGCCCCCAGCAGGTCCTCGTTCAACCGCGTCGCCTGCACCGTCTTGCCGGCCGCCTGGATGACCAGGTCGGCCGGCCGGTCGACGGTCGAGCGGGTGTAGGCGATGACGCCCGAATTCATGTCGAAGCCACCGCCGCTGTAGGGGCGGTCCAGCCCGCCGCCGCCGAGGGTCGCGGCGATCGGCGCGACCTTGTCGGCCAGGTCGACCCGCGCCAGCCGGGTGACGGCCTGATCGACGTACTGGAAGGTGATGCTCTTGCCGTCGGGCGCCCAGCGGAAGTCGTCCACCGACCGGTCCAGCCCACTGGCCAGCCGGCGCGGATTGCTGCCGTCGGCGTTGGCCACATAGAGGTGGGTGTCGTGATAGGCGGTCTTCCTGTCGTCAAAGCCGAGGTAGGCGATCAGCTTGCCGTCCGGCGACAGGGCCGGGGCAAAGTCCGGTCCGACGCGGGTGGTCAGCCGCTTCACCGCCCCGGTGGCGACGGTCAGCTCATAGAGGTCCTGCAGGGCGGGGTCGTGTTCCCAGCCCGGCTCGCGGGCGCTGGAGAACAGGATTTTTGACCCATCGCGGCTCCAGGTCAGCGGGCCCTGGTTGTCGGAGGCGCCGCTGGTCAGCTGGCGCGGGGCGCCGCCGTCGGCCGAGACGACATAGACCTGCCCGGCGCCGGGCCGCAGGAAGCCCTCGGCGTCGGTCTTGTAGCGCAGGCCCTCGATGATCCGCAGCGGCTCGGCCCAGGTTGCGCCCTCGGGCTTCTTCGGCGCCGCGCCGCTGCTCAGGGACAGGCCGTTGCCGCCGGTGAACATCAGGAAGGCGATGGACCTGCCGTCCGGCGACCAGGCGATGCTGTCGGGCCCTTCCGGCAGGGTGGCGATCTTCGCCGTCGCCCCGGTGTCCATCCAGCGCACATAGAGCTGGGCCGAGCCCTCGGAGGTCGAGATGTAGGCCAGCCGCTTGCCGTCCGGCGACCAGCGCGGGGCCATATTGCTGCCGGTCCCGGCGACCAGGGGCTGCTGCGCCCCGGTATCAACGTCGACGATCCAGATCGAACGCTTGGTGCGGTCGGAATTGATGTCGTTGCTGGCCCGGACATAGGCCACCTGCTTGCCGCCCGGCCGCACCTGCGGGTCGGTGGCCTGTTCCAGGCTGAACAGGTCCTGGGCGGTAAAGGTGCGCGAGCCCGGGATCTGGGCCGACACAGGCATGGCGATCAGGCAGGCCGAGGCGGCCAGCAGCAAGGTCAGTTTCTTCAACGGTTCACTCCCCAGCAGGGCTCTTCAAGCCCAACACGTCCTGCATGTCGTAAAGTCCGGGCGGCTGGCGGGCGACCCAGGTCGCCGCCGCGATGGCCCCGCGGGCGAACAGGCCCCGGTCGCTGGCGCTGTGGGAGAGGGTCAGCACCTCCTCCTCGCCGGCGAAGATGACGCTGTGATCGCCGATGATGCCGCCGCCGCGCACGACGGAAAAGCCGATGCCGCCCGCCTTGCGCGGACCCGTGATGCCGTCATGCGGCGGCAGTCGCGCCTCACTCAGGGCCACCCCACGCCCTTTGGCGGCGGCTTCGCCCAGCATCAGGGCGGTGCCCGAGGGGGCGTCGACCTTGCGCCGGTGGTGGGCTTCGAAGACCTCGATGTCGAAGTCGTCCGGCAGCGCCCTCGCCGCCTGGGCCACCAGCCCCAGCAGCATGTTGACCCCGAGGCTGTAGTTGCCCGAGCGAACGATGGGGATGCGCCTGGCCGCCTCATCGATACGGCGGATCTGGTCCGGCGACAGGCCAGTCGAGCCGATGACCAGGGCCACCCCGCCCCGGCCGGCCGCCGCCTCGGCGAGGGCGACGCTGGCCTCCGGCACGGTAAAGTCGATGACGACGTCGGCCTGCGCCAGGGCCAGGGCCTGGCTGACCAGGCCTTCGCGCTCCGTCCCCGGACGATCAAAGCGGGCGCTCACCGCCACGTCCTCGCGGCCCTGCGCGGTGCGCTCCACGGCCTGCCCCATACGGCCCAGCGCCCCGGCGATGGCGAGACGGACGGGGGGTGCGGTCACGGGCGGCTCCTTGAAACGGGATGGGAACAAAGCACAGGCGGGCGGGAAATCAATGCAAACCCCGACCAGGACCGGGGAAATCGCACCCGCGGCGGTGGACAGAATTGACGGCGGCGTACCCGGCATTCGAAACTGGCGGCAACGAGATCACGAGGAAACCCATGGCCCAGCTTTCCGCCAACGGCATCACCATCGAGTACGACGAGCGCGGCGCGGGCGAGCCCCTGCTGCTGATCATGGGCCTGGGCGCCCAGATGACCCGCTGGCCAGAGGGCTTCTGCGACGCCCTGGCGGCCAAGGGCTTCCGGGTTATCCGCTTCGACAACCGCGACATCGGCCTGTCCAGCAAGATGGACGAGGCCGGCCTGCCCGACATGGCCGCCGTCTTCACCGCCTTCGCCAGCGGCCAGACCCCGCCGGTCGCCTACACCCTCAGGGAAATGAGCGAGGACGCCGTCGGCGTCCTCGACGCCCTTGGGATCAAGAAGGCCCACATCGTCGGCGCCTCGATGGGCGGCATGATCGCCCAGCTGGTCGCCGCCGACTTCCCGGGCCACACCCTCAGCCTGACCTCGATCATGTCGACCACCGGCAACCGCGAGCTGCCGACCGGCACGCCCGAGGCCATGGCCGCCTTGAGCACTCCAGCTCCGAACCCCAACGACGATCTGGAAGGCTTCCTCGCCGCCGGGGTGAAGACCGCCCGCATCATCGGCTCGCCCGACCACATCGACGAGGCCGCCCTGCGCGAGCGGATGGCCGCCGACGCCCAGCGCAGCTACTACCCGGCCGGCTTCATGCGCCAGTACGCCGCCGTCCTCGCCTCGCCCGACCGCCGGCCCAAGCTGAAGGGGATCACCGCCCCGACCATGGTCATCCACGGCGAGGCCGACGCCCTGGTCAATGTCGCCGGGGCCCACGACACCGTCGCCAACATCCCCGGCGCCGAGCTGCTGGTCATCCCGGGCATGGGCCACGACGTGCCGCCGGTCTTCTGGGACCAGATCGTCGACGCCATCGCCGGCGTGGCCGCCAGGGCCAAGGCGGAGGCGTGATCCTCCGCCCGACCCGCAACGTCGGCCTGCTGGCCTTGGTCGCCCTGCTGCTGATCCTCGTCGGCGCGGCGGTCTGGCTGCGCGCCGGGGTGCCGGACGCCAGGAGCTGCGTCGGCAAGGCGATCGAAGACGTCCGCCAGACCGGCAAGGTGGACAAGCTCATTCCGAGCGACTGCAAGCGGGCGGGGAACCACGGCAACCGCTGACGTTTCGTCAGCGGTTGTTCCGAAGGGCCTCGGTCGTTAGGTTGCGCGCCTTTCCACTTGACGAGGCGCCCAGCCGCGCGCGCCCGCGACCCGCAAGGCGATCATGAACGAGTCCGAGAAGAAGACCTTCACCGACGAGGAAGCGCTGGCCTTCCACCAGTTCCCGACGCCGGGGAAGATCGCCATCGCCGCGACCAAACCGATGGCCACCCAGCGGGACCTGTCGCTCGCCTATTCGCCCGGCGTCGCCGTGCCGGTGCTGGCCATCGCCGAGAACCCGGAGCTGGCCTACGACTACACCTCCAAGGGCAACCTGGTGGCGGTGATCTCCAACGGCACGGCCATCCTCGGCCTCGGCAACCTCGGCGCCCTGGCGTCCAAGCCGGTGATGGAAGGCAAGGGCGTCCTCTTCAAACGCTTCGCCGACGTCGACGCCATCGACATCGAGGTCTCCACCGAGGACCCCGACGAGATCATCACCGTCGTCAAGAACATCGGCGTCACCTTCGGCGGCATCAATCTGGAGGACATCAAGTCCCCCGAATGCTTCCGCATCGAGACCGAGCTGCAGGAGCTGCTCGACATCCCGGTCTTCCACGATGACCAGCACGGCACGGCCATCATCACCTGCGCCGGCCTGATCAACGCCTGCGAGATCAGCGGCCGCCAGCTGAAGGACGTCAAGGTCGTCCTCAACGGTCCCGGCGCCGCCGGCATCGCGACGCTCGAACTGATGAAGGCGATGGGGGTCACCCCGTCCAATGTCATCGCCGTCGATCGCAAGGGCGTCCTCTACCGGGGCCGCACGGAGGACATGAACCAGTGGAAGAGCGCCCACGCCACCGACACGCCGCACCGCACGCTGGCTGAGGCCATGGTCGGCGCTGATGTCTTCATCGGCCTTTCCGCCAAGGGCGCGGTGACCAAGGAGATGGTCGCCTCGATGGCGCCCAACCCGCTGATCTTCGCCATGGCCAACCCCGACCCGGAGATCACCCCGGAAGAGGTGGCGCAGGTCCGCGGCGACGCCATCGTCGGCACCGGCCGGAGTGACTACGCCAACCAGGTCAACAACGTCCTGGGCTTCCCCTACATCTTCCGCGGCGCCCTCGATGTGCGCGCCCGGCGGGTGAACATGGAAATGAAGATCGCCTGCGCCAACGCGCTGGCGATGCTGGCCCGCGAGGACGTGCCGGACGAGGTCGCCGCCGCCTATCACGGTCGCCACCTGCGTTTCGGCCCCGACTACATCATTCCGACGCCGTTCGATCCGCGCCTGATCTGGTACATCCCGCCCTTCGTCGCCCAGGCGGCGATGGACACCGGGGTCGCCCGCAAGCCGATCGACGACATGGACGCCTACCGCGCCCGCCTGGCCCGCCGCCTCGACCCCACCGCCGGCTTCCTGCAGAAGGTCTCGGGCGGGGTGCAGTCGCAGACCCCCAAGCGCATCGTCTTCGCCGAAGGCGAGGAGCCGAGCGTCATCCGCGCCGCCTACGCCTTCGAGCAGCAGGGTCTGGGCAAGGCCATCCTCTGCGGCCGCGAAGAACTGGTCCGCGAGAATATGGTCCTGGCCGGTCTCGACCCGGCCGAGGTCAACATCGAGATCGTCAACGCCCGCCTGTCGGACCGCAATCCCGACTACGTCGACTACCTCTATGCCCGGCTGCAGCGCGACGGCTACCTCAAGCGCGACGTCCAGCGCCTGATCAACCAGGACCGCAACAGCTTTGCCGCCTCGATGCTGGCGGCCGGCGACGCCGACGGCATGGTCACCGGCGTCACCCGCAGCTTCGACCAGGTGCTGGAAGAGGTGACCCGGGTCATCGACCCCGCGCCCGGCGGCCGGGTGATGGGCATGTCGATCCTGCTGGCCAAGGGCTCGCCCATCTTCATCGCCGACACCAACGTCACCGAGATGCCCGACGCCGAGGACCTGGTGGAAATCGCCGTCGAGGCCGCCTCGGCGGTCAAGCGGCTGGGCTACGTCCCGCGCGTCGCCTTCATGAGCTACTCGGCCTTCGGCAATCCGATGGGTGAGCGGAGCGAAAAGGTGCGCGACGCCGTCGCCATGCTCGACCACATGGACGGCATCGACTTCGAGTACGAGGGGGAGATGCCGCCCGAGCTGGCGCTCGACCCCGAGCTGCGCGGCAACTACCCCTTCATGCGCCTGACCGGCCCGGCCAACATCCTGGTCATGCCGGCTATCCACTCGGCCTCGATCTCGACCAAGCTGGTCCAGAGCCTGGGCGGCGCAACGGTGATCGGCCCGGTGCTGCTGGGCCTCTCCAGATCCGTGCAGATCTGTCCGCTGTCGGCCTCGGTCTCGCGCATCCTCAACATGGCGATGATGGCGGCCTACGAGCAGCCCGCGCAGGAAGGATGAGGGTTATGGTTTCATGATCATGGACACCTTGCGCCAGGCCTGAAGCCGCGACTCGCGTCGCGGCCCAACGCCCGTGACGCGCACCGCAACCCCGAAACCTAGACATGACCCCCGTGCCTGACCGGCCGGGGGCGCATCTGCGTTGGAAAACACCATGACCACTCCGCACGAGCCCGTTCTCGGCATCGACTTCGGAACGACCAACACCGTCGTCTCGATTACCACCCCGGGCGGGGACGCCCGCCTGATCCACTTCCCCAGGGACGACGCCGATATCGTCGCCTTCCGGTCGGCCCTGAGCTTCCACGCGCCCAATCACGATCCCAATGGCCGTGAGGTCGAGGCCGGCCCCTGGGCCATCGACACCTATCTGGAAGAGCCGCTGGAAACCCGCTTCATCCAGTCGTTCAAGTCCTATGCCGCCAGCCCCCTGTTCACCGACACCGAAATCCTGCGCAAACGCTTCGCCTTCCAGGACCTGCTCAGCGCCTTCCTCGGCAAGGTCCGCGATCACGCCGGGGCCGAACTCGCCGAGCTCCCGAAACGGGTCATCGTCGGCCGTCCGGTCAACTTCGCCGGCCTGCGTCCCGACCCCCAGCTGGCCCTGACCCGCTATCAGGACGCCTTCCGCTGGATGGGCTTCGAGGACATCCGCTACGCCTACGAACCGGTCGCCGCCGCCTTCTTTTTCGCCCGGCAGCTTAAACAGGACGCCACTGTCCTGGTCGCCGACTTCGGCGGCGGCACCAGCGACTTCTCCCTCGTCCGCTTCGAGCGCCAGGGCGGGACCATCCGCTCCCAGGGCCTGGCCAACAGCGGGGTCGGGGTGGCCGGCGACGCCTTCGACTACCGGATCATCGACCACCTGGTCTCGCCGCGCCTCGGCAAGGGCAGCAGCTACCGCGCCTTCGACAACATCCTGCCTATCCCCAACCGCTACTTCTCCGCCTTCGCCCGCTGGGAACAGCTGGCCATCCTGCGGGCCAGCCGCGACATGCGCGACATCCGGGGCCTGGTCCGCTCCGCCCTGGAGCCGGAGAAGATCGAACGCCTGGTCGAGATGCTCGACGACAACCACGGCTACCGCCTCTACCAGTCGGTCTCGCGGCTCAAGGAGGCCCTGTCGGTCCAGGAGGAGGCCGAGTTCCTGTTCGAGGAAGGCTCGATCCGCATGCAGCAGACGGTCCAGCGCAGCGACTTCGACGCCTGGATCGCCCCTGAACTGAAGGCCATCGAAGGCGCCGTCGACGAGGCCCTGGCCCGCGCCGGCCTCGACGAGACCGGCGTCGACCGCGTCTTCCTCACCGGCGGTTCCAGCTTCGTCCCCGCTGTGCGGGGCATCTTCGCCCGCCGCTTCGGCTCCGAAAAGCTGGAGTCCGGCGCCGAACTCGTCTCCATTGCCACCGGCCTCGCCCTCATCGGCGCCGAACCCGACGCCGACCTGTGGAGCCAGCGGGCCTGACCTCCCTCACCGAATGGGGAGGGACGACGTTGACGCCGCCACCCCCCGCGTTAGCCTCCCCCCATGCCCGACAACCACGCAAACCACGCCCTGCTGCGCACCCGCACCGGCAAGCACGCCCCCGTCGGAAACGTCGAACTCTTCTTCGACCTGATCTTCGTCTTCGCCGTCACCCAGCTCAGCCACAGCCTGATCGCGCACCCGACGCCCGAGGGCCTGCTCCACACCGCCATTCTGCTCGGCGCCGTCTGGTGGGGCTGGATCGACACCGCCTGGGCGACCAACTGGCTGGACGTCGACAAGCCCCTCGTCCGCGGCCTGCTGTTTACGATGATGGGCGCCGGCGTGGTGATGTCCGCCGCCCTGCCGGAGGCGTTCGGCAAGCATGGCGCGGCCTTCGGGGTCGCCTTCGCCTTCTTCCAGATCCTGCGCACCGGCTTCGTCCTCTGGGCCGTGCGCGGCGACAAGGTGCTGCACGAAAACTTCCAGCGGATTCTCGTCTGGCACGGCGGCGCGGCCCTGCTCTGGGCCGCCGGCGGCTTCGCGTCTGAAGAGGCCCGCCTGTGGTTCTGGCTGGCGGCGCTCGGCGTCGACAGCATCGGCCCGGCCCTCAGCTTCGTGGTTCCGGGCCTTGGCCGCTCCCACACCGGCGACTGGACGGTCGAGGGCCATCACCTGTCCGAACGGCTCGGCCTGTTCACGATCATCGCGCTCGGCGAATCCATCCTGGTCATGGGGGCCACGGCCGCCGGACTCGACTGGACCTGGGAGAACGCCGTCGCCCTGGGTGTCTCCTTCCTCGGCAGCGTCGCCATGTGGTGGATCTACTTCTCGGCCGCCGCCGGCGCCGCCACCGAGACCATCGCCAGATCCAGCGATCCTGGCCGCATCGCCCGGCTGGCCTACACCTATGTCCACGTCGTCCCCATCGCCGGCATCATCGTCACGGCGGTCGGCGATGAGTGGGTGCTGCACCATCCCCTCGGCCACACCGAGCCGAAGATCGCGCTCGCTGTCCTCGGCGGCCCGGCCCTCTACCTACTCGGCGTCGGCCTGTTCAAACTGGCGGTGTTCGGCAAGGTCTCGCCCAGCCGCCTGACCGGCATCGCCCTGCTGGCCGCCGTCGCCCCCTTCAGCCTGATGCTGCCGCCCCTGGCCCTCGGGGCCATCGCCACCGGGGTGCTGATCTTCGTCGGCGCCTGGGAGACCATCGCCCTCAAGCGCGGCGCGGCGTCAGCCTAACTCCGCCACTTCAGCGTCACGGCCTTGACCGGGTTCTCGAAGGCCCGATCGGCGGCCCGCGAGGCCGTCCATTCCTTCTTCAGCTGCTGGTACCACTTGGCCTGGGTGTCGGCGTCGTCGACCCACAGCAGGGAGGGATCGTACTTCAGCCCCTCGTTCTGCAGGTTCACCATGGCCGCGTCCTGGCGCAGGAAGGCCCGCGCCCCGGCCGCCACGAACGGCTTGAGGAAGAAGAAGGCCGGGTGGTCCGACCACAGGATCTGGGTGATCCGCGTGGCTGTGTCATGGATCGGCGTCAGGCAGGTCAGCGACAGCACCTGCTTACGCCCGATGGTGATGTGCTCCCAGCGCAGCCCCGGCAGCCGGAAGGTGATCTCGGTCAGCGGCTCGCCGCCGAGGATGGCGTAGGCGCGCGAATTCTTCGACGGCTCGTGGCGGATCATCGAGAACCCGGCCTCGCGCGGCTCGAATTTCTTGGCCTTGTCGTGCTGGCTGCCTTTCGACCGCCACCACCACTGCTGGTGTACGTAAGGCCCGTGGGCCGGGTCCATCAGCCCGACCACCGCATGGTCGATATGGCTGTCGAAAACCATACGGTCGATGATCTTCGGCCCGCCCCCGACCACGCCCGGAAACTGCGCCGGCGGCTCGGCCGGGTCGCCATCGAAGCGGGGATCGGACGCCATCCACACCCAGACCATCCCCTGGCTCTCGGCCACCGGATAGCGCTTCACCCGGATGCGGCTGACATCCATCGGCTGGTCGGCGGTCAGCGACGGCACCGCCTTGCACTCGCCCGACCGCCCGAACCGCCAGCCGTGATAGGGGCATTCGACGGACGTCTGGCCATCGGCCTCGCTGGTGATCCGCCCGGCCGACAGCGGCGCCGCCCGGTGGGGACAAACATCGCGCAAGGCAAACAGCGCACCCTTGCGGTCGCGCCCGATCAGCACCGGCTCGCCCAGCATCTCGTGCCGCGCCATGGCCCCGGCCTTCACGTCGCCGCTCAGGGCCGCGAAGTACCAGATGTCGCGCAGGAAGCCGGTCCCGAACCGCGTCGCGGGGGTTTTTGCTTTGGGGGTTTCGCCGTCGGCCATGGGTCGCTTCATACCGCCTGCAAAGCGTGACGTCCAAGTCCGCACATTGATGCAGCGCAAGCGGGCGGCGTGCGTTGGTGCTAGGCTGCGATCCGCGCCGGCGATGCCGCGTTCCATGGGAGGCTCTTTCGCGATGACCCGTACGACCTCGATCTTCCGCGTCCTGCCCGCCCTGCTGCTGGCGGCCGCCCTGGCCGGTTGCGGCATCAACACCATCCCGACGAAGGATGAGGCCGTGAAGGCCGCCTGGGGCAACGTCCAAAATCAGTACCAGCGTCGCGCCGACCTGATTCCGAATCTCGTGGCCACGGTGAAGGGCTACGCCGCCCAGGAAAAGGACGTGCTGGTCGCGGTGACAGAGGCGCGGGCCAGCGCCACCCAGGTCAAGGTCGACGCCTCGACCATCACCGATCCGCAGAAGTTCGCCGAATACCAGGCCGCGCAGGACAACCTGACCGGCGTCCTTGGCCGCTTGATGGTCATCCAGGAGCAGTATCCGGACCTCAAGTCCAACGCCAACTTCCTGGCCCTGCAGAGCCAGCTGGAAGGCACCGAGAATCGCATCGGCGTCGCCCGCACCGACTACAATGAGGCCGTCCAAAGCTACAACACGTCGCTGCGTACGCTCCCGACCTCGATCTGGGCCGCCACCTTCTACCGCAGCCAGAAGCCGGCCCTGCCGTTCCAGGCCGCCGCCGCCGCCCAGACCGCGCCGAACGTTTCCTTCGACACCCCGCCGCCGCCGAAGGTCCAGTAGCCGCCGATGGTTCGCGTCTTCAGAGGTTGGCTGATCGGCCTGGCGCTGCTGCTGATCGCAGCGCCTGCTCTCGCCGCGCCGCCGACCTTCCCGCCCCTGACCGGACGGGTGGTCGACAACGCCAACCTGCTCGACGCTGCCGCCGAGGCCGATCTGACGCGCAAGCTGGAGAGCCTGGAAACGACCACCGGCCGCCAGCTGGTCGTG
The DNA here is from genome assembly GCF_057586315.1 of Caulobacter sp. SRI_014. Classification (NCBI taxonomy): domain Bacteria; kingdom Pseudomonadati; phylum Pseudomonadota; class Alphaproteobacteria; order Caulobacterales; family Caulobacteraceae; genus Caulobacter; species Caulobacter sp. SRI_014. The sequence continues at coordinate 953,951 of NZ_JBYCZQ010000001.1, read as the reverse complement.
GTCACCCTGCCGGACCTCGGCGGGTTGGAGATCGAGGACTACGGCTACCGCCTCGGGCGAACCTGGGGCCTCGGCGAAGCCAAGGCCGACAACGGCGCCCTGCTGATCGTCGCCCCCAACCAGCGGGCGGTGCGCATCGAGGTCGGCTACGACCTCGAACCTTTCCTGACCGACGCCCTGTCCAGCGTCATCATCCAGAGCGTCATCCTGCCGAAGTTCAAGGCCGGCGACATGCAGGGCGGCATCGTCGCCGGGACCAACAGCCTGATCGACCAGCTGACCCTGCCGGTCGGCGAAGCCCGCGCCAACGTCAAGGCGGCCGAAGCCCCGGCCCGCGAGCGCGGCGGCGGCTTTCCGCTCATCCTGATCCCGATCATCTTTTTCGTCGTCATCATCCTGCTCAGCCGCCTCGGCGGTCGGGGACGGCGCCGCTCCGGCCTCGGCGCGGCCCTGCCCTGGATCCTGCTCAACGCCGCCAGCAGCAGCGGCGGCTGGAGCAGCCGGGGCGGTGGCGGCGGCTGGTCGAGCGGCGGCGGCGGGGGCGGCTTTTCCGGCGGCGGCGGTTCGTTCGGGGGCGGCGGCGCCTCGGGAAACTGGTGACATGCAACTGACCTCCGCCGACCAGATCCGCATCGCCGCCGCCGTGGCCGCCGCCGAAACCCGCACGGCCGGCGAGATCTATTGCGTCGTCGCCCCCCGCGCCTCGGCCTACCGAGAGGTCCCTGTCGTCTGGGCTGCGTTGCTGGCCCTGGCGCTGCCACCGGTGGCCCTGCTGGCCGGTCTGCGGCCCCGGGCGCTTGAGACCCTGCTGGGCGGCTGGACGGTCGGTCACGAGCTGTCGGTCGGCCACACGGTGCTGGCCTCCCTGGCCGCCTACATCGGTCTGCAGCTGGCGGTATTCCTGTTGGTGCTGGCGGCCATGATGATCCCGGCGGTCCGCCGTTTCGCCACCCCCGGCCCCCTGAAGACCGATCGCGTCCGTCGCGCCACCCTCGACCAGTTCCTCAGCCACGGCCTGCACCTGACCAAGGACCGCACCGGCGTCCTGATCTTCGCCGCGCTGGAGGAGCGTCGCGCCGAGGTCATCGCAGACGAAACCATCTATCTCGCCGCCCCGCCCGCCGTCTGGGAAGAGGTCGTCGCCCTGCTGGTCGCCGGCCTGCGCTCGGGCGACCTCGCGGGGGGCTACATCGCCGCTATCGAAAAGTCGGGCGACATCCTGGCCGCCCATGTCCCACCGCGCGCCGACAATCCCAACGAACTGTCGAACCGCATCGTGATCCTGGACGAGCGGGCCTAGTCCGCCGGCCGGTCGCGCTTGCGCACGTACATGGTGGCGTCAGCCTCGGCCAAGGCGGTTTCCGGATCGGCGCCGGGCTCGATCTGGCGCACCCCGGCGGTGATGTGCAGCGGCGCCGACCAGTCGCCGAAGGTCACCGGCGCACCCTCGATCACCTTGACCAGGCTTTCGGCCTTGGCCTTTGCTGTCGCCAGATCGGCCTGCACAAGAATGACCGCGAACTCGTCGCCGCCGAGGCGTCCGACGATGTCACTGTCCCGGACATTGGCCACCAGCCGTTCGGCCACGGCCTTGAGCGCCGCATCACCGGCCGCATGGCCGAACCGGTCGTTGACGCTCTTGAAGCCGTCGAGGTCGAAATAGACCAGGGACGCGTCGGCCCCGTAGCGCTGGGCAAATGTCGAAATCCGCCCCAGTTCCCGCATGAAGGCCCGCCGGTTCAACACCGGGGTCAGCACATCGCGGTCGGCCAGGCCTTCCATTTCGGACAGCTGGCCCTTCAGCCGCGAAACCTCGCCGCGCAGGTCGTCGATCTCGCCCAGCAGCGTCTTCAGCGCGCCCTGCACGCTGGGGGTCAGCTCGGCTTCGGTCAGGCCCAGGAACCCGGCCTTGTCGGCCTCCGACGCCTGGCCGGTGACCTGCGCCCCGGCTGCGGTGAGGGCACGCCGACGGATGGCCGAAAAGGCTTCCGCTCTCGCACCGCCGATCTTCATCGCAGAATCATCCTTCGCCCGCCCTCGATGATTCTGTTCCATCGGTTGCGGCGCAACAAGGCCTGCTATACAGCGCCCCTTTCCTTCTGAGGATGTGACATGAGCGCAGCGCCGGTGGCGATCATCATGGGCAGCCGGTCCGACTGGCCGACCATGAAGCATGCGGCCGACAGCCTCGACGCGCTCGGCGTGGCCTATGAGGCCAAGGTCGTCTCCGCCCACCGCACCCCAGACAGGCTCTACGCCTTCGCCAAGGGCGCCAAGGCCGCGGGCGTCAAGGTGATCATCGCCGGGGCCGGCGGCGCCGCCCACCTGCCGGGCATGACCGCCTCGATGACCGACCTGCCGGTGCTCGGCGTGCCGGTCGAGAGCAAGCTGCAGAATGGTTTGGATAGCTTGCTGTCCATCGTCCAGATGCCCGGCGGCATCCCGGTCGCGACCCTGGCCGTCGGGGTGGCGGGGGCCAAGAACGCCGGCCTGCTGGCCGCCCAGATCCTCGCCCTCTCCGATGAGGCGCTCAGTGGCCGCCTGGCCGACTTCCGCGCCCGCCAGACTGAGGCGGTCGCCGAAACGGTCGAAGACTGATGAGCTTTCCCCTCGCCCCCGGATCCACCATCGGCGTCCTCGGCGGGGGACAGCTGGGCCGCATGTTGGCCCTGGCCGCCGCCCGGCTTGGCCTCGACGTGGTCATCTATACCCCTGACGAGGACAGCCCGGCCTCCCGCGTGGTGCGCGAGACGATCGTCGCCCCCTATGACGAGCCGGTCAGTCTCGCCGCCTTCGCCCGCCTCTGCGATGTCATCACCTATGAGTTCGAGAACGTCCCGGCCGCCACGGTCGACGCCCTGATCGATCTGGGGGCCCGTGTCGCGCCTGGACCGATGGCCCTTGCCGTCGCCCAGGACCGGGTCAGCGAAAAGACCTACCTCAACGCGGTCGGCGCCCCGACCGTCGCCTTCGCCGCCATCGACGGCCCGGCCGACATCCCGGCCGCCGCCCAGGCGCTGGGTCACCCCTGCCTCTTGAAGACCCGCCGCGAGGGCTATGACGGCAAGGGGCAGACCTGGATCGAAAAGCTGGCCGACGAGGCCGCCGCCTTTGACCTGATCGGCGGCAAGCCCGCCATCCTCGAAGCCCGCGCCGATTTCGTGCGCGAGCTGTCGGTCATCGCCGCCCGGGGCCGCGACGGCGAGACCGCCGTCTATCCGCTCGGCGAAAATCACCACGAGGGCGGCGTCCTGCGCCGCACGGTGGCGCCGGCCGCCGCCGACCAGGCCCTGCTCGACCAGGCCGAACGCATCGCCCTGCAGATCATGGACGGCCTCGACTACGTCGGGGTCATGGGCGTCGAGCTGTTCCAACTCGCCGACGGCCAGCTGCTGGTCAACGAGATCGCCCCGCGCGTCCACAACACCGGCCACTGGACCCAGGACGGCTGCGCCGTCGACCAGTTCGAACAGCACATCCGCGCCGTCGCCGGCTGGCCGCTGGGCTCGACGGCGGCGTTGGCCCGCGTCGAGATGCTCAACCTCCTCGGCGATGAGGTCGACACCTGGCCCAAACTCGCCGCCGACCCCGACGCGAGGGTCCACCTCTACGGCAAACGCGAAACCGTCCCTGGCAGGAAGATGGCCCACGTGAACCGCATGCGGGGGCCGCTGTAGAGCGACGGCCAATGAGTTCTCGCTCTCCGCCCTTGGGGCGGAGGACCGTTTTGGAGCGCGAGCGACAAAACAGGAGACGGGACTTCCACCGGCGGTCGTGCGCTGCCAACACCGACGCCGGCGCGTAACGGAACAGCGCGAAATCCCCACCGCCGGTGGGCCCGCCTCCTGCTTTCTCGCTCGAGGCTCGAAAGCGGTCCTCCCCCCACTTCGCGGGGGGAGAGCTTGGGAGGGCGCTGCCTCCGCTAGATCCGAAAGCTCCAGATCGGCCCCGTCCAGTGAACGCCGTCGCCCTCGTGCTGCGCCACATCCCGCCCGCCGCAACTGCGGAGCGCCTGCGCCCAGAACCCCTTCGCCGCCGCATTGCGCTCGACCACAGCCACTTCCCACACCCCGGGATGCAGCCCGAACACCTGCCGCAGCGCCTCTGTCCCCACCCCGCCCTTGCGGAATTTCCGGGCCACGAAGAACTCGCCCATGTGCCGGTCGTTGACCGCCCCGCGATGGCTCTGCTGGTTGACCAGGGCGAAACCCGCCGCCTTGCCGTCAACCTCGATCACAAGCGGCCAGTACCCCTCGTCCCGCCAATAGGGGTCGAGCGGATAGGCCTCGAACCGCCCGTCCGCATCGACATCGAACCGGTCCGACCCCTTCGGCTCCAGCTCTGAAAAGTCATAGACGTAGAACTGCATCAGGCCTTCGATCAGCGCCCGGTCCGCCGGCGCCGCCGGCCGCACGACAACGCTCACGGCCGCCCGTAGCGGATCGAAGCCAACGCCCCGGCGACCTCGCGGGCGAGATCAGCGGGGTTCAGTCCCGCCTTCCACTTCTCGAAGTCCATGACGTTCTGGATTCGGGCGTCGAGGTAGCTCAGCGCCGCCTCCCGCCCCGACGCCAGGTCGATCGCCGTGGTCGACACCAGGATGGCCGAGAGAATCGCCCGCTTCGAATAGTGGTTCTCGTCGGTCGCCGTATCCCCGGCCCAGCGCCACAGCCCATCGGCGCTCTCCCACACCAGCCGCAGGGCCAGCGGCAGGTTGAGCGGCAGGCTCAGATACCCCGCCCAGCGCCGCAACGCCTCGCGGTCGCCGCTGGCGGCTTCCAGCCGCGCCTCGACGGCGGCCCGGATGCGCTGGCGAATCTTCAGGCCCGCCGGATCGGGCAGGGCGGTCAGGGCCATCGCGTCATGGCGGCGCGAGAGCAGGGCGGCCAGGTCGCGCGGCCCATGCGGCAACAACAGATCGGTCTCGCCGGCGGTCAGCCCCGCCTTGCGTCCGGCGGCCAGGGTCATCGGCCGGGTCCAGCCCATGTGGACGCACAGCGGCAGGGCCTCGTCGAGGATGCGGCCCTCGGTTTCGGAAGCCCAGTCCTGGCCCTTGACGGTCGTTTCAGCAGCGGCGGTCATGGCGTCCATTCTATACGCGGCTGTGGCGGCGTGGCGACAAGCCGTTGATCCGACTCATTGATTGGCGCCGCACCGTGGACAAGGCCGCCTGCCTCTGCTATCCCGCGCGCCTTGCTCCGACAGGGACTTTCTCTGTGGGGGTCCGCAGATATTTGTTTTCGACCGCCCTGCCGCTCAGGCGTGCGGCGGGCAGCCGAAGGAGAGATACCCCTGGTTCAGATTTTCGTCCGCGACAACAATGTCGACCAGGCGCTTAAGGCCCTGAAGAAGAAGATGCAGCGCGAAGGCTCGTTCCGCGAGATGAAGCGCCACGTCCATTACGAAAAGCCGTCGGAAAAGCGCGCCCGTCAAAAGGCCGAAGCCGTCCGTCGCGCCCGCAAGCTGGCCCGCAAGCGCGCCCAGCGTGAAGGCCTGATCGCGGCCCCGAAGAAGCCCGCCCGGTAGGCGACGCTTCTGCTTGAAGTTCGAAAGGGCCGTCGGGAAACCGGCGGCCCTTTTGCTTGAGCCCTATCCCCCCTTGATCCGCACCCGCGCCTTGGCCTCGCGCCCGGCGCTGTCGATCACCTTCACGGCATAGAATCCCGGCGCCGCCGGCCGCCAGATCGGCTTGCCGCTGATCGGCTCCACGGGAATCGGCGCCCCGTCGATGTACCAGCTCAGGCCCTCGCCGCCGGCCGCCAGCGCCAGGCCGCGTGATCCAGGGCCGAAGCTGTCGACCTGCACCGTCGCCCGGTCCGGCGGGAAGATCAGGCGCGGGCCGGCATCGGCCTTCTCCAGGCGCTGCAGGGCTTGTGGCGCCGCCTTGGGTGCAATCGGCGGCGGGGCGCTTCTCTGGCCCCCGACCAGATCCGCCACATCGAACAGCAGCGGCAGCGACGCCTCGCGCCCCGTCAAACCCCCGCGCGCGCCGCCGTCGGCGCGCCCGGTCCAGACGATGATCACATAGCCGCCGGCCACCCCCGCCGCCACGGCGTCGCGGAAGCCGTAGGAGGTGCCGGTCTTGAAGGCCAGGCCCGGGCCGCCCCGCGTCAGCGCGCTGGGGATCCGCCCCTTGGGCCCCGGCGCGTCGCGCAGGATGTCGAGCACCTGGTCCGCAGCCTTGGCGCCGACCAGCCTCCGTCCGCCGGACCGCCCGTTCCGCCGCGCGTCCTCCTCGGTGAAGGCCAGCGGCTTGGCCAGCCCCTCGTCGCCGAGCGCGCAATAGAGCACCGCCAGGTCGCGCAGGGTGATGCCCTCGCCGCCCAGCGCAATCGCCAGCCCCGGGTCCGGCCGGCCGGTGTCGGGGCGCTTGAGCTCGACGCCGACATTCTCCAGCCGCCCCAGGAAACTGCGCGGCCCGATCTTCTCCATCATCGCCACGGCCGGGACGTTCAGCGAATGGGCCAGGGCCTCCGACGCCGTCACCTCACCCCGGAACACCCGGTCGAAGTTCTCCGGTTGATAGTCCTTGAACCGCGTGGCCACGTCCTGGATGCGGGTGTCCGGCGCCGCCTTGCCGTCATCGAAGGCCATCGCATAGATGAAGGGCTTCAGCGCCGAGCCCGGCGAGCGCACCGCCCGGGTCATGTCGATCCAGCCGCCCGGCCGGTCCAGCCCTGCCGACCCGACCACGGCCCGCACCGCCCGCCCCTCGATCTCGACCACCAGGATGGCCGCCGTCGCCTCCGGCCCCTGCGCCCGCGCGTAACTGGCCGCCAGCGGCTCCAGCCGCGCCTGCAGGCCTGCATCGATGGTCGAATGCACGCTCGGCGTCCGCCAGTCCGCCGCCCGCGCCAGCTGTCCGGAGATGTGCCAGGCGTTGGACGGGAAGGCCGCGCGCCGGGGCAGGGCTTCCGTCTCCGCCTCATGCCCGGCGGCCTCGCTGATCATCCCCGAGCGGATCATCCGGCTCAGCACCGTGTCCCGCGCCCGCCGCGCGGCGTCGGGGAAGCGGTCCGGCCGCCGGCCCTCCGGCGCCTGGGGCAGGGCGATCAGCAGGGCCTGTTCGCCGTTGGTCAGGCTCTCGGGCTCATGGCCGAAATAGCTGAGCGAGGCGGCCCGCACCCCCTCCAGATTGCCGCCGTAGGGCGCCAGGGTCAGGTAGAGGGCGAGGATCTCCTTCTTCGACATCCGCGCCTCGAGCTGCAGCGCCCGCACCATCTCGATCAGCTTGGACCCGACGTTGCGCGGCCGGGGTTCGAGCAGCCGCGCCGTCTGCATGGTCAGGGTCGAGGCCCCGCTGGTCACCCGGCCCCGGATCGCCGCGCTGCCGACGGCCCGGACCAGGGAGAGGGGATCGACCCCTGGATGAACCCAGAACCGCTGGTCCTCGATGCGGATCACCCGCCGCTGGAAGGTCTTGTCGGTGCGGGAAAGGTCGGCCCGGATGCGCCAGCGGCCGTTTTCGACGGGCAGGGCGCGCAGCCAGGCGCCGTTGCGGTCAAGCGCGACGGGGGAGGACCGCTCCGCCCGGCCCATGTCCGGTGGGAAGGCGAGGTCGAGGGCGATGAGGACGGTCTGGACGGCGACGAGGAGGATCAACAGCCGGACGATCAGGGGAATGAAGCGCTCAGGCGGCGGCCAAGCCCTCCCCCTCGAGGGGGGAGGGTTGGGAGGGGGTGTGTCCCCGCTGATGACGGAGGGGCTCACCTGGGCGCCGGCGCCTTGGCGAGCGCTCCCACATGGACCGGTGCGAACACCCCATCCCCGACCCTTCCCCCTCGAGGGGAAGGGAGACGCTCAAACTCACGCACGACGTTTGCTCACCGCCCGACGATCACCACCCGGCTCGCTCCACCGCGCCCGTTCACCGCCGGACGGTACATGTCCTGCGCCTGCGGGCCCGGGTAGAAGAAGTCGCCGGGGGTCACCGCCCTTGCCACATAGGCCAGGGCGAACGGCTTGTTCCCCTCCAGGTCCAATGCCGCGATGTAGCGGTCATCCCGCGACTCCTGGACATCCGCCCCGGTCAGTTCGCCGAGGAACTTGAACGGACCGTCCTTGGCGTCTTCCGGCGACAGCACGGTCTCGATCTCGAACCCGGCCGGCAGCGGATCGTCGACGACCAGGGCAATCGTGCGTCCCTGGCTCGACCGTCCGGTCAGCAGCACGATGATCCGGTCGCCCTGGGTCACGCCGCCGAGGTTCACGCCGCCGCCCTGCATGGTGAAGAGCTGCTTGCCGACGCTGACCCCGCTGGCTCCGGCGCCGGGCGCCACCAGGGGCGTCCCCCGCACCGTCACCGTCCGCCACAACGTCCCGCCCTTGTTGGTGAACCGCGCGTCCTGCAGCTTGCCGACCGCCCAGCGCGGCACGCCGCCGGCCGGTTCCAGGGCCGTGGCGCCGACCGCCTCGATGTTGATCGGCCCGCTGGCCTTCATCATCGCCGCGGCCGCCTGCAGCAGGCGCGCCTGCTCCTGCGTATTCAGCGAGTCCGGATCGCGCACCACGCCGTCCAGCCGGTCGACCAGCGGCCGCACGATGGCGGGCTCGCCGGCCTCATAGCCGTAGGCGATGACGGCGGCGATGTCGCGCAGGGGGCTCTGGTACCAGTCCTGCTCGTCACGGTAGCCCAGCTTGGCCACCGCCCCCTTCAGCGCCGACCGCGCCCGGGCCTTGTCGCCCATCAGGGCCAGGCCGGCGGCGACCTGCGCCCGGGCCACCGGGTTGTCGTCCTTCTTCATCTGCACATCGTGCCACCAGCGCAGCCGCGCCAGATCGCCCTGACCCCCCTTGGCCAGCACATAGAGGGCGTAGGCCGAGGCTCTGCTCCGCATCCGTTCGGTGGCCAGCTTGGACTCCGCCTCGCTGCGCGCCCACCAGGCCGGATACTCGGTGCGGTAACCGACCGAGACCCAGCCGTCCGGCCGGCTGATGGCCCGCATCGCCGACATGGCCCGCTGCAGGGCGCTGTCCGGAACCGGCGCGCCGCGCGACTTGGCCTCGACCAGGAAGTCGGTCGCATAGGCGCCCAGCCAGGCGTCCGCCTCGCCGTCGCCCACCCGCCAGAGCCCGAAGGCCCCGTCCAGCGTCTGCCGGTCGAGCAGCTTGCCGACCGCCTCGTTCAAGGCCGCGCTCGACTTGCGGTCCTTCGGATCGGGCGCCACCTGCCGCGCATAGAGCAGCGGATAGGCCACCGACACCGTCTGTTCCGTGCACCCGTACGGGTACCGCGACAGGGCCGCCGCGATCGCCGCCGGGTCGAAGCCCTTGAACGGCGAGTAGCTGACCTGCAGCGTCACATCGCCCGCCGCCATGCCCGACAGCAGGGCCGCGTCCGGCGTCCAGGTCGCGCCGCCCGCCTGTTGCTCGGTGGTGGCGCGGGTCACCGCGCCCCAGCCCAGCCGGCTCTGGATCGGATAGCTCTTGGCGGTCGAGAAGTCAGGCCCGGCCACCTTGAAGCTGACCTCGCCGATGCCGATCCGGTCCGGCGCCAGGAAGGGGATCTTCTCGGCGATCCGCTGGCCCAGGATCAGCCGCACCACCTTCTTGAACTGCATGACGATGCCATTGGTGGCGCTGGTCTCGACCGTGTAGTCGCCGGCCTTGCCCTCGACATTGTGCAGCTCCAGCGTCGCTGTCGGCTTGTCGCCGGGGCTGAGGAACCGGGGCAGGTTCAGGTCCGCCACCACCGGCTCGCGCACCGTCATCGGCTTCGCAGCCGAGCCGACCGCCTCATCCGTCCAGGCCACGGCCATGACCCGCAGCTCGCCGTTGAAGTCGGCCGCCGGCAGCCTGACCGTCGCCTTGCCGAACATGTCGGTCTCGACGATGCCGCTCCACAGCGCCACCGACTTGATCGGCGTCACCGTCAGCCCCTCGCCGCCCAGCTGGTCGCCGCCGAAGTTGACGTTCGCCGGCGCCCCGAGGTTGGCGTCCAGCAGCCGCCCGTAGTCGTCCATGTAGTCGATGGTCAGGGCTCGCTTGCCGAAATACCACTTGGCCGGATCGGGACTGGCGAACTTGGTCAGCCTGAGGATCCCCTCGTCCACCGCCGCGACGGTGACCTTGGCCCGCTGGCCGACGCCCAGACCCTTGACCGTCACAGGCACGACCACATCGGCCTTGGCGCCCAGCTTCTCAGGGGTGCCCAGCTCGACGGTCAGCTTCCGCCCCTTCGGGTCCAGCGGCACATAGATCAGCCCCAGCGCCCGGCGCGGCTTCGGCGTCGCCACCGGATCGCGCGGCTGCACCACGCTGACCAGGACATAGGCCCCGCCGCCCCAGGCCGCGCTGGTCTTCAGCTTCAGCGTCGTGCCCCCCGCCGGCACGGCGAAGGTCTTGAACTCGATCACCCGGTCGGTGGCCACCGCCACCTGGGCCTCGCCGGCGTACGGCGACTTGATGGTCAGGTCGATGGTGTCGCCCTGGCCCGGGTTCTTGCTGGTCAGGCCGATGCGCACGAAGTCGGGCGCCTCTCCGTCCTGGGCCGCGCTGCCCCAGCCCGAGGAGAAGCGGATCAGGGTCTTGGCCCCGTTCGGCCCCTCGATCTCCAGCCGGTAGTCGCCCCATTCCAGACGCCGCCCGATCTTGGCCGGCGCCCCGGCGCCGACGGTGATCGTCTGCTTGGTGATCACCGCGTCACGGCTGGTCCGCCGCCATTGCCAGCGCCCGTCCTGCTGGAACCAGTCATAGTCCCAGTTCTCGCTGATCAGGGTGTAGGTCGTCCCCGGCGCCGCAACCCGCGCCCCCGCCGCATTGACGGCAATGACGTCGATGCCGACCGTCGGGTTCGACCCGCCGCCCTCACCCTCGTCGATCTTGACGCCGAAGTAGAGCGGCTTGGTCCGAACCTTCAGGAACAGGCTCTCGCGCACCGGCCGACCGCCCGGCTCGAACACGCTAGCCGTGACCGACACCTTCAGCGGAACCGCCGTCTCGCCGGCCTCGCCGCTATCGATGGCCAGGATGGCCTTGCCCTCGCCGTCGGTGACCGAGCTGCCCAGCTCCAGGAACTTCTCCTGGAAACTGTCCTTCTCGTCGCCCCAGCGGAAATCCTTATAGGCCGGGAAGGGGTTCGGATCGGCGCTCAACCGCGCCTCGCCCTGGGTCTGCAGTCCCGCGCCCACCGCCCCGTAGAGGAACCGCGCCGTGACCGCGACATTGCGCGTCTCGCCGGCGGTGACCGGAACCTTGGCGTTGCCCTCGGTATCGACGGCCAGCCGCTGCGGCGCGAAATCCTCGACCGAGAACGACAGACTGCCCGCCTCGCCCTCCAGCCCCTCGATGGTCAGGGTCGCCGTCCATCGCCCGCGCGGCGCGCTCTTGGGCAGGGCGACGTCATAGCTGACCGCCCCCTTGGGCGCCCCGTCAAAGGCGAACTTCTTGAACTCGACCCCCGAAGGCCGCTTCACCGTGATCACGCCCTTGCGGTTCTTCACCGCCCTGGACTGCAGATCGCGGATCATGGCGGTCAGGTGCACTGTCTCGCCCGGCCGATAGATGCCCCGGTCGCCATACAGGAACCCATCGACATCGGCCCCGGCGATCCGCCCGCCCGTCTCGTCTTCATCGGGCGCCGGCCCACTCCGACCGCCTACGCCCTGTTTCGACAGATCGACCGGCGACCGGTCCAGGTCCAGCACCGCCAGATCGCCCTGCGGCCCATAGGCCATGACCATCTTGGGCTTCAGCCCATTCTCGCCCTTCAGCAGCGGCCGCAGGAACCGCACCCGCCCGCTGCCGTCGCTCTTGGCCTCGGCCAGGTCCTCGCCATTGCGCGCCACCAGGGCGACCCGCACCCCGGCCATGGTCTTCGCCGACTTCAGCGACCGCACCACCACGTCCAGGCTCTCGGCCCCGTCGTACCCGGCCAGCGCCATGTCGGTGAACATGATCCAGCGCCGCGCCTGGGCCGGATTGGTGCCCTCGCCCTCGCCGTCCTGCTTGACCCCGGCCGAGGCGTCCCGCGCCTTGATCACATAGCCGCCGGCCTTCATCTCCTTCAGCACCGCGCCCAGCGGGAAGACGGTGGTCACCCGCTCGCCCTGGCCGCCGCGCACCGCCACGTCGCCCTTCCAGACCACCCGGCCCTCGTCGTCGGGGCTGTCGTCGCCATAGTCCCCGGCCCAGTCGCCCTCGCCGGTCGGATCGGGCGAACTGATCGACTTGCGCACCAGGTTGCGGTCCGACACCCGCCAGACCTCGATGGCCAGCCGCGAGACATTGACCGTCTCGATCCCCACCCCGTCGCTGTCCTCGCGCGGCAGGATCACCCCGTTGCCGGCGAAGCCGACGTAGGGCGGCTTCTCGCCAAAGGTGAAGTCGACGTCGGCATTGGCCGACAGCTTGTCATTGCCCTTGCCGGGCAGCCCTTTCAGCAGCGTCACCCGCCGGTCATCGAACCCCATGCCGGCGATGCACAGCTCGGTCTTCTTCTTCGGATTGACGCTGACCGCCGGCGTCCCGCCCAGGTCCGGCGAAACCAGCACATAGTCCCCATAGGCCTTGGCCTCATCCAGCTCCCGGGACATCTCGACACAGGCCTTCGGCTCGGCCGCGCTGGTATCCAGCCGCGTGCGCCAAACCGCGAACCCATCGGGCTTCGGAATCCCCCGCCGAGGCGCGTTCGCCCCCCGAGGCTTGCCGAACAGATTCCAGGCCAGCGCCCCGGGCGACCGCCCGTTCTTCTCCACTGTCGCCACCGACCCGCCGGGCCCGCCCTGCCCGCCGGTGAACACCCCGGTCGTGGCCGCCACATACCCCCCGCCAAACCCCAGCGCCAACATCGCCGCCGCCACCACCGCGACGGTGGGCGACAGGCCCCTGGGCATGCTGAAATTCCCCCCGCCGAAGCGGGATTTCCGGGCGGGCTCGCTGGCCGGCTCGGCGCCGTGATCGCCGGTGTTGTCGTCGCTCGGCGCCATGGCCGCATCCCCTGAGAAAGGCGTGTTTTCCGGAGGATGAGGCCAAGGTCGAACGCCGGTCAATGAGCCGGTTCAAACTTCGTGCGGGAGGGGAAAATTGGGGGTAGCGGGGCGGGCCAGCCGGTACCTGAAACAGGCAGGTTTCCAGCGCGACCCTAGGAGTAACCCTCCCTAATCGCTCTTTCCCAACGCCGTTCCCCCTTCGCTTTCCGTCGGCACGAAGACCGCTTCGATTCCAGTTGGAGATCCCAATGGCAATACGTCGGCGAGAGAAGAGTCGGCCTTCCTGCATCCAATTTGATCGGCTACCGTCCGGACGAAGAGGACCAAGTGGCAGATACTCCGCAAACAGCAAAGCTCCGCGACTATCGCGTCGACTGCTGGTCAGTCATGACCGGCATGACCGTCAACGACTACCTTGCGTTGGTCGAGGGCGCGTACCGCAAGCGCGGGGGCCTGAAGGGTCAACGCGAACCGCTCAAGACAACAACCGGGCGCCGCATCCGGGGGCGGATGGTTGAGGACATCAAGCGGGGGGCCATTCTTCCCCCGGTGGTAATCGGCGTCGTTATTGCCGACGATCTAGATTCCATCGAAGCGATGAGCCCGGATGAGGTCATTGCACGGGTGACCAAGGAGTGGATTGAGTCGATCTCGATCATCGATGGCATGCAGCGCACCACGGCCCTTCTCGATGCCGTCGAATCCGACCCGAAAGTTGGTGAGCAGACTGTCCGAGTTGAATGCTGGCTAGCTCAGAGCACCGACAGCCTAATCTACCGCATGCTTGTGCTGAACACGGGCCAAGTGCCGTGGAACATCAAGCGCCAGTTGCTGGTGATCTACGCGCCTTTGGTCGAGCAGATGAAGGCTAAGATTCACTTCGAGCGGCTCCTCAGCCTCGAAAAGGCAGAGCGAAGGTACAAGGGCGGCGAGTTCAGTGCCGACAGCATGGTGGAAGCCTATCTAGCGTTTGGCATTCGTCGGACTGAGATCGACACTCAGGAGACTTTGGCCGACGAGTTCTCGCGCCTCGATATCGCCGAGGCAATCGCGTCCAAGAAGTACGACCACTATTTTTATCCGATTATCCAAATTCTTGTGGACGTGGACAAAGCGTTCTCCAGGCTTGAAGCTGCCGATACCGAGGGTGCGGATGAGACAGTCAGTTCGAAGTTCACTATCGGTCGCAATATCTTCGACAGCCAGCCGGCGCGCATTGGTTTCATCGTCGCTTGCGCCTTGGCGGTCCTCGGGCGTTTGGGGATGGACCGGGCCGACGCCGATAGCCAAGCGGCGTTAGACTCGCTTCAAGGTGCCGCATCCGGCCTCGTGCAAAAGCTGGCGCAGATGTCGCCGGAGGACTTGACTGCCTTTCTGTCGCTCGACGTGCTGCGTGAAAAGCTCGGGGGGCAAAAGCGGTCCGCCGTGGGCCGCCACGAACGGGCGTTCTTTGAGACGGCCTTCAAGGTTCTGATCGAGGAGAGTTTCGCCGTCCCGTCCATGGGGGTGTGCTGGAGAGCCTGATGTGGCCCGCAAGCGCATTGACATGAGCAACGCCCTCTTCGGTCGCCTCGTAGATTTTGCTGCCCAACTGGATGATCCGGTCGTCAACCCGGAGGCTGGACGGTGGATCAAGAACGGCGACCCGGCGGACTTGGCGCTGATGTCCAAGGCCGAGGTCGATGTACGCATCGTGACGCGCCAGATTCGCTTCGCGCGCGTCGAACACGATGGCGTATTATACTTCTGCACGTTCGGGTTGCCCGAAGCCGATGAGGTTCCTCCAGACCTTGAAGCGGTTGATCCCACCCCCGGACTTTTTGCATTGGCGGTGTTGGAAGCTCAGGTTCGGCCGCCAGCAAGAGTTACGGCGGCCTCAGTTAAACAGGTTCTGGACGAACAATTCGTCGGCAATGGTGCCGGCTACGACGGCCATGACCTCATGGAAATCGAACCGTTGTTCCCTTCGCTTCGTGTATATCGGGCGACGGCAGCGGCGGACTACCACGCACTGACGGACAGGGTGCTCGGATCGGTTCTCGTTCGCACTTATTTTGACGGGCCGATCTCTCTGGAACCGGAGACGGTGAAAATCCTGGCACGGGTGTTCGAGGCGGACTCTCCGCTCATCCCATTCCGCAATCTGGTCCAAGGCGTGCTTTCGATCTCTTGGGAAAACTTATTCCTTGAGACTTACCGCTGCATAGAACAGCTCTACGGCATGAAGCGGTTCGGGGTGCTGAAGGCGCAGCTCAAGTTTGCCGCTTCACCTCGCGAATTGGCTAAGGTCATCGAAGACCACCTGTCCTGGCGGCCGAAGGAATCTGAAGCCTTCGTGGGGCTAGCCTCTCTGTGCGGTGAAGCATTGATCTCGACAGTTTGCGCCGGTCTTGCCGTGCAGGCGGACACGCATGACAAGCGATACACGCGCATGGCTGAAGAACTTTACGGCCTTAGAAACATGATCGTGCACTACCGCCCAGCGCACGAAGCGGTCCAAAAGAGTGACGCTGACTGGAACATCATAGTGCGCGGGATGCTGGATATCGTGGCGCACCTCTACAACAATCACGCCGTCGAGTTTTTCGGTCAGCCCAACTGACGAGCGCGAGAATATGAAATCGGGGTCATAGGTGCTCCGGTCACCTTGGTCCGGTCCGTCTGTATTCTGCTTGGTGCAGCGCCGCCAACTCAGAAGTAGACATCTGTACAGGTGAATCGTCCACCGAAGGCCGTCGGACTCATAGGCGGCGTGAAAGAAGCGTAGGAACACACGCCGCTTCCGGTGACGACGCGTCGGTAGTGAAGAGCGGCGTGCCCCACTCATGAACGCGCCCATGCCGGAGCAATAAATCAAAACTTACCTGACATTGACGAAAACTCGCGCGCAAGTTAGGCAGCTTCTCCAAAACTTACTTAGAGGCGATGCGTGGCGGAGAAGGCGGGGCCGACAGGCGCAATCAACCGAGCCAATTTTCTCAACAAGCTCTGTTTTGTTAGATTTGGGTTGGGGCTGGGCGATCGACAGGACCAGCTTCGAGTTGAGCTCATAGCTCACTTGGAGTCTCTATCTGATCGCCCAATTTCGAAGCAGTCGATCATAAATTGGTTTGACCGCTCAAGCGCGCCTGCGCGATCGACTGCCTTCGTCTTCTTGCAAAGTTATATAGATGGCAGAATTGAATACTCATCATTGGATGATGCGAGGAAGCAGGTATTCGCCCAGATCGGTCGGTATGTGAAGAAATCTTCGCCCGTTGGAGAGCGGGAGAGGGTCCACCTCTCTGTCAATGGTAGCATCGTCATTGAAACAGACGGCCACTTTGATCGCCTGCCGCTTCTCTCGGCCGCGATGGAGGGGGTCTATGAATGTTACAAGATGCGATTCTCTGAGGAGCGCTCGAAGCCGATCGCGAGAGAAATTCTGAGGATATACAGAAAGCAGCGTGAGCTTAGGTTCGAGCAATGGTTCCTTCGCCAAGGCGGCTCGATCGACAAGTTCGATGGCGTTGTTGTCTCGTTGAACAACCTGATCTGGTTGATTGGGTCGGCGAGGTCGGAACCTGATAGATTGAGAATCACCTGCTTCCGAAAAATGGAAGAACTCGATTCCAACGCCGAACAATATCGCTGGGGCATCGCCGTCAGCGAAATCCCCTACTCTGCGTCCAAGGAGCCTTCGGCCGCTAGAGTGGTCATGCTGCCGATACAAAGTCCGCTAGAGATTGCAAAATTCGCCCAGGAGCATGTTGCCCACCTAGCTATCGATGGCGTGGAATCTTCCGTGCGTTCAGTAGTGGCGCGGCTGATTGACAACCATCTGTCGGCCTTTTCTACGCCTGGCAGCATCGAGCCGGCAGTGGGGGGCGACGGCCTGCCAATCCGAGATTTGGTTCTGAAAGTGGATCAGAGAACGATGGACGCCGCGATCAGTGTTCTCACCAACCTCCAAGACGACTCGGAATCAAGCGCCGCCCTTTGAGCGGGCGTCGGATCGACCGGTTACGCCGATCCGGGAAGACAAAGATATCGGTCAAGGACGAGACGTACGCCTGCTCTAGTTGGGGATGTGACGTCGGCACTCTGTTTGCGTAGTTCCTGAATCGCGGCCTCCATGCCATCGAGAACGCTCAGCGCCGCGCTAGGTCCAGCACGTTCTCCCTCCGAATAGAACCTTGAAACCAGCAACAAGAGCGCCGAGGGCACTCCGAGAGCTCGGGCGTAAGCCTCCAGATAGGCGTAGTGAAAGGGGGCCTTGCCGGCCTCCGCAGCATCAAAGATTGATCGGGTGAAAGCAGATTTTCCGAGCCGGCCTTCCGGCCAAGCGGCATTGACTAGATCTTGGAAGGCGGACTGGTTCAAGCCGCCCGAACCATCGTGAGTCTCGCGTGCGGCCGCCAAAACGAAGCGGAGTGTGTCGGGACAAAACTTCTCGCGGTCAGATCGCCGAACGAACCGATATCCAGTCCTAACACCGTGACGGCGCCCTTTGTCTGCGCGCTCTTTCCTCGGCACGTTAAAGTCCCCAATCAAATTCCGTGCCAAGATCGCATCTGCACTCGACAAACGTTGAAATGTGGCGCAGCGTTGCCGTGCCGCTAGGCTGGGCTTTCAAAAAAGGCCGCCCCTCGGGGCGGCCTTTTCCTGTGAATCGGTGCTCGTAACACCGACCGCAGAGGCGAGCTGAGTCGTTAGCGTGAACCCTTGGGAGGTAAACCCCATGACGACTCTGGTCGCCGTGGCGGTTGCCGGATGGTTCTGCGTGATGTTCACGCAGGCCCTGTCCGGCAGAAACCGCTGATACGGCTGTAATACCCATCGGCCCATAGCTGCCGAGGTCGAATTTAACTGCCCGCAAGCCCAACGAAAGTTTGTGCTTGCGGGCAAATTTTTATTTGCGTGGGCAACTTAGACTTAGTTTTTTCGGCTGTCTAGCCACCTCTTGACTCGAATCAGCATGCCGAGAATGCGCCATAATTGCGTATTCGCAACCTATATGTGGTGCGAAACCCGGTGAGAAAGCCCACATTTAGGTTCTCTTGCCTCCTCTAAGGCGGGAGCTTTATCCACAGGCTCCGGAAAACTTGGGGGCAAATTCTGCACAGTCCCCCCAACTTGCAGCGTGAAACTCATAATTTGCTCGCTCATGGCGACGAGGCCTTGGATCGGCCGAGGGGGCTCAAAACCCCGGGGAACGGGCTCTGCGCCATTCTGTCATCTGGGCTTTGATCCAGCTGTCGCGGACAGACAAGTCAATACGAAGCCTGGAAATTCGGGGACACTATATAGATTTCTCCCAAGAAACCGGCCGGCCCCGTCAGCCTCCCCGCTCCGGCAGTCCCGGCGCGCTCCCCACCATCGACGGCCGCGCCGCGGCCCGCCCCCACCACCCGGACAAACGCGGAAACTCCGCCAGCAGGGCGCCGCCCTCCGGGGCCGGGGCGAAATAGGCCATCATCGGGGCCAGGTGGATATCGGCCAGGGTCAGCTGTCCGCCCAGCAGCCAGGGGCGGTCGCTTAGCAGATCTTCGAGGGCCCGCAGGACGGTGGCCGAGGCCTGCAAGCCCCGGCGCACCGCGTCTTCATCGGCCGCCTGGCCCAGACGCGGCCTGAACACCCGGTGCGAGAAGACCTGGCGCACCATGGGCCAGTAGCCATAGCTGTCGATGATGCCGACGATCTGCTGCATCCGCGCCCGCGAGGCCGCCGTCACCGGCTGCAGCGCCGGCCCGTCGAAGGCCTCGTCGATGTAGCGGGTGATGGCGGCGGTCTCGTAGAGGACGAACTCGCCGTGGACCAGCGTCGGCACGCGCCGGAACGGGTTCATGGCCAGGTAGGCCCCGGGCGCGGCCCCCGCGAACGGATCGACCTCGACATGGCGGTGCGTCCGCTGATGCTTTCGGACGACGAGGTCGAGGCGCCGCCGCCGCCGCGCTGGGTGTGGCAGCGGGCGGACGGGTCGCCCGGGCGGACATCGAGAGCGGAATAATATTCCAATAAAATCAACAGGTTAAAGAATATGTCTAGACATATTCACCGCAAAATTCGCCTGCGGCGCCCGGTTCACCGCTCAACGCCGGCCGCCGTAGGCGCCGGGCGCCTCTCCGACACCTACAATCACAGCGTCCCTGAGACGCCCATGCCTACGCTTTCACCCACATTCCCCGCGCCCCTGCCCACAGGAAAGCCACGCCGGCGGGCGTTTTGGCCTCCGACAGCGGAATCGCGCCTTGTCATGTTGCTGCGCGGCGGCGTGGTATAATGCTCAGCCGCTTCGACAGCGGTCCCTGGCCTCCGGCTCCGCCGGCCCTGGGGGTTATTCCAGCCTTGCGGTCTGGGACCCGGCCAAACCCTGCTATACTGGCCGAACGCCTCGACGTGGGTTCTGCTCCGTGGTGGGACGCCCCCCCTTTAAAGGGGCGCGGCGGGGCGCCAAAAAGACGTTTAGTGCGGCCAGATCATCGGATTGGGCCCTTTCGATTGGGAAACTGATGATCAAGGCGAAGATGGCGGTTCTGGCCGCCGTGGGGATCGCGCTGGCGGGGCTGGGCGGATCGGTGATCAGCCCGGCTCCCGCCTCGGCCGCCTCCAAGCTCGAGAAGCTGACCGCCAAGCGGCTGGGGCAGTGCATGAAGGTGCTCGAACCGGCCACCGAACACGCCGAGGCGGCCCTCGCCGCCGGCCAGGGGATGGATCTGCCCGGGGCCGACTACAAGGCCTTTTGCGCGGCCATGACCACCCATGACGCCATCCTGCAGGACGACGGGCGCAACCTGGCGGTCTGTGAAGGCATTCCTCTGGAGGGTCAGGACGAAGCCACCGTGCTCGGCCTGCTCAGCGAACTGAAATACGACCGCGAGGCCATCGCCGAGTCCCGCCAGGTGGTCTGTCAGGCCGCGAATCCGGGCTGAAGCGAAAGACTGTCCTTGACCTTGCGGCAATGAGGGGCCAAACGCCCCGCAAAGAGGCCCCAAGGAGGAAAGCCCATGCGCGTAGGCGTGCCCAAGGAGATCAAACCTGGCGAACATCGCGTGGGCCTGCCGCCCACGGCGGTCCGCGAATACGTCGCGCGGGGCCATCAGGTTCTGATCGAGACCTCCGCGGGCGCCGGCGCCGGCTATGCCGACGAGGCCTACGTCAAGGCGGGCGCGACCATCGCCCCCGACGCCGCCAGCGTCTTCGCCGGCAGCGACATGATCGTGAAGGTCAAGGAACCCCAGAAGGTCGAGTGGGAGCGCCTCGAGCCGCGCCACATCCTGTTCACCTACCTGCACCTGGCCCCCGATCCGGCCCAGACCGAAGGCCTGATCGCCTCGGGCTGCGCCGCCATCGCCTATGAGACCGTCACCGACGCCAAGGGCGGCCTGCCGTTGCTGGCCCCGATGAGCGAAGTGGCCGGCCGCATCGCCGTCTTCTCGGCGGCCGAGACCCTGCTCAAGCACAACGGCGGCATGGGCCTGCTGCTCTGCGGCGTCCCCGGCGTGCCCCCGGCCCGCGTGGCCGTGCTCGGCGGCGGCGTGGTCGGCATGAACGCCGCCCGCATGGCCATGGGCCTCAACGCCGAAGTGGTGGTGCTGGAACGCTCCATCCCCCGGATGCGCGAGCTGGACGACATCTTCATGGGCCGCGTGCTGACCCGCTACTCGACCCTCGACGCCATCGAGGAAGAGATCCTGAAAGCCGACGTCGTCATCGGCGCCGTGCTGACCGCCGGGGCCGCCGCGCCCAAGCTGATCAAGCGCGCCGACCTGGTGCGGATGAAGCCCGGCAGCGTGCTGGTCGACGTCTCCATCGACCAGGGCGGCTGTTTCGAAACCAGCCACCCGACCACCCACGCCGAGCCGACCTATACCGTCGATGGCGTCGTCCACTACTGCGTCGCCAACATGCCCGGCGCCGCCCCGCGCACCAGTTCCGAAGCGCTGGTCCACGCGACCCTGCCCTTCGGCCTGGCCCTGGCCGACCATGGCCTGGACGCGCTGAAGCGGGACAAGCACCTGGCCAAGGGCCTCAACGTCCTGGGCGGCCAGCTGACCCACCCGGCGGTTGCCGAGGCGCTCGGCAAGCCGTTCGTCGATCCCTACGGGGCCTGGGCCTAGGCTCTAGCGGACCCGCGCGCGCCACTGCTCGCGGGTCTGCCCCCAGGCGTCGACCGGCTTGTCCTCGAAGGGCGGCGGCAGCCTGCTCGGCCCCCAGTTGGTTGAGCCCAGCCGTTTGGCCACCACCTGGCTGGCGGTGTTGGCGGGGTCGATGGTGTGGATGACCTCGGTCCAGCCCAGCGTGTCGAAGGCCCAGTCGATGGTCGCCTCGGCCGCCTCGACCGAATAGCCCTTGCCCCAGGCCTTCTTCAGCAGGGCCCAGCCCACTTCCGTCCCCGGCCAGCCCTCCGGAACCCAGGGTCCGATCCGCCCCAGCCACTCACCCGTTTCCTTGTCGAGCACGCTGAACATCGCATAGCCCTCCAGCGCCCAGGCGCCGGCCATGCTCATCATCCCGCGCCAGGCGGCCGGGCGTTCCTGCGGCCCGCCGATGAAGCCGCTGTTCTCCTCGTCGGCCATCAGTTCGGCCCAGCCGTCGAAGTCCTCACGCGCCGTCGGGCGCAGGATCAGGCGGGCGGTGGTCAGGGTGGGGCCGGGTGCGATCATGGCCTTACGGTACAACGAAAAAGGCGCCCGTGAAGGGCGCCTTTGTCTTCCGCTGATGGGGGCTCCACCGGGTCTGAGCAGGGGGGAGGTGTCAGACCCGGTGGAGGTCGGCGCGGCGGCGCATCAAGCGCCGAAGGCCCGCGCGGCGGCTTCCATCTGGGCGATGCCCACGATGGCGATGACGGGGATCGAAGCCAGGATCAGGCTGGCGAGATTGGAGATGCGAACGGTCATTTCAAGTAGTCCCTCTGTTTCGTTTGAGCAGCGCGTCCCTGCGCCGCCGGTGATTGGAGGTATACTGAAGGGACCCTGAAAAGGCTTGTTAAGCTTGCGTCATGACGTCGATGTAAGAGAATGACGGCGCTGTAAGTAATTACAGGGCTGTAATCCTCAGTCTTCCGGCTGCACCAGCAGGAAGTGGGCCCGCAGCGCCGCGATGGGTTGGGCCCGCTGTTCCTGCCAGGCCTCGACGTGGACGTTGGCGATGCGGCGGCCGACCTTCTTGATCTCGGCCCGGGCAAAAGTGGTCAGGGGGCGGCCAGAACGCAGGTACTCGATCGACACGTCGATGACCCGCGGCTGTTTCTCCTGGCCTTCCTTGACCTGCAGCTGGGCCAGGGCGGTCATTTCCATGAAGCTGCCCAGCACCCCGCCGTGGATGGCCGGCAGCATGGGGTTGCCGACGATGTGGTTGCCGAACGGCAGGATCATCGTCATTTCGTCCCCGGCCAGATCGGCCCGCACGCCCAGGAACCGGGCGTAGGGGATGCGTTCGAGCATGGCGCTCAGGCGGTCGGCGGCGTCGCTCACGACGTCACCGCCTTGCCCGCGCGGGGGTGGCGGCCCTTGCTGCTGTCGAGCATGAAGGCGGCGGATGCCGCGGCGACCGGATCGTCCGGCGACTCGTCGTAGGCCACCGCCCGGACAAAGGCGACCGAGCGGGTCACCTTGTAGCATTCGGCCTTGGCGAAGATCGGCTTGTGGGGCTTGGCGGCCCGCATGTAGTCGATGCGCAGATCGAGGGTGGCGATGATCTTGAACTCCTTCATCGCCAGATGCACCGCCGAGCCGCAGGCGTGGTCCAGCAACCCGGTGACCACCCCGCCGGCGATGACGCCGGTGTCGGGGTCGCCGACCATGATGTCCTTGTACTCGGCCTTCATGATGGCCGCGCCATTGTCCATGCTGACGAGCTCGAAGCCCATCTCGCGGGCATAGGGGCTGCCCTGGCTCATGCCCTGGGCCATGTTGTGCCGGATGGCTTCCTGATCGCTCATCCTACGGGTTTAGGACGAGCGGCGCCCTATATCCAGTGTTGGCGGAGCCTTCCGCCGTGCGGAGCGTATGTCTGCCTATGCTGAAGCCCGAACAGCTGCTCTGCCCGACGCCGAAGGGCCTCTACTGCCCGCCCGGCGACTTCTACGTCGATCCGGTGGTCCCGGTGGCGCGGGCGGTGGTCACTCACGGCCACGCCGACCACGCCCGCTCGGGCCACGACAGTGTGCTGGCAACCCCCGCCACGCTCGACATCATGGCCACCCGCTACGGTGAGGATTTCGCCGTGACCCGGCACCTTTCGCCCTACGGCCAGACGACCGAGCACGATGGCGTCGAGATAACCCTTGTCCCGGCCGGCCATGTGCTGGGCTCGGCCCAGGCGGTGGTGCGCCACAAGGGCCTGACCATGGTGGTCAGCGGCGACTACAAGCGCCGCCGCGATCCAACCTGCGAGGCCTTCGAGCCGGTCCCCTGCGACGTCTTCATCACCGAGGCCACCTTCGGCCTGCCGGTGTTCAAGCACCCCGACGACGCCGGCGAGGTCGGCAAGGTGATCGCCAGCGTCGGCCAGTTCCCGGGCCGGGCCCATCTGTTGGGGGCCTATGCGCTGGGCAAGGCGCAGCGGGTGATCAAGCTGCTGCGCGAGGGCGGCTGGGACCGGACCATCTATGTCCACGGGGCCATGGAGCGGCTCAACCGTCTCTACGAGGACCATGGCGTCGATCTCGGCCCGCTCGAACCGGCTACCGAGGAAAAGGGCCGCGACTTCGCCGGCGAGATCATCGTCTGCCCGCCCTCGGCCATGGCCGACCGCTGGAGCCGCCGGTTCGCCGACCCGGTCAGCGCCTTCTGCTCGGGCTGGATGAGCGTCCGCGCCCGGGCCCGCCAGCGGGCGGTCGAACTGCCGTTGATCATCAGCGACCACGCCGACTGGGACGAACTGACCGCCACGATTGCCGAGCTGTCGCCGGGCGAGGTGTGGATCACCCACGGCCGCGAAGAGGGTCTGCTGCGCTGGTGCGAACTGCGTGGCCAGCCGGCCCGGGCCCTGGCCCTGGTGGGCTATGAGGACGAGGAGGAGACCTGAGCGCCTGCTGCGCGATTCCCCTTGTCACACCGGGGCGGCAGGGATCAGGCTCAGGTCAACGTCGAGGGGGACCAATGACCAAGGGAGCGGCCCAGAGCTATCGCCGGCTTGACGGCGAGATGGTCGCGGCGACGGCGGTAAAGCTGGCCGACCGGGTGGCCGAGCGCTTTCCGGCCTCCGGCCTGGCCGGGGTCGCCGACGAACTGGCCCAAAGCGCCCGTCTGGCCGGCAGGCAGGCGCGCGGCCTGACCCGGCCCTACTACGGCCTGCGGACCCTGGTGGTGCTGATCGTGGGCGGGGGTCTTGCGGCACTCGTCTGGGGCGGGCTGTTCCTCGTCGACTGGAGCAATGTCACGGGGGCCGGGGACCTGGTGGTTCTGACCCCGGTGATGGAGTCGGCGGTCAACCTGATCCTCATCGTCGGGGCCGGCGCCTGGTTCCTGCTGACCCTCGAGGAGCGGTTGCGGCGCTCGCGGGTGCAGGCCTGGCTGCACAGGCTGCGAGCCTTCGCCCATGTCGTCGACATGCACCAGCTGACCAAGGACCCGACGGTGGTGCTCAACCCCGGCCCGCGCACGCCGTCCTCGCCGGACCGGGCCATGACAAGGTTCGAACTGGCCCGCTATCTGGAATACTGCGCCGAGATGCTGGCCCTGACGGGCAAGCTGGCGGCGGTGATGGCCGGCGAGAGCAGCGACCACGTGATCATCGCCGGGGCCAGCGACGTGGAAAACCTCTGCACCGACCTGGGCCGCAAGGTCTGGCAGAAGATCATGATCCTCGGGGAGTTGGACGAGCGGCGGTAGTCAGGCCGCCGGCTTTTCCTTGCGCCGCAGCCGGGCCAGGCGCCGCAGACGCCGCCAGAAGCGGGTCTTTTCCGGTTCCGGGTAGGGCTGCAGGTTCTTGAGGAACTCTTCGGCGCAGGAGCGCCAGCTGAACTTCTCGGCGAAGGTGCGCACCACTGTCCGGTCGAGATCGAGGCAGGCGAGGCAGGCTTCCTTCAGCCCTTCGGTCTTGCCGGGGGCCAGGGCGCCGGCGTTGCTGCCGGGGATGATGTCGATGGGTCCGGGCGCGCTGAAGGCGGCGACCGGGGTGCCGGCGGCCATGGCTTCGAGGATGACCAGGCCGAAGGTGTCGGTCAGCGAGGGGAAGACGAAGACGTCGGCGCAGGCGAAGTAGGCGGCCAGCTCGTCGCCGAACTTGGCACCGGCGAAGACCACTTCCGGGTATTTCTGGGCCAGCTCGTCGCGCTGCGGCCCGTCGCCGACCACCACCTTTGTTCCCGGCAGGTCGAGGCAGGCGAAGGCCTCGATGTTCTTCTCGACGGCCACCCGGCCAACGTTGAGGAAGATCGGCCGCTTCAGGTCCTTGAAGATGTCCGGCTCGCGCTTGTCCGGATGGAAGGTGTCGGTATCGACGCCGCGCGACCAGGGCGAGATGTTGCGGAAGCCATGGGCCTCCAGCTCGTCGCGCATGGTCGGGGTGGCCACCATCAGCCGGCCCGACGGCTTGTGGAACCACTTCATGTAGGCGTAGCCGGCCGCCAGCGGCAGCGGCAGGCGGGCGCTGACGTATTCCGGGAAGCGCGTGTGGTAGCTGGTCGTGAACGGCAGCTTCCATTCCAGGCACACCCGCCGGGCGGCGAGGCCCAGGGTGCCCTCGGTGGCGATATGGATGGCTTCGGGCTCGAAGGCCTTGAAGCGTTCGCGCACCGCCTCGTCGGCGCCGATGGCCAGGCGGATTTCCGAATAGGTCGGCAGCGGAATGGTCTTGAACTGGTCGGGGCTGATGACCTCGACCTCGTGGCCCATGGCCCGCAGTTCACTGATCACCCGGGTCAGGGTGCGGACAACGCCGTTGACCTGGGGCTCCCAGGCGTCGGTGGCCAAAAGAATACGCATCAGGCGACGGCGGGCTCTGCTGAATCGGAAGTCGAGCGCGCAATCATGGACCAGGAACGCTCCTTCGCCCAATCGATGATTTTCAGCGAACCGTCGAAATCCTCGGCGACGGCGGTGCAGCTTTCCACCCAGTCGCCGTCGTTGATGTAGAGAATCCCCTGGATGTCGCGCATTTCCGCCTTGTGGATATGGCCGCAGATCACCCCGTCGGCGCCGCGCCGGCGGGCCTCCTCGGCGAGAGCGTCCTCGAACTTCTCGATGAACTGCAAAGCGTTCTTCACCTTGACCTTCAGAAAAGCCGAGAGGCTCCAGTAGCCCAGACCCATCCGGCGCCGGGCGCGGTTGAGCAGGGTGTTCAGCATCAGGAGCGTCCTATAGGACCAATCGCCGAGGAAGGCGAGCCAGCGGGCGTGCTGGACGACGCCATCGAACTCGTCGCCATGTGTCACCAGGAAGCGGCGACCGTCGGCGGTTTCGTGCAGGCAGTCGCGGGCCACCACCACCCCGCCGAAGTGGATGCCGCAGAAATCCCGCGCGAACTCGTCGTGATTGCCCGGGACATAGGTCACCACCGTGCCCTTGCGGGCCATGCGGAGGATCTTCTGGACCACGTCGTTGTGGGCCTGGGGCCAGAACCAGCCGCCTTTCAGTTTCCAGCCGTCGACGATGTCGCCGACCAGATAGAGCTGGTCGCATTCCACATGACGGATGAAGTCGAGCAGCAGCTCGGCCTGGCAGCCGGCGGTGCCCAGGTGGATGTCGGAAATGAAGATGCTGCGGTAGCGCTGAACCGCGTCCGGACTGCTCATTTTTAGGTCGCCGCAATGCCCCTGAAATGCCCGGGCGCTAGGCTGATTTCATGTCACTGCAATGAAACCGATGGCAGATCAGAATTTGTGCATTGCGAGATGATCAACGGTTACCTAGATCGAGCCTATGGAAGTGCAGCGTAAGGAACGGGACACGCCCAAGTCGCGTCGGACCCGGGCCCGAATCCTCGATGAAGCCGTCAAGGTGATCGCGACGAACGGCTATGCCGCGGCGACCAACGCCGCCGTGGCCGAGGCGGCGGGCATCACCCGCGGGGCCATGCTCTACCATTTCCCGACCCGCGAGGACCTGCTGGAGGGGGTGATCGGCTACCTGCAGCTGGAGCGGGCCGAGCTGTTCCGTCTGGCCGCCGAAGACCTGCCGCCCGGCGCCGACGTCACCGAACACGCCATCGACAGCTACTGGGACCTGCTGCGCCACCCGGCCTTCACTGCCTTCATGGAGCTGGAGATGGCGGCGAGGACCGACCCGGTGGTGGCTGCGCTGATCGCCCCGGCCCGGGCTGAATTCGACCGCGCCCAGATCGGCGACCACTTCCTGAAGATGCTCCACGCCGGCGCCGGACCGCGTTTCCAGGCCAGTCGGGATCTGGCGCGGTTCATGCTCGAAGGCCTGGCGCGGGCGGACCTCAGCTACGACGAGGAAGCCCGGGTCGAGCGCCTTCTGACGGTGATCAAGCGCGCGACCCACATGCTCAACCGCAAGGGTGGCGTGACGGAGCTGTGGCCGGAGTGAGTTCGCTCCTTCCTCCCCCGTAAGCGGGGGAGGATGTGGACTACCCCGGCAGCCGGATGGTTGCCTTCAGGCCGCCAAGCGCCGACTTCGCCAACGTCACGTCCCCGCCATGGCTGCGGGCCACGTCGCGGGCGATGGCCAGGCCCAGCCCCACCCCCTTGCGGTTCTGGTTGCGGCTCTCGTCCAGTCGGCTGAACGGCTTGAAGGCTTCCTCGTAGCGGTCCTCGGGAATGCCCGGGCCGTCGTCCTCGACGACGATCTCGACCCCGCCGGTGGCCGTGGCCTCGGCGGTGACCTGCACGGTCTTGCCGTGGCTGACGGCGTTGGACACCAGGTTGTCCAGCGCCCGCTTCAGGGCGTTGGGCCGCACCAGCGCCGTCAGCCCGGCCGGGGCCAGCAGCGCCACGCTCGCCCCGGTCCGCCGGGCGTCGTCGCAATACTGGGTCAACAGGGCCCCAAGGTCGGTGGTCTCGACGGCCTCGGCCCCTTCGCCACGGGCGAAGTCGAGGTACTCGTCGATCATGTGCTCCATCTCGGAGAGGTCGCGCTTCATGGCCTCACCGGAGGCCGAGGGCTCGGCCAGGGCCAGTTCCAGCTTCAGCCGGGTGAGGGGCGTGCGCAGGTCGTGGCTGACCGATGCCAGCAGCACGGTGCGCTGTTCCAGATGCCGCTGGATGCGGGCCTTCATCGACAGGAAGGCCTGGGCCGCCTGGCGCACCTCGCGGGCCCCGTAGGGCTTGAAGGGTTCGGGCCCCTCGACGCCCTTGCCGAACGCCTCGGCCGCCTCGGCCAGCCGCTCGATGGCGCGCACCTGGTTGCGGATGAACAGGATGGCGATGGCGGTCAGCAGCAGGGTGGCGCTGGCCATCCACAGAATGAAGATCCAGCCCGAGGCGGCGAAGGCCCGCTCGCGCGGAGCGTAGATGCGCAGCACCCCGCCATCCACCGGCACCTCGATGCCGACCCAGCTGTTGTAGCTGCGGTTGTTGAACCAGAAGGGCCGGTCCAGCTTGCGCTCCAGCGCCGCCTCGAGGGCCCGGTCCTCAGGCGCGAAATAGGCCTGCTTGCGGCCGCTGGGCAGGGTGTCGCCGGGCTTGAAGGCCACCGACAGGGACAGGGTCCGCTCGGCCCGCTCGGCGAGGCTGGGCAGGTTGGAGGGGGCGGCCTCGTAGGTCTCGGTGATCCAGACCACATCGCCGGCCAGGCTGTCGGTGAGGCCGGAACTGACCGCCTGCCAGTGCAGGTCGAAGAACAGATAGGTGATCAGCCCCTGCATGATCGCCACCGGCAGGACGATGATCAGCAGGGTGCGCGCGAACAGGCTCTGCGGCAGCCATCGCTTGATAGCGCGCGGAATGAAAATGCGAAGGGCCCGGATCTTGACCATCAGTCGGGGGCGAGGAGGTAACCCACCCCCCGCACCGTCTGCAGGTAGCGCGGGGTCTTGGGGTCGTCCTCGATCTTTCGGCGAAGGCGGGTGACCTGGACGTCCACGGCCCTGCCTGCGGCGTCGGCGTCGTCGCGGGCCAGGGTGTAGCGGTCGATCGGGGCGTGGGGCGCCTTGGCCAGGGTGCGGAGGAGGTCGATCTCGGCCTCGGTCAGCCGCACCAGGGTCCCGTCGCGGGTCAGCTCGCCGCGCACCGGATCGAACTGGCAGCGGCCGAGCGACACCGGCTGGTCATCGCTCGGGCGCGGTCCGGCCCGGCGCAGGATGGCCTCGATGCGCAGCAAGAGTTCCTGCGGCTCGAACGGTTTGGCCAGATAGTCATCGACCCCGGCGGTCAGGCCCTCGATGCGGTCGGCAGTCTCGGAGCGGGCGGTCAGCATCAGGATCGGCGCCTTGGAGGCCGGCCCCGGTGTGGAGCGCAGTCGCTTGGCGAAGCTCATGCCATCCTCGCCCGGCATCATGACGTCGAGAATCACCAGATCGAAGTCCAAGGTGTCGAGCAGACGGCCCGCCGCACCGGCCTCGGCCGCCACGGTGACCCGGAAGCCTGCGCGGGTCAGGAACTGGCGCAGCAGGTCGCGGATGCGGTCGTCGTCATCCACCACCAGCAGGTGTCTGTCGCTCATGGTTCCTCCCGACGGGCGGTGAGGCGGGGACCCGCCAGGGAGGCGAGAATGCGCCGCCCCGCCGCCACTCCGTCAAGGCCCCCGTCGCGATAGGCCATGGCGATCAGGCCGCGAAGTTTCTCGCCCACACGCGCCTCGAAGGCCAGACCCGCCACCGTCAGCCGGGCGGGACGGCGCCGCGCATCCAGCTCTCCGGGGACTTTTTCGGCCAGGCCATGGGCCTCCAGGTCCGACAGGGTGCGGCTGGCGGCCTGTTTGGTCAGGGCGGTCAGCCGGGCGATCTCCTTCACACCGACACCGGGTCTCCTTCGAATGAGGAAGGCCGCGCGCCAGTGGCTGCGGCCCAGGCCCGTCGGCTCGGCCTCCATGGCGGCGTCAACGGCGTTCCAGATTGCCGTTTCGGCGAGCAGAACCAGCTCCAGACCCAGGTCCAGCTCCGATTCGCTGAGGATCAGGCGGGGATCGGCAAAGGTATTCATGCTATGCCGCACACCGCTTTGGCTTGGACCTGTGGGCAGGGTCTGGCATAATTGCCTGCGTAGGAGAAATTATCCCGATGTCCCTGGTTCCTTTCGACGATCGTGACGGCTGGATTTGGCTGGATGGGCAATTTGTGCCCTGGCGCGACGCGAAAGTGCACGTACTGACCCATGGGCTCCATTACGCCTCCTCGGTGTTCGAGGGTGAGCGGATGTACAACGGCGAGATTTTCGAACTGCGCGCCCACACCGAGCGGCTGTTCAAATCGGCCGAGATCCTGGACTTCAAGATCCCCTTCACGGTGGAGGAGATCGACGAGGCCTGCAAGCAGACCTGCGCCAGGAATGGCCTGACCGACTGCTACATCCGTCCGATCGCCTGGCGCGGCAGCGAGATGATCGGCGTCTCGGCCCAGCAGACGAAGATCCATGTGGCCATCGCGGTCTGGGACTGGCCCAGTTACTTCGACCCCGAAGAGAAGAAGAAGGGCATCCGCCTGGCGCACGCCCTCTATCGCCGCCCGGACCCGGCGACGGCGCCGACGGATGCGAAGGCCGCCGGCCTCTACATGATCTGCACCATCTCCAAGCATGCGGCCGAGCGCGACGGCTACGCCGACGCCCTGATGCAGGACTACCGCGGCTACATCGCCGAGGCGACGGGTGCGAACGCATTCTTCGTGCGCGACGGCGTCATCCACACCCCGACCCCCGACGCCTTCCTGAACGGCATCACCCGCCAGACGGTGATGAAGCTGGCCAAGGCCCGCGGCTACCAGATCATCGAGCGCCACATCCCGTTCGAGGAACTGGGCACGTTCAGCGAGCTGTTCATCACCGGCACCGCCGCCGAGGTGACGCCGGTGGCCTCGGTCGGTGAGACGATCTTCACGCCCGGGACCATCTCGCTCACCCTGATGGACGACTACGCCAGGCTGGTGCGCGGCGAAGCCCTGGCGACGGTGGCGGCGTAGTTCGCGGCTAGACCGAGAGGCGCGCTTCCAGCTCGGCCAGCCGGTTCCGCGAGCCCTGCAGTTCCGCTCCGTAGCGTTGCGGGTCCTCGGCGGCGAGGGCGCCGGCCAGTTCGACGCTCTCGCGGTAGAGGTCCAGGGCCCGCACGCGATGGCCGCGGTCCTCGCGGGCGTCGGCCAGCCGTTCCAGGGCGATGCTCAGGGCCCGGCGGTCGAGGCGGCGGGCGCCGTGGTTGGCGATCAGCTTGCGGCGCAGGGCGACCGCGTCCTCATAGGCCCCCAGGGCGGCGTCGAGGCGGCCCTCGTCGGTGGCCATATCGCCGACATTGATCAGCGCCCCGGCCAGGTCGGAGGCGGCGACCGGGTCGGCCGGCTCGATCTCATGCAGCAGCCGGGCGTAGGACAGGGCGTGGCCATAGGCCTCGGCGGCGTCGTCGACACGGCCTTGGCCGCGGGCGAAGTCACCCAGGTCCTGGGCGGCGACCATGCGGTCGTGATGGGTAAGAGCCAGGCTCGGCAGGCGCTTGAGCATCTCCGCCGCCTCGCCCCATTTTTCCTCGCGCACCTTGATCTTCATCGCCGCGCGGAGCTGGCCGAAGGTTTCCTGCGGCGGGCCGCTGGGGTCGGGGCCGGGGGCGACCGGAGGCAGGTCGCGGCGCACCGGCTGGGCCAGGACGGCGACATCGACCGGCCTGGCCCGCACCGGCTCGGGGGCCGGCGGCGGCGCGGCGGTCGGCGCCATCGGGGCAAGGTTCAGCTTCAGGTCCGGGATTGGTTCCGGGTTGCGCACGGCCACACCGACCGGCGGGTCGTCGGAAAAGGTGATCGGCCGCTCCATGCCCGACGGCAGCGGACGGCGCCGCTTGCGGGCAGGCCACAGGTTGACGATCACGGCCAGACCGCCAAGGCCCAGCGCGCCCCAGCCGATCAGGGGCCTCAGGGATTCGAAATCGGCAAGCTCCAGCCCCGGCACGGCCGGTCCGAGGTTTCCGACCAGCGGCCGAACCAGCATCCAGCCGGCGGCGGCGATCAGCAGCCCCAGCACAAGTCCGATGAGCCTTGCGGCCATGGTCGACACTCCCCGTCCCCTAAAGAGACGGGAAATGGGGTCTGCAATCAAGGCGGCGTCAAAACCCCACAACTGAGCGGGGAAATTCGTGAACGGCCGCGACCGCCCGGCGGGCGCCGGGCGGTCAAACTGCCTCTAAAACAGCCAGCTCATGGGTCGGGGGTAGGCTTCGTCCCGCGCCAGATAGCTCGCGCCCAGCACCAGCCGGATGTACTTCCAGACCAGCAGGACAGGGCCGGCGACG
This sequence comes from Caulobacter sp. SRI_014, assembly GCF_057586315.1. Classification (NCBI taxonomy): domain Bacteria; kingdom Pseudomonadati; phylum Pseudomonadota; class Alphaproteobacteria; order Caulobacterales; family Caulobacteraceae; genus Caulobacter; species Caulobacter sp. SRI_014. The sequence continues at coordinate 921,709 of NZ_JBYCZQ010000001.1, read as the reverse complement.
CCCAGGATGAGCAGACCCAGCGCCAGCGGCGCGATGCCGACCAGCACCGGCAGCAGGATGATCCCGACCACCACCAGGCCCACCGCCACCAGGGTCCAGCCGATGGCCAGCCAGAAGGTGCGGATCAGCATGGTGTAGTGGGTTTCCATACGGGGCCCCGCTCCGCCGCGCTGGGCATAGGCGATGATCAGCCCGATGAAGGTGGCCAGAAAGGCGGTGAACGGCCCGATGAAATACAGGCCGTAGATCACCAGGGGGATGACGCGGTCTTCGTGCGGTCGGGCAACGCTGACAGTGTCAGTCATCGTGGGGTTTCGTGCTCCATCGCGCCGGAGGTGGCGCATGGCCTTAATGTTGGGACCCCAAGCCCGTTCCGCAAATTAATACGGTGTCACCCGAGCAGGCCCGGGGGAATGGCCAGAGGATCGAACCGTCCCGCCTGCCGGTCCAGCCAGGGGACCAGGGCCAGGGCCAGGATGGCCACGAAGGCCATGCGCGAGCCCAGGGCCAGGCCGATGTCCAGCTGTCCGGCCATGGCCGCGAACAGGCCGATGGCCAGGGCGCCGCCGCCCAGCAGGATGGCCGCCCCGATCACCGTGCCCATCGTGGCCATGGCCGGAACCGTGAAGCGGGCGGTCGGGCTGGCCTGGGCCACCGCCCTGGCCAGCGCCGCCACAAAGGGAGCGAAGGTCTCGGGGGCCGGGGCGGCCTTGAGCGACAGGGCCTGGCCGGAATAGACGCCCAGCTGGCCGCGCGGCAGGGCCAGGATGGCCCCCGCCGCCAGCCGTCCCCGCGCGGGGGTCAGGTGCAGGCGGCGCACGGTGTTCAAGGCGATCCGCCGCTCGCGCTTGCCGCGCTGTTCGATCAGGACGCCGTCTTCCAGCCGCCAGGTGGTCAGCGGCTGCATCGGACCAAGCCTGGCCGAATGGGCGATCAGGCCCGCACCACGGTGATCTCGACCCCGGCGCCGGCGGCGCGGGGGGCCAGGGCCTCGGGCTTGTCGACGCGGATGCGGGCGCGGGTGACGCGCGGGTCTTCCAGGCAACGGCCGGCCAGATGCTCGGCGAAGATCTCGACCAGTTCGATATGGCCCTCGTCGGCCACGGCCTGGGCGGCGGCGACGATGGTCTCGTAGTTGACCGTGTCGGCCAGCCGGTCGGCGCCGGCCCAGGCGACGTCCAGCTCGACGTCGACCAGCAGCGGCTGGGTGCGGCCCCGCTCATGCGGATAGACCCCGACCTCGGCCTCGATACGGATGCCGTGGACAAAGATCTTGCTGACCACGACCTTGTTGTTGAGGACCAGCGGCGTGTCGGAATTCGAATAAGTGGCGGGCGTTACGGCCATTACGGCCCCTCTAGCCGGAGACAATGTCGGGCGTGCGCCAGCCCAGGTGCTGACCGGCGTCCACGGCGATCATCTGGCCGGTCACTGACGGGGCGTCAATCAGATAGCGCAGGGCGGCGGCGATCTCTTCCGGATCGATGGCCCTGCCCAGCGGGGTGCCGGCCGCCTCGGCCTCGAACTCGCCGGGCACCTGGTGCACCGACGCCAGGGTCGGGCCCGGCCCGATGCCGTTGACCCGCACATGCGGCGCCAGGGCCTGGGCCATGGTTTTGGTCGCGGCCCAGAGGGCGGCCTTGCTCAGGGAATAGGTGAAGAACTGCGGATTGGGCCGCAGCACCCGCTGGTCGAGGATGTTGACGATCAGGCCGCCGACTCCGGCCGGCAGGCGCTTGGCGAAGGCTTGGCTGAGCAGCACCGGGGCTGTCAGGTTGACCGCCAGATGGGCCTGCAGATTGTCGGCGTCGAAACTGCCGAAGCTGTCGTCCTCGAACAGCGAGGCGTTGTTGACCAGCAGGGTGACCGGCCCCAGCCGGCCGGCCGCGTCGAGCAGGCTGGCCGGCGTCTCGGGCGCCGTCAGGTCTCCGGTCAGGGTCAGGCAGTTGGCGCCCAGGACAGCCGCTTCCTGCGCCAGGCTGTCGGCGTCATCGGGATGACTGCGGTGATGGATGGCCAGGTCATAGCCGGCGCCCGCCGCGGCGAGCGCGAGGCTGCGGCCGATGCGCCGCGCGGCGCCGGTAACGAGGGCGACGCCCCGCACGGCCGGACGCTTAGTCGAAACGGCCGAACTCGTAGAGGTTCAGGGCGCCGAGGGCGGCGACGAACAGGACGATGACGCCGATGGCGATGTAGCCGGTCATGGTTTGACTCCGAAACTTCGTTGCGGCGGTCCTAGCGCCGCCGTGGCGGACGGGCAAGCGATTGCGCAGCCTCGCGGCCTGGCCCAAGCTGGCGTCATGCTCTGGCGCCGCGCCGTCGAACCCTTCGCCCGCCCCTTCGTCTTCGCCTGGTTCAAGCTGGCGCGCGGCCTGACCCTGGGGGTGCGGGGCATCGTGCTCGACGCCGACGGCCGGGTTCTGCTGATCGAGCACACCTATGTCGACGGCTGGCACCTGCCCGGCGGCGGGGTGGAAAAGGCCGAGACGGCCGAGACGGCGTTGGAGCGAGAGCTGGTCGAGGAAGCCGGGGTGCGGCTGACCGGCCCGCCGAAGCTGGTGTCGATCCATTCGAACCACGCGCACCACCCGAACGATCACGTACTGACCTTTCTGTGTCCGGACTGGGAGCCTTGCCGCGCCACCTCCCATGGCGAGATCGTCCAGATCGGCTGGTTCCATCCCGAGGCGCTGCCGGAAGGCTTGCGCCCCGGACACCGGCGCCGGATCGAGGAGGCTTTGCTCGGAGCCCAACCCTCTGCCCTCTGGTAGGGAAGGGCGGTTGGGGGAATAGTCACACACCGCTCACCAGAAGCGGGCCAGCAAGGGAGTAACGCCATGTCCTGGATCGCAACCTCGGCCTTTTCCAAGATCGCGGTCGGCATCGACCGGCCCGAGGACGTGGTGGTCGGCAAGGACGGGCGCATCTTCGCCTCCGACCACCAGTGCGCGGTGGCGGAGATTAACGCCGACGGCAGCTTCACCCGCATGGGCCCGGCCGGCGGCGCGCCGAACGGCATCAATATGGACCCCCAGGGCCGCATCCTGATCGCCAACTTCGGCATCTACGACCGCGTCGAAGGTCCTCTGCAACGCTTCGACCCGGCCACCGGAACCCACGAAACTCTGTTGGCCGAGGTGGGCGGCAAGCGGCTGACCAGCGCCAACTATCCGGTCATGGACCGGGCCGGGAACATCTGGTGCGCCAACTCCACCCACGCCGAGACCTGGCCCCAGGCGCTCGACGGCCGCACCGACGGCTTCATCTTCGTGCTTAGGCCGGACGGCAGTTCCGACATCGTCGCCGAAGGGCTGAAGTTTCCCAACGGCATGGCGCTCAGCGCCGACGACGGCGTCCTCTACTGCGCGCAGACCAGCGGAGCCGACGTCATGGCGTTCGATATCCAGCCAGGCGGCAAGCTGGGACCAGGCCGCCGCTATGGCCCGATCCTCGGCCGCCTGATGGGCCCCAATGACGATGTGGTGGCCGCCGCGGCCGCCGCCCAGCACCACGACGATCTGGGCTACACCGACGGCGTCGGCCTCGACGCCGAGGGCAACCTCTGGGTCTGTTTGCCGGCCGCCAACAAGGTGGTGGCCATCAGCCCCTCCGGCCATGTCGAGACCGTCTGCCACGATCCGTCGGGCGCCCTGATCAACCACCCGACCAATGTCACCTTCGGCGGCCCCGACCTGCGCGACCTCTATATCGGCTCGATCCGCGCCGACTATGTGCTCAAGGCCCGCTCGCCGGTGCCAGGCCTGGCGATGATCCACCAACGGTGAGGGCGCCTCTGTTCCTGGCATTGCTTCTGGCGGGTTGCTCGGAGGCGATGCCCTGCGAAAACACCGAAGTGGCGCGGATGACCTCGCCGGACGGGCGCCATGACGCCGTTCTGTTCGAGCGCAGCTGCGGGGCGACCACGGACTTCAGCAGCCAGGTTTCCATCGTCGCGCGGGGCGCGAAGGCCGAGGGCGGCGGCAATGTCCTGATCGCAGACAGCGATCACGGCAAGGCGCCGACAGGGTCCTGGGGCGGGCCCGATATCGATATGGGCTGGACCAGCGCCGACCAGCTGGTCGTCCGCCATCACCCCTCGGCCCGACTGTTCCAGGCCCACGCCCAGGTGGCCGGCGTCGCGGTCATGCACGTCGGCGACCTTGAGGACCGTTCCTCGAGGGACGACTAACCCTCTGACAACATTCAAAAAGCGTCGATACGCCGCAACAATGTGGCCCGGCGGGCGCCTCATTTTGAGGTTATAACCCGCCTCGCATCATCCTCCCCTCCCCAGAGAATTGGTCAAACAGTGCAGCGTAAAACTTTGAAGGGCTGGCGCTCGGCGCTCGCCCAGACGGTCGGTCTCGTGCTCGTGTTCACCCCGGTCGCCGCCCTTGCCGTGGCCGGCAAGAATCCCCAGGGCCCCGGCGCCCACAGCCCGATGGCCCGCCTGATCAAGGCGGTGAACCCCAGGGCCAACCTGCCCGCGCCGATGGTCAGCAAGATCGTCTGGAACGGCCTCGACATCGATGGTGACGGAGCCGGCGACTTCGTCAACCCGACCGGCCAGGCTCCGCGCCTGCACGACGCCTTCGGCAATGGCGAGTTCGGCGCCTCGCGCGACGGCGGTTCGCGCCACCATGAGGGCGTCGACTACACGGCCGACGCCGACCAGACGGTGGCGGCCCCAATCAGCGGCCTGATCACCAAGATCGGCTACGCCTACGGCGGCGACAATTCCCTGCGCTTCGTCGAGATCACCAACCCGGCCCTCGGCTATGTCGCGCGCACCTTCTACGTCGACCCCGACGTGGCCGTCGGCCAGATGGTCCGGCTGGGCGAAAGCATCGGCACCGTGGCCAGCCTGCAGTCCCACTACCCGGGCATCACCGACCATGTGCACCTGGAAGTCATGAAGGCCGGCGAGCGGCTGAACGCCGAGACGCTGATCGTGGCGAAGACGATCAAGGTGAAGGCGACCTCGGCGAACGGCTAGCATACCAATCCTTCGACGATGCGTTAGGCTGGGACCATGGAAGAGTCCCCGCCCTCCTCAGGCCCGGGCCAGGGCCGCACGCGGGACCTGACCCAGGGGCCGATCGCCGGCACCCTGGCGTCCTTCGCCCTGCCGGTGCTCGGCACCAGCGTGCTGCAGTCGCTGAACGCCTCGATAAATTCGGTCTGGGTCGGCCGCTTCCTCGGCGAGGCGGCGCTGGCCGCGACCTCCAACGCCAACCTTGTTCTATTCCTGCTGATCGGCACGGTCTTCGGGGTCGGGATGGCGGCGACCATCGTCGTCGGCCAGTCGATGGGCCGCAAGGATCTGGACACCGCCAAGCGGGCCGTGGGGACCTCGGTCGCCTTCTTCAGCCTGATGTCGGTGGTCTTCGCCATCGGCGGCTGGCTCGGGACCGACGCCATCCTGCAGGCGCTGGGCACGCCGCCTGACGCCCTGCCGTTGGCCGGCGCCTATCTGCGGGTCATCTTCCTGGCCCTGCCGCTGATGAACTTCTCGACCCTGGTCATGACCCTGCTACGCGGGGCGGGCGACAGCCGCACGCCGTTCCAGTTCAGCCTGCTGGCCGTCACCCTCGACATGGCCTTCAACCCGGTGCTGATCCTCGGCCTTGGCCCCTTCCCGAAGATGGGGATCGCCGGCGCCGCCATGGCCACCCTGATCAGCCAGGGGATCAGCCTGGTCGCCCTGATCGTGCTGATCTACGCCCGGAAGCACCCGCTGCGCCTGGTCGGGCCTGACCTCGCCTACCTGAAGTTCGACGGCGCCCTGATCCGTACTCTGGTGGCCAAGGGCCTGCCGATGGGTCTGCAGATGATCGTCATCTCGGCCTCGGCCCTGATCGTCATGAGCCTGGTCAACAGCTTCGGCTCGCGCACCGCGGCCGCCTACGGGGTCGCCGCCCAGCTGTGGACCTATGTCCAGATGCCGGCCCTGTCGATCGGGGCGGCGGTGTCGTCGATGGCCGCCCAGAACGTCGGCGCCGGGCTGTGGGACCGGGTGGCCCGGGTGACCCGGGCCGGCATCGCCTTCAACATCATCCTGACCGGGGCGATGGTGGCGGTGCTCTATGTCGCTGCCCCGCTGGTGCTGGGCCTGTTCCTGCCGACCGACCATGCCGCCGTCGATATCGCCATCCACATCAACCAGCTGGTGGTCTGGACCTTCATCCCCTTCGGCGTGACCATCGTGCTGTTCGCCACCGTGCGGGCGACGGGCGATGTCTGGCCGCCGCTGATCATTCTGACCCTGTCCATCGTCCTGGTCCGCATCCCCTTCGCCTATCTGCTGGAGCCGGTCTGGGGCCCGGACGCCGTCTGGTGGAGCTTCGCCTTCGGGTCGGGCGTCGCCCTGGCCCTGTCGGGCGCCTACTACAGGGCCGGCCGCTGGAAGAAGGCCCATATGCTGGACGACCACCGCCCGGCCATGGGCGAGCCGCCGGACACCGGCCACGGATTGCCGCGCGAGCGGGCCCAGATTCCCGTGGGGGAGCCCGTCAGCCTTTCGGAGCCGGGATCGCCAGATGCACCACCAGCCCCGAAGCCTCCCAGGTCTGAGACAGTCTAGCCGCCATCTGCCGCGACAGCTGGGTCATCAGCCGTGAGCCGAAGCCGGGTTTGCTCGGCGCCGTGACCGCCGGCCCGCCGCTTTCGCGCCAGGTCAGGTCAATGCTTCCCTGCTCGCAGAGGGTCCAGGCGATGGCCACCCGGCCCTTCGGCGTCGACAGCCCGCCGTACTTGCTGGCGTTGGTGGCCAGCTCATGGATCAGCATGCTGACCGGCTGGGTCTGTTCGGGGCTGAGCCGGACAGCCGGGCCCTCCAGGCTGTAGCGGTCCGGGGTCGCCAGGGCGGTCATCGCCTCATCGACCAGTTCCTGCAGCGGCGCCCCTTCCCAGCGACGGTCCGCCAGCGCCCCCTGGGCCCGCGCCAACGCATTGACCCGCCCGAACACCGCCTCCTTGTAGGTCTCCAGGTCCGGCCCCTCGGTCAGCCGCACGATGGCCTGGACCACGGCCAGGGCGTTGCGGCTGCGGTGATCGACCTCCCGGGCCAGCAGCTCACGCGCCTGCTCGGCCTTTCGCCGCTCGGTGATGTCGTGCAGCGAGACGCCGATGCCCCCGTCGATCATCGGGGTTATACGGATCTCGACCCAGCGGTCCGGCCGCCAGCGGGACGGGCTCTCAAAGGCTGCGCCCTTGCGCCCGTCCATGGCCCGTTTGCAGACGGTTTCGAACGGGGTGCCGATGCCTTGCGGGAAAACTTCCCACATGTTCTTGCCCAGCACCTGGTCTCGGGTGACGCCGAAGTACTGCTCGGCGGCGCCGTTGAAGATGACGTAGGTCCATTCCGGCGAGACGGCATAGAAGGCGTCGGAGATCGACTCCAGCACGGCCTCGAGACGCGGGTCTGGCGGGGGAATGGACAGGGGTACGCTCCGGACTTGCTGGACCCTACCGAGAATGCGCAGAGGCGTCACCGGTTTGCTGAGGCGGATCAGCAAGTTCCCCTCCCCCCATCGGGGAAGGAACGGTCATGCCCGGAGGCGATACCCAGTCTTGAAGATCCACCAGATGGCCGCGAGACACACCGCCATGAAGCCCAGCGTCGCGGCGACGCTGATCCCGACCCCGACGTCCGACACGCCGTAGAAGCTCCAGCGGAAGCCGCTGACCAGGTAGACCACCGGGTTGAACAGGGTGATCTTCTGCCAGATCGGGGGGAGCATGCTGATCGAATAGAAGCTGCCCCCCAGGAAGGTCAGAGGGGTCACGACCAGCATGGGAATGATCTGCAGCTTCTCGAAGCCGTCGGCCCAGACGCCGATGACGAAGCCGAACAGGCTGAAGGTGAAGGCGGTCAGCACCAGGAAGGCGAACATGAAGACCGGGTGCTCGATCTCGTAGGGCACGAAGAACCGGGCCGTGATCAGGATGATCAGCCCCAGCAGGATCGACTTGCTGGCCGCCGCCCCGACATAGCCGCAGACCACCTCGAACCAGCTGATCGGGGCCGACAGCACCTCATAGATCGTGCCGCTCCACTTGGGCATGTAGATGCCGAAGCTGGCGTTGGAGATGCTCTCGGTCAGCAGGCTGAGCATCAACAGGCCCGGGATGATGTAGGCGCCGTAGGGCACCCCGTCGATCTGGCCCATGCGCCCGCCGATCGCCGAGCCGAAGACCACGAAATAGAGGCTGGTCGACAGAACCGGGCTGGCTATCGACTGCATCAGCGTCCGGAAGGTCCGGTGCATCTCGAAGAGATAGATCGAGCGGATGGCGTGGATGTTCATTGCGCCGTCTCCTTCTTGTCGCTGTGGACGAGGGAGACGAAGATTTCCTCGAGGCTCGACTGATGGGTCTTGAGGTCCTTGAAGTCGATGCCGAGTCCGCTCAGCCGCCGGATCAAGGCCGCGATGCCGGTTTCGTCGGCCTGGGCGTCGAAGGTGTAGATGATGTCCTGGCCGTCCTCGCTGAGCTCCAGCGGCTCGCCGGCCAGCTCGGCCGGCAGGGCCTTGAGCGGCGCCTGCAGATGCAGGGTCAGCTGCTTCTTGCCGAGCTTGCGCATCAGGGTGGTCTTGTCTTCGACCAGAACGATGCGGCCCTTGCTGATCACCCCGACCCGGTCGGCCATCTCCTCGGCCTCCTCGATGTAGTGGGTGGTGAGGATGATGGTCACGCCGGTCGCCCGCAGGCCCCGGACCATCTCCCACATGTCGCGGCGCAGCTCGACATCGACCCCGGCGGTCGGCTCGTCGAGGAACAGGATGCGCGGTTCGTGGCTCAGGGCCTTGGCGATCATCACCCGGCGCTTCATGCCGCCGCTGAGGGTCATGATCTTGTCGTTGCGCTTGTCCCACAGGGAGAGGTCGCGAAGGATCTTCTCGATGTAGGCCGGGTTCGGCGGCTTGCCGAACAGGCCGCGGCTGAACTTCACCGTGTCGATCACCGCCTCGAAGGCGTCGGTGCTGATCTCCTGCGGGACCAGGCCGATCTTGGTGCGGGCGGCGCGATAGTCTTTCGCGATGTCGTGGCCGTCGGCGACGATGGTCCCCTCGGTCGGCCGGGCGATGCCGCAGATCAGGCTGATCAGGGTGGTCTTGCCGGCCCCGTTCGGACCCAGCAGGGCGAACAGCTCGCCCGGCCGGATGTCGAGGTTCACATCGCTCAGCGCCTCATGCCCGGTGGCATAGCGCTTGGTCAGGCCCTTGATGGATATGATCGGTTGCAAACAGCTTCCCCGGCGCGGCGTCGGTCACAGGTAAGGAGCCGGGCGCGACTTGGCTAGCGGCGCGTCCAACTGATTGCCACTCTAGCCGATGGCGGTCCCAGGACTGGCAGCAGGATTCGCGCCTTCGTCGGAAGGACTCGGGTTGTCTGGGTGAACCCCGATAACTAAACTATCGTTTGAACGCGGCCCGACAGAGTGGCCGCACGCCTTTCAAAAGGTCCAGGGAGCGAGCCATGCGCGACTATCTGAAATTTTACATCGACGGCAAATGGGTGGACCCGGTTACGCCCAAGACCCTGGATGTCATCAACCCGGCCAACGAAGAGGTCGCCGGCCGGATTTCGATGGGCTCCGAAGCTGATGTCGACGCCGCGGTGAAGGCTGCGCAGAAGGCCTTCGAGACCTTCAGCCTGACGACCCGCGAAGAGCGCATCGAGCTGCTCGAGCGCATCATTGTCGAGTACCAGAAGCGCTACGAGGACATGGCCAAGGCCATCACCGAGGAAATGGGCGCCCCCAGCTGGCTGTCGCAACGCGCCCAGGCCGCCATGGGCATCGGCCACGTCCAGACGGCCGTGGAAGTGCTCAAGACCTACAAGTTCGAGGAAGACCGCGGCACCACCCGCCTAGTGAAGGAGCCGATCGGCGTCTGCGGTTTCATCACCCCCTGGAACTGGCCGGTCAACCAGATCGCCTGCAAGGTGGCCCCGGCCATCGCCACCGGCTGCACCATGGTGCTGAAGCCGTCGGAAGTGGCGCCGTTCAGCGGCTACATCTGGACCGAGATCCTGCATGCCGCCGGCGTTCCGGCTGGTGTCTACAACATGGTCAACGGTGACGGTCCGACCGTCGGCGCCGCCATCTCCAGCCATCCGGGCGTCGACATGGTCAGCTTCACCGGCTCGACCCGCGCCGGCATCGAGGTGGCCAAGAACGCCGCCCCGACCGTCAAGCGCGTGCACCAGGAACTGGGCGGCAAGTCGCCGAACATCATCCTTGAGGACGCTGACTTCGCGAAGGCCGTGGCCGGCGGCGTCGGCTCGGTGATGATGAACTCGGGCCAGAGCTGCAACGCCCCCACCCGCATGCTGGTCCCGGCCAAGAAGATGGACGAGGTCATCGCCATCGCCAAGGCCACCGCCGAAGCCCACACCGTCGGCGACCCCAACGGCAATTCCAAGATGGGCCCGGTCGTCTCCGAGGTGCAGTGGAAGAAGATCCAGACCCTGATCCAGAAGGGCATCGACGAAGGCGCGACCCTGGTGTCGGGCGGCGTCGGCCTGCCGGACGGCCTGGAGAAGGGCTACTATGTGAAGCCCACCGTCTTCGCCAACGTCACCAACGAGATGTCGATCGCCAAGGAAGAGATCTTCGGCCCGGTCGTGTCGATCCTCGGCTACGACACGGTCGATGAGGCGGTCCGCGTCGGCAACGACACCGAGTATGGCCTCGCCGCCTACATCAGCGGCACCGACCCGGAAGCGATCAAGGCCGTGGCCAGGAAGCTCCGCGCCGGCCAGGTCAACATCAACAGCGCCGCCCCCGACATGATGGCCCCCTTCGGCGGCTACAAGATGAGCGGCAACGGCCGCGAATGGGGCGACCACGCGTTTGGTGAGTTCCTCGAGACGAAGGCCGTGCTGGGCTACTCGGCGCCGCAAGCGGCGGAGTAGGGCTCAGGCCTTGAAGTGATTGAGGGCCGTCCGGAGCAATCCGGGCGGCCCTTTTCTTGTTCCTCCCCCATCGGGGGTGAGGCGTATACGCCGAACGACCATCGCGCAGCGATGGTGGAGGGGGTCACCGTCCTAGCCTGCGGGTACACCTGTTCGAAGGTGAACCGCCGATGGGGACCCCTCCACCACGCGCGTTCCCCCTCCCCCGATGGGGGAGGAACTAGAGCCTCGACTCCAGCCGCCCCACTTGCTGAATTGTGCGCAACACGCCCGCCAGAGGCATCCCGAGGAAACCCATGACGACCCTGACCAACGTCGCCGACATCCCGCGCATCCAGGCCGCCGAACGTCCGGACGCCGTCGCCCTCTGGTTCGAAGGCCGCGAGACCACCTTCGCCCTGCTCAACGAGATGTCGAACCGCTGCGCCCAGGCCCTGCTGGCCCAGGGGCTCAAACCCGGTGACCGGGTCGGCGTTCTGGCCAAGAACAACGACGACTTCTTCGCCCTCTGGCTGGGCTGCATCAAGGCGCGGGTCTGCCTGGCGCCGGTCAACTGGCGCCTGGCCCCGCCGGAGATCGGCTTCATCCTCAAGGACGCCGGAGCCAAGCTGCTGATCGTCGGCGAGGACTTCGGCGGCGTCGTCGACATGATCATCTCCGACATCCCCAGCGTGAAGGGGTTAGTGCAGTTCGAGCCCGGCCACCCCCGCTGGCCGGCCTTCCGCGACTGGATCGGCGGCCACTATCCGGACGACCCGAAGCTGACCGCCCGCGACGACGACGACGTCATCCAGCTCTACACCAGCGGCACCACCGGCCTGCCCAAGGGGGTGCAGCTGACCCAGGCCAACTTCCTGGCCCTGTTCGCCCTGGCGCTCGAGGCCGGCTGGGCCCGCTATGACGCCGGCAAGACCAATCTCGTCCTGATGCCGCTGTTCCACGTGGCCGGCACCAACTGTGGCCTGCTCGGCCTGCTGCAGGGGGTGCGCGAGATCATCCTGCGCGAGGTCAACCCGGCCGAGATCGTCCGCATCATCCCCGAGCAGAGCGTCGCCTACGCCTTCCTCGCCCCGACCATCATCAACATGGTGCTGCAGACTCCGGGCGTCGAAGAAGCCGACTTCTCGAAGCTGGAGCGCATCTTCTACGGCGCCTCGCCGATCTCCGAGGCGGTGCTGCGCCGGGCCCAGGCGGTGTTCGGCTGCGATTTCACCCAGCTCTACGGCCTGACCGAGACCATCGGGGGGGCTACCTACCTGCCGCCCGAGGACCATGCCGAACACCGCGACAAGCTGCGCAGCTGCGGCAAGCCCTGGCCCGGGTTTGAGGTGAGGGTGAAGAAGCCGGACGGATCCATCGGCGCCGCCCGGGACGTCGGCGAGGTCCAGATCCGCGCCAAGGGGGTGATGAAGGGCTACTGGAACCGCCCTGACGCCACGAAGGACGCGGTCTGTCCGCAGGGCTGGTTCAGCTCCGGCGACGCCGGTTATTTCGATGAGGAGGGCTACCTCTACATCTATGACCGGGTGAAGGACATGATCGTCTCCGGCGGCGAGAACGTCTATCCGGCCGAGGTCGAGAACGCCCTGTTCAGCCACCCGGCCGTCGCCGACGCCGCCGTCGTCGGGGTGCCGGACGAGCGCTGGGGCGAGGCGGTGAAGGGCATCGTCGTCTTCCGGCCCGGCCAGTCGGCCACCGAGGCAGAGCTGATCGCCCACTGCAAGGGCCTGATCGCCGGCTACAAATGCCCCAAGTCGGTCGACGTCATCGACATCCTGCCGCGCAATCCGTCGGGCAAGGTCCTGCGCCGCGAACTGCGCGCCCCCTTCTGGGAAGGCCGCGAGCGGATGGTGGGCTAGGCGGCCCCCTCTAGGCAGACTTAGGGGAAGCTGTGCTGGCCTGCGGAAAACAAGGAAACACCCATGCCTGACTTCCGCATCATCGAGACCAACGGCATCAAGCTGCGGGCCGCCGTCCAGGGGGCCGGTCCGCTGGTGGTCATGGTCCACGGCTTTCCGGAGAGCTGGTACAGCTGGCGCCATCAGATCGGCCCCATCGCCGACGCCGGCTTCACCGCCTGCGCCATCGACGTGCGCGGCTACGGCGGCTCGGACAAGCCCAGGGAGGTCGCCGACTATTCCCTGGAGAAAATCACCGCCGACGTCGCCGGCGTCATCGAGGCCCTCTCAGACGACGGCACGGGCGTCCTGATCGGTCACGACTGGGGCGCGCCCATCGTCTGGAACACGGCCTTGACCCGGCCCGACCGTGTTTCCGCCGTCGCCGGCCTGTCTGTGCCCTACACCGGCGTGCCGGCCGCCAACTTCCTCGACATCGTCAAGGCGGTGTTCACCGACAAGGGCCGCTTTTTCTACCAGGTCTATTTCCAGGACGTCGGCGTCGCTGAGGCCGAGCTGGAGGCCGATCCCGCCGCCACCATCCGCCAGTTCTACTACGCCATCAGCGGCGACGCGCCCGACGGGACCTGGCCCGTCGACAAGGTCCACGGCGACAGCCTGCTGCATCGCCTGCCCGACCCCAAGCCCTTCCCGGCCTGGCTGACCGACGAGGACATCGCCTACTACGCCGCCGAATTCGCCCAGTCCGGCTTCTTCGGACCGCTGAGCCGCTACCGCAACCACGGCCGCGACTTCGAATGGCTTCAGGGCTTCAAGGACCGCAGGATCGAGCAGCCCAGCCTGTTCATCGGCGGCTCCCGCGACCTGGTGCTGAAGATGATCCCGGGCGTGAACCCGGTGGATATCATGAAGCCGCACCTGCCCGGCCTGCGCGGCGCCCATGTGCTGGAGGGCTGCGGCCACTGGACCCAGCAGGAGCAGCCTGAAGCGGTGACTAAGCTGTTGGTCGACTGGCTGAAGGGCCTCTGATCCGCCCTTGATTTTTACAATTGTACACGCACTATGGGCCGGCAACGGAGTGCGCGGCTATGGACGGCGTGTCGAAACGGACCCTGGCGGTCCTGCTCAGCCTGGCGGCGACCTTCGGCGTCATCGCCGCCATCGGCCTCCTGACCCCGCGCCAGGTCCAGGCCGGGGCGACCATGACCGCCTTCGGGTCCGACGCTGCCCTGACCCGCTTCTTCGCCGAGCGGCGCAAGGCCGAAGAGGCCCTCTACGCCGACGAGAAATACGACTCGCTGACCCTGTCGCAGACCACCTCCGCTTCGGGAAGCGACGTCGCCACCGAGGCGGCGGCCGCCCCCGCGGCCGACGCTGCCGCCGCGCCTGTGCTTGAAAGTCCCCCTGCCCCCGGCAAGGCGATCTCCGCCCGGCAGGCCGGCGACAAGATCACCAACACCCAGGAAGCCGACATCGACGAGGGCGGGATCGTCAAGGCCAAGGGCGATCTGTTGATCATCCTGCGCCGGGGGCGGCTGTTCACCGTTTCGACGGCCGGCGGCGGCATGCGCCCGGTTGGCCGTATCGACGCCTTCCCGCCGGGCGCGACAGGCGACGCCTGGTATGACGAGATGCTGGTGGCCGGGGACCGGGTGGCCGTGGTCGGCTACAGCTACGCGCGCGGCGGGACCGAGATCAACCGCTTCCGCCTGTCGCCCGAAGGACAGCTCAGCTTCATCGACTCCCACGCCCTGCGCTCGAGCGACTACTATTCGAGCCGCAACTACGCCTCGCGCCTCGTCGGCGACAAGCTGATCTTCTACACGGCCTCGCCGGTCGGCTTCCGGGGCGATGTGCTGGCCGACCTGCCGGCCCTGCGTAGATGGACTCCAGGGGGGACCCCGGATGACAAGCAGGCCGAGTTCCGCCGCATCACCTCCGCCCGCCGGGTCTATGCTCCGCCACAGATGCGGGCCAGCGTCGAGGCGGCGAGCACGATCCACAGCGTCACGACCTGCGACCTGGCCGCCGAGGCTTTCGACTGCCAGGCCACGGCGATGCTCGGGCCGCCGGCCCGGACCTTCTACGTCGCCAGGGGCGGGGTCTATCTGTGGGTCCACGACGAGACCTGGTCGCGGCGCAAGGCGACGCCCGACATGCTCTACCGCCTGCCGCTCGACGGCGGCCCGCCCTCGGCCATCCAGGTCAAGGGGGCGCCCGTCGATCAGTTCTCGTTCCGCGAGGACCCGGACGGCGGGCGGCTGCATGTCCTGGTCGCCAGCGATGGCGAAGGCGACGCCATGTGGAGCGCCGAGCGGGAGAGGTCCCGGTCGGTCGCCCTTCTGACGCTGCTGCTGGACCGGTTCGACGACGGCCATGCAGTGGCCCCGGTGACAAACTACCGATCGCTGCCAGCGCCCGGCTTCGGCGCCGGCTGGGCGCTGCATAACCGCTTCGTCGGCGATCATCTGCTCTATGGCCTCGGCGCCGACTGGGACGAGCGCGACGACGGCAAGGGCCTGCTGCTGGCCGCGCCGCTCGACGGCGGACCGGTGGCCAGGGTCAACCTGCCCCACGGCGTCGACCGCATCGAGGTCATGGGCCCCGACGCCGTTGTCGTCGGCAGCGGCGCCGACGCCGTCTGGTTTTCGACCATATTGCTGCGCGGCGGCGTCCAGGCCGGCGACCGCTATCGCCTCGGCGGCGCCTCGGAGGCCGAGAGCCGCAGCCACGGCTTCTTCTACCGCGCCGACAATGACGAGGGCACGGAGGGCGTGCTCGGCCTGCCCATCGCCCAGGCGGCCCGGCCCGCCTTCCACCAGCTGTTCGAGACCTCGGCCGCCATGCTGTTCCTGCGCCGGGCCGAGATGCGGTTCCAGCCGCTGGGCCAGTTGGCGGCCCGCGACACCGGCATCGCCGACGACGGCTGCCAGGCGTCTTGCGTCGACTGGTACGGCAATGCCCGGCCTATCTTCCTGCGCGGCCGGGTGTTCGCCCTCCTGGGCTATGAGTTGGTCGAGGGCGATGTCAGCGGCCCGGCGATCCGCGAGGTTCGGCGGGTCAGTTTCGCGCCGCCCCCTGGTCCGTCGCGCCCCTGGTAGAAGAGCCCCCTACGGCTCTGAACGGCCGTTTGACTCCCCTTGCGGCAAGCATAGTCTTTCGGCGGACAACGATAACAAGCACCCGAGGAAACCGCCCATGACCCCCGCCGATGGCGTGGCGGCTCCGGCCGTTCTGTCTGACGTTCCGTTCGCGGACCTGCCCATGAAGGGGCCGGACGTGTCGGTCGAGCGCCGGGCCGACGGCTCGATCCTCATCCGCTCGAACCACACCCCGGGCGAAGGTCCCCGCTCCATTGCCCACCTCCTCAAGGAGAAGGCGGAGAAGCATCCCGACCGTCCGTGGATGAAGCAGCGCGAGCCCGGCCATGGCCCCTGGCGGACGCTGACCTACGGCGAGGCCCTGCGCAAAGCCGAGGGCATCGCCCAGTGGCTGCTCGACGCCGGCCTCACCGCCGAGGACTCGGTGATGGTGCTGTCTTCCAACAGCCTCGAGCACGCCCTGATCAAGGTCGGCTGCTACACCGCCGGCGTGCCGGTCTCGCCGATCAGTCCGGCCTACAGCCTGATCTCCAGCGACCACGCCAAGCTCAAGCATTGCGTCAGCGTCGTGAAGCCCAAGGTCATCTTCGCCCAGTCCGGCGAGATGTACGCCCGCGCCTTCGAGACGCTCAAAGGCCTCGGCCTGACCTTCGTCACCGCTGACGGCACGGGGGAGGGCGCCGTGCCGCTCTCGACCCTGACCGACACGAAAGTCGGTCCCGCTGTCGAGGCCGCCCGCGAGACCCTGACCCACGACACCGTCGCCAAATACCTCTTCACCTCAGGCTCCACCGGCATGCCAAAGGCGGCGCCGCAGACCTTCGGCATGATGGCCGGGGTCATCGCCGGCCAGGACGGCCTGCGGTCCGAGGAGCCCGATCCGGATCAGGTGTCCGAGAGCCTCGAATGGATGCCCTGGAGCCATATCAGCGCCGGCAATATCAGCTTCAACGGCGTCCTCTGGGCCGGCGGCACGGTCTATCTCGATGAGGGCAAACCGCTGCCCGGCATGTTCGAGACGACGATTCTGAACCTCTATGAGGTCTCGCCGGTCGTGTTCGGCTCCGCCCCCATCGCCTTCGGCATGCTGGCCGACGCCATGGAAAAGGACCCAGTGCTCCGCAAGTCGTTCTTCAAGAACATGCGCTACATGGGCTATGGCGGAGCCACGCTCAGCAACGACGTCAATGAGCGGCTGCAGGCCCTGGCCATCGCCGAGACCGGCAAGCGCATGCCGCTGACCACCATGTACGGCGCCACCGAGACGCAAGGCATCACCGTCACCCACTGGGCCACCGAACAGGTCGGGCTGGTCGGGCTGCCGCTGCCCGGCATCACGCTGAAGCTGGTGCCGAACGGCACGAAGCTGGAGGTGCGGGTCAAGGGTCCGACGGTGACCCGTGGATACGTCGGCGACGCCGAGAAGACCGCCGCCGCCTTCGATGAGGAAGGTTTCTACAAGCTGGGCGACGCCGCCAAATTCATCGACGACAACGATCCGGCCAAGGGCCTGATGTTCGACGGACGGGTGACCGAGGACTTCAAGCTCGACAGCGGCACCTGGGTCTCGGTCGGCACCCTGCGGCCCGAGATCGTCGGGGCCTGCAGCCCGTGGATCCTCGACGCGGTGATCGCCGGCCAGGACAAGCCGTTCATCGGCGCTCTTGTGTGGCCGTCGATGGCCGGGATGCAGACGCTGATGGCCGACGAAGGCCCCGGCACGCCGATCGAGAAGCTGACCGCCATCCTCACCGACAAGCTGGCCGCCTTCAACGCCACCGCCGGTGGGCTTTCCCGCCGGGTGGGCCGCTTCATCATCATGACCGAGCCGCCGTCCATCGACGCCGGCGAGATCACCGACAAGGGCTATGTGAACCAGCGCGCGACGCTGGAGCGCCGCGCCGACCTCGTCAAAGCCCTGTATGGCGACGGCTCCGCGCCGGGCGTCGTCTCCCTCTAAGGAAAAGCCATGAGCCTCGATCCCCACTTCCGCGCCATGCTCGACGCCGCCGCGGCCATCGAGATGCCGCCGCTGGCCACCCTGCCGCCCGAGATGATCCGCATGGGCTATGTCGCCCAGCGGGCCGGTCTCGACGCCGGGGCGCCCAAGGACCTCACGGTCAGCGACATCCAGGTCGCCGGCGGCGACGGCCCGCTGAAGGCCCGGCTATATGTCCCCAAGGACGCCCCGGCGACGACCGGCGGCCTCGTCTACTTCCACGGGGGCGGGTTCGTGATCGGGGATCTGGAGACCCACGACGACTTCATGCGCCGGCTGTGCGCCGCCTCGGGCGTGCGGGTGATCGCCGTCGACTACCGCCTGGCCCCGGAGCATCCCTTCCCGGCCGCCCACGACGACGCCCTGGCCGCCACGCGCTGGGTCATCGACAACGCCGCCAGCCTGGGCATCGACCCGGCCCGCGTCGCCGTCGGCGGCTGCAGCGCCGGAGGCAACCTGGCCGCCTGCATGGCGCTGGAATTCCGCGACGATCCTGCGCGCAAGCTGGCCTTCCAGCTGCTGCTGTACCCGGCCACGGCCATGGAGCAGGACACCCAGTCCCGCAAGGATCTGGCCACCGGCTATGTCCTGACCGCGGAGGTGATGACCTGGTTCGCCGGCCACTTTGCCGCCATCGGCCATCCCGACGCCCGCCGCGCCGAACCGGCCCATGTCTCCGACCTGTCGGGCCTGCCGCCCGCCCTGACCGTCACCGCCGGCTTCGATCCGCTGAAGGACGAGGGCAAGCTCTACGCCGAACGCATGGCGGCGGCCGGGGTGAAGTCCGAGCACATCGAGTACCCGAGCTTCGTCCATGACTTCTACATCATGGCCAGCGTCTCCCCGCCCGTCGTGGACGCCATCAACGATACGGCGGCGAAGCTGAAGGCGGCGCTGGCCTGACCCATCGAAGATGACAGGAGATTCACAAATCCCCTCTTGACGGCAATGCACTCTATAATGCAAAGTACATTGCATAAGGCGGGTTGGTCCCGCCACGGGAGCGAACCAATGACCTTCAAGACCCTGATGACCGTCGGCGCCCTGAGCGTCTCTCTCTTTGCCGGTTCGGCCTTCGCGGCCGACGTCGCCGTCACCCTGACCGGGGTCAAGGCCGAGGGCGGCACGATGCTGGTGTCCCTGCAGAACAAGGACCAGTTCATGAAGCCCATGGGCGCTGCCGGCGCCATGGGCCCGGCCACGGCAGGCGCCATGACCCTGACCGTCGAGGACGTCCCTCCCGGCGAGTACGCCGTCATGGTCATGCACGACGCCGACAGCAACTGGAACCTGACCATGAAGGACGGCAAGCCGGCCGAGGGGCTGGGCCATTCGGGCGCCGCCGGCGCCAGGACCTTCGAGGCCATGAAGATCACCGTGCCGGACGCCGGGACCTCGATCACCGTCCCCCTCGACTATCCGCAGTAGGCGTCAGGAGCGCAGGGGCATGAAACGGGCAGTGTGGACGGCGATGGCCGTCGTGGCGGGACTGGCGCTTGTCGGCCCGGCCACCGCCAAGGGCGAGGAAACCCTGCGCTTCACCGGCGCGATGTGGTGGACGCCGGACGGCTTTGTCGGCGGCGACCACTATGTGCGCGGCGGCGTCTTCGTGAAGCCGACGGCGAAAGCCCGGGCGGTCGAGCTGAACGGCGCCTACGTCGTCCCGGCCTTCGGCGAGGCCCACAACCACAACATCGATGCGCCCCAGATGGCGAGGATGGTCAGCGACCAGTACCTGGCCAACGGCGTCTTCTATGTGAAGAACCCCAACAGCCGCGCCGCCTACACGGCCGAGACCCGCGCCCTGATGAACCGCCAGGACACGGTCGACGCCAGGTTCTCCATGGGCGGACTGACAGCGGAGGGCGGGCACCCGATCCGGCTCTACGGCTTCCTGTCGCGCTTCACCGGCAAGGAACAGCCCGGCGAGGCCTTCGAGGGCGACGCCTTCCACACGGTCCGCACCGCCGCCGACATCGAGCCGGCGCTGGCTAGGCTCCAGGCGCAGGGCTCGGAGTTCATCAAGACCTACCTGCTGCACTCGGAGGCCTACGAGGCGCGCAAGGCCGACAAGGCCCACTACGGCCTGCGCGGCCTCGATCCGAAGCTCTATCCGCTGATCGTCAAGGCAGCCCACCGGCGCGGCCTGAAGGTCAGCGTCCATATCGAGACCGCCGCCGACTTCCGTCTGGCCGTGGCCA
Source organism: Caulobacter sp. SRI_014 (assembly GCF_057586315.1). NCBI lineage: Bacteria > Pseudomonadati > Pseudomonadota > Alphaproteobacteria > Caulobacterales > Caulobacteraceae > Caulobacter > Caulobacter sp. SRI_014. The sequence goes on along the minus strand of NZ_JBYCZQ010000001.1, from coordinate 901,629 downwards.
GCGGCGTCGACGAGATCAACCACCTGCCCGGCTACATGTGGGAGGCCGGCGAGAGCGGCGACGCCTACCGCCTGACCGCCACCGACGCCCGCGAGGCGGCCCGGCGCGGCGTGGTGGTGGTGACCACCACCGTCGTGACCAACGGCCTCAATATGCCCCGCGCCCGCAAGGCCCAGGTCAAGGCCGTGCAGGTCGCCAACCTGCGTCTGTTGAAGGCGGCCGGGGTCAAGCTGGCCATCGGCTCGGACAACTACATGCAAACCTCGCGGTCGGAGATCGAGAACCTCGACGCCATGAAGGTGTTCGACGCCCCGACCCTGCTGCGGCTGTGGATCGAGACGCCGAAGGTCTCGATCTTCCCGGGCCGGCGCCTGTCGTGCCTGAATGTCGGCTGCGAGGCCGATTTCCTGGCCCTGGCCGCCGATCCCAATCAGGACCTGGCCGCCACCAAGGCCATCACCGCCGCCTGGAAGGACGGCCGGCCTCTTTCCCTGGCGCCGATCAAGAGTTCGGTGATGCCGGGCAGCCCGACCGGCGGCGGCCACCTGGACTGAAGTTCCTCCCCCATCGGGGGAGGGGGACCGCGGCCGCAGGCCGTGGTGGAGGGGGTCCCCACCGGCCGTTCAGCGGCGCCAGGGGTACCCGCCAACGTATGCGTTGACCCCCTCCGTCAGCGGCTGCGCCGCTGCCACCTCCCCTGAGAGGGGGGAGGAACCTCTAAAGCCCCCTGGCCACGCCCTCGCGGCGCGGGTCGGCCCCGCCTTCGAGGCGGCCGCCCTCGCGGACGATGACGCCGTGCAGGCCGCTGTTCTCGCCGCCGTTGGACTTGATGATCAGGCCCTTCTCGGCCAGGGCGGCGACGACGCCCGGCGCAAAGCGGTCGGCCTCGCCGCTGACGCTGGACCCCCGGGCGATGACATTGGGCAGGTCGATGGCCTGCTGCATGGTCAGTCCCCAATCCAGGACCCCGACCAGGGCCTTGAGGTTGTAGGACAGGATGGCGGTGCCGCCCGGACTGCCCAGGGCGGCGACGAAGCGGCCGTCCTTGTCGAGCACGATGACCGGCGACATCGACGAGCGCGGCCGCTTGCCGGGGGCCACGGCGTTGGCGGCCGGGACGCCTTCCGCGTCGACCGGCGCGAAGTTGAAGTCGGTCATCTGGTTGTTGAGGAAGAAGCCGCCCACCATCCGGCCCGAGCCGAAGATGCTCTCGACCGTGGTGGTCATCGAGACCACATCGCCCCGGGCGTCGACGATGACCATGTGGCTGGTGCCGCCCGGCTCGTTGGTCCTGTCCTCGCCGCGCCTGGGCGCGCCCGGCGGAACCCCGAACGACGGCGGCGGACCCCAGGTCTCGCCGATCAGCCTGGCCCGCTCATCGGCGTACCCGCCATTCAACAGGCCCTTCACCGGCACCGAGGTGAAGTCGGGATCGCCGACATAGCGGTCGCGGTCGGCGTACATCAGCCGCTCCGCCTGGGCGATCTGCATCCAGGCCACCGGGTCGGTCGGACCGCGCCTGTCGATGTCGGTGCGCTCGAGCAGCTCCAGGGCTTCAAGCAGCACCACGCCGCTCGAGGCCGGCTGGGCGGTGCAGATCTGGTAGACGCGGTAGGTGGTGCACAGCGCCTTCTTCTTGAGCGGCTTGTAGCCGGCCAGGTCGGCGGTGGTCAGGGTTCCCGGGACCGGCCCCTCGGCCACCTTGGCGACGATGGCCTGACCCACCGGCCCCTTCAGCAGTCCGTCCGGACCCTCCGCGGCGATGCGGCGCAGGCTCTCGGCGTAGGCCGGGTTCTTCAAGGTGTCGCCGGCGACATAACGCTTGCCATCGGGTTTGGTGAAATAGGCCGTGGCGTCCGGCGTCTTCGACTGCGGATAGATGGAGGTGATCATCCCGGCCAGGCGCGGGCTGACCGTGAAGCCCTCGGACGCCAGCCGCTCGGCGTCGCCGAACAGGCTGTTCCAGGGCAGGGTCCCGTGTTCCTTGTGGGCGTAGTGCAGCATGGCGACGGCCCCGGGCGAACCGGTCGAGCGGCCGCTGAGCACCGCCTGGATGAAGCTCATCGGCTTGCCGTCTTCGCCCAGGAACATCTTCGCGTCGGCCCCGGCCGGCGCCATCTCGCGGCCGTCGTAGGCGGTGACCTGTTTGGTCTCGGCGTCGTAGTGGACCAGGAAGGCGCCGCCGCCCAGGCCGCTCGACTGCGGCTCGACCAGGCCCAGCACCGCCTGCACCGCCACCGCCGCATCAACGGCGCTGCCGCCGCGCCGCAGAACGTTGAGCCCGGCCTCGACTGCCAGCGGATTGGCGGCGGCGACCATCACCGGACCGTTCGTGGTCGGGGCTTCAGGCTTCGCCGCGAAGGTCGAACAGCCCGACAGCATCAGGGACAGGGCCGTAATGGCGGCGATCAGGGGACGCATGACTTCTCCAGCAACGGATGCTCACCATAACGGCGCCGCCATGGACAACAACGGTCCGGCAGGCGATTAAACCGCTCCAGCTTCCGGAGTTCCGATGCCCGCTCGTCCCGGTCCGCGCAACAGCCTCACCGATGTTCCCGGCCTCAAGGTCGGCCAGGCGCAGGACGAGCGCGTCCGCACCGGCGTCACCGTCGTCCTGCCCGACGAGCGCTGTGTCTGCGCCGTCGACGTGCGCGGCGGCGGACCCGGCACGCGGGAGACAGACGCCCTCGATCCGGAGAACCTGATCGGCGCCAGCATCGACGCCGTGGTCCTCTCCGGCGGATCGATGTACGGCCTCGCAGCCGGCGATGGCGTCGCCGCCTGGCTGGGCGCCAATGGCCGGGGCTATCCGGTCTCCCAGAACCCGGAGGTTCCGCGCGCTCCCATCGTGCCGGCCGCCATCCTGTTCGACATGGCCAACGGCGGCGACAAGGCATGGGGCCTGGAGCCGCCCTACCGTCGCCTCGGCATCGAGGCGGTCAGCAACGCCGGCCTGGACATCGCGCTCGGCACCGCCGGCTGCGCCTACGGCGCCAAGGCGGGCGGCTGGCGCGGCGGCACGGGCAGCGCCAGCATCGTCACCGACGACGGCCTGGTGGTCGGGGCCATCGCCGGGGTCAATTCCTACGGCTCGGTCACGGCCGGCGACGACCGCACCTTCTGGGCCGCCCCCTTCGAGCTGGACGGCGAGTTCGGCGGCCTGGGCTCAGCGGGCCTGACCAGCGCGCCCGACCACTGGAACCGCGCCAAGGCCAACCCCGGCCTGCGCCAGAACACCACCATCGCCGTGATCGCCACCAACGTTTCCCTGTCGCCGGGCGAGGCCAAGCGCGTCGCCATCATGGCCCAGGATGGCCTGGCCCGCGCCGTTCGCCCCGCCCACGCCCCCTTCGACGGCGACATCGTCTTCGCCCTGTCGACGGCCCAGCGCCCGCTCGATGAGCCCTCCGCCATGTGCGTGGCCCGCATCGGCGCCCTGGCCGCCGACGTTCTGGCGCGGGCGATTGCGCGCGGTGTTTACGAGGCTGTGGGCTGGCCCGGGGCCGACGTTCCGACCTGGAAAAACGGCCTATGAAAAAAGCGCTCTGACCCGCTTGCCTTTCCATTCTCCCGCGACTAGGTTCCGCGCCCTCGCCGGACCCTTAAGAGGGCCCAGCGAAGTGCGCGCCCGTAGCTCAGCTGGATAGAGCATCAGACTACGAATCTGAGGGTCGGACGTTCGAATCGTTCCGGGCGCGCCATTTTCTTCCTGACATCGCCATCGCCTCAGTGCTGAACGGGATCGACCGTCAGATCCTCCGCCAGCTTGGCCGGTCCGTCCGCTCCCTTGGGAATGGTCGTCTCGCCGTCCTTGGCCAGGCCGAGGGCGGCCCGCTTTGCCCTGGCAGCCGATGGCCTGTCCGAGAATACCGTTCCGCCGAGCCTAGCGGGTATGGGCCGTCGTTGTGAGGGCCCGCAACAAGAGGCTCCAAAATGCCCAAGCACCCCAACATCCCCCTCAATCCCTTCAGCGCCTCGCCGACTGAACGAAATCGCTGGCTGCCGGTGATGTCTGACCAGCTGCGTCCGTCATTCGAACGTCTGGCCCGGCAGCTCCGCCTGGAAGACCGGGCCCGCAGCGAGGGCGCGGAGAACCGCCCGGCGGCATCGGACGGCGACATGGACGAACCCCAACGCCAGGTGGTGAGTGAAATCGCCGCCGGCGCCAATCTGCTCAAGCAGTTCCTGGCCAACCAGCTCAACGACGCCCAGCAGAAGATCGCCAATCTGCGGATGGGTCCGCTGGACCCCACCCTGGCGCTCGCCGAGGCGCGGGCCGCGGTTTCCCAGGCCAAGGTGAAACTTCGCGAGGACCTCCAGGAAACCCGCCTCGCCGAACGGCGGCGCTACCGCACGCTGCGCAAGTTCCGCCGCGACCACCGCCTCACGCGGAAGGCCGACTATGCGGAAGAGTGGTTTCTGCCGAGCGCGATCATTGCCGGCCTGGTCTCCGTCGAGGGTGTCGGCAACGCCTTCCTGTTCCAGGGCGCCGTCGACGGCGGTCTGATCGCCGGCTGGGGCCTGGCGGCGATGTTCAGCGCCGTGAACGTGGCGATCGGCTTCGCGGGCGGCTTCTTCGGCCTGCGTCTGCTCGGCCACGTCAAGGCGCCGTTCAAGGCGCTCGGCGCGGTGACGCTGGCGCTCTCGATGGCGGCCGGGGTCTTCTGGAACATCAGGATCGCCAACTTCCGCGAGGCCCTGGAGCAGGGCTCGGGCGACAACGCCTTCTTCACCGGCGCGCCGGGCCAGAATGGGCTGGCCTTCTCGTCGGCCGAGGCGCTTGCCTTGCTGATCCTCGGCCTGGTCGTCTTCCTGGTTGCACTTCTCAAGGGCCGGGGTGGTCGCGGCGGCTATGTCGATCCCTACTGGAGCTACCGGCCGGTCGACCTGGCGCATCGGGAAGCCGAGGCCATTTACCGGACGGGCAAGGACGACTATCGCCAGCAGGTGGACGCGGCCTACCAATCGGTGCTCGGCCAGCTTCGCGGCCGTTACGCCGACGAGGCCCGGAAGGTCGCCACCGCCTGCGAGATCGCGGACCAGGCGGAGGAGAGGGCGGCCGAGGTTCGCGACAGCATCGGCGAGTGGGTCGCCACCGGCGGGGCGCTGCTGCGCCGGTATCGTGAGGAAAACCTGGCGGTTCGAACGGACACGCCCCCGGCCTACTTCACGGTCTATCCGACCTTCGACGCTGTGCAGCAGGGCCTGGCCGACGCGAGCGCGCTCCGTGCCCAGGTGGATCGCGCCATCGCTCAGCACGAGGCCAACGGCCCGGTGCTGACCGATCTGGAGCGCACCCTCGCGCACCTGCGCCAGGAGGAGTCCGAGGGCTTCCTCGCCGATATCGGCGATATCGAACTGGCCGCGGACCGGCGTCTCCAGCGCGACTGGAGCGATGAGGGGGCTGACACCGCCGACCAGACCAGCGGTCGGACCCCGGCGCGCCTGCCCGCCTTTGTCGCCGCTGAAGTGGAGGCCTGATCATGGTCACGCTTCCGCGGATCCTCAGCCCGGCGGCCGCCCGCCGCCGGGCGTTCCTTCTCTTTGGCGCGGTGGGGGTGCTGGCCGTGGCCGCCGGCGTCGGGGCGATCGCTTCACGCCCGCCCCCGCTGGACGACCGGCATTGCCGCACCGACCGGCCGCTCGCCGCCAGCACACTGGTCGTGGTCGACACCAGCGATCCGTTGAACCTGATCCAGCAGGAAACCCTGCTGGCGGCGATCAGCGAGGCGCGTCAAAGCACACCCAAGTACGGCAAGTTCACCCTGTTGCTGATGGACTCCGGCAAGCCCTTCGAGCCCACCGTGCTGGTGTCGCTCTGCAATCCGGGCTCCGCGGGCCAGGCCAACGCCCTGGTCGAAACCGTGGACCGGGTCGGGAAGCGCTGGCGCGACGGATTCGGCCGTCCGGTCGATGAAGCGGCGATGGCGGCGGCGCGACGCGCCGGCGCGACCGCCAGTCCGATCATGCAGGCCATCACCGCGGCGTCCTGGCGCGAGGACTTCGGTCCCCGTGTCGGTCGCCGGACCCTGGTGGTGGTCTCGGACCTCCTGCAGCAGGAACCCGGCGGCTTCACCACCTACCGCCAGGGCGACCTGTGGGGCCGCTACGAGCGCAGCCTGGCGAGCAGGGTTCCGGCGCAGCTTTCCGATGTCTCGGTCAAGGTTCGCCTGCTTCGTCGGTCCGAAGCCACGGCTCTGCAGACCCCCAAACTGACCGGCTTCTGGGGTCACTGGTTCGCCGACCGCGGGGCCACGGACGTCGACTTCGGCGGCGCCGCGCCGCCGGTGGCCAGGAAGGGAGGTTGAGATGGCCATGGTGCTGCAGACCATCGCGGTCCTGCTGATCGCGGCGGGAGGGCTGGCGGTCATGCTCCGGCAGCCCTGGGCCGGGCGCCTCCTGATCCTCGGCGTCGGCCTTGCCGTTCTGGCAGGCTTTGCCTCGAGCCGGCCGGACCTGGCGGGGGCGGCGCTGGGAATTGCCCTGCTGTTGCTGCTGCTGGCCACGGTGGTGCTGGCGGGCGTGCTGGGCCTCATCCAGAAGCTGGTGAGAGCGATGTTCGGCGAGGCGGCCGCCGGCCATGTGGCCGGCGTCTATGTGGTCCGCTTTCTCGACGCGCTGTTTGGACGCCGCCGCCGCTAGGGTCCGTCAGCCGGGTGAGCCGGATGACCCGCCGGGTTGCGCCAGACTCCATGCCAGACCGTGGCGGGGCCCCAAACAACTGACGCGGAAGCGACGCAGACCGAATGTGCCCAGGAGCTGGACGAGAGCTGCCGCGCCGGTGACGACGCGCTCCATCTCATCGCCGTCCGGGTTCAGCGGATCGAAGGTCGGCCGCAGGCTGTCCCATCCGGCGTGCGGCGCCTTGCCGACCAGGGTCAGCATGGCCTCCAGGCCGCGAACCTCCATCTCGACGCCGTGAACCCGGCGGGGGTCGTAGCGACCGTTGGCCCCCCGGGTGTTGACCGAAATCCAGGCGCACTTGGTGGCGACGCTGCCGTGCACGATGACGTGGTCGATCTCGCCGACCACAAAGGGCGCGGTCGGCAGCGCGGCGGTCAGATCCGCCCGGAAGGCCGCCAGGTTTGATCCGCTGCCGGCGAACCGGTTCAGCAGAATGTTGGCGCCCAGGTCCAGGCTGGCTGAGGCGAGGATATTCACCGCCCCGTTCATGCGCACGGCCGACACCTCGATGCTGCCGCCGCCCTGATCGACAACCAGCACCTTGCCGGCCAGGCTGGAGCCCCCTCCCGAACCGTGAGCCGAGGCCAGGACGGCGTAGTAGGCCTCCTCGTCGGCGGTCAGCAAACGGACCTGCCTCAGGCTGGCCGGCAAGCTGTCGGGATGGTTCGCCGATATCCGGCGCATGGCCTCGGTGCCCACCATCGCCAGCTGACCGGCGTCATTCTCCCGGGCAAGCTGCTGGAAGTCCGCCACCGCCCTGGCGGCGTCGGCGAGCGCCGGCGCCAAGGCGGAAGGACCGGCCGCGAGCGCCGCCATCAGGGGACAGAGAACCGATCGGGTCGCGACCGGGTGGACCCCGTCCGCATCGATGTCGGCGACCAGCATCCGGACGGCGCGGCTGCCGATCTCCAGGACCGCCACGCGGCCAGGTCGGCCGTCTACGGCCGGGGTCGGGGGCTGACGGCTCATGCGGCGGGCCGTGGCGTTCGGCGGGCGGCCGAAGGGCGGGCCTTCGGCGGCGCGCGGTGAATTTCAAGGAACTGGTTGCGACCGATTCGCCAGCGTTCGTGAACGAAGCGGAGGCGCTGATCAGTGAAGCCGACAAGGCCGCTTGGCGGTGCGGCGTCATGTCGGTGGATGTATTTCCGCATTCCCGACGGCTGCGGCTCTTGCAGTCGAGCCAGGACGGCGGGGTCCGGCTCGATCCGGGCCAGGTTACAGGCCCCCAGATACTTCGTCAGACCACCGCCACCGCCGGAATGCTCCGCGCCCTTGAGCGCCTGATTCCAGAAGCCTTGCCGATAGAGCGCGGCGGCCCGGCGGTGGTCCGGCTCGGCATCGCCCATGTACTCGAACCATTCCGGATCGAGAACGTCCTGGGCCTTCGAGAGCCGTCCCAGAGCCTCATCGTTGTCCTCCCTGGCCCGGGCCAACCCGATTTCGTTGCCCGACAGCTGCATTTTCTGGGCAGCGCGGGTCGTCGCCACCACGAAGCGACAGGCTTCCTGCTCGGCCTTGGTCGGCCGGGAGTCGCAGGCCGACCAGGCGTAGGCGAGCATCTTGCGACGAAAGTCCTCATCCCCCTTGCCGTCTCGCTGGAGCTTGAACGACAGCTTTGCGGCCCAGACCAGTTCGACCGGATGGACGGTCTCGTTGCGTTTCCGCTTCTGGGCGAGATGTTCCTTTACGGCGCCGAGCATGTCGGTGTCCCGCTCGTGGGAGAAGGTCGCCGCCCACCGCACGGCGGACCAGCCGAACGGCTCGCCAACGCGCGAAAGCCGCTCTCGCTCCTGGGGCGAAGCGTTGGTGTCCCGGCGGTTCTGCCAGGCCGCCGAGAGGTGGTGTTGCGCTTCGTGAAGCCACACCGGCGAGAGGGCCTGTTCGAAATCGAAACGCGCCGCATCCGGGGACGGCTCGAGGAAGCCGACAATGGCGTTGGCGGCGTCGAAATGGAGCGTCGCCAGCTCCTCCCGGTCCGTCGGCAGCGCCGCTTTCTCTGTCAGATAGTACTCGTAGGCCGCATCCGGCGGGAACTCCCTGGGATTTGACACGCCGTAGGACAGCCAGGGTGTTCCGTTGGCGCGAGGAGACTGCAGCGCCTGGAGGGTCTGGAGACAGGAGGCTTCGTCCAGTCCAAGCATCCGTCGCGCGATATGGAAGGTGAACCCGTGGCGGAAAATACTGAGGCGGCGCATGGCGCGCTGCAGTTCGGGGGGGACGGCCCCGATGGGCATTTCGTCGGTGTCGGCCCAGTCCCTGGGCACCAGGATGATCCGGGTCTGTTTGATGAACTTCCTCAAAGAGTCGATCGGCGAGGGCCTGAGGGTGGCGGCCGCCGCCCTCGTGATCGTGTCGATCTGAAGCCGGGCGAATGGACCGGTCGGCATGCTGGTATCCGCCATCAGCCGGTCGCTGCCGACAATCACCAGGATGTCGGGTGCGCGCCGGCTCTGAACAGCGTCGGGAAGGAAGCGGTTCAGTTCGTCGGCCAGCAATTGACCGGGCCGGTCCCGCGAGACCAGGTGGCAGAAGGGTTCGAACTTGGCGGGATCGGCGCCGAGCGCCTCCCAAACAACCTGCCAGAAGCGCTCGTTGATCTCCCGATCCACCGTCCTGATGACCGTGTAGGAGCCCTGCCGCTCCCATATTCGGCTTCCGCGTTCCAACTCCGGCAGTTTGGCGGTCAGGTCGTTGAGGCGTTTCAGCGCCCTCGCAACCCCCATGGCGCTGATCGACTCGTCGAGGGTGACCACCTTCTGGTTTTCCAGCTCCAGGATCCGCAGGATGAGGGAGATCTCGCTTTCTTCCTCCTCGCTGAGATCCTTGTCCTTGAATCCGGCGGCGAGGTCGGGACAGCGAACCCAGCGGTGCCTGCGCCACTCGTCCCCGAAGACGTGATCGGCGTAGTGGGACAGCAACCTGCCTTCGGAAATCTTGAGGCGCCGGGAAGGGTTCTCCGGCGTCTGGCCGGACGGCACGATCAGCTGGTCGAAGAAGAAGCTGTCCGCGACGCAGCGGGTTTTCAGATCGACGCCGCCGACCCGCCCGATAAAGCGGTCGCTGCCACGGTCTTGCCGATCCTTGCCGTAGCCGTTGCGCTTGACCCGCGCCAGCGTGCCCGTGGCGCAGATGGTTTCCATCGCCCGGCTGTTCAGAAAGCCGCCCAGTATGACCAGGGCGAGATAGACCTCGAGGCTGTCTCCGTCGAATGCGAACTGGCCCCAGTTCCGGTAGGGCGCCACCACGGCCTCGGCGACCCGCAGGTCGATCGTCACCGACGCATTCTCGATCATGCGCAGGAATCTGGGGTCACAGCCGGGATGCTTGTAGGCCCACAGATCCTTGGCGGCGAGCAACGCCTTGCGGATCGGGACTTCCCAGGCGCTTGCCTCGATGATGTGGGTTTCGCCGTCGGCCGGTTCGAACTGCCGCAGGGCCACCTCTTCGCGGGGCGGCAACGGGTCGGCATTCAGCCGGACATCGACGATCACCGGCAGCGTGCAGTAGGTGGATTCGCCGCTTGCGGGCGTGAGGACCAGCAGGGGCCAGGCGAAGCTCTGCTGCAGGATGGCATTCTCGACCATCCGCCATCGCGACAGTCGGGTCCGACTTGGAAAGCGGGTCAGGGCGTCAATGCGCTGGCCCGCCAGTCGCGCGCCCTGAAGGTCCTGCATGATCCGCCGCAGGCCGGTCCGGACCTCGGGCGTTTCCTCCCAATCGGCTCTCATTTCGAGCTTGGCGAGCCGCGGAAACTGCGCCGGCTTGAGGGCCCCGTGGGTCAGTCGGTTGGCGATCAGTTTCGCGCCGGCGATGGGCGAACGCCGGGAGGACTCATGCCATTTCGCGGTCCGCAGCGCCTCCCCCCACAGCGGTGTGTAGTCGCTCCACAGATCGCACTGCTTGGCCGTCAGCGTCGCCAGGCCCTCCAGCGCGGCCGGCGGCAGCTGGCGCATGGTTTCGACAAGCGCCAGGGTGCTGCCCTCGATCTTGCGCTTCGGCCAGGCGGGCCTGAAGACGGCCTCCTGTGTGTCGCTCCATGCGTCGGGGTCGGTGCGCAACAGAGCCGTTCCGAGCGCCAGCCGCTGACCCTTGACCCAGTCCAGGAGGGGAGCGGGGAAATCCTCTCCCGCCGGGTGGTTTCCTAGGTCCATGACACCCTCCACAGCCCCGGATCGAGACCTTGGGCGTCAACGAAATCTGCGAAAGTGGGTCTATCCAGGCCCTCGATGCGGAATTTGCTCATGGCCTCGACCCACGTCAGCCGCAGGCGATGATCGCCCAGCTGCAGAAGGCTCGCGCCTGCCGCCTCGGCCGGCAGCTCGACATAGAATTCCTGTAGTCCCTCGTAGAGGCGAACAGGGTCACGACCGGTGGGAATCTCGTACCGCAGCACAATCTTCCTGATCGAGGGTTCAACCGCGGCGTCCGGATCCGCCTCCAGCGGCCGGGCCGCCATGCGGAACCAGGCTTGCGTCGGCGCTCCGTCGCTTTCGCCAGCATCGGGAGCCGCCGGTAAAGGACGGTGTGCGGCCAGGTCGACGACCTTCGCCGACGCAGCCTCCTCGGCTTCCAGCCGGGCGAGCAACGCCTGAACCTCCGTGGCGATCTCGTCGGGATCCAGCCCATCGTCGATGGTCATCTGGATCAGCTCTTCTTCCGACATTGCGAGGATCATCTCCTCAAGCGGATCGGTCTGATGGGTCATGTCATTCATCCACCTTGACGAGCATCTTCGCGCGGTCGATCGCGCGCTGGATGGTGTCTAATTCGGTTTTGCTCAGCCCGAGCGCCTCCTGGATCTTCTTCGCTTGGACGTCCTGCTGTTGCAGCATCAGCACCTCGCGGTGCCGTCCGCCCGGCGGGACATTCCTGAGGATGGCCTCAAGCGCATGGCGGACCCGTTGGGTGCGGAGCATCCTGGCCTCGGGTCCGGGTTCGTCATTTGCGGTCGTGCCCAGGACACCGATGCCCTCGGCCTCGTCGCTTGGCCCCCCGCCGCTGGCGGGCTCGCGCTCACGGATGAGATGGTCTCTCCAGGCCAGCGAGCGGATGATCGAGATCATGTTCTGGGTCACAGTCAGGTCCCGTCGCCAGGCGCGCGAACCATCCCACGACCGGACGTAGGCCTCCTGAAACAGGTCGTCGCCATACTCGCTCAGACCGAGGGCCCAGGCCCGACGTCTCGCATAGCTCCTGAGGGCCAGGCGCAAACTGTTGGTACGCGCGATCTCGCGGATCGCGGCCCTGACCTCCTCGAGGGCGTAGTGATCGTGACCACCGTCCATCGGCCTCCCTTCCGCGCTAGTGGCCGTCATCCGTCGGCCTCCCGGGGAGAGATGAGGGCCCGAAGGCCTTCGATCCCGCCCTGTCCTGATTGCATCCTGGACTCCGTACGCATCCGCTGGCCTCCTTCTTTCGCGTGAGCCCGCGGGCGGCGACCGATACGCGTCGCCGCCCGCGGGGACGGTACTGTGGGCACTGTCGGGCGGCGGGGTGGCTCCTTTCCGCAGCGCTCGTTGCGCCGCCCGATACCTGTAGGGCTCGGCAGGCGCGGAAACTCCGACAGGACGCGAAAGAAAAAACTGAAAGCCTGCCCAGCGGCATAGCGAGCCGCTCTTCAGGGCGGTCGCGCGGGGTCACCAACTCGCTCAAGTCTGGCGCTGGCCAGACTGATATGCAACCCGGAGAAGTAAAGTGGGGCCGGCGTGTCTAGGCCTGGAACGGGAAGGACGAGACGCTCTTCACCGACTCTTCCACCAGCGGCGTCCGGTTGATCGGCGCCGCCGCCCGTTGCGGGCATTGGCGGCGCTCGCAGATGCGGCAGGCGGGGCCAACCTCGACGACCGCCGGGGCGGCCATGTCCAGGCCCCTGGCGTAGACCAGCTTGGCCGCGTGCTTGAGCTCGCAGCCGAGGCCAATGGCCAGCTCGTCCTCCAGCCCGCCCAGCAGGCCGGCCACCCGTCGCACGGTGCGCGACAGGGTGAAATAGCGCTCGCCGTCGGGTGTCTCGATGACCTGGGTGACGATGCGGCCCGGGGTCTTGAAGCTGTCGTGGACGTTCCAGCGTGGGCAGGTGCCGCCGAACCGCGAGAAGGGGAAGGGGCCGCTGGCGTAGCGTTTGGAGATGTTGCCGGCGGCATCGACCCTGAGCATGAAGAAGGGAATGCCGCGCGCGCCGGAGCGGGCCAGGGTGGTCATCCTTTGGGCGGCCTGTTCGAAGCTGACGCCGAACCGCGAGCGGACCCGCTCGATGTCGTAGCCGGTCTCCTCCAGGGCGGCGAGGAACTTGGCGTAGGGCATCATCATCGCCCCGGCCACATAGTTGCCGAGGAAGACCTTCAACTGCTGGCGTGTGGCGCGGTCTGGCGGTGAGAACCGGTCGGCGATCTCGCTGATCGCCTCGCCGCAGCTGAGCAGGCCCAGCTGGTAGGCCATGGCGAAGGTGCGGCTGGCCGGCGCAAGGGTCTCGGCGATCAGCAGCTGTTTGCGGTGCTGGTCGTAGCGGCGCAGGGTCCCGCTCATCACCTCCGCCGGCATCACTCGCACCTTGACGCCGAACTGATGGAGCAGCGCCTCGCGCACCGACGGGTTCAGATCGCGCTGATCGGCCTTGATGCTGGCCAGCAGGTCCTCGGCCAGCGTCTCGAGGTCGGCGAAATGGTTACGCTGGACACTGACCAGGTCACGGACCCAGTCGGTCGGGGTGGTGTGGGGCGCGGCCGGCAGGTCGTCGCGGCCCTCGAAGGCCGACAGGTCGATCAGGTTGCCGCGATCAAGGTAGGCCCGGTACAGGCGCACGAAGGCCTCGGCCAGGCTGGGCGACAGCTCGGCCACCTCGGCGGTCTCATGACGGTTGATGGCCAGGTCCGCGAACAGCCGGTCGGCCAGCACCTCGTCCAGCCCCTCGCCACCGCCCGGCTCGTCGGCCGACAGGGTGCGCAGATCCAGATCATAGGCCTCGGCCAGGCGCAGCAGCACCTGGGCGGTGACCGGCCGCTGGTTGCGTTCCAGCAGGTTCAGATAGCTGGGCGAGACCTTCAGCTGTTCGGCCATGGCCGCCTGGGTGGCGCCGAGATCGCGCCTCAGCCGCTTGAGGCGGCCGCCGAGGAAGAGCTTCTTGTCTGACATGGCGGTGTCACGTTGTCATAAATTTACAGACGCGACAATGTCACTTTACGACAAATCGTCTTCAATCCGTTGGGCCGATTTCCGGGTGTGGCGTTAGCTGATCGCAACGAGCCACCTTTCAGTTCCCGGACCAGACCATGACCCGCAAGACCTACGCCGAACACCGCGAAGCCCTTCTCCGCCGCTATCCGACGGGCGAGACCAACGGCGGCGTGGCCATCGACGACATCATCCAGTTGAAGATGCAGAACACCTTCAACACCCACCTGGACATCGCCCGCGACATGGCCGGGGTCATGCGCGCCGACATGGCGGCCTATGACCTGGACAGCAGCAAGTTCACCCAGTCGCTCGGCTGCTGGTCGGGCTTCCACGCGCAACAGATGATCAAGTCGGTCAAGCGCCTGCGCGGCACCACCAAGGGCGCCTATGTCTACCTGTCGGGCTGGATGGTCGCCGGCCTGCGCAACCGCTGGGGCCACCTGCCGGACCAGTCGATGCATGAGAAGACCGCCGTCGTCGAGCTGATCGAGGAGATCTACGTCTCCCTGCGTCAGGCCGACGAGGTGGCGATCAACGACCTGTTCAAGGTGCTGCGCGACGCCCGCAAGGCCGGCGACGCCGCCGCCGAAAAGGCCGCCATCAGCGCCATCGATGGCTTCGAGACCCACGTCGTTCCGATCATCGCCGACATCGACGCCGGCTTCGGCAACGAGAACGCCACCTATCTGCTGGCCAAGGAGATGATCAAGGCCGGCGCCTGCTGCCTGCAGATCGAGAACCAGGTCTCCGACGCCAAGCAGTGCGGCCACCAGGACGGCAAGGTCACCGTGCCGCGCGAGGACTTCATCGAGAAGCTGCGCGCCTGCCGCCTGGCCTTCGAGGAGCTGGGCGTCGACGAGGGCGTCATCGTCGCCCGCACCGACAGCCTGGGCGCCGGCCTGACCCAGAAGGTGCCGGTCAGCCGCGAGCCCGGCGACCTCGCCAGCGACTACATCAAGTGGCTGAAGACCGAGGTCATCACCCAGGACAACCCGATCCAGGAGGGCGAGCTGGCCCTCTATCAGGGCGGCGAGTTCGTGAAGCCCGTCCGTATGCCCAACGGCCTGTTCGCCTTCCAGGACAACACCGGCCGCCAGCGCGTCATCGAGGACTGCATCGCCTCCCTGACCCAGGGCGGCGCCGACCTCCTCTGGATCGAGACCGACACGCCGAACGTCGACGAGATCGCCTCGATGGTGGCCGAGGTCCGCAAGGTCGTGCCCAACGCCAAGCTGACCTACAACAACAGCCCGTCGTTCAACTGGACCCTCAACCTGCGCGGCCAGGTCCGCAAGGAGTGGATCGCCAGCGGCAAGATCACCGAGGACGCCTATCCCGAAGGCATCAAGCTGATGTCGGCCGACCTCGACACGTCCGAACTGGGCCTCGAGACCGACCGCCGCCTGGCCAGCTTCCAGGCCGATATCTCGGCCCGGGCCGGGGTGTTCCACAACCTGATCACCCTGCCGACCTTCCACCTGACGGCCAAGTCGATGGACGAACTGTCGCGCGGTTACTTCGGCGACGACCGCATGAAGGCCTACGTCAACACCGTGCAGCGCGAGGAAATCCGCCGCGGGGTGTCGGCCGTGAAGCACCAGCATGAGGTCGGCTCCGACCTCGGCGACACCTTCAAGGAAATGGTCGCCGGCGAGCGGGCCCTGAAGGCCGGCGGCCACGCCAACACCATGAACCAGTTCGCAGCGGCCTGAGGGCCTTCAGAGAGGGAGACGACGATGACCAAGCAACCGAGCTTCACCCCGGCCGCCATGCCGGACTCGTCCAACCGCGAACGCGCCATCGAGCGCATCGCCGAAGCCTCGCACCGTCTCAACGAAGCCGTGCGCCGGGCCCTCGACGCCGGCTATTCGGTCGAACTGGTCCGCGCCTCGCGCTGCCACGACGGCTCCGGCAACTGGGGCGACCAGATCGTCCCGACCATCCGGGAAAAGGAAGCGGCTTCGGCCTGAGTATTCGCTGAACACCACACTGCAGCGCCCCGCCCATGCCGCCAAGCATGGGCGGGTGATCTTTGACGCCCGCCCCCAAGAAACTGGCAAGGACACCCCATGCCCCTCGACACCGCCGCCAACATCCAGATCACCGGCCCCGTCGATGGGCGCGCCAACGAAATCCTCACCGCCGAGGCTCTGGCCTTCGTCGCCGACCTGCACCGCACCTTCGACGGCCGCCGGCGCGAACTGCTCCAGGCCCGCAAGGTGCGGCAGGCCGAGTTCGACGCCGGCATGCTGCCCGACTTCCTCACCGAAACGGCGGCCATCCGCGCCGCCGACTGGACCGTCGCCCCGATCCCCGCCGATCTGCAGGACCGCCGGGTGGAGATTACCGGCCCGGTCGACCGCAAGATGATCATCAACGCCCTCAACAGCGGGGCCAGGGTGTTCATGGCCGACTTCGAGGACGCCACCGCCCCGACCTGGGCCAACCTCATCGAGGGCCAGGTCAACCTGAAGGACCGCTGGGCCGGCCAGCTGACCCACACCGACGCCAGGTCCGGCAAGTCCTACGCCCTCGGTCCCAACCCGGCGGTGCTGATCATCCGCCCGCGCGGCTGGCACCTGCCCGAACGCCATCTGCAGATCGACGGAGAGACGGTCAGTGGATCGCTGTTCGACTTCGGCCTCTACCTCTTCCACAACGCCCACGCGGCCCTGGCCCAGGGCTCGGGCCCCTACTTCTACCTGCCCAAGCTGGAGAGCCATCTGGAAGCCCGGCTGTGGAACGACGTCTTCGTCCGCGCCCAGGCAATGCTCGGCCTGCCCAACGGCACGATCAAGGCCACCGTTCTGATCGAGACGATTCCCGCCGCCTTCGAGATGGACGAGATCCTCTACGAGCTGCGCGACCACATGGCCGGCCTCAATTGCGGCCGCTGGGACTACATCTTCTCGGTCATCAAGCGGCTGGGCCGCAACCCGGCCTTCCTGACGCCGAACCGCTCGGCCATGGTCATGGGCCAGGCCTTCCTCGGCGCCTATTCGCTGAAGCTGATCCAGACCTGCCACCGGCGCGGCGCCTTCGCCATGGGCGGCATGGCGGCGCAGATCCCGGTCAAGGGCGATCCGGCCGCCAACGACGCCGCCTTCGCCCGCGTCCGCGCCGACAAGGAACGCGAGGCCGGCGCCGGCCATGACGGCACCTGGGTGGCCCACCCCGACCTGGTGCCGGTGGCCATGGAGGTCTTCGACCGCCTGATGCCGACCGCCAACCAGCTGGACCGCAAGCTGGCCGACCTGAGCATCGGCCAGGCCGACATGCTGGAGCTGCACAAGGGCGGCCGCACCGAGGACGGTGTGCGCGAGAACATCCGCGTCGGCATCCGCTACACCCAGGCCTGGATCGAGGGCCGAGGCGCCGTGCCGCTCTACAACCTGATGGAGGACGCCGCGACGGCCGAGATCTGCCGGACCCAGCTGTGGCAGTGGGTGCGGCTGGAGGCGGCCCTCGACGATGGCCGTGACCTGACCTCGCAGCTGTTCGTCAGCCTGCTGACCGACGAGATGGCCGGCCTTCGCCGCGACTTCCCCTCGCCCAGGCTTGAGGAGGCGGCCCAGCTGTTCGTCCAGATGGTCCTGAGCGATACGCTGGAGGAGTTCCTTACCCTGCCCGCCTATCAGCTGATCGACTGACAGTTCCTCCCCCTCTGGGGGGAGGTGGCAGCGGCGAAGCCGCTGACGGAGGGGGTCACAGCCCAAGCGGGCGGGTAAACCTGTTCGCGGCCGATCCGCCGGTGGGGACCCCCTCCACCATCGCTACGCGATGGTCCCCCTCCCCCGATGGGGGAGGAACTTATTTCCGTTTCTTGCTCAAATTCAGCTCCACCGCCGCCCGGACCAGCGCCTTGAACGCCGCCTCGTCGATTTCCGCGCCCTGCGGGATGTCGATGGCGCGGCGGGCGTTGCCCTCGAGACTGGAGTTGAACAGCCCCTTGGGGTCCGGCAGCGACGCCCCCTTGGCGAAGGTCAGCTTGACCACAGCTTTGTAGACCTCGCCGGTGGTGATGATGCCGCCGTGTTCGAACACCGGCACCCCGCGCCACTTCCAGGTCTCCTCGACCTCGGGATCGGCCTCATGGATCAGCCGCCGCATGCGGGCCAGCATCTCGCCGCGCCAGTCGGGCAGGGATTCGATCTTCAGGTCGATCAACTGCGAAGGGGTGGGGCCATCAGTGCTCATCGTCGCTCTCACATCTTCTCGCCGGGCAGGCCGGCCGCCTGTTTCGCCCAACTGCTGAACTTCGCCTCGTCCAGCTGGCCCTCGCGGATGTCGAGGTAGCGGACGTTTTTCACCTTCGACTTGCCCGGTGGCATCGGATCCATCGCCTCGCCCTGAAAGAAGGTCACCTTCACGTAGGCGTTGAAGCAGTGGAAGCTGAGGAACCAGACACCCTCCTCGACGCCGTAGAAGGGCGAGTTCCACTTCACGGCCTTCTTCACGCCGGGGACAGCCGCCTCGATCAAGGCGTCGAGCCGCTCACCCAGCGGCCGCTTCCAGTCCGGCATGGCGGCGATGTAGGCCTGCACCGGTCCGTCGCCGTAGCCCTTGGCGATCTGCGGATTGCCGCCGGAGAGGAGTTTCGGCCCGCTCACGCCTTCCTCCGGGCCTTCAGCACATAGGGCAGGGCAAAGAGATAGAGGCCGCTGACCAGCAGCAGGATGAGGGGCACGAGCGCGAACAGGCCCATCCACCACGGCGGCTGGCCGCCGCCCGACATGGCGACGATGTAGGCGATGACGCCAAGGGTGAAGGCGATGGAGATCCAGCGGTGGCTGGTGCGGACAAGGCTGCTCATCAAAGTCCTCCCGTCAGTCCAGGCCGCCCAGGACCTGTTCGAGTTTGTCGAAGAAGTTCGGCCATCCCTGGAGGGCGCCGCCGAAGGCCTGGCGTTGGTTCGGCCGGAAGCCGGCCTGCTCGACCCGCAGATGCGTGCCGCGCCCGCTAGGCGTCAGGGTGAAGGTCACCACGCTGTCGAGGTCGAAGGCCGGGTCCTCGTGCTTGTGGTTCCAGCTGTAGGCGAGGCTGTGGCCGGGCTCGACCTCCAGAACTTCGCAGTCCAGCACCCCGCCCCATTCGCCGCGCAGGGTGAAGCGGTGGCCGACGCTCGGCACGAAGTCGTTCTTCATCAGCCATTCCTCGATCAGGTGCGGCTGGGTGAGCGCCCGCCACAGCTTCTCCGGAGGGTGGGCGATGTCGCGTTCAATGACGACCGAACGGGTTTGCGCGTCACTCATTGGTCCATCCTGTTCAGCAGGTCCTCGAGGCCGTCGAGCTTGCGATGCCAAAAGCGGCGCATCTCGTCGGTCCAGTCGTTGAGGGCCGAGAGCATCTCGGGTTTGGCGCTGTAGTGGGTCAGCCGACCGTCGGGCCGGTCGCTGACCAGGCCCGCCGATTTCAGCACGCCCAGATGCTTGGACACGGCCGGCTGTGACACGCCGGCCCGGCCGGTGATGATCCCCACCGTCTGCTCGCCCTCGCGGCACAGGCCTTCGAAGATCGCCCGGCGGGTCGGATCGGCGAGGGTGCGGAACAGCTGGTCGGTGACGACGGACATTGATAACTCACGGGCTATGAATTACTCATAACTCTACAGCTATGGGTCGTCAAGCGCGGAATCTTCTCCTACAGTCGGGGCATGGTTCGGGACTGGAAGCGGCTGTTGGCCTATGGGGCCGTGTTGGGCCTGGGCGCCCTGGCCTTGCAGTGGATGGATTACAACCGCCTGGCCCGCATACA
Organism: Caulobacter sp. SRI_014; assembly: GCF_057586315.1. Classification (NCBI taxonomy): domain Bacteria; kingdom Pseudomonadati; phylum Pseudomonadota; class Alphaproteobacteria; order Caulobacterales; family Caulobacteraceae; genus Caulobacter; species Caulobacter sp. SRI_014. Next base: position 882,018 of record NZ_JBYCZQ010000001.1, on the reverse strand, counting down.
TTCGGCCGACTTCTACATCCTGCTCACCGCCGTCGGTTTTCTGGTGCTTGGCGTCTGGGTCGGCACGCGGCTGCTCGGCGCCCCCAGGCCCGCCGCCTTCGATGGCAACCCCAGGGCCCAGGCGGCCCTGGGCATCAGCGCCCGGGAAATGGCCGTGCTGACGGAGCTGGCCGCCGGCCATTCCAACAAGGAGATCGCCCAGCGCCTGCACGTCTCGCCCAACACGGTGAAGACCCACGTCGCCCGGCTGTTCGAAAAGCTGGAGGCCAAACGGCGCACCGACGCCATCGCCCGGGCCCGCGAACTGGGCCTGCTGCCCTGAAGTATTTCGGGCTAGCCCGCGAAAATCACCCTTTCGGGCGATTGGCGAGCGCGGTTTCCACACGCCTTCTGCGGGCCTAACCTAAACGACAGGGGAGGCTCACATGCTTCGTAAAATTCTCATCTTCGGCGTCATCGGCGGCGTGATCGCCGGTACGCCCATGCTCGCCTTGACCGCCACCTCCGGCAGCAAGACGCTGTACGAGGGCGGCCATCTGCTCGGCTACGCCACCATGCTGGTGGCGCTCAGCACGATCTTCATCGCCATCAAGCGCCAGCGCGACGTCGATGGCGGGGGCGTGATCCGGTTCTGGCCCGCCGTCGGCCTGGGGCTGGCGATCAGCCTGGTTGCCAGCCTGTTCTATGCGGCGGCCTGGGAGCTGACCATGATGCTCGCCAAGGACGATTTCATGGCCATCTACAGCGCCGCCCAGCTTGCGGATCTCAAGGCCAAGGGCGCCTCGCCCGAGAAGATCGCCGCTACCGCCGCCGAGATGGCCAAATGGGCGGACATCTACAAGAACCCCTTCATACGCTTCCCGATCACGATGACCGAGATCCTGCCGGTGGGCGTTCTGGTGACCGGGGTCTCGGCCGCACTGCTGCGCAACAGCCGATTCCTGCCGGCCCGCACCGCCGCCGCCTGACGGTCAACCATTCGCCGGGTTTGCGCGTATCTTTAAGGGCAGCCCTTCAAGGATACGCGCATGCTCCGACGCCTCTGGCTGGCCGCTCTGCTGGCCTTTCTGATCCCGACCGCCGTCGCGGCCAAACCCCTGCCCAGGACCGAGACGGCGGTGTTCGCCGGCGGCTGCTTCTGGTGCATGGAAAACGACATGCGGGGCATCCCCGGGGTCATCAAGGTCGAGTCCGGCTACACCGGCGGCCATCTGAAGAACCCGACCTACAGGGACGTCACCGGCGAGAAGTCCGGCCACTACGAGGCCGTGCGGGTGACCTACGATCCCGCCCGGCTGCAGTACGACTATCTGCTCTACCGCTACTGGAAACTGGTCGATCCGACCGACACCGGCGGACAGTTCTGCGACCGCGGTCCCTCCTATCGCCCGGCCGTGTTCGTCGCCAATCCGGCCCAGAGAAAGACCGCCGAAGCCTCGCGGGCGACGGCGGCCAAACGCCTCAAGCGCGGCAAGATGGCCACCCCGATCCTCGACCTCGGCCCCTTCTGGCCGGCCGAGGCCTACCACCGCGACTACGCCAAGCGGAACGCCCTGGACTACAAGCTCTACCGCGCCGCCTGCGGCCGCGACGCCCGCCTCCGGGCGGTCTGGGGGAAGTAGCCGGCATGCGCCCTGACCAGAGGCGAGGTTGTCGCCGGCCGCGGGCTTTGCTACAGCGCCCCTGCGTATCCACCCAAGAGCCGACATGACCTCTGGTCTGACCGCCGCCAGCCACGCCGCCCGCACGATGCGCGGATGCGTCGCCCTGCGCGCCATGACCATTATGATGTCGATTAAAACCCCCATGCCAGGGACGGGACGGCGCGCGCCTTAAGACCAGCACGCCGACGGATCGCAAGATCACACCCCGCTCCCTTCACAGGCAGCGGGGTTTTTTATTGCGCGCCGTCGGTCAACCCAGAGGACCGATGAGATGACCCAGGACCCAGTACCCGCCCTTTCGGATTCCGCCCGATCCGACCCCGACCGTCCCGCCCGGCTGGCCGGCCAGCGGTTCGCCCAGGCCCTCGCCTGGACCGAGCTGATCGCCGTCACCGCCCGGGTGGAGGCGACCCTGCACGCCGCCGGCAGCCTGGAGGACCTGTTCGCCCTGGAGGCGGGCCTGGGCGCCGGCTTCCGGGACCGGCCGCCGGTCTGCGAACTGATGTGGGCCGGCGAGGCGGCCGACATCGAGCCGAGCGGCCTGCGTCTGGCCGCCTTCGACGACGCCGGCCGGGTGCTGTTGCGCCGAAGCTATCTGGTCGGCGAGGCCAACCATGCCGGATGACGCCAAACCGCTCAAACGGCCCTGTGAGGACCGGCTGCACACCTTCGTCGTCGATGTGCATGAAGAGGCCGACACCCTGATCCGGGTCCTGGGGCCCTTCGCCGTGCAGGAGGCGCGGATCACCGGCATCCGGCTGGATCCTGGTCCCGCCGGCCTGTCGATCGCCATCGAGGCCAGCGGGGTCACCGCCGAACGGGCCGAGCTGATCGCTCGCCGGCTGGACGGGCTTGCGGCCGTGCGTCGCGTCGGGCTCGGCTGGCGCAACGCCCCCTATGCGTTGCCAAAAGAAACGGGTTAGTCTGCCGACATGGACAAGCCGGTACTCGATGTCGCCCTCGCCGCCACGCCGGTGTTCAACCCCGGCGACGTTGCGCCGCCGCCGGTTCCGGCCAACCCCCTGCTGACCGCGCCGGTCGCCGCGACCCTGGTCAAGCTCGCGGCGCCGAACCTGCTGGGCATGATTGCCACGACAGCCGTCTCGATCGCCGAGACGGCCTACCTGGGTCACCTGGGCGCCGAGCCACTGGCGGCGGCGGCGCTTGTGCTGCCCTTCATCATGCTGATGGGGATGATGAGCGCCGGGGCCATGGGCGGCGGGGTCTCCTCGGCCATCAGCCGGGCGCTGGGCGGCGGTAACATGCAGAGGGCCCGTGACCTGGCGCGGCACGCCATGGTCATCGGCCTGGCCATGGGGCTCGGCTTCACCATCGTCCTCAGCCTGCTGGCGGGCCCGCTGTTCCACCTGTTGGGTGGCCGGGGCGAAACGCTGCGGCTGTCGGTCGCCTATGGCGGCGTCGTCTTCCTGTCGGTCTGGCTGATCTGGCTGAGCAACATGTTCGCCTCGGTGCTGCGTGGCTCGGGCGACATGGTCAGGCCGTCTGTCGCCCTGATGGCCATGGCCGCCCTGCAGGTGGTGCTCGGGGGCAGTCTGTGCTTCGGCTGGGGTCCCGCCCCGCGGCTCGGCATCGTCGGCGTGGGTCTCGGCCAGGCCATCGCCGGCGCGCTCGGGGCCGGGGTGATGTTTCTGATGCTGCGCTCGAAAGGGGCCAAGGTGCCGCTGACCGTGCGCGGCCCTCTGAGCCGGGAGATGTTCGCCGACATCCTCCGGGTCGGCGGCCCGGGCATGCTGTCGCCGATCCAGACGGTCGGGGCCATCCTGGTCATCACCGCCATCGCCGCCCGCTTCGGGGTCGAGACCCTGGCCGGCTATGGCATCGGCTCGCGGCTGGAATTCCTGCTGGTGCCCATCGCCTTCTCGGTCGGAGTGGCGTCCCTGCCGATGGTCGGCCTGGCCATCGGGGCTGGCGACGTGGCCCGGGCCCGCAAGGTGGCCTGGACGGCCGGCGCCATCGCCTCGGTGGGCCTGGGGTCGCTTGGCATCCTGCTGGCCGTCTTCCCGCAGCTGTGGGTCGGCATCTTCACCCGCGACCCCGGCGTGCAGGCGGCCTCGGCCCTCTATCTGCGCTTCGCCGGTCCGGCCTTCATCTTCTTCGGCCTCAGCCTGGCGCTCTACTTCTCCAGCCAGGGGGCGGGAAAGGTCTGGGGCCCTCTGTTGGCCGGCACCGCGCGTCTGCTGCTGATCGCCATCGGCGGCTGGGTGCTGATCCAGATCGAGGCGCCCAGCTGGGCCCTGTTCGCCCTGGTGGCGGCCGGGATGGTGACCATGGGCGTGCTGACGGCGGCCTCGATCGCCCTGACGCCCTGGGGACCTCAGCCCTCGCGCCGCAAGGTCACATAGAGCTCCTGCTCGATCACCCATTGGCCGGTGACCTTGCGCCAGACGGCCAGATAATCGCCGGCCAGAGTCTGGTCCTTCCAGCGCCCGATCCAGCTTCCGCGCTCGGCGGCGCGGCCCTCGTCCATGTCCGGCGTCACCTCCAACGGCGTGCGTTCATAGGCAATGAAGCTCGGGTCGGCGAACTGGGCCGCGAAGGCCTCGACGATGCCGCGGGCTCCCGTGATCAGCCCGCCCTCGCCGCCGATCAGGTTGGCGTCCGGGGCGAAGAAGGGCGCCAGTCGCTGCGCCTCATGGGCGGCGATGAATTTGTTGGTCAGGCGGCGGCGGGCGCGGATGGCGTTGTCAGCAGAGGGCATGCCCCAGACTAGAGCGACGCGGCACTAGCGGCGAGTAGCGGCGGCCTTGAGGTCGGCGAGCATGGCCGGGGTCAGGACCCAGGGCTCGATCAGATAGCGATAGGCCAGCCGGGCCGGCTGCGAGGCCAGGCGGAACAGCCACTCCAGGCCCAGCCGCCCCATCCAGCGCGGGGCCGCGACCTGCACCCCGGCCTCGTAGTCGAAGGCGGCGCCGACCGGGAAGAAGACCCCGCGGCCGATGCGGCGGCGGTTGGCCGCGATCCAGGCCTCCTGTCGCGGCATGCCCATGCCGACCAGGATGATGTCCGGCCCGAAGTCGGCGATGGCCCGCAGGACCGCGTGGTTCTCCAGCCCCTGGACGTTGAAATAGCCGTGGTGTTCGCCCAGCTGCACGCCCGGATGCCGCTCAAGGATGGCCTGCCGCGCCTTCTGGCCGACGCCCGGCGCCCCGCCCACGTGGAACACCCGCCAGCCGCACTCGGCGGCCCGGGCCCAGAAATCCTCACGCCAGTCGAGATAGGTCGAGCGGTGCTCGCGGCTGACGTCCAGCCCGACGAGGCGGGCCCAGGCGATCATGGGCACGGAGTCGATCTGCACCAGGTCGGCGTCGTCGAAGAAGTCGCGCAGCTCCGGCCGCGTCGCCATCAAGGCGAGACTGTGCAGGTTGTGGTTGGCGATCACCGCCGTCCCGCCGCCGGCCACGAAGGCCTCGGTCGCCGCCAGCATGCCGGCGGGCGTCAGGGCGTCGACCTCTCCGCCCAGCAGGGGCAGGCGGTGGCTCAGATGGGGCAGGGTGTGTTCCATGGCCCACCGGTATAGAGCCGCCCGCTTTCGGGCTGGTTAGGAGGCGTGGTTAAGCGGGCGTCACCGGAACTTCAGCTTGAGCCCCAGGATCACCGCCGACAGCACCAGGCATACGGCATTGGAAAGGACGATCGGCCAGCTGCCCGACAGCGCGCCGTAGGTCGTCCACAGGACAAACCCCGTCACCGTCAGGGCGAACATGTTGAGGGACACCGACGAGGCGTCCTTCTCCTTCCAGATCTTGAAAATCTGCGGCGTGAAGCTGGTCATCGAACACAGCGCCGCGCCCACGCCCACGGCGTTTATCCAGACCTTGTCCATGCCAGCCGGAACGCGGGGTCGCCCCCGCTGTTCCGCTGGATCTAGAACATCATCCGGCCGGCCAGGCGCAGGTTGTAGCGGTCCTCGCCCTCGGCGGTTTCCAGGTCGCCTTCGACGGCGACGTAGGACATCGGGGTGCCGGCCTTCAGCGAGAAGCCGACCACCAGCGCGCCTTCGCCCGGCTCGGTGGCCACCAGGGTGAAGGGCGAGCCGCTGTCGAACCGGGCGACGGTGTCGCCGATCTCGCCGGCCAGATGCTGGCGGTAGCCGAGGCGGATTTCCGGACGCCACCAGTTGTCACGACCGAAGGTGGCCCCGAAGGCCAGTTCGGCGGCGGCCGACAGGCGGCTGCTGGTGCGGTCGTCGACGGTCAGGCCGAGGCCGATGTCGCCGTCCTCCTCGCGCGAACCTTCGGCGAAATACAGGTAGTCCAGGCTGACCTGCGGGCGGACGTAGAAGCGGCCGAAGCGGGCTTCGTAGGCGACCATGGCGTTGGCCGAACCGGTGAAGCCGCCCCAGTTGGCGCTGCTCTCGCGAATGATGCCGGCGCTGGACGAGGTGGCCGGATCGATGAACCGGCGCTCGCCTTCGAACCAGCCGTAGCCGGCCGCGCCGCGGGCGGCGAACAGCCAGCCGCCGACGTTGCGGCGCCAGTAGACGCCGGCTTCCAGCAGCGAGACGTTGGTCTGCTCGCCGATCTGGGCGATGTCGTCCTTCTCTTCGGCGTTCATGTAGGCCAGCGTCGCGCCCAGCGCGCCGCCGTCATCGCCCATGCTTTCGTAGCCGGCGATGAAGCCGAAGGCCTTGGTTTCCGAGCCGATCGTGACGCCCGTCTCGCGCAGCACGCCGACGTTGATCTCCTGCACCCAGACGCTGTCGGGTCCGTAGCGCTGGGTCATGTCCGGCCGGGTGGCGGTCAGGCGGAACAGGGCCTGGCTGGCGTTGTCGATGGCCGAGAACAGGCCCTCGCCCTGGTCGGGCAGCAGCTGGTCGTAGAGCCGCAGGAAGTCCTTCTGGTTGGTCGCGCCCAGGAAGGAACCGGCCAGCTCGTCGTCGGCGAACAGCGCCTGATAGACGGCGTCGAGGGCGGCGCCCTGGTTCTCGTTCAGGCCCATTTCCGCGGCGTTGCGGCGGGAGATGGTCAGGTAGACCTCACCCAGGCCCGTGTTGGCCGAGGCGGTGATGTTGTAGAAGAAGGGCCGGTTCTCGGCCAGGGCGTTGGTGTTGACGTTGCCGAACGTCAGGGCCCCGGCCTTGACGATGGTGAACTGGCTGCCGACCCCGATGTCGCTGTCGATCAGGCCGGTCAGCTCGAAGCCGATGGTCGAGCCGTTGGCGAAGGTGGCGGTGTCCATCTCGAACACCGTGTTCCTGCGGCCGGCGGCGCCCTCCGGATCGATGGTGACGAACAGTTCGCCGTTGGCGGCCACGGTCAGGGCGTCGCCGCGCACGACGCTGGTGTTCACCGCCGTCAGGCGACCGTCGTTGACCGCGATGGTCAGCTGGTCGTCGAGGTTGGCGTCGGTATAGCGGTCGTTGCCGGTGGTCTCGTTGATGGCCTTGAGGTTCAGGACATCGCCCTTGGCCTGGGCCCCGCCGCTGATCGTCAGGCTGTCGGCGCCGAGACCGAAGGACATGGTGCCCAGCATGACGCCGTTGGTCAGGGTCAGGGTGTCGTTGCCCGTGCCCATCAGAACGTCGCCGATGATCAGCGGCTCGTCCGCGTCGTCGATGCCGTCGTCGTCGCTGTCGGCGTCATCGATGCCGTCGGCGCCGTCGTCGCCGTCCGAGCCCTTGTCGGCCAGTGTGATGGTCGTGCCGCTGGTGTTGTTGCGCAGGTCGATGGCGATCGCCCGCCCGTTGATGGTCTCGTTGTTGGGGTCGAGATCGTCGTCGTCGGTGTCGGCCTCGTCGTCGTTGCGGACGATGGTGGCGACCAGCGAGCCGGTGACGTTGACGGTCTGCAGGGTGCCGGAGGCGTCGCGGACGGCGATGGCGCTGGCGTTCTCGCCGGCGCCCGTTGCCGAGACGAAGCCGCCGATGTTGAGCAGCGGCACGGTGGAGTCGGCGCTGATCTCGATAGCGACCGCTTCGATCGCGTCTTCCCGCGTGCCCGGGTCCGGGCCGACCAACGGAGCCGAGGTCGTCGAGGCGATGGCGATCAGGGCGCCGCCGATGTTGATCTCGTCGGCGTCAACGTCGCCGCGCAGCCACAGGGCGTGGGCGTTGTTGTTGTAGCTGCGGGCGGTGACGGTGCCGTCGATGCGCACGCCGCCGTTCATCTCGACATGCTGACCCGCCAGCTCGCCGGCGTCGAGGAAGTCGCCGTCGCTGTTGAAGTCGACCGGCGCGCCGATCTGGATGGCCGTCGAGGAAATGTCGTCAAAGAGGCCGTCGGAGTTGATCGAGCCGCTGATGATCAGGCCGAAATCCGTATTGCCCGCGAGGTTGGTCCCCACGTTGCCGATCGTCACCGTCTCGGTGTTCGAGGCGATCAACAAGGCCGGCGCGGCGCCGAACACCGTGACGTTGCCGACGCCCTCGCTGCCGTCCGGGATACCGTCGTTGTCGTAGTCGTTGTCGTCGGTGTCGAGAATGCCGTCGTTGTCGTCGTCGGTGTCGGCGGTATCGAGCTGGCCGTCACCATCGTCGTCGTCGTCGGTGAAGTTGCCCTTGCCGTCGCCGTCGAGGTCGTAGGTGGACGAGTTGAACGGCAGAGCGACCTGGATGCCGCCGGTGACGTTGCCGCTGATCCGGACGGCCGGGCCGCCCTGCAGCAGATCGTCGGCGTCGAGGTTGGCGCGGACTTCCTCGCTGAAGGGGCGGTTGGTGTAGCGATAGCCGGTGGCCGTCACCGTGCCGCTGATCACCAGGCCGGCCGGGTTGACGCCGGTGCCGATGTCGCCCGAGACGTCGAGGGCGACCGCGTTCTCGCCCGTCGCCACCACGGCGCCGGCGACAAACACGCCGTTGGCGCGCTGCTGGGCGGTGGTCCCGCCGCCCACGTTGCCGGCGATGCGGATGCCGACGGCGTTGTCGCCGGTGACATTGATCGAGCCGTAGTTGCGGATCGAGCCGGAGACGTTGCTCTCGACGCTGATGCCGAAGGAGTCGTTGCCTTCGACAATGATGCTGCCGGAGTTCTGGATATTGCCGGTCAGGCCGCCGGCCCCGGTGACGCGGATGCCGTACCGGCCCGTGCCCTTGGCAAAGTCACCGTCCTCATCGCCGTCCTTCTTGCCGGTGGTCGCGTCGGCGATGTCCTCGGGCGTGTAGTCGTCGCTGTGGCTGATGGAGCCGGAATTGGTCAGGTTGCCGGTGATGCCGGCCGCCCCGGTGTCGACCAGGATGCCGACGGCGTTGTCGACGGCCTTGGTGGTGATGCCACCGGCGTTGTCGACGTTGTTGTTGCTGTTCTGGGTGATCGCCGGGCCGCCGGTGGTCAGCTCGAACTTGCCGCCGTTGGTCACCTTGATGTCATCGGGCGCACCGTTGTTGACGGTGGCCGTGGAAACCCCTGTGGTGCGGGTATTGCTGATCGTCGTCTCGGCGAAGGCCGAGCCGGCGAACAACAGGAGCGGAGCGACCGCCACCGTGGCGATCAGACGCTTACGAACCATGGGTATTTCCCCGCAACCAGACCAGACACTTCCGTCACTCCCCGATGCGGCGAAAATGCGTCAAGCTTCAACGCACTGTCCCCTTTGGAGAGCCAAACCCGTCTATCGCATGGTTCAACAGGGCGCCACACGAACGTGCAACATTGGCGCAATCGAACCGCCGAATCGAGGTCGTTGATGTCGATCCTGAAGGCCCTGTGGCCGCTCCGCACCGCAGAGGCTCCGCCATCGGCCGCGCCTGTCGCGGACGAGGCGCCGCCCGTCGCCCAGGCCCCGGCCGGCGATGGCGCGCGGGGACCGTTCCGGACCCTGGTCGAGAGTCTCCCCGATCCGGTGCTGGTCATCGAGGGCGATCCGGACGAGCCGGCCTCCCGTCGCATCATCTTCGCCAACGCCGCCGCCCGTGACCTGCTGCCCGGGCGTCTGGAGGGCATGCGGCTGGTGACGGCCCTGCGGAACCCTGAACTGCTCGAGGCCGTCGACGAGGCCCTGCTGGGGGCTCCGGGCTCGGCCCAGATGGAGGCCGGCGGGGCGCAGGAGCGCATATGGGCCGTGCAGACGCGGCCTTTGGGCCAGGGCGAGTTCGGCCGGCTGGCCCTCCTGACCCTGCGCGACGAGACCGACGTGCGCCGGGCCGAACGCATGCGCGTCGACTTCCTGGCCAACGCCAGCCACGAGCTGCGCACGCCCCTGGCCTCGCTGTCGGGCTTCATCGAAACCCTGCGCGGCCACGCCAAGGACGACGAGGCGGCCCGCGAAACCTTCCTCGGCATCATGCAGGCCCAGGCCGAGCGCATGCGCCGGCTGATCGACGATCTGATGAGCCTGTCGCGCATCGAGCTGAACGAACACATCGCCCCGGAAGGCCGTCTCGACCTGTCCTTGGCGGTCACCGATGTGCTCGACGCCCTGGTGCCGCTGGTGCGCGAGAAGTCGCTTTCAATCTGCAACAATGCGCCGGACCGGGGTGTCGCCGAGATCGAAGGCGACCGCGACCAGATCCTCCAGGTGATCCAGAACCTGGTTGAAAACGCCGTGAAATACTCGAGCAACGAAGGGACGCTGGAAATCAGCGTCGTCGCTCCGGCGTCCGACGATTCCGCCACCCCGCCGCGCGATCCGGCCGCCGCCCGCATGACCCTGCTGGCCCCCGACCGGCCGCAGGGCCGCCGATTCGCCCTGTTGCGGGTCACCGACCATGGTCCCGGCATCCCGCGCGACCGCCTGCCCCGGCTGACCGAGCGCTTCTACCGCGTCGAGGGCCAGAAGAGCGGCGGCCTGCGGCCCGGCACGGGCCTGGGGCTGGCCATCGTCAAACACATCGTCAACCGGCACCGGGGCGGCATGGCCGTCGAGAGCGCCGAGGGCCGGGGGGCCAGTTTCAGCGTCTGGCTGCCGCTGGCGGACAGGGACACCCTATGATCGACCGTCGGACATTCGGATTTGCGGCGGCTGCGGCTATGGCGGCAGGGGGGCAGGCCATGGCGACCATGATGCACGTAGGGCCCATCGTCATCGCCCATCGCGGCGCCAGTGGCGAGCGGCCCGAACACACCCCCATGGCCTATCGGCTGGCCATCGAGCAGGGCGCCAACTTCATCGAGCCGGACCTTGTGCTCAGCAAGGACGGCCACTTCGTCTGCCGCCATGAGAACGAGATCGGCGGCACGACCGATGTTGCGGCCCGCCCGGAGTTCGCCGGCCGCCGGACCACCAAGGTCATAGACGGCGAGACCCTGACGGGCTGGTTTACCGAGGACTTCACCCTCGCCGAGCTGAAGACCCTGCGTTGCCGCGAGCGCCTGCCCCAGCTGCGCCCGGGCAACACTGCCTTCGATGGCCAGGAGGCCATGCCGACCTTCACCGAAGTGGTCGCCCTGGCCCGGGAGGAGGGCCGCCGGCACGGCCGCGAGATCGGCGTCTATCCGGAACTCAAGCATCCCAAACATTTCGCCGGCCTGGACCTGGCCATGGAGTCCCGGCTGGCGGCGACGCTCAAGGCGCTGGGGTTCGACCACGGCGGCGCGCCGGTCTTCGTCCAGTGTTTCGAGGTTGGGCCGCTGAAGACCTTGCGCGGTCTGATCAGGACCCCGCTCGTCCAGCTGGTCAGCCAGGACGGCGGCCCCGCCGACCTTCCGGGCGTGACCTACGCCAGTATGACCGGGGCCGCCGGGCTCAAGGCCATCGCGTCCTACGCCGACGGGGTCGGGCCGCAGACGACCCTGGTCATTCCCACCGACGGCAAGATCCTGCTGCCGGCCACAACCTTTGTCGCTGACGCCCATGCGGCGGGCCTGAAGGTGCACCCCTGGACCGTGCGGCGTGAAAACTACTTCCTGCCGACATCCCTGCGCGGCCCCGGCGAAGGCCCCGAGGCGATGCGCGCGTCGGGCGACGTTCAGGCCTTGTTGGCGGCGCTGTTCAAGGCGGGCGTCGATGGCGTCTTCAGCGACTTCCCTGCCGAGGCGGTTACAGCCCGCAATCGCTTCATCGGCGGGAATGCTTAGGTCAGGCCTTGGTGCATTGATCAGAAGCTATCAAGAGCGCTTTGCCCAGGGCTACGGCATGCTCTTCAGCTTCTCGTTCCTCAGCCCTACATGCTGCCTCGGCCATCTTCCGCGAAAGCGCCTTCGCGCGAACTGCATCAGTTGACTTCAAGCCTTGTTCCTTGATCCAGTCATTGGTCGTTTTTCCGTGCGCACGGAAAAACGCGCCCTGTAGATCGCGGCGTCGGAGCGCCTTCATCAGCTGCGCTGGGGTCGTCTTCATGGCTCGTCCAGACAAAAAGGGGACGCGAGCCGACAGTGACCGCGTCCCCCATTACAGGGTCTCTTTGCTCGCAGAGCGTCTCGTCTGCGGCTAGGGGTTCCGCCCATCCCGGCCCCTCCCGCGGTTGAAGGGGTTACACTTCCACAGCATCTGCTCCTTTGCCCTGCCATTGGCCCGGGGAGCCTGTGGTTATCCCGCCGCTACGGGTTTCCGGATTGGCTCGTGAGAAGCCAGCTGAACAGCTTCATAACGAACCTCCTTCTGTCGCCGTTGGTCACAATGACTGGCAACAAAAGGGAGATGGGCTCGACCGGCAGCATCCGCAAGGATGGGAAGCGCGGGTCCTGTTACGCCCCCATATCCAGCGAATACCCCGCAGACCTGACCGTCCGGATCGGGTCCACGTCCTTGCCGCTGTTCAGCGCCTTGCGCAGCCGGCCGATGTGGACGTCCACCGTCCGCGCCTCGACGTAGACGTCCGAGCCCCAGACCGCGTCGAGCAGCTGTTCGCGGCTGAACACCCGGCCCGGATGCTGGATCAGATGGTCGAGCAGGCGAAACTCCGTCGGCCCCAGATGCACCTCGCGGCCGTCGCGCCTCACCCGGTGGGCCACCCGGTCGACGATGATGTCGCCATGGCTCAGCCGGTCATCGGCCAGACCCGGCCGGATCCGCCGCAGCACGGCGCGGATCCGCGCCAGCAGCTCGGTCATCGAGAACGGCTTGACCACATAGTCGTCGGCCCCGGTGTCGAGGCCCCGGATGCGGTCCGTCTCCTCGCCCCGCGCCGTCAGCATCAGGATCGGCAGGTTGCGGCTCTCCTGCTTCTGGCGCAGGCGGCGGCAGACCTCGATCCCCGAGACCTTGGGCAGCATCCAGTCGAGCAGCAGCAGGTCGGGCTTCGACTCGTCGATGACGATCAGGGCCTCCTCGCCGTCGCCGGCCAGCAGGACGCGATAGCCTTCCTTCTCGAGATTGTACTGCAGCAGGGTCGCCAGGGCGTCCTCGTCCTCGGCGACGACGATGGTCGGCGTGCTCATTGGTGGCTCTCACCCTTGGGGCGCTGGTCGGTCAGTTCCTCGCCGGTGATCTCGTAATGGACGATCTCGGCGATGTTGGTGGCGTGGTCGCCGATCCGCTCCAGGTTCTTGGCGACGAACAGCAGGTGCGCCCCCGGCGTGATCGTGCGCGGATCGCCCATCATGTAGGTCAGGAGCTCGCGGAACAGGCTCTCGTAATGCTCGTCGACCTCGTCGTCGCGCGACCAGACGGCGGTGGCCCCGGCCAGCTCGCTGGCGGTGTAGGCGTCCAGCACGTCCTTCAGCCGCCCGGCCACCAGCTTGCCCATCCGCTCGATGCTGCGGGTCACGGGACCGGCGGTGTCGCTCTCGGCCAGGATCAGGGATCGCTTGGCGATATTCTTGGCCAGATCCCCGCAGCGCTCGAGGTTGGAGGCGATCTTCATCGCCGCCACGGTGCGGCGCAGGTCCACCGCCATCGGCTGGCGCAGCGCGATCAGCCGGATGGCCGCCCGCTCGATCTCGCCTTCCAAGGCGTCCAGCCGGGTGTCGCGCTCGACGATCTGGGCGGCCAGGGTGACGTCCCGGCGGGCGAAGGCGTTGATGCTGTCGGCCACCTGGGCCTCGGCCAGGCCTCCCATGCGGGCGACCTCGGCGGTCAGGTGGTTCAGCTCTTCCTCGTAGGAGGTGACGATATGGCTTTGCATTTTACCTACCCGAACCGGCCGGTGATGTAGTCCTGGGTCCGCGTCTCGCGCGGGTTGGTGAAGATCTCGCCGGTGGCGCCCTCCTCGACCAGGACGCCCATGTGGAAGAAGGCGGTGCGTTGCGAAACCCGCGCCGCCTGGGCCATCGAGTGGGTGACGATGACGATGCAGTACTGGCGGCGCAGCTCGTCGATCAGCTCCTCGATCCGCGCTGTGGCGATGGGGTCCAGAGCCGAGCAGGGTTCGTCCATCAGGATGACGCGCGGCTGCACGGCGATGGCCCGGGCGATGACCAGGCGCTGCTGCTGACCGCCCGACAGGCCGGTGCCCGGCGAATGCAGCCGGTCGGCGACCTCGGCCCACAGGCCGGCCTTCTTCAGCGAGGCCTCGACGATGCCCTCGATGTCGGCCTTGCTGCTGGCCAGGCCGTGGATGCGCGGGCCGTAGGCGACGTTCTCGAAGATCGATTTGGGGAAGGGATTGGGCTTCTGGAACACCATGCCCACCCGGCTGCGCAGCACGACGGGATCGACGTCGCGGCCATTGACGTCCTGGCCGTCGATCTCGATGCGCCCGGTCACCTTGGCGCCGGGAATCGTGTCGTTCATCCGGTTGATGCAGCGCAGGAAGGTCGACTTGCCGCAACCCGACGGCCCGATGAAGGCGGTCACCGCCCGGTCGGGGATGTCGATGCTGATGTCATGCAGGGCCTGCTTGGTCCCGTAGAAGGCGTTGACCTTGTCACAGCGGATTTTCACCCCGGCCGCGGGGCCGGGCGTGTGGGTGGCGACGACCGGCGGCCGCAGCTGGGTGTCATGGGGCATGGAGCTGTCCTCGGCGGCCATCGGCTACCACCTCTTCTCGAAGCGGCGGCGCAGGATCACGGCCGCCGAGTTCATCACGATCATGAACACCAGCAGGACCATGATGGCTCCTGCCGTGCGTTCGTGGAAGGCGGCCTCGGCGGCGTTCTCCCACAGGAAGACCTGCACCGGCAGCACGCTGGCGGCGGACGCCAGGCTCTCGGGCAGGCCGGGGGTGAAGGCGACCATACCGATCATCAAGAGCGGCGCGGTCTCGCCCAGGGCGTGGGCCAGGCTGAGGATGACACCGGTCATCACGCCGGGCATGGCCTGGGGCAGCACATGGTGGAACACCGTCTGGGTGCGGCTGGCGCCCATGCCCAGCGCGGCTTCGCGGATCGAGGGCGGCACGGCCTTCAGCGCCGCGCGGGTGGCGATGATGATGGTCGGCAAGCTCATCAGGGCCAGCACCATGCCGCCGGTCAGCGGCGCCGAGCGCGGGAAGCCCAGCCAGTTGATGAACAGCACCAGGCCCAGCAGGCCGTAGACGATCGAGGGCACGGCGGCGAGGTTGTTGATGTTGACCTCGATGAAGCCGCTCAAACGGCCCTTCGGCGAGAACTCTTCCAGCCACACCGCCGCCAGCACCCCGACCGGCACCGCGATCAGGGCGGCGACCAGCAGCATCAGGGCCGAGCCGACCACGGCGCCCAGGACGCCCGCCTGTTCCGGCTCGGTCGAGTCCGACCGGGTGAAGAAGTCGCTGTTGAAGTGACTCTTGATCACGCCCTCGCCCTTCAGCCGGTCCAGCCAGTCCATCTGGCGGTCGGTCAGCTTGCGGTCGGCGGCGGGGGTCGAGCGCTCGATCTCGCCCTTGAAATAGAGGTCGGCGTTGGCCTTGACCGGCACGGTGAAGGTCAGGGTCTTGCCGATCGCCGAGGGGTCGGCCTTGATCGTGTCGAGGATACGGTAGCCGAGGTCGCGGGAGACCAGGTCCATGGCTTCGCCGGACGCCAGGCCAAGCGCGTCGTCCTGAATCTTCAGCCGCTTCAACAGGTCGCCGGCGGCGATGTAGTCGAAATTGTTGCCCTCGATATCGGACCGATCGATCCGCGCCGGGTCGAGATAGACGCTGGCCGTGATCGAATGGGTCCAGAAGGCGGTGTAGCCCTGCTGGATCACGCGGCCCAGCAACAGAACCAGGAAGCCGAGCGCAATGGCGATGGCGATGCGGCCATACCAGCGGAACCGGCGCTCGGCGGCGTGGCGCTTCTTGAGACGGGCGTCCTGGGCCCGGGACTCGTGTGCGGCGTCAGTCATAGGCCTGCCGATATTTCTGGACGATGCGCAGGGCGATCACATTGAGCGCCAGGGTGACGGCGAACAGGGTCAGGCCCAGACCGAACGCGGCGAGCGTGCGGGGGCTGTCGAACTCCTGGTCGCCGGTCAGGATCTCGACCATCTGGCGGGTGACGGTGGTCACCGAGTCCAGCGGATTGGCGGTGATCCGGGCCTGCGACCCGGCGGCCATGGTGACGATCATCGTCTCGCCGACGGCCCGCGAAATGGCCAGCAGCATGGCGCCCATGACGCCCGGCAGGGCGGCCGGCAGGATCACCCGCTTGACCGTCTCCGACTTGGTCGCGCCCATCGCATAGCTGCCGTCGCGCAGGGTCTGGGGCACGGCGTTGATGATGTCGTCCGACAGGGACGAGATGTAGGGGATCAGCATGATGCCCATCACCACCCCGGCGGTCAGGGCCATCTCGTTCTGCACACCCATCAGGTATTGGCCGAGCGGATCGAGCGGCCCCTCGGCCAGCCAGCTGCCGATATAGTTGAAGAAGCCCCGGAACAGCGGCCCGACGGTCAGGGCCGCGAAGAAGCCGTAGACCACCGTCGGCACCCCGGCGAGAATCTCCAGCAAGGGCTTGATCACCCCCCGGGTGGTCGGCCCGGCGTACTCCGACAGATAGATGGCGCAGAACAGCCCGACGGGCGCGGCCACGCACATGGCGATGATCATCACCAGGAAGGTGCCGGCGAACAGCGGCACGGCCCCGAAGGCGCCCTTGGCCGCCACCTGATCCTCGCGCATGGCGATCTGCGGCTGCCACTGCAGGCCGAACAGGAAGTCGAGCGGCGAGACCGAGGCGAAGAACCGCAGGGCCTCGTAGAGCAGGCTGGCGACGATGCCGACCGTGGTCAGGACGGCGATGGCCGAACAGGCGATCAGGGCGATGTTGATCCAGCCCTCGACCTGGTTGCGGGCCCGCAAGGTGGGCTTGATCCGCGGCCAGGCCAGCAGGAAGCCGCCCAGCGCCAGCACGGCGGCCAGGGCGATGGCCGCGAAGGCCGAGAAGGTGTTGAAGCTCTTCGCCTGGCCGACCTTGGCCTCGAGCGCGGTCTTCTGCTCGGGCGTCCACTGGATGTTGCTGGGCGTCTGGCCCGTGGCGATGGCCTGGGCGTCGCTCCAGAAGGCCTGGGCGGTTTCCGACGGCATCTGGGCGACGGCGGCCGGCGGATCGGCGCTGAGCAGCGCCTCGCCCAGCCGCGGCCCGGCGGTCAGGAACAGAATCAGGATCAGCGCGGCCGGAACCCCGGTCCAAAGCGCCACCCAGGTCCCGTAGTAGCCGGGAAGACTGTGCAGCGCTTCCCTGGGCCCCAGGGCGACGGCGCGGCGACGGCCCAGCACATAGACTCCGGCCGAGAAGGCCAGGAGGACAGCGAGCGCGAGGGTGAAAGACATTCTGTGCCCGGACGAGTCTCAGGGGAGACGTTGGCCTCCCAATGCCCCGCCTATGCTGGCCCTATGCGACAGTTGAATGACAGTTCGATGACAACGGACTGATCTCGCCCGGTCCTATTCGATCAGTCGCCCAATTTCCGTCTCCAGTGGAGCCAGGTCGCCGTGAAAACTGCGGATCATGGCCTGCAGAAAGGCGGCTGGAACGAGCCGTGAAAAGTCGACGGGGTGGCCGGCTTCGGCGGCAAGCATGGCGAAGAAAGCATTCTGCGTCCGGCCGTTGCCCTCCCGGAACGGATGAATGGCGTTCAGTTCGGACAGGAACCGGGCGCCGGCATGGGAAAATTCCGGCGCCGTCAGGCGCACCAGATACCGGTTGTTCCTGAGCCAGCCGAAAAGTCGGTCCAGCTGACCGGCGATATTCTCGGGGTAGCAGAACTCGTTGCCGTCCTTGGCTATCCGCACGGTGCGCAGCCGACCGGCCCAGGCATAGACGTCCTGAAAAAGATGGCGATGGACGGCCAGGTAGTGGGTCTTGCTCAGTCGCCCGGCGGGAAGGGGCTCCTCGGACCGCTGGGTGACGGAGATCGTTTCGAACTCCGCCAGCATCGAGGCGTCCAGAATGCCCAGCCGGTTGATGAGAACGTCCGATCCGGCGACGAGATAGGGATCATCGCCGGGGTCGTAGCCGTGCACGGTCAGCGCTTGGCCTTGCTGTAAGGGGAAGCCAGCTCGCTTCGCCTTTGCTCGGAGCCGACGGACTCCCGGTCGAACCGGACGAAGGCCTCGCTGACGCCGGACGGCAGGGTCAGGCCCTCCACGGCGTTCAGTTTTTCCATCGCCTCGCGGCCCAGGGTGAAGCTCTTGGCGATCCGCCCGTTGGGTTTGTGAACCATGACCTCTCCGCCTTGATGGCGGACCGCGTCCCGCGCCGCGTCGATGGCCTGGGCCTGGGTGGCGAACACCTGCGTCGAGCCGGCCCCGCGAAGCGCCCAACCCCCGCTCGCCTCGGGCGCGACAGAAATCTTCGAGGGCCGGCGCGTCATGGAGGTCAGTCTAGCATCGGGGCGGCGGGTTTGTCTGTGCTATCCTCCACCCGTGCGCCTCGACCACCTCGTCGACCCGCACGGCAACTGCCTGGAGATCACGGCCCCGCCGACCGTGACTAACTCCGGTCCGGCCGACCCCCACGCCCTGGCCCGCGCGAAAGCCTGGATCGCGGCTTGACCCGCCCCGCCGCCTTGCGCCAAACCGCCCGTCCATGAACGTCCTCCTCATCGGATCCGGCGGGCGCGAACACGCCCTGGCCTGGAAGATCGCCGCCTCGCCCATGCTGACCCGGCTGGTCGCGGCTCCGGGCAACCCCGGCATCGCCGAGCTCTGCGACTGCCGCGACCTGAAAGCCGATGACGTTCAGGGCCTCGTCGCCCTGGCCAGGGAGATCGCCGCCGACCTCGTCGTCATCGGCCCCGAGGTCGCCCTCGAGGCCGGTGTGTCCGACGCTGTCCGCGCCGCCGGCATTCCCTGTTTCGGGGCCAGCCAGTCGGCGGCCCGGCTGGAGACCTCCAAGGCCTTCACCAAGGACTTCTGCGCCCGCCACAACATGCCGACCGCCGCCTACGGCGTGTTTGAAACCGCCGAAACAGCCGGCGCCTTCCTCGACACCCTCACCGCTCCCTTCGTGATCAAGGCCGACGGCCTGGCCGCCGGCAAGGGCGTGGTCATCGCCGAGACCCGGGCCGAGGCCGACGCCGCCATCCTCGACATGCTCGGCGGCCGCTTTGGCACGGCCGGCGCCAGGGTGGTGATCGAGGAGTTCATGGTCGGCGAGGAGGTCTCCCTCTTCGCCCTTTGCGACGGCGTCTCCGCCGTGCTGTTCGGCCAGGCGCAGGACCACAAGCGCGCCTACGACGGCGACAAGGGCCCCAATACCGGCGGCATGGGCACCTACAGCCCCGCCCCGGTCCTGACCGACGCCCTCCTGGAACAGGCCTTCGACGCACTGATCGCCCCCACCGTCCGCGGCATGGCCGCCGAGGGCAACCCCTACGTCGGTGTCCTCTATGCCGGGCTGATGCTGACCGCGACCGGGCCGAAACTGGTCGAATACAACGCCCGCTTCGGCGACCCCGAATGCCAGGTCCTGATGCTGCGCCTGGCCGACGACCTCCTGCCCTGGCTCCACGCCACCGCCACCGGCGGCCTCTCCCGCCTCAGCGGCCCGACCTTCCGGGCCGAGTCGGCCGTCTGCGTGGTGATGGCCGCCGAGGGCTACCCCGACGCCCCCGTGCCCGGCGCCGCCATCACCGGAACCGACAGCGACTTCGGCGGCGAAGCCGTGGTCTTCCACGCCGGCACCAGACGCGACGCCGACGGAACCCTGCGCGCCTCCGGCGGCCGGGTGCTCAACGTCTGCGCCCTGGGCGCCACCCTGCACGAAGCCCGCGACGTCGCCTATGCGGCGGTCGGGACCATCGACCTGCCGGGCGGTTTCCATCGCTCCGACATCGGCTGGCGGGCCCTGTAGGAAAACGGGGACACATTGCTTCGCTTGCGGCCCGGCCCCGGAGCCTCCGATGAATATGTCTAGACATATTCATCGCCGTTTTCCGGCCTAACCGCCCCCGCGCCGCCTGCACCGATCCCTGGTGCGTCGTTCAGGGAGGTTTTCGGGTGGCTGTATGTGGCCTCTGGAGAGGCGGAATGTGCTGCTCAGGGCGGCTTTGAGTTGGTCTTAAGCCGTTGAAATATAGGCCATTATTTCGACTACACGGCGGCTTCTCCCTGCTATAATGGTCAAGCTTCGATAAGCCCGCCGCACCACCGTTGCAGCTTCTGTGCGTCCCCCGCGTTAGACTGCCGATCCCACCAGAGAGCCCGTATGAGCCGCGCCGATTCCCTGCTGAAACCGGGCGACACCTGCTGGCGCATCGATCGGGCCGACCGCGTCTCCTTCCTCGTCGACGGCGCCGACTACTTCACCGCTGTGAAGTCGGCCATGCTGTCGGCCAAACAGTCGATCTGGCTGCTGGCCTGGGTGTTCGATCCCCTGACCCGCTTCGAGCCCGACCGGGTGGAGCGCAGCCGCGATCCCCAGAACCCCGACCGCCTCGGCCAGCTGCTGCGCCGGCTGTCGGCGCTCAATCCGGCGCTCGACGTGCGCATCCTGGCCTGGGACATGCCGCCGCTGATCGCCATGACCCAGCGCTTCCCCGGCCAGCGGGCGAAAAAGTACTTCGAAGGCTCGGCGGTCAAGTTCCGCCTCGACAACAGCCTGCCGATGAGCGCCTGCCACCACCAGAAGGTGCTGGTCATCGATGGCCGGCTTTGTTTCATCAGCGGCGGTGACCTGGGCGCCGACCGCTGGGACACCTGCGACCACCTCGACCACGATCCCAACCGCCGCCTGCCCTGGGGCGACCGCTATCCGGCCCGGCACGATGTGGCGATGATGGCCGAAGGCCCGGTGGCGCAGAGCTGCGCCGAGCTGTTCGTCGAGCGCTGGGCCAACAGCGGCGGCGGTGACCTGCCGATGCCGGAGATGGCCGAGAAATCGCCCTGGCCGGAGGACTTCGCCGAGGACCTGATCGACATCGAGGTTTCCCTGACGCGCACCCAGCCGCGCTGGAAGAACCTGCCCGAGACCCAGGAAGGCTACCGCCTCCACCTCGAATGCATCGCCGCGGCCCGGCGGACCATCTTCCTGGAAAACCAGTACCTGGCCTCGCCGATGATCGTCGCCGCCCTCTGCCGCAGGCTGGAGGAACCGGACGGGCCCGAGGTCATCACCATCGGCCCCAGCGCCAGCCCCAGCTTCTTCGATCGCATGACCATGGACAGCGTCCGCTCCCGCGCCATCAACCGGCTGGAGCAGTCGGATCTGCATCACCGGTTCCGGGCCTTCACCGCCCGCACCGCGCATGACGAGCCGATCATCGTCCATTCCAAGGTCTCGATCTTCGACGACCGGCTGCTTCGCATCGGCTCGGCCAACCTCAACAACCGCTCAGGCGGCCTCGACACCGAGGTCGACGCGGTCATCGAGGCGGCCGACGGCGCCGAGGGGGCGGAGACGCGACGGACCATCGCCGCCTTCCGCACCATGCTGATCGGCCACTATTTCGGCCGCGGCCTGGTCGAGACCCAGGAGGCGATCCGCGACGCCGGCTCCGTCGCCGGAGCCATCGACGCCCTCGACGGCCATCCGCGGCGGCTGCTGCCGATCGACCAGAAGAAGCTCGATCCCTTCAGCGTCTTCGTGGCCAGCTGGAGTCTCGGCGATCCGCTGTCGGCGTCGGACGCCTGGCGGCCCTGGATCCGCCGCGACCGAATCCGCCAGGCGATGGCCTGCATGCCGTTGCCGGTGCGCGGCACGCACGGCTCGGACGAGAGCGACGCGGAAACGAAGGCGATCAGGGCCGGGGGGGAATCTCGATCTCGATCACCAGGGGCAGGTGGTCCGAAGCCTTCCGCGCCTCCGGATCAAAAGGCGACTCCACCCTGGTGACCTTGATGCCCGGCGAGACGAAGACGTGGTCGATGCGCATGAACGGAAAGCCGCTCGGGTAGGTCGACATCGGCGCCCCCGGCCACTGCAGCTGGGCGTCGGCGATGGCGGTGGCGATGATCCGGTAGGGCTGCTGGAAGGGCGTGGCGTTGAAGTCGCCCATCAGGATGCCGGGCGCGGTGAATTTCTCGTCGGCCAGCCAGTCGGCGACCAGGGCGGTGGCCTGTTTCTTCTGCTCCTGCGGCACCAGGCCCAGATGGGTGTTGATGACCTGCAGTTCCTGACCGTCGGGCAGGGTGACGGCGATCCACACCGCCCCGCGCGGCTCCAGCGCCTTGATCTTCGGATAGCCGGGCAGGGGGCCGGCCCGCACCAGCCGCTCGGGCAGGGTGGTCAGCAGGGCGTCGCCGTAACGCTCTTCCTCGATATGCATGGCGGCGTTGAAATGGCTGCGCATGGAGAGGAGTTCGCCCAGCCGGTGGGCCTGATCGACGTGGCCGGTGCGCTTGCGGCCGACGTCCAGCTCCTGCAGGCCGACGATGTCCGGTTTGGCGGCCGCGATCACCCGGGCGCAGCGTTCCACGTCCAGCCGTTTGTCGACGCCCACGCAGCGGTGGACATTCCAGGTCATCAGGCGAAGCTTCATGCCTCGAAGAGATCGCGCGGGGTGTCGGTTGGTTCCGGTTCAGGGTCGGCTTGCCGACGGCTGAGCAGGAAGAGGGCGTTCTCGGCCCGCCAGTTCTCGATGCCCTTTGACGGATCGATCGGCCGCGCCGCCTGACCGCGCGCCAGCGCCGCGCAATGTTCGGTGCGCAGGTCCAGGTCTTCGGTCAGGGCGTTGAAATCGGCCAGGCTGCAGAGGTGGATGTTGGGCGTCGACCACCAGGGCTCGGGCAGGGCCCGGGTCTCGGGCATCCGGCCCCGCGACAGCAGGCTCCAGCGCACCCGCCAGTGGCCGAAGTTGGGAAAGCTGACGATGGCCCGGTCGGCGATGCGCAACAGCTCGGAGAGCACATGCCTCGGATTGTGCGTCGCCTGCAGGGTCTGGCTGAGGATGGCGTAGTCGAAGGCCCGGGTCGGGAAGGCGTCGAGGTCGCGGTCGGCGTCGCCCTGCACCACGGCCAGCCCGCGCGCCAGGCAGGCCGAGACGCCGGAGGCTTCCAGCTCCAGCCCCCGTCCCTGGGCCTGCTTCTCGCGGACCAGAAGTTCCAGGAGGTCGCCCTCGCCGCAGCCGACGTCGATAACCCGCGCGCCCGGCCGCACCAGCCGCAGGATTTCGCGGAAGTCCTCACGCATCAGAAAATCCTCCTTCGGCGCGAAGCGACGGGGGAGGGGGACCGCCCGCGCAGCGGGTGGTGGAGGGGGCGGCGCCGGCTGATGAGGTTGGCCGCGTTCTGGCACGGGCGGCGATGACAGCGTTCAGGATCAACCCGCCCCGCCGGCGCTGCCCCCTCCACCGCCGCCGCTAAGTCGCGGCGGCGGTCCCCCTCCCCCGTCAGGCCTTCGGCCTGCCGAAGGAGGATTTGGAGCGCGAATGCCCTCACCACCGAGACCTCACCGAATCCAGAAATCCTCTGAGGGCGCCGTCCATCACCGGCTCGTCGAGCAGGAAGGCGTCATGACCCTTGTCGCTCTCGATCTCCAGGAAGCTGGCCTGCGCGCCCGCCGCATTGAGCGCCCGCACGATGTGACGGCTCTCGACCGTTGGATACAGCCAGTCGGAGGTGAAGCTGAGCACGCAGAACTTGACGTCCCGCGCCCCCCGGAACGCTTGGGCCAGCACCCCGCCGTGCGGCGCGGCTAGGTCGAAATAGTCCATGGCCCGGGTGATGTAGAGATAGCTGTTGGCGTCGAACCGATTGACGAAGCTGCCGCCCTGGTGACGCAGGTAGCTCTCGACCTGGAAGTCGGCGTCGAAGCCGAACGACAGGCCGTCGTTCTGCAGCTCGCGGCCGAACTTCCGCTGCAGGGCCGCCTCCGACAGATAGGTGATGTGGGCCGCCATGCGGGCGACGGCCAGGCCCTTTTCCGGGCGCACGCCGGCGGCGGCATAGGCCCCGCCGCGCCAGTCGGGATCGGCCATCACCGCCTGGCGGCCGACCTCGTGGAAGGCGATGTTCTGGGCCGAATGGCGGGCTGCGCTGGCCACGCAGACCACCGCTTCCAGCCGCTCGGGATAGTCGGCGGCCCACTGCAGCACCTGCATGCCGCCCATCGAGCCGCCGACCACGGCGGCCAGCTTCTGGATGCCCATGGCCTCGACCAGCATGGCCTGGGCCCGGACCATGTCGCCGATGGTGATGACCGGGAAGGTCAGGCCGTAGGGCTGTCCGGTGGCCGGATCGGTGGAGCCGGGACCGGAGGAGCCGTTGCAGCCGCCGATGACGTTCGAGCACAGGATGAACCAGTCGGCCGGATCGAGCGGCCGGCCCGGACCGACAAGGCGGGTCCACCATCCCTCCTTGCCCGACACCGGATGCTTGCCGGCGACATGCTGGTCCAGGGTCAGGGCATGGCAGATCAGGACGGCATTGGATTTGTCGGCGTTGAGTTTGCCGAAGCTGCGCCAGGCGATCTCCAGATTCTCGAGTTTCGAGCCGGAATCGAGCGCCAGCGGCTGGCTCGGCCCAAAGGCCCAAACCCCGCTGTCCTGCACTGTAATGTCCGCCGATCCGTCCCTAAAGCTCATGGGGCTCCGATGACCGCGCCCGACAGGGATTGTCAACCGGGCAGGCGGGGTTAGACAGGCCCCATGCACCGCCTGATCCTCATGCGCCACGGCAAGGCCGAACGCACCGCCCCCGGCGGCGACATCGCCCGGCGCCTGACCGACCGGGGCCGCAGCGACGCCGCCCTGATGGGCCGGGTGCTGGCCGAGCGAGACCTGATCCCCGACCTGGCCCTGGTCAGCGCCGCCGCCCGCACCCAGGAAACCTGGGCGGCGCTCCTGCCCTCCTTTCCCGCCGCGCGGTCGGAAGTGACACGGGACCTCTACCTGGCGCACGAGGGCGTGATCCTGGCGCACGTCGAGGACCGGGCCGACAGCGTCGGCGCCCTCATGGTCGTCGGCCACAACCCCGGCCTCCACATGCTGACCCTGCACCTGCTGCGCCAGGGCGGGGCCGGAGCCGCCATCCTCGCCCGCGCCGAAGCCAAGTTCGCGACCAGCAGCGTCGCCGCCTTCACCTTCGACGAGGCCGGCCGCCCCGCCTACGACGGCCTGTTCCACGCCAGCGACTTCGGCGGCGGGGGCGGCGAATGACGCGCATCTACAAGCTGGTCTCCCGCGCCGAATGGGACGCGGCCAAGGCGGCCGGCGCCTTCCAGGGCGCCGCCGTCGATCTGGCCGACGGCTACATCCACTTCTCCACCGGCGCTCAGGCGGTCGAGACGGCCCGCAAGTATTTCGCCGGCCTCAGCGACATCCTCATCGTCGGCTTCGAGGCCGAAGCCCTTGGCCCGAACCTGAAGTGGGAGCCGTCGCGCGGCGGCGACCTGTTCCCGCACCTGTATGAGCCGCTCGATCCCAGGCTGGCTGTCGAAGAGCGCGCCGCGCCCCTGGGGGATGACGGCCACATCCAGCTCGGCGCCCTCGTCTGATGTTCCACGACCTCGCCGCCCGCGCCCTCCACGTCCTCGATCCCGAGGACGCCCACGGCCTGACCATCGCCGGCCTTGAAGCGGGCCTCGGCCCCGTCGACCGCTCGCGGCCCGATCCGATCCTCAAGACCAGACTCGCCGGTCTGACCCTGCCCAGCCCCATCGGCCTGGCCGCCGGTTTCGACAAGAACGCCCAGGCCCCCGACGCCATGCTGGAGGCCGGCTTCGGCTTTACCGAATGCGGCACGGTCACCCCGCTGCCCCAGGCCGGCAACCCGCGTCCGCGCCTGTTCCGCCTGACCCCCGACAAGGCGGTGATCAACCGCATGGGCTTCAACAACGAGGGCCTGGAGGCCTTCGCCGCCCGCCTGGCCAGGCGGCCGCGCAAGGGCGTGGTCGGGGCCAACATCGGGGCCAACAAGGACGCCGCCGACCGCACCCAGGATTACGTCACAGGCCTGATCCGCCTGTGGGGCCTGGCCGACTATTTCACGGTCAACATCTCCTCGCCCAACACCCCCGGCCTGCGCGCCCTGCAGACGAAGGAAGCGCTGGACGACCTGCTCGGCCGCCTGGCCGAGGCCCGCAAGCCGCTCCCCGGCGAGGCCCCCGTCTTCCTGAAGGTCGCGCCTGATCTCGAGGACGACGAGATCGAGGCCATCGTGGCGACCACCGCCGCCCACGGCCTGGCCGGCATCATCGTCTCCAACACCACCATCGGCCGACCGGTCACCCTGATGAGCCGCACCGCCAGCGAGGCCGGCGGCCTGTCCGGCGCCCCGCTGATGGGCCCCTCGACCTTTATCCTCGGCCGCTTCCACGCCGCCAACGACAAGGGCCTGATCCTGATCGGGGCCGGCGGCATCGCCTCGGGCGCCGACGCCTATGCCAAGATCCGCGCCGGGGCCCAGGCGGTGCAACTCTACTCAGCCATGGTCTACGAAGGCCCCGGCCTGGTGGTCCGCATCAAGCGCGATCTGGCGGCTCGTCTGAGGGCGGACGGCTTCCGCTCGGTGGCCGAAGCCGTCGGCGCGCGATGAAATTCCCCCACCGCACGAACTTGCGCCGCGTTGCGCCCCTCATCCGCCTGACCTACACCTGACAGCCATGGCCGAGGCCGCGCCGCCGCCCGCGACGAAGACCGCTCCTCCGACTCGCCGATGGCTGTGGCCCGGCGGGCTGTCGGCGCGCCTGCTGGTGCTCACCAGCCTGTTCGTCACCCTGGCCGCCCTGTTCATCCTGCCCGCCGCCCTGGCCAGCTTCGAGGAGCAGTGGCTGCTCGACCGCGTCCGCTCGGCGGAACTGGCCAAGCTGGCCACCGATGTCGCCCCCGACGGCCAGATCACCCAGGACCTGTCGCGCCAGCTGCTCGACGGGGCCGGCGTCGTCTCGGTGGCCATCCAGACCGACGGCATGCGCCGCCTGGTGCTGGCCGCGCCGCGCACCCTGCCGACGCCCTATCTGGTCGACCTGCGCCAGCAGAACCCGCTCGGTTGGGCCAGCGCCCCGTTCCAGACCCTGTTTGGCGGCAAGGGCCGGATGATCCGCGTCGTCGCCGAGCCGCGCTACCTCAAGGACTCTGAGTTCATCGACATCGTCGTCCCCGACGACAGCCTGCGGGCCGAACTGATCAGCTACCTGTGGCAGGCGCTGTTCGTCACCGTCTTCGCGGCCATCGTCGTCGGCGGCCTGGTTTATCTGTCGCTCAACGCCTTCCTGGTGCAGCCTATGCAGCGGATCACCCGCTCCATCGAACGCTTCCGCGCCAATCCCGAAGACCCGGCCGCCCGCATCCAGCCCAGCGGCCGCCGCGACGAGATCGGTCGCGCCGAGTCGGAACTGGCCCTGATGCAGGAGGAGCTGGTCGCCGCCCTCAACAGCCGGGCCCGGCTGGCGGCGCTGGGTGAGGCGGTGGCCAAGATCAATCACGACCTGCGCAACATGCTGACCAGCGCCCAGATCGCCTCGGACCGGCTGGCGGCGATCGGCGATCCCAAGGTCGCCCAGGCCATGCCGCGCCTCGAACGGGCCCTCGACCGGGCCGTGACCCTGGCGACAAACGTGCTCGCCTACGGCCGCACCGGCGAGGCGGAGCCGGACCTCAAGTCCGTACCCCTGAAGACGGCGCTCGAAGCGGCGGCCGAGGACGCGGCGCTGGAAAAGGACGATGTCGCCCTGAAGATCGAGGCCCCGGCCCGGGCCACGGTGACGGCCGATCCCGACCAACTGCACCGCATCCTGATGAACCTGATGCGCAACGCCCGCCAGGCCATGGCGACCATGGCCCGTGACGAGCAGGGCCAGATCACCGTCTCGCTGGTCAAGGAGCCGG
Source organism: Caulobacter sp. SRI_014 (assembly GCF_057586315.1). Taxonomy (NCBI): domain Bacteria; kingdom Pseudomonadati; phylum Pseudomonadota; class Alphaproteobacteria; order Caulobacterales; family Caulobacteraceae; genus Caulobacter; species Caulobacter sp. SRI_014. The sequence goes on along the minus strand of NZ_JBYCZQ010000001.1, from coordinate 854,407 downwards.
GCTTCAGCATCCTGCGCATCGCCGACAACGGCCCGGGCCTGCCCGAGCGCGCCCTGGCCCACCTGTTCCAGCCCTTTGCCGGTTCAGCCCGGCATGGCGGCACGGGCCTGGGCTTGGCCATCTCCCGCGAGCTGGCCCAGGCGCACGGCGGCGACCTGGCCATGGCGGCGACCGGGCCGACCGGCACGGTGTTCGAACTGCGCCTGCCGGAACCGGAGAAGCCGAAGAAGGCGAAGGCGGAGGGCTAGAGCCCCCAGCCGACGCGCGCCGCCTCGATGGCGTCCAGCTTGGCGTACAGCGGCGCCCAGTCGTCGGCCTCCGCGATCGGCGCCCAGAGCGCCTCAACCTCGTCGATCAGCATCTCGACCGGCTCAGGCGCCGCAAACATCGGATGGGTGAGACGCTCGGGCCGCTCGGCCTCGAACCCGGCCAGCAGGCGACGGAACTCCGTGAAGGCCTCGCCGCCATAGACACCCGCCCGCACACCGCCCATCGCCCGGCCTTCGTCGCCGCAGAACCAGTCGAAGAAGAAGGGCTCCCAGCGCAGGGCCTCGCCGCCTTCGGCCAGCGCCTTGAAGGCCGCGTTGACCAGATCGATGTCGGCCTCCGGACCCACGGATTTGACGCCAAGCCGGCCGATCATCGCCGCCATCAGGGCGTCGCGATAGGCCGGCGCAAAGCCGTTCAGGGCCGCGACCAGCGGATCGCTGTCGGTGACCTGAACCAGGCATCCGGCCAGCTGCTGCAGGTTCCAGAAGCCCGCCTCCGGCTGGCGGCCGAAGCTGTAGAGGCCGGTCTCGTCGAAATAGGCGGCGGTGAAGTTGGGATCATTGCGCGGCAGGAAACGCCAGGGGCCGTAATCGAAGCTCTCGCCGGTGACGACCATGTTGTCGGTGTTGAGCACCCCGTGCACGAAGCCGGCCGACATCCAGCGGGCGACCATCCGGGCCGTGCGCGCCACCGCCTCCTCGAGCAGGGCGACCGCGCGGTCGGGCGCGTCGGCGCGGTGCGGGAAGTAGGTTTCGACCGCGTGGTCGACGAGGACGCGCAGGTTGTCGGCGTTTTCGTGAAAGGCCTGGCGCTGGAAAGTCCCAAAGCGGATGTGGCTGTGCGACAGCCGGGTCAGAACGGCAGAGCGGGTCGGGCTGGGCTCATCGTTGCGCTGCAGGTCCTCGCCGGTCTCGATCAGGGAAAAGGCCCGGCTGGTCGGCACGCCGAGCGCCTCCAGCAGGCTGGCCGCGAGGATCTCCCGCACCCCGCCCTTCAGGGTCAGCCGCCCGTCGCCCCGCCGCGACCAGGGCGTCTGACCCGAGCCCTTGGTGGCCAGGTCGAGCAGCCGATCAGTCCCGGCCTCGCGCAGCTGGGCGAACAGGAAGCCGCGGCCGTCGCCGAGCTCGGGGTTGTAGGAGCGGAACTGGTGGCCGTGATAGCGCATGGCCAGCGGGCCCGGCTGGTTGTCCGGCAGGGCCTGGAAGCGGCCGAAGTGGGCGATCCATTCGTCCGTCGTCAGAGTGTCGAGCCCCACCGTGGCCGCCGCCCGGTCATGCCGCCAGCGGAGGGTCGTCTCGGGAAAGTCCGCCGGCCGGACCGGGTCGGAAAACTCCGGACCCAGAGTCATGAAGCGCGGATCGGGACGGTAGGTGGGCGAGACGGGCATCCCTTGCTGATGCGGCCGAAAGCCATCCGCCGCAAGGCCGGCCTTACGGCCAGCCGCCGCCGCCAGAGACGCCCGGCCCTCGGCTCGGCCACGGCGTGGTCGCCGTTCGGCGACATCGACGGCGCACTGCCGCCTAATGTGGCAGGCGCATGCGCGCGCGGCCCGGCGCCCAACAAAGCGGCGCTTTTGAACCCTGCGTCAGAATAACGCAGTTTTTTGACACCTCTGCTGTCACATCGCTGACACGAGATGGTCGTTTTCCGTTGTGTTACAAGGGATTAATCTTGCCTGAGCATGTTCAGCGACTCTAGGGCACAGGGGTCAAGTTGATAGGGCTTCCTCGGTCCCATCTTCCTCCCCAAAACCCGCGCGGCTGACACCCGCGTGCAAAAAACCTTGCCCAGGACATGACATGAAAATGCGTCATCTGCTGCGCGCGTCGGCTTCGGCCTTCGTGCTTTCCGCCCTGTTGTCGACCGCCGCCTTTGCTCAGGACGAGCCGCCGGCCGAAGACGACGTCAACACCGTCGACACCATCGTCGTCACCGTCAACAAGCGCGAACAGAACCTCCAGGACGTTCCCGCCACCGTCACCGCCCTGTCGGGCGAGCTGATGCAGGACGCCGGCGTCAAGGACATCAAGGATCTGCAGATCCTGACCCCCGGCCTGACCGTCACCTCGACCTCGAACGAAACCGTCACCACCGCCCGTATCCGCGGCGTCGGCACCGTCGGCGATAACCCCGGTCTGGAAAGCTCGGTCGGCATCGTCATCGACGGCGTCTACCGCCCGCGTAACGGCGTCTCGTTCGGCGATCTGGGCGAACTGGAACGCATCGAAGTCCTGAAGGGCCCGCAAGGCACCCTGTTCGGCAAGAACACCTCGGCCGGCGTCATCAACATCCTGACCGCCGAGCCCGAGTTCGAATTCGGCGGCAACGCCGAACTGACCTTCGGCGAATACGGCACCAAGGGCGGTTCGGCCTCGGTCACCGGCCCGATCTTCGGCGACAACGTCGCCGGCCGCATCTTCTTCGCCCGCCGCGAGCGTGACGGCTTCCTCGACGTCGAGACCGGCGACGGCCCGCGCACCAGCGACGAAGACGTCAACCAGGACTTCTGGACCGTCCGCGGCCAGATCCTGGCCACCCCGAACGACGACCTGAGCGTCCGTTTCATCGCCGACTACACCAAGCGCGATGAAATGTGCTGCCTGGCCACCCAGCTGCAGGTCGGTAACGCCGCCAACAGCCGCGCCAACCTGGTCAACCAGGTCCAGCCGGGCGGCATCAACAACAACACCAACGAGAACGTCTTCAGCCGTCAGGCCTACGGCAACCGGTCGACCAAGCAGTTCATCCAGGACAAGGGCTACTCGCTCGAAGTGAACTGGGACGTGCTGGACGGCATCGCCCTGACCTCGATCACCGCCGGCCGTAACTGGAAGGCCGAGACCGGCCAGGACAGCGACTTCACCGCCGCCGACCTGGTCTACCGTCCGGACGACGGCACCAACTTCGTCGAGTTCAGCCAGTTCAGCCAGGAATTCCGCGCCAACGGCGAAATGGGTCCGGTCAACTGGCTGGTCGGCACCTTCTACGCCAAGGAAGACCTCGATACCCGTTCGCGCCTGCAGTACGGCACGGACTACTACGCCTACTTCGCCCAGCGCGTGCTCGGCAACGTTCCGGCCCTCATCGGCCTGACCAGCGCCAACACCTTCCTGCCGGGCCAAGGCGCCGACGACCGCTACGCCCAGACCGACGAAACCTTCGCGATCTTCACGGACAACACCTGGTCGATCAACGACGCCCTCAAGCTGACCGTCGGCCTGCGCTACACCTGGTCGGACAAGTCGGTGACCACCGACTACACGACCACGGGCGCGACCTGCGACCAGGGTGAAGCGGCGTTCTCGGCCCTGGCGGCCAACCCGGGCCTCGGCGTCGCCGGCGCCACCTCGATCGTCGGCGGCCTGTGCCTCAACGCCCAGAACGACGACTTCGACGCGCTCGGCGTCTTCACCCAGGCGCAGTCGGAAGAAGAGCTGACCGGCACCATCAAGCTGGCCTACGACATCTCCGAAGACGTCATGGTCTACGGTTCGTACGCCCGTGGCTACAAGTCGGGCGGCTTCAACCTCGACCGGGTCAACATCGCCTGCCCGTTCGGCGGCCGCACCACCACCACCGCCGCCGGCCTGGCCTGCGTCAACAACACCAAGCCGATCGACTTCCAGCCCAACCCGGACACCAGCTTCGGCGGCGAGAAGGCCGACAGCCTGGAACTGGGCATCAAGACCAAGTGGTTCGGCAACAGCCTGATGCTGAACGCCACGGCCTTCTACCAGGAGTACACCGACTTCCAACTCAACACCTTCGTCGGCACGGCCTTCATCGTCGAGTCGATCCCCGAGCTGACCTCGATGGGCATCGACGCCGACTTCCTGTGGTTCACGCCGGTTGAAGGCCTGAGCTTCCAGGGCGGCGTGACCTGGGCCGAGACCGTCTTCGGCGACTTCGACTCGCTGGACCTGACCGACCCGTCGAAGATCAATGGCATCTTCCGCCTGCCCGGCGCGACCGCTCCGTTCGCGCCGCGCTGGTCCGCCTCGCTGGCCACCAGCTACGAGAAGGACATCGGTGAATCGCTGGTCTTCAAGGGCAACGTCTCGATGAAGTACACCAGCGACTACAACACCGGTTCGGACCTGCATCCGTCCAAGGAACAGGAAGCCTTCACCCTGGTGAACGCGCGCCTGGGCCTGGGCAGCCAGGACGGTCTGTGGACGGTCGAACTGTTCGCCAACAACCTGTTCGACAAGGACTACATCCAGGTGGCCTTCAACGGCCCCTTCCAGGTCGACACCAGCAACCCCTACAGCAAGGCCGCTGACGACAACATCTCGACCTACGACGCCTTCCTGGGCGCTCCGCGGGTCGTGGGCGTGACCCTGCGCAGCAAGTTCTAGTCCTCTAGACCTTGCGATGAGATCGGGCGGTCCGGGGTAACCCGGGCCGCCCTTTTTCTATGGGGGAAAGGCCGCATTCAGGGCGGCGATGGTGCGGTCGGTCTGCTGGCGCGCCGGGGCGGAGACGCCGGCCAGGTTGAGAAAGCCGTGGCCGGCCAGGGGTTCGTGGTGCTCGGTGATGTTCAGCCCCGGCGCTTCCCGCCGCAGTCGCTTGACCTCTTGGCGGGTCGGGTCGCGGCCGCCCGTGGCAATCAGCATCGGCGGGGCCCAGGGATCGGCGCGCAGCGGATCGAGGTCGACGGGATCGCCGGCATGGCCCTCGGGCAGGTACTGGCGCCGAATCCAGGCCTTGCTGGCCCTCAAGGGCGCCGGATCGTCCGGGCGGGGCATCAGGCTGAGCAGGGGATAGAACAGGGCCAGCCCGTCGACGGGCCGCCGGCCGGCTCTGGCCTGACGCTGGGCGGCGGCGACCGCCAGCAGGGCGCCGGCCGAGTCGCCGCCGAGATAGAGCCGGCGCGAGCGCGGGGCGTGGTCGAGGCCCTGGCCCATGGCGGCGACCGCCGCCTCGGCGTCGTCGTGCGCGGCGGGCCAGCGGGCCTCCGGCGCGCGCCGATAGTCGATCGCCAGGACATTCAGCCCCCAGCCCGCCCTCAGCCTCCGGCAAACCCCGTCGTGGGTGTCCAGCGAGCTGCTGACCAGGCCGCCGCCGTGAAAGTAGATCAGCAGCCGGTCGTCGTCGGCGGGATAGTAGCGGCTGGGTGTCATCTGCCCCGGACCAGGCACGAGCATGTCCAGCGGCGGCAGCCCGGGCAGCAGGCCCGGATCGGGCTTCGCCAGGAAGGGATCGAGCAGGCCCCGGATCAGGCCGACAAGCATGGAGTTCAGACCTCGACCGCGCCGCCAAAGCTGGCGGCGCCGAGGCCCAGCCAGGGCAGGGCCAGCGCCAGGGCCATCAGCAGTTCGAGGATCAGGGCCTGGCGCAGCATCGGGTCCTTCTGCTTGTCCATGACCAGCGAGGCGATCCGGCCGACCGCCGCACCCAGCCAGCCAAGCGCCACCGCCGCCGCCATCATCCGGCCGAGGCTGGGCGCATAGCCCAGGCCCATCGCCGCCCCGGCGTGGGCCAGGATCAACATGCCGCCGAAGGCCCGTTCCTCGGCCCGGCCGCGCGCTTTCACCGCCTTGGGCCGGGCGATGCGCTGGCCGCCCATCACCCCGCCGATGCAGCAGGCGAGGACGGAAATCATGATGGCGAGGTTGAGCGTGCCGAAAACGGTCATGCCCCGGACTTAGCGCGCGGTCCTAGCCGGGCCAAGTGTGGTGAACCGCTTCGACGTTGCGGCCCTCGGTATCGAGGATGAAGGCGCCGTAGTAGCCGGGGTGGTACTGCGGACGCAGACCCGGCGCGCCGTTGTCGGTCCCGCCGGCGGCCAGGCCGGCGGCGTGGAAGGCGTCGACCGCCGCCCGGTCCTGGGCCAGGAAACAGATATGGGCCGGGCCGGTGGGGCCGCCGCCATTGCCGATCCAGAAGCTCGGCTTGCCGGCCTGGATGTCGCGCCGGTCCGAGGTATTGCCATAGCCGCAGTGGCTGGAGCCGCCGGTCTGCTCGGGTCCAACCTGCATCACCACCGCGATGCCCAAAGGCGCCAGGACGGCGTCATAGAAGGCCCTGGCCGCGGCAAAATCGGTGACGGTGATGCCCAGGTGGTCGATCATTTGGCGCTCCTTCGCGTGGAACGCGAAGATTAAGCCTGTTTCGGCGGCGCTTGCCAAAACATCGGTGGATGAGTCGTCGCAGGCTGCTGAATCGATTCGACTCTTTCGTCGTCTCGCTGTCATGTGCCGTCCTTAAGGGGTTGTTAAGTTCTGGCATTTGCGTGGGGGCGTACCGTTACATGACGATTGCGATCGCGCCGCCCGCCTGCGCCGGCCCTGACCTGCCCTTCTTCCATACCCAGAACCGCATCGGCTCGAAGCCGGCGGCGTGCCGTGGAGCGTCCCAATGACCCTGATCTTCACCGAGACCTTCGACGGTTACGCCGGCACGGGCCTGGCCCCGGCGGCCACCCAGACCACCCAGTCGACGGGCACGCTGAACTCCAACGTCTGGCTGATCACCGGCATGAGCGACGCCCAGCCGGGCTTCGGGGGCACGATCGGCACGAGCGACTACGGCCGTGGCGTCTTGCCGGCGGCCACCAACACCACAACGGGCGGGACCTGGGCCGCACCGGTCGGCGCCGGTCGAGGACTGGCTTTCCAGCCGTCGGGAACGGACTGGACCGAGGGCGCGAACTCCTACGTCACCCTGCGCCTCGCCAACACCTCCGGGGCTTCCTGGACTGACATTACCGTCGACTTCAACTGGATCTACCGGAACAACGATTCCCGTTCCGACACTCTGAACTTCTCCTGGTCGACCGACGGGACGAACTTCACCACCATCTCAGCCCTGCAGCTGGTGACCCCCACCACGGCCGACAGCACCTCCTTCACCAGCGTCACCAACAGCGCCGTCGCCCTGACCGGCGGTTCGGTCGCCAACGGCGGTTTCCTCTACCTGCGCTGGGCCCACACCGCTTCGAGCGGCAGCGGCGGCCGTGACGAAGTCGGCATCGACAATGTTTCGGTCAACGTCGCCGACACCGGCGCTTCCTCTGTCAGCATCAATGATGTCAGCATTACCGAAGGCGACAACGGGACCAGCCTGCTGACCTTCACGGTCACCCGCACCAGCAATGAGGGCGCCTTCACCATTGATTGGGCGACGGCCCCGGACACAGCGACGTCCCCCTCCGACTTCGGCGTCGCCACCGACACCCTGACGTTCACCCAGGGCGGCGCCCTGACCCAGACGGTCAGCATCACCATCAACGGCGATCTCGACATCGAGAACACCGAGCAGTTCTTCGTCAACCTGTCTAACGTCGTGAACACCGTCGGCGTGGCCACGGTCACCGACGCCCAGGGTATCGGCACGATCACCAACGACGACTTCCCGCCGACCGTCTCGATCGGCGACGTCAGCGTCCTGGAAGGCGACGCCGGCACGACGACGATGACCTTCACGGTCACCCGCACCGACGAGAACACCGAGTTCACCCTCGACTTCAATACGGTTGTCGGCGGCTCGGCCACGGACGGCGATGACTATCAGGCCGTCAGCGGCGGCACGGTCACCTTCACCAACGGCGGCCCGCTGACCCAGACGGTCACCGTCACCGTCAACGGCGACCTGACCATCGAAGGGGACGAGACGGTCAACGTTGAGATCAGCAACATCAACAACACCGTCGGGGCGACCACCATCGCCGACGGCGCGGCGGTCGGCACGATCCTCAACGACGACACCCTGAAGATCTACGAGATCCAGGGCGCCGGCCACACCTCGAGCTACAACGGCCAGCAGGTCACCACCATCGGCGTCGTCACCGCCATCGACAAGGACGGCAACGGCTACTGGATCCAGGACCCCAACGGCGACGGAAACCGCAACACCTCGGACGGCATCTACGTCTTTACCAGCACGCCGGTCGGACCCGAGATCGTCGTCGGCAACCTGATCCGCGTCTCGGCCACGGTCAGCGAATTCCTGCCCGGCGGCGCCGCTAATCTGGCCCTGACCGAACTGGTCACGGTCACCAGCACCGTCGTCCTGGCCACCGGCCAGGCCCTGCCGACCGCCATTATCATCGGCGACACCGCCAACGGCGCCGACTACACCCCTCCGACCGTCCAGCTGGGCTCGACGACCAATGCCTTCGACCCGACCGTCGACGGCATCGACTTCTGGGAAAGCCTGGAAGGCATGCGGGTCACCCTGCAGGACTTCCGCACCACCACGCCGTTCAAGTCCCAGTTCGGCGAGGTGGTCGGGACCATGGACGTCGGCGACAACGCCAGCGCCAACAGCCGTGGTGGTCTGACGATCAGCGACGAGAGCCCCAACGGCACCCTGCCGGCCGACAAGATCTTCGACTTCAACCCCGAGCGTATCCAGCTTGATGACGAGGCGCTGGGCGGCTCCATCGGCGCCATCACCAGCGTCGGCCAGACCGTGGTCGGCGACGACGTCACCGGCATCGTCAGCTACGGCCAGGGCTTCTACGACGTCAACGTCACCCAGGCGGTGACCTTCGACGCCTCGACCCTGGTCAAGGAAACCACGACCATCGAGGCCAACCTCGACCGTCTGACCATCGCCACCTTCAACGTCCGCAACCTGGCCCCGCTGACCTTCAATGGCGGCGACGGGGTGACCACTCAGACCACCCTGAACAACCTGTCGGACGCCATCCAGTTCAACCTCAAGCTCCCCGACATCATCGGCCTTCAGGAGCTGCAGGACTTCAACGGCACCAGCTCCACGGGAGGGTCGGACGCGACCCTGACCCTGACCCAGCTGATCGACACCATCTTCACGAGGACCGGCGTCCAGTATCACGGCATCCTGTCCGATCCCTACGACGACCAGGAAGGCGGCGTCGGCGGCGGCAACATCCAGGTGGCCTTCCTGTACCGCGCCGATGCGGTGACGCCCTCGGCCGGTAACGGCCTGGTCGCCACCTCCAACCCGATGATCATGAAGCTGCCGACCGAGGACCGCATCGGCGATCCCCGCATCACCGACGGCGAATTCGACAACACCCGCGCCTCGGTGCCGATCGAGTTCCTGCCGGCCGGCTACACCGAGACGCAAGGCGGCAGCTTCTGGGTGATCAACAACCACTTCTCGTCCAAGGGCGGGTCGGCGGTGCTGGTCGGCTCCAACCTCGACAACGAGTACTACGGCGAGCCGCTGAACTCCGACGCGGTCAAGCGCGAAGCCCAGGCCATGGCGGTCAAGGTCTTCATCGACGGCATCCTGGCCGACGGCAATCCGCTGAACGACAAGATCATCGCGCTGGGAGACTTCAACGACTTCCAGATTTTCCCGGTCATCGAGCTGATCACCGGCGAGATCGAGCGGCTGGCGGCCGGTACGGCCAGCACCCCCAGCACCTTCGTCACCGGCGAGCAGGTGCTGAAGGCGCTCATCGAACTGCTGCCGCCGGAAGAGCGCTACAGCTACAGCTTCGACGGCAACGCCCAGGCCCTGGACAACGTCATCGCCAGCCTCGACCTGCTGGTCGGCGCCCAGTACGACATCATCCACATCAACAGCGAATTCGCCACCCAGCTGTCGGACCACGACCCGGGCCTGGCCTCGCTGCTGTTCGTGCGCTCGGCGGCCATCGCCACGGAAGGCAATGACGTCTTCACCGCCGCCAGCTACCTGGCGGTTTTCGGGGCGACGCGCGGCAGCCTGACCGGTGACGACACCGTTCTGGCCTTGGGCGGCGACGACACCATCGAGGGCAGCCTCGGCAGCGACGTCCTGAACGGCGGCGGCGGCTTCGACACCGTCGACTACACCGGCTCCAACGCCGCGGTGACCGTCAACCTGACGCTCAGCACCAACAGCCCCTCGGGCGGCTGGGCGGCCGGCGACACCCTGATCTCGATCGAGAACGTCATCGGTTCGATCTACAACGACTTCCTGACCGGCAGCGCGACGCTGAACATCCTCAACGGCGGCCTCGGCGCCGACACCATGGCCGGCGGCGCCAACAACGACACCTACTATGTCGATGACATCGGCGATGTGGTGACCGAGCTGGCCGGCCAGGGCACGGACACGGTGATCAGCTCGATCACACACACCCTGCTGACCAACTTCGAGAACCTGACTCTCGACGGCTCCGGCGACATCGACGGCACGGGTAACACCGTCAACAACAGGCTGATCGGCAACGACGGGGCCAACACTCTCAGCGGTCTGGCCGGCGCCGACAACATCTCCGGCGGCGGCGGCGTCGACAATCTGCTGGGCGGCGAGGGCAATGATATTCTCGACGGCGGCGCCGGCGACGACACGATGGAGGGCGGCAACGGCACGGACACCTACTGGGCGGACAGCGCCGGCGACATCATCGTCGAGACCTCCACCGGCGGGTTCGACACGGTCCGCTCAACGGCGGCCAGCTACACGCTCAGCGCCTGGATCGAGAACCTCAACCTGGTCGCCGCCATGGCCCAGGACGGCACGGGCAACGCCCAGGCCAACACCATCAACGGCAACAATTTCGTCAACTACCTGATCGGCGGGGCCGGCAACGACGTCCTCAACGGCATGCTCGGAGACGACACGCTGGAAGGTGGCGACGACAACGACAAGCTCTATGGCGGGGCCGGCGCGGATGACCTGGTCGGCGGCGCCGGGGCCGACACGCTGGACGGCGGCGCCAATGCCGACGACATGGCCGGCGGCGCGGGCAATGACATCTACTACGTCGACAACGCCGGCGACACGGTCACCGAACTGACGGGAGAGGGGATCGCGGACAAGCTCTTCCTCAGCGCCGCCAGCTTCGCCCTGAGCGCCGATGCCGAAGTCGAGACCATTCAGGTCGACTATGTTTCCGGCGCCACCGTCACCGGCTCCAGCAGCGCCAACAAGATCTACGGCAACGCCGGCGCCGACACCTTTAACGGCCTGGGCGGCAATGACTTCCTGCAGGGCGGCCTTGGCGCCGACACGCTGAACGGCGGTGACGGCAACGACATCATGGATGGCGGAGCCGGCGACGACACCATGGCCGGCGGCCTCGGCGTCGACACCTATTATGTCGACAGCTTTACCGACAGCGTCACTGAACTGGCCGACGAAGGCATCGATACCGTCCGCACCACGCTGGACGGCTATGTGCTGGGCGACAACCTCGAGAACCTGATCCTCGCGGGCGTCGGCAACCAGGACGGCACGGGCAACGCGCTCAACAACACCCTGACCGGCACCGACGATAGCAACAGCCTCGACGGCAGCGACGGCAACGACCGCCTGGTCGGCAATGGCGGGGCCGACGACCTCTACGGCGGCGCCGGCCTCGACACCCTGCTGGGCGGCGACGGCGACGACCTGCTGTTTGGTGGTTCGGGCAACGACAAGCTGACCGGGGGCTCGGGCCGTGACTACTTCGTGGCGGGCGGTCAGTTCACGATCGGCGCGTCCGGCGTGGCCATCGAGACCGACAGCATCCTCGATCTGGAGGCGGGCGAGGTCATCGGCCTGGCCACCAGCGAGCTGCACTTCCAGTCGGTGTTCAACGGCACGGCGGGCCAGGCCAAGCTGGTCTACTCGGCAGGCACCAACAGCACGCTGTTCCAGCTGGACATCAATGGCGACAACCGCGTCGACTACCAGCTGCGCATCAACGGCGACCAGACGGCCAACATCAACATCGCCAACGATGATAACGATGTGAACGGCGGCTGGTACCTGTTCGGCGCCGCCCCGTAGGGATCAGGTCCTCAGAAGCTCCAGGAGTGAGCTGCCCCTCAGGGTGGCGAACACCTGGGCCGAGGCCTGCAGGGCCGTCTGGGCCTGCTCCAGGCGGCTGATGGCCTCGGCCATGTCGACCTCGGCGATGTCGCTGATCTCGCCCTTCAGCAGGGTGGCGCGGTCGTCGTGCTGCGCCAGGCTGTTCTCGACCCGTACCTGGTTGGCGCCGTTCAGCGCGGCGCTGTCGGTCAGCGCCTTGTTGGCGGCGTCGAACTTGGGAAGCATGCCCTCGATAAAGGTCTTCTGGGCCGTGGTCAGGGGCGAGGTGAAGGCGCCGTTGGCCTCGACATAGGCCTGGACCTCCTTGAAGGCCTCGAACAGGTCGGTCCCCTCGTCGCTGGCCAGGAAGCCGCTCTGGATGGTGATGTTGTCGTCCAGCCGGCTGACCGGTTTCAGCTGATCATTGAGGAACAGGTCGTCGACGGCGGCGGCGGCGGTCAGATCGCTCAAGCGGCTGGCGTTCACCGGCCGGGTGTTCACCTGGGCGCCGGCGAACAGGTAACGGCCGCCCTGCTGGGTATTCAAGGACTCGGCGGCGGTCAGGAAATGGCCCTGCAACTCGCCCATGATGGCGTCGCCGCGATCGGACGCCAGCGCCTCGGCCAGCGTCGTGCGGGCGGCGTCGGCGGAGTCGGCGGTCTCGCGCAGGGCCAGGTCCTGGGCCTCCAGGCGCGATGTGATCAGCTTGCCCTGTTCGAGATAGCCTTCGACCCGGGCCTTGACCGAGTTGGCGGCGATCAGCTGTTCGACCTTCGGGGCGAAGGCGCGCAGGCTGTCGCCGGCCCGGCCGCTGGACACCTGACCCTGGGCCGTTTCCTGGCTGTTGGTCGCCCGCATCAGGTCGCGCAGGACGACGGAGTAGCTGTGGCTGGTGGAGACGCGGCTCATGATCAGTTCACCATGGCGAGGAGGGTGTCGTAGAGGTCTTTGCTGGCCTGGACGATCCGGGCCGAGGCGTTGAAGGCCTGCTGGTAGGTGGTCATGTTGATCAGCTCCTCATCGAGGTTGACCCCTTCGACCGAGGCCCGGCGGGCGGAAGCTTCTTCCGAGACCGCCTGGGCGCTTTCCTGCCGCGAGGCGGCCGCATCGGCCCGGCGGCCGATTGAGCCGGCCAGTTCGGCGCCATAGCGGGTGACGCTCATAGAGACGCCGCTGAGGGTGCCGACCGCATCGAAGCGGCTGTTGACCCCGCCCGACTGGGCCAGCAGCAGGGCGCCGCGGCCATCGCCGGCCGACAGCACCGGATAGCCGCTCGCCGCTTGGTTCAGGTCCAGGGTGGCCAGGGCCAGCTTGGAGGAGTTGGCGGCGATGTCCTTGCGCAGGGAATAGCGCTCGGCCCGGCCGCCGCGCTGGGTCTCCCCGACGCCGAACAGTTCGGTGATCGAGGGGCCGCCGGCGCCGCGTTCTGTGTTGTCGCTGACCACGGTCATGCCGTAGCCGGCCGCGCCGGGCGTGAAGCTCATCTGACCGTTGGCGTCGAGGCCGAACTGGCCATAGATGCCGACGCCCGTCGTGCTGTCGTTCAGGCTGTTCAGCAGGTCCTGCATCGTCCCGCCGGCCGGCACGGCGACGGTGACGTCGCGGATGCGGGCCCCGTCGGCGGCGGCGATGCGCAGGGTGATTTCGTCGCCGGGGGTGAAGCCGTGGGCGTCGGTGGTCCGCAGGCCGGTCTCGTAGTTGGCGAAGCCGGTCGAGGTGACCAGGTCGTTGAGCCCGAAGAAGTGGGAGAAGGTCTTTCCGGTCTTGGCCGACGGTGTTGTCGCGTCCTCGGCGAAGGCCAGGCCGTTGGTCCCCGTGGCGCTGAGGCTCAGGGCGCCGTTGCTGAAGCTGGCCGTGCCGAACGCGCCCATGGCGGTGTTCAGGCTGGTCAGGAAGTTGGCCGGGGTGAAGGCGCTGGCCGCCCCGCCGTCGACGCTGATGGTGCCGGCGGTGAAGTCGATGTCGATCTGGCGCTGCAGGGTTCCGGTCGCCGACACGATGGCCAGCGAGGTCTCGCCGGTGAAGCCGCCGAGCGCGGTTGGCAGGTCCAGGCCCGTGTTGCGGCCGGTCATGGTGGTCGGCGGCGGCATGCTGGCGGCAGCGTTGTGGGCCCGGTTCAGTTCATCCACCGCGCGCGAGACGAACTCGCCCAACTCGGCGCTGATGTTGGGCAGGTCGGTGTCGCGCAGCTGCAGCAGGCCGGCAATCTCACCACCCGTGAGGCGCGCGCGCATGGAGGTCGGCCCGGCGGCGCCGGCCATGGTGACATTGATCTCGCCCGCCGCACCCGGGGTGCGCACGAAGTTGAGCGTGGCCGCCCCGCCCTGTCCGGCCAGGGCCAGACCGTCCGAGGCCCGGACCACGACCCCGCCCTGGGCCCGGGTCTGGACATTGATGTCGATCAGCGAGCTCAGCTCGTTGATGCGCTGGATCTGCAGGTTCTCCGATCCGGTGGCGTCGCCGTTGATCACCGTGCTGCGGGTAATGTCGGCGTTGAGGCCGTCGATCTCGGCCAGCAGCTGGTTGACCCGTTCGACCTTGGCCTGGATGCGGCTGTCGACCTCGTCCTGCAGGCTCTTGATCTGGGTCGAGATGCGACCGCTTTCGGTGAGGAAGTCGGTGATCTGGTTGACGGCCGTGCCCCGGCGCACCGTGGAGTTGGGATCGTCGACGGCAGCGGAGAAGGCGGCGTAGATGTTGTCCAGCCGGGTGAAGAAGCTGGACCCGGTCGAGGGATCGCCGAACTCGGCCTGGGTGCGGTCCAGCAGGTCGGCGATGACGCCCGACGAACCGGCGCTGGCCGCGGCCTTGAGGGCGGCGCTCTGCAGGAACTTGTCGCTGGCCAGGACCACCTTGGCGACGTCGACCCCGACCCCCAGGCCGGCGCTGATCAGCGGTTGCTGGTTGACCAGCTTGCGGACGTAGCCGGCGGTGTTGACGTTGGCGATGTTGTCCGAGACGGCCCGCAGGCCGGTCTGGGCCGCCATCAGGCCGGTGGTGGCCGAGGACATGATGCTGTTGAGGGACATGGCCCTTCGCAACTCCTGCCGGGCAAGACCTGACGCAAACCGGCGGTTTCTGCCGGGCGGGACCGGGCCCGCGCGTATAGGGTCTGAACCAAGCACTTGATTTTGTTGGGCTTCTTTCTGAAGCGCCGCGGATGCTCGAAAGGGGTTGCGCAAGGACGGCGCCAACTGCCCCGCAGCGTCCGCACCCGGTCCATTTCGACCGGGCGAGCCCGGCAAGATTCGCCACAACGACAATCGGGGCTGTTTTGGCGGCCCAAGCAATAAGCGAGCAAATTCAGAGGCTTGAGCATGCCAAACACAGTTGGCCCGGCGGTTGCTTGGGGAGGGCCGAATGAGCCGGGCGCAGCAGGCGCCGCCAAACCTCCTCTGACCCGCAAGGTTCGCCGCAGCGTCATGACCGCGCCCGCCGCCATCGTCGCCTCCTTCGTCCAGCCGGCCGCCAGGCTGGCCATGGGCGATGCCGTGGGCGGCGCCATGGGCGGCTTCGAGGCGATGCTGGCCATGCTGACCCAGTCCCTGGAGGGCGGGGCCGAAGGTCAGGCGACGCAGACGGCTCCCCAGACCGGCACCGACACCGAGACCCCGGCCGAGACCGGCGACCTTGCGGCCCTGCTGGGGAACCTTGGCCAGACCGCCTGGCTGGCCCACACGATGAGCCGGACCACCCCCGAAGCCGAAGACACCGCCACGCCGGTGACCTGCGACGCCCCGCAGACCAAGGCCCCGCTGGTCGATGCGGCGACCCGCCCGGACCTGACCGAGTTGACCCCGGCGACCACGACCGACCAGGCCGAAACGCCGGCGAGCCCGACCGCCCTCGAGACCCTGCTGAGCGGCCAGGCGTCGGAGCCGGTCGACCCGGCCCTGCTTGAGCGCCTCACGACCGCGCCGCGTCCCACCCAACACTCGTGGAACTGGGCGCCTGCCGCCCCGACCCCGGCCGCGCCGGTCGCCGAGGCTGTCGCCACTGTTCAGGCCGCCGTGCTGCCGACCCCCGAAAGCCAGACCCAGGTCGCCGCCGAGACTGTCGCCGCCCCGGCCGTCATCGCCCCGCCGGTTGAAGCCAAGGCCCAGCCCGCGCCGCGCAGGGCCGCGACCACTGACAGCAAGGTGAGCAAGGTCGAGACCGCCAACGCCGCGCCCGCGCCGGTCAAGGTCGCGCAGGCCGGCGACGAAGTGGACGCCCTGGCCGACGACCTCGCCCCGGTCGAGGTCGCCGCCCACGAGGCCGAGACCCCCGACGCCCCGGCCCACACCCTCGACACCGCCGTCCAGACCCTGACCGCCCGGCTGGAAACTCTCGCCGCCGGGGCCAGCGCCTTCGCCGCCCAGGTGCGCGGCGCGCCGGAGACGGTGGCCAAGCTGGCGGCCGGCATCCTCGACAAGCTCGACGGCAAGACGACGAAGTTCGACCTGCAGCTCGACCCGTACGGCCTGGGCGCCGTCGATGTCAGCGTCGAGATCGGCTCGGACGGCAAGCTGACCGCCCAACTCGGCTTCGACAGCCAGCTTGGCCTCAGCGAACTGCGCGGTCGGGCCCAGGAACTGCGCACGGCGCTCGAACAGGCCGGCTTCAGCCTGGCCGACAACGCCCTGTCCTTCGATTTCACCGGCGAGCGGCGCCAGCAACAGACCGCTGACGAGCAGCCGAACCGCAACGCCGGCGCCGCCTTCGCCCGCGCCATGGGCGCGCTCGACGAAGACCTGGCCGCCGCCCCCACCCGCTACCAGGCCCGTCGGGGCCTGGACCTGCTGATCTAGGACGCCTCCCATGGTTGACGCCGTTTCCTCTGGCACGAGTGTTCTCGACAAGATCAGCGACAGCCGCGGGCGGCTGGCCGACAGCACCGAGACCTTCCTCAGCCTGCTGACCACCCAGCTGAAGAACCAGGATCCGCTGTCGCCGATGGATTCGAGCCAGTTCACCCAGCAGATCGTCCAGATGACCGGCGTCGAGCAGCAGCTGCTGACCAACGACCTGCTGGCCGCCCTGGTCGGCATGAGCGACGGCGGCCTGGCCGATTCCGTCAACCTGATCGGCAAGTCGGTGACCGCCACCACCGGCGCCTCCTACCTGCAGGACGGCAAGGCGACCTGGACCTACAACCTGCCGCGCGCGGCGGGCAGCGTTCAGCTCGACGTGCTCGACACCAAGGGCAACGTGGTCGCCAGCAAGGTGCTGACCGCCACCGCCGCCGGCAACCAGACCTTCGAGTGGGACGGCAAGAACAACCTCGGGACCCAGCTCGCCGATGGCGACTACGGCCTGCGGATCACGCCGACCGACACCTCGGGCACCAAGTTCTCCGCCATCCAGACTCTGACCGGCGTGGCCACGGCCGTGCAGTCGGTGGACGGCACCAACATCGTCACGATCGGCAAGACCAAGGTGCCGATCAGCGCCGTCACCGCCGTGGCCAACACGATCTGACGACGTCTCTCCCATACCGGGAGCCCGAATGGCTCCGACGCGGAACCTCCGCAATCGCAAGAAGCGCCAAGTGAAACCCATTCCGCTTAGGCAAGGATAAGAAACCAATGAGCATCAACAGCGCCATGCTCGCCGGGGTGTCTGGTCTGGTCGCGAACTCGTCGGCTCTGGCCGCGATCTCCGACAACATCGCGAACGTCAACACGGTCGGCTACAAGCGCAGCCAGGCCAACTTCGGGACCCTGGTCTCTGGCAACAACCGCACCGCCTCCTACGCGGCCGGCGGCGTCCAGGCCCACACCCGCGCCTATGTGACCCAACAGGGCCTGCCGCAGTCGACGTCCAACTCCACGGACCTGGCGATCAGCGGCGCCGGCTTCTTCATCGTCACCGAAAAGCCCGAGGACCTGCAGTCGAGCGACGCCCGCAGCTTCACCCGCGCCGGCTCCTTCCAGCTGGACAACCTCGGCTACCTGAAGAACGAGGCCGGCCTCTACCTGCAGGGCTGGCTGGTCGACGACCAGGGCGTCATCACCACCGACCCGTCGGACCTGTCGCGCCTCAGCTCGATCAACGTTTCGAACGTCGGCGGCGCTGCCGAACCGACCACCCGGGTGGCGGTCAGCGCCAACCTGAAGTCCAGCCAGGCGGTTTCGGCCGAGCTGGCGAGCTACAACGCCGCCACCAACTCGATGGCGATGTACGATCCGGAACTGGGCGTCGGGATCAAGCCGGACTTCTCGATCCAGGTTCCGGCCTCGGACTCCAAGGGCGGCAAACGCACCCTGCAGATCGACCTTCTGAAGAGCACCGTGCCCAACCAGTGGATTGCGGAAATCCGCGCGGTCCCGGCCGGCGACGTCGTCACCGGCGCCGGCCTGACCAACGGCCAGCTGAAGACCGGCATCGTCGCCTTCACCCCGGACGGCCGTCTGGACACCACCAACACCACCATCCTCGACATGGACAACCCGGTCATCACCTTCGGCGCCTCCAGCGATGCCGCGCCGGGCGCCGGGGAGGCCAACTGGGCTGCGGGCCTCGGCATCGACGACCAGGAAATCCGCATCGACCTCGCCGGCGGCGCCGGCGGCCTGACCCAGTACGACAGCCAGTCGATCGTCCAGGCCGTCAACACCAACGGCACGGCCTTCGGCAACCTGACCAATGTCGAGATCGACGAGGACGGCTTTGTCACCGCCATCTTCGACAACGGCATCAGCCGCCAGATCGCCCAGGTGGCCATCGCCACCTTCGCCAACCCGGACGGGCTGCGCAGCTCCAACGGCAACAGCTACCGCGTCACCCTGGACAGCGGCACCTACAGCCTGAAGGCCGCCGGCACCGGCGGGGCCGGGGCCATCGCGCCCTCGACCCTGGAAGCCTCGACCGTCGATCTCTCGAGCGAGTTCACCGGCCTGATCATCACCCAGCGGGCCTATTCGGCCAGCTCGAAGATCATTTCGACGGCCGATCAGATGCTGGAAGAGCTTCTGAGCATCAAGAGATAATTAACCAAGAGGTGAACGTCGGTTAACGCCGATGTCCCACAATAAAACAACGCGTTAAGACGGGGGCAATCCGTGGTTACTTGCATCTTTACTAGACCGATTCACGGCATGTTATCGCGTGGTCGCTATGGTCTCCCTCAACAGTGATGTCCAAGAGAGGCGTAGAACCATGCTTCAGCAGCAGCAGCAGCGGGTCAACAGCAAGGGTGAGAAGTACGTGATCGGTCCGACCGGCGCGCCCCTGACGCTGTCCGACCTGCCGCCGGCCAACACCGAGCGGTGGGTGATCCGCCGCAAGGCTGAGGTTGTGGCGGCCGTTCGTGGTGGGCTTCTCACCCTCGACGATGCCTGTGACCGTTACCGGCTGACCAACGAGGAGTTCCTCAACTGGCAGCAGTCGATCGACCGGCACGGCCTGGCGGGCCTGCGCACCACCCGCCTGCAGCAGTATCGCTGAGCCGCTCCGCCCCCCCCTTAAGGCTCAGCGAATAGAGCGCGGCCGCGGTTCCGAAGGGAGCCGCGGCCGTTGCCGTTTCTGGACTCCAGTTCCTCCTCCGGCGCGCAGCGACGGGGGAGGGGGACCGCCGCCGCGACCTAGCGGCGGTGGTGGAGGGGGCAGCGCCGGCTTGTCAGGACAAAGAGCGTTCTGGCGCGGGCGGCGGCTACAGCGTCTATGATCAACCCGATCCGCCGGCGCTGCCCCCTCCACCACCGGCCCTGAGTCGGGCCGGCGGTCCCCCTCCCCCGCCACTTCGTGTCGGAGGAGGAATTATAGTGAACCGGTCTCGCCGCCCGGTCGTCCGCAAACCCAGCAAAACCTGCCGATCGCCTGCGACCGCAAGGCGCGGTTCCTTACCAAGTCTCTTAAAGCCCCGTTTACCAACCACCCGGTAAATCCTGCCTAGCGAACCCGGCAGAAGCGGGCGTTGGTATCGTTTCGGGGACGGGAACCCAGGTGGATCGGTTTCTAAGCGCGTTAAGAGGTGCGGGGCTCGTCCGGCTGCTGGTCATGGCCGGCGTCGGGGTCGGCCTGCTGGCGGCGATCATCGCCCTGACCAGCGGCTTCATGACCCAGCCCAAGGCGCTGCTCTATTCCAACCTCGACCTGAAAGAAGCCTCGGAAGTCACCGCCGCGCTCGACCAGGCGGGCATCAAGTACGAGGCCAAGGGCGATGGCTCGACCATCATGGTCGACCGCGACAAGGTCGCCTCCACCCGCCTGCTAGTGGCCGGCAAGGGCCTCGTGACCTCCGGCTCGGTCGGCTACGAAATCTTCGACCAGACCTCGGCGCTGGGCCAGACCGACTTCGTCCAGCAGGTCAACAACAAGCGCGCCCTCGAGGGCGAGCTGCAGCGGACGATCAAGGGTCTGCACGGCGTCACCGACGTTCGCGTCCTGCTCACCATTCCCAAGCGCCAGCTGTTCGAGGATGAGGCGGGCGATCCGAAGGCGTCCGTCTCCATCGCCATGTCTGGCCGCAAGCCGAGCCAGGATCAGGTGCAGGCGATCCAGAGTCTGGTGGCCGGCGCCGTCGAGGGCCTCAAGCCGGAAAACGTCAGCGTCGTCGACATGAAGGACGGCAAGGCGCTGGCGGTGATTGGCCAGGGCGGCGGCCTCGGCGCCGTGGCCGACGACCGCAAGGCCCAGATCGAACGCGACATGGCTGAACGCATCCGCCAGCAGGTCGAGGGCGTGGTCGGCACCGGCAAGGCCCGGGTCGAGGTCACCGCCGACATCGACATGGCCCAGGTCAGCGAGACCAAGAAGACCTATGATCCCGACGGCCAGGTCATCCGTTCCGAACAGACCAACGAGCAATCGAGCGAGGAAGGGTCCTCCTCGAACAACGACGCCGTCTCGGCCTCCGGCAACATCCCCGGCGATGCGGCCAACCCGGCCTTCCTGCCGACCGACAAGAACACCACCAAGGGCGCCACCACGGTCACCAATTACGAAATCTCGGAAACCACCCGCACCGAGATCCTGGCCCCGGGAACCGTGCAGAAGCTCAGCGTCGCCGTCGCCGTCGACGGCATCACCGCCCCGGGCGCCAATGGCAAGCCCGGCGCCTACACCGCCCGCAGCCCGGCCGAGATGGCCAAGCTGGACGAACTGGTGAAGGCCGCCGTCGGCTTCAATCCCGGCCGCGGCGACGTGGTCAAGGTGATCAACGTCGCCTTCGCCCGCGACCCCGCCCTGGAAGGCGAGGGCAAGGCCGGCATGTTCGACTTCAACAAGAACGATCTGATGCGCTTCGCCGAGCTAGGCCTCGGCGCCATCGTCGTCATGCTGCTGCTGTTCTTCGGCCTGCGCCCGCTGCTCAAGAGCCTGGGCCAGCCTGGCGGCGCCGGCGGGCCGATGCCGATGCTGGCCGGGGCGGCAGGCGGCGGCATGGCCGGCCTGACTCCCGGCCAGGCCCAGCAGATCCAGATGCAGGTCGATCCCAACACCGGCGAGATGCTGGCCCTGCCGAGCGAGATGGACCAGCGCATCGACATCGCCCGCATCGAGGGCCAGGTGAAGGCCAGCAGCGTCAAACGGGTCAGCGAGTTCGTCGACACCCACCCGGAAGAATCGGTCTCGATCCTCCGCAGCTGGCTGCATGAAACCGCATGAGCAGGGGGCCCAAATCCAAGGCGATTACTGACACCGCCCGGCTGAACGGTCCGGAAAAGGCGGCTGTGGTCATGCTCGCTCTCGGCGAAGATCACACCCATATCTGGGAACAGCTGGACGAGGAGGAGATCAAGGAGATCTCCCAGGCCATGGCCAGCCTCGGCACGGTGGCGGCCACCGTCGTCGAGGAGCTGCTGGTCGAGTTCGTCTCGGGGATGAGCGCATCCGGCGCCATCATGGGCAGCTTCGAACAGACCCAGCGCCTGCTGGCGTCGTTCATGCCGCCCGAGAAGGTCGACAACCTCATGGAGGAGATCCGCGGTCCGGCGGGCCGCACCATGTGGGACAAGCTGGGCAACGTGAACGAGGCGGTGCTCGCCAACTATCTGAAGAACGAATACCCGCAGACCGTCGCGGTGGTGCTGTCGAAGATCAAGAGCGACCACGCCGCCCGGGTCCTCACCTGCCTGCCCGAGGACTTCGCCCTGGAATGCGTCCAGCGGATGCTGCGCATGGAGCCGGTGCAGCGCGACATCCTCGACAAGATCGAACAGACCCTGCGCGTCGAGTTCATGTCCAACCTGGCGCGCACCTCCAAGCGCGACAGCCATGAACTGATGGCCGACATCTTCAACAATTTCGACCGCCAGACCGAGGGCCGCTTCATCGCCGCCCTGGAAGAGCGCAACCGTGAGAGCGCCGAGCGCATCCGGGCGCTGATGTTCGTCTTCGAGGACCTTTCCAAGCTGGATCCGGGCGGGGTGCAGACCCTGCTGCGGGCTGTCGAGAAGGACCAGCTGGGTCTGGCCCTCAAGGGCGCCTCCGACGCCCTGCGCGAGATGTTTTTCTCCAACATGTCCGAGCGCGCCGCCAAGATCATGCGCGAGGACATGGAGGGCATGGGCCCCGTGCGCCTGAAGGACGTCGACCAGGCCCAGATGGCCATGGTCCAGGTGGCCAAGGACCTGGCCGCCAAGGGCGAGATCATGCTGGCCGGCGCCGGCGGCGACGATGAGCTGATCTACTGATGACCAGCGAACCCATCACCTCGCCCATGAGGCCCTTCACCTTCGACACCGAATTCGACGACCTCGGCGCGGTCGCCTACCAGCCGCCGCGCGCCAAGCGCAGCTTCACGCCCGAAGAGGTCGAGGAGATCCGCGCCGCGTCATACGCCGAGGGCGAGCGTTCGGCCGTGGCCCAGGCCGAGATGGCCCTGGCCCGGGCCCTGGACCAGATCGCCGACGCCGCCCGCCAGGGTCTCGGCGCCCTGGCCGAGGTCGCTCATTCGCACCGCTCCTCGACCGCCCAGCTCAGCATGGCCGCCGCCCGCAAGATCGCCGACAGCGCCTTGGCCAAATTCCCCGAGGCCCCTGTCACCGCCGCCCTCGAAGCCCTGGCCCGTGAAGTCGAGGCCAGCCCGCGCCTGTTGGTCAAGGTCGCGCCGGAGGCCCAGGAGCGGGTCCAGGCCGCGCTCGACGGCATGGCCGCCGGCCTTGGCCATGCCGGACGTATCGAGGCTCGCGCCGAGCCCGGCATGACCCTGGCCGCCTTCATCCTCGACTGGGGTGATGGCCGCGCCAGCTTCGATCCTGTCGATGCCGCCCAGCGCATCCAGACCGCCCTTGACCAGGCGTTGGCCGCCGAAGGCCTGCACGCCGAACCCCTGATCGCCCCGGAGCCGACCCATGGCTGAAGACAACCTGACCCTCGAGGAATTCTCGTCGGACCTGCAGCTCGCCAGTGAGGCGCCGGTCGACTACGACGAGAAGACGGCCACCGACCTGGCCCCCGTCTTCGACGTGCCGGTCAACATCTCGGCCGTGCTCGGCCGGGCCAACATGAGCGTCGCCCAGCTGCTGCAGCTGGGCCAGGGCAGTGTTCTGGAGCTGGACCGCAAGGTCGGCGAGGCGATCGACATCTACGTCAACAACCGCCTGGTGGCGCGCGGCGAGGTCGTCGTCGTCGATGACCGGCTCGGTGTCACCATGACGGAAATCATCAAGGACGGCGACAACCAGGCCTGAAGCCTGAGCTGTCGGTAGGAGAGTAGTTATGCGGCTTCTGGTCGTCGGAAAATTGAACGGGCAACTGTCCCTCGCCGTGAAAATGGCGATGAACACCGGGGCCAAGGTGGCGCATGTCGAGACCACCTCGGCGGCGACCCAGGCCCTGCGCGCGGGCCAGGGCGCGGACCTCCTGATGGTCGACTATGAGCTCGACATCGCCGGGCTGATCGCCGCCAACGAGGCCGAGCGCATCCGCGTGCCGGTCGTCGCCTGCGGGGTCGGGGCCGATGCGCAGCGGGCCGGCGACGCCATCCGGGCCGGGGCGGTCGAGTTCATCCCCCTGCCGCCGGACGCCGAACTGATCGCCGCCGTGCTGTCGGCGGTCAGCGACGACAACCGCCCGATGGTCGCCCGCGACCCGATCATGGAACAGGTCATCAAGCTGGCCGACCAGGTCGCGCCGTCGGAAGCCTCCATCCTGATCACCGGCGAGAGCGGTGTCGGTAAGGAGGTGATGGCCCGTTACGTCCACACCAAGTCCAAGCGCGCGGCCAAGCCGTTCATCAGCGTCAACTGCGCCGCCATCCCCGAGAACCTGCTGGAATCGGAACTGTTCGGCCACGAGAAGGGCGCCTTCACCGGCGCCGTCGCCCGCCGCGTGGGCAAGTTCGAAGAGGCCGACGGCGGCACGCTTCTTCTGGACGAAATCAGCGAGATGGACGCCCGCCTGCAGGCCAAGCTGCTGCGCGCCATCCAGGAGCGCGAGATCGACCGGGTCGGCGGCGCCAAGCCGGTCAAGGTCAACATCCGCATCCTGGCCACCTCGAACCGCGACCTCGCGGCCGCGGTGAAGGACGGCACCTTCCGCGAAGACCTGCTCTATCGGCTCAATGTCGTGAACCTGCGCCTGCCGCCGCTGCGCGAACGGCCGGGCGACATCGCCGCCCTGTGCGACCACTTCCTCAAGAAGTACGCCAAGGCCAACGGCATGCCGGAACGCCCGCTGTCGGCCGAGGCCCGCAAGCGCCTGGTCGCCCACCGCTGGCCGGGCAACGTGCGCGAGCTCGAAAACGCCATGCACCGCGCCGTCCTGCTGTCGACCGGCGCCGAGATCGAGGAATTCGCCATCCGCCTGCCGGACGGCCAGCCCCTCAGCCCCGCCCCCGACGTGGCCGTCGCCCGGGGCGCCTCGATGGCGGCCGAGGCGGTGACCCGCACCCTGGTCGGCCAGACGGTGGCCGAGGTCGAGCAACAGCTGATTCTCGACACCCTGACCCATTGCTCGGGCAATCGGACGCATGCCGCCAACATCCTCGGCATCTCGATCCGCACCCTGCGCAACAAGCTGAAGGAATACGGCGACGCCGGCGTCTCCGTGCCGCCGCCGCAAGCCGGTCTCGGGTCCAACGCCGCCTAGCCAGAGTATCCTAGATGAGTGACGCCCACCCCATTTCCGCGTCCAACCCCGTGACCGCCAGGCAGGTCTGGGGCTGGGTGGCGCGTGGCGACGTGGGCCTGGCCATCGGCATCGTCGGCGTCATCGTCCTGCTGATCCTGCCGATCCCGCCGTTCCTGCTCGACTTCCTGCTGGCCCTGTCGGTGACCAGCAGCATCCTGATCCTGATGACGGCGCTGCTGATCAAGCGGCCGCTGGAATTCACCGCCTTCCCGACCGTGCTGCTGGTCACGACCCTGTTCCGGCTGGGGCTGAACCTGGCCTCGACCCGCCTGATCCTCAGCCACGGGCATGAGGGCACGGAAGGCGCCGGCAAGGTCATCGAGGCCTTCGGCCAGATGATGATGAGCGGCAACTTCATCATCGGGGTGATCGTCTTCGCCATCCTGATCCTGGTGAACTTCGTGGTCGTCACCAAGGGTTCGGGCCGCATCGCCGAAGTCGCCGCCCGCTTCACCCTCGACGCCATGCCCGGCAAGCAGATGGCCATCGACGCCGACCTGTCCTCGGGCCTGATCGACCAGGACCAGGCCAAGCTGCGCCGCAAGGAACTGGAGCAGGAATCGACCTTCTTCGGGGCGATGGACGGCGCCAGCAAGTTCGTGCGTGGCGACGCCGTGGCCGCCCTGGTCATCACCGCCATCAACATCATCGGCGGCATCCTGATCGGGGTGATCCAGCACAAGATCCCGGCCGGCGAAGCCTTCAACACCTACACCATCATGACCATCGGCGACGGCCTGGTCAGCCAGGTGCCGGCCCTGATCATCTCCATCGCCGCCGGCCTGCTGGTCTCCAAGGCCGGCGTCGATGGCGCGGCCGACAAGGCGCTGGTCACCCAGCTGGCGATGAATCCGGTGGGCCTCGGCATGGTTTCGGCCGCCGCCGGGGTCATGGCCCTGGTGCCGGGGATGCCGAAGATCCCCTTCATCGCCATCGCCATCGCCACCGGCTACCTGGCCTGGCGAAGGGCCCAGAACGCCAAGCTGCCGCCGCCGGTCGATGTCTCCGACCTGCCGGTCGCCTCCGAGGCCGAGGAAGAGCCCATCGGCCAGTCGCTGGCCATCGACGACATCAAGATCGAGCTGGGCTACGGCCTGCTGACCCTGATCAACGACCTGGACGGCCGCAAGCTGACCGACCAGATCCGCGCCCTGCGCAAGACCCTGGCCGGCGAGTACGGCTTCGTCATGCCCAGCGTGCGCATCCTCGACAACATGCGCCTGCCGACCCAGGGCTACGCCATCCGTATCAAGGAGATGGAGAGCGGGGCCGGCGAGGTTCGGATCGGCAGCCTGATGGCCATGGACCCGCGCGGCGGCCAGGTCGACATCCCGGGCGAACATGTGCGCGAGCCGGCGTTTGGCCTGCCGGCCACCTGGATCGACGATGCGCTGAAGGAAGAGGCGACTTTCCGGGGCTACACCCTGGTCGACCCGGCCACGGTGCTGACGACCCACCTGACCGAGATCCTCAAGGACAACATGGCCGACTTGCTGTCCTACGCCGAGGTCCAGAAGCTGCTGAAGGAACTGGGCCCCGAGCAGAAGAAGCTGGCCGACGAACTGATCCCCTCGGTGATCACTGCCTCGACCCTGCAGCGTGTGCTGCAGGCCTTGTTGCGCGAGCGGGTGTCGATCCGCGACCTGGGCACCATCCTCGAAGGCATCGCCGAGGCCGCGCCGCACACCGCCAGCCTGACGGCCCTGACCGAGGCCGTCCGCGTTCGCCTCGGCCGCCAGCTGTGCTGGGCCAACCGCGGCGAGGACGGCGCCTTGCCGATCGTCACCCTGTCACCGGACTGGGAGGCCGCCTTCGCCGACAGCCTGATCGGCAATGGCGAGGAAAAGCAGCTGGCCATGGCGCCGTCCAAGCTGCAGGACTTCATCAAGAACGTCCGTGAGGCGTTTGAGCGGGCGGCGCTTGCGGGTGATGCGGCGGTGCTGCTGACCAGCCCGATGGTCCGGCCCTATGTCCGCTCGATCATCGAACGCTTCCGGGGCCAGACCGTGGTGATGAGCCAGAGCGAGGTCCACCCCAAGGCCAAGCTGCGCACGGTCGGGATGATCTAGCCGAGGTTGGGCAGGATCCTGCGCGCGGCCTCGCGGTAGGCCTCGACCCCGAGCACATGGTTCAACGCCGGCAGGATCCGCTCCAGCGGCGCGGCCCGCATCTCGTCATCGATGTAGCCGCCGAACTGTTCGAACCAGGCGGCGTGGTCGCCCTTAAGCCGGTCGGGGATGAACTTGCCGGTCGCCTGGAGCAGGCGCAGGTGGTCGTAGATCTTCTGTTCGGGGAAGGTTACCCCGGCCACCGGCGTGTATTCGAAGTCGACCAGGGCGAAGGTCTTGTGGCCGCCGTCCGCCAGCACATTGCTCAGCGAGGCGTCCATGTGCGCCATGCCGACCTCGCGGTGCAGGCGGTCCAACGCGGCGCTGGCCTGCGACAGGCATTCCCACACCCGGTCCGGCTGGGCCTGGGCCGTCGAGGTCAGGGTGTGGAACGGCAGGTAGGCGCAGAGGATGGCGTCCTCGGCCCGCCACAGCGGGGCGGGCGCCAGGCCGATCTGGGAGGCGCGGATCAGAGCCAGGTATTCGTGGTCCAGCCGGGCCGCCGGCGCCTCGATCTGGAACGGCATGCCGGGTGGCGGGGTCGGGCGCTGCTTGAACGGATTGACCAGGCGCAGGACGGCCACCCGCTTGCCGCCGGCGAAGACGTCGTAGTTGCTGTCGTGGCCGAGATTGCCGCGCTCCTTCAGACGCACCGGTGAGCCCAGCACGGTCTCGACCTGCGCCTTCACCGTCTCGCGCCGGTCCTTCAGGGCCGCTTCCGCCCGCCTCGACCGCCACCAGCGCTTGAGTTTTCTCACGTCATCTCCGCCCGGATGGCTTCCAGCCGCTGGTACAGGGACTCACGCTCTTCGGGGGTGAAGTACAGGTTCAGGTGCCCCAGGGCCTCGGCCTCGTTGTCGGTCGAGTGCAGGGGATTATGCTTGGTATGCAGACCGGTGATCTGTGAGAATTCGTCGCGGAGGCGCTTTTTCATGAACTGGCGTCCGTTGAACACAAACGGATGCGGCGTCGCCTCGTCGCCGGTCGCCGGCAGGGGGTTGCGGTCGAAGACGATGACCGCATGCACCGGCGGCCCGCCGCGCTTCCACTTGCCACCTCGGATCTTGCTGTTGGTCTTCAGCCGGGTCAGCCAGGGGATCTCCTTGTCGACAAGGATCTCGTACTCCTTGCCGAGGGCGTCGATCAGCCTCTGTGCCTGGCCCTTGCCGGCGGCGACGCTGCGGATGACGAAGAGGTTCATCTCGCCGGGCGGCTCGTTGCCGACCTCGGCCAGGAAGCGGCTCTTCACATGGCGGGTGAAGTCGTTGACCAGGATGGCGGCCAGCTGGCGGTAGGGCACGGCCATGCCGGCGGCCTTCAGCCGCTCATGGAAGGCGGTGAGGGTCAGGGGGAAGTCCTCTCCCGTCTTCGCCATCAGGTCGCGCAGTTCCGGGACGTACTTTGAGTCCTCGGAGGCGGCCGGATCGAGCCGGTCGATCTTCGAGCGCTCGGCCTTGTGGTAGGCGATGTGGAAGATCAGGCCGAGCAGGTAGGGCAGGGGTTTGGGGACCCAGAAGCCGCCCTCGTGCCGCTCGCGTTCGTCGAGCAGCAGGTTGGCCAGGGCCGGCGGATAGTAGGGCAGACCCTGATAGGCCCCTGCCGGGCTGCCGGAGACGTCGTAGAGGTCGCATTTGACCCCGCGGGTCTTGCTGTAGCGGCCGTATCTGGCGCCGATGCGGTCCAGGGCGCCGTCGTCGACCAGGAGGTCGACATCATCCTTGCCGCCGCGCACGGGCCACCCCTTCACGAAGGCCGGGGCGTTGCGCAGCACCGCATAGCGGATGCCCTCGCTGTCCATCCAGCCGAGGAATTCGTCCATGTCGGGGGCGTAGAGTCTCATGCGCAAAGCCGTCTCTACAGAGATTGATCGGGCGCGGGAAGGTCGTCCGGCCCTGACCGGGGAGACGATTTTCTTTGGAACGGTTGCGGCTCCACGGGGTTGCTAAGGCCGATGGGGGGCCGCTCAACGGAGTATGCCCGCATGAAAACCTTGCCCCTGCTTCTTTCGACCGCCGCCGCCTTGGCCCTGTCGACCGCCGCGTTCGCCCAGGCGCCCGCCCCGACGCCCGGCGCCACCCCGCCCATCGTCGCCCCGCCGCCGGGCGATGGTCCCAACAAGCCCGGCCAGGCTCCCAAGGGTCAGCAGCCGCCCGTGATGGACCCGGCCGAGGTGCCGCCGACCCAGGGTGACACCGTCGCCCCGCCGGCCACGACGCCGCCCGCCGTCGATCCGTCGGCCCCGGCCCAGCCCGCGACACCTCCGGCCACTCCGCCGGTCGCCAAGGCCCCGGTGACCCCCGCCACGCCCGCGACGCCGGCCAGCCCCGGCGTGAAGCCGGCCACGCCCGCCACCCCGGCCAGCCCCGCCACCGGCGGCACGACCCTGGTCAACGGTGCGGCCGTGAAGGACGCGCAGGGCAACGCCATCGGCACGATCGAGAAGGTCGGGACCGGTTCCAATGCCGGCCAGGTGACCCTCAAGGTCGACGGCAAGAGCGTGACCATCGCCCAGTCCGTGCTCAGCGAGACCGGCGGCGCCGTTGTCAGCGCCCAGACCAAGGCGGAGCTGCTGGCTCAGGCTGACACCAAGGGCAAGCCCAAGAAGAACTAGCGTCGCCCTTCCCAGGAAGCGAAAGCCCCCGTCGTCCGGCGGGGGCTCTTGTCTGCGCTTGCCAACCGCCGGTCTTCGTGCTGATCTCTTGATTGAGTATTCAACTAAGGGTGTCTGAGCATGGTCGGCGGGGCCGAACCCACACGGGAGCGCATCCTTTTCGCGGCAATGAAGCTGTTCTCGGAGAAGGGCTTCAACACCACCTCGGTGGCCGACATCCTCAAGGAGGCCGGCGCCAATTCCGGCAGCTTGTACCACTTCTATCCGACCAAGCAGGACGTGCTGCTGGCGGTGCTGGAGATGTACCGCGACGGCATCTACCCGATGCTGCTGGCCCCGGCCTGGGAGGGCGTTGAGGATCCCATCGACCGGGTCTTCGCCCTGCTGGCCGCCTATCGCCGCATGCTGGCCGACACCGACTGCCTGTACGGCTGTCCCATCGGCTCCATCGCCCTGGAACTGCACGAGCCCGACCCTCCGGTGCGCGAGATGCTGTCGGTCAACTTCGACGGCTGGGCCAGGCACGTGAAGGGCTGCCTGGACCAGGCCAGGGACCGCCTGCCGCCCGGCACGGACACCAAACGCCTGGCCATCTTCGTCCTGACCACCATGGAGGGCGGAGTGATGCAGTCGCGCACCCACCGCACGCTCGAGGCCTTCGACGCCTCCATCGCCGCCCTTCGCGACTATTTCGACCGGCTGGCCGTCGCTGCCGTCCCAGAAGCCATTGGCGCCGAAACCCAACGGGAGACCGGAACATGAAGACCCTGCTCGCCGGCGCCCTGGCCGCCCTGCTGCTGACCACCGCCGCTGCCGCCGCCGACAAGGCGCCGCCCAAGTGGAGCGACTTCAAGGGGGTGGAGAACACCAGCTTCGTCGAGCCCAACGGTCAGCGCGTGCTGCAGCTCTCCATCCTGGTCCCGGCCAGCCCCGACAAGGTCTGGGAGGCGATCAGCACCGAGGCCGGCTGGAAGACCTGGGCCGCGCCCGTGGTCCATATAGACCTGCGGGTCGGCGGCACGATCGAGACCAACTATGTGGCCGGCAAGGCCAAGGGCGATCCCTCCAACATCATCAACCGGATCGAGGCCTATGTGCCCGGCCGGCTGCTGGCCATCCGCAACGTCCAGGCCCCCAAGGGCGCCTTCGACACCGAGGCCTTCGGCCAGACGGCGACCATTCTCGAGCTGGTCCCGGCCGGAGAAGGGAAGACGAAGGTCATCCTTTCCAATGTCGGGTACGGCCAGGGGGCCGGCTTCGACAGCGTCTACAAACACTTCGAATGGGGCGACGCCTACACCCTGGCCGAGCTCGCCAAGCGCTTCGAGAAAGGGCCCGCCAACTGGAAGGCGCCGGCCCAGAAGGAGAAAACGGCGCAGGCCGTCGAAACGATGAAAGACCCAAAATAGGAAAAGGGGAGACTGACCCATGAACCGTAGTGCGCTCATCCGCGCCGTCTTCTTCGGTACGGTGCTTCAACTGGCCATGGTGCTGGCCGGCCATTTCGTGCCGTTCGTGAAGGACAATGTCTTCATGTGGGGCGGCATGGGCATCTCGCTCATCGCCGGGCTGGTCTACGCCTGGGCGGCAAAGGGCAGCCTCGGCGACAGCCTGATCGGCGGGGCCATCGCTGGCGCCGTCTGCGCCCTGCTCGGGATCGTTGTCAGCGTCGCCCTGGGTGATACCGAGACGCTGATCCTGGCGGTCGGCACGCTCAGCTCGGCCGTCACCGGCCTGATCGGCGGCGGTATCGGCCGGGTGCTGAACACGGCAAAGCCGGCCTAGCTTCTAATCCTGGAACGGGTCCCGCAGCAGGATGGTGTCATCCCGCTCGGGGCTGGTGGACAGCAGGGCCACCGGGGCGCCGATCAGTTCCTGGATACGGCCGACGTACTTCACGGCGTTGGCCGGCAGGTCCTTGAAACTGCGGGCCCCGGCGGTGCTTTCGCTCCAGCCGGGCAGCTCCTCATAGATCGGCTCCACCGCCGCCTGGTCGCGCAGGCCGGCCGGCAGGTAGTCGATCTCCTTGCCATGCAGCCGGTAGCCGACGCAGACCTTCAGCGTCTCCAGCCCGTCGAGCACGTCGAGCTTGGTCAGGGCGATGCCGTTGATGCCGTTGATGGCCACGCTTTGGCGCACCAGCACAGAGTCGAACCAGCCGCAGCGCCGACCCCGGCCGGTGTTGGTCCCGACCTCGCGCCCGACCGTGGCCAGGTGCTGGCCGACCGCGTCGTTGAGCTCGCAGGCGAACGGGCCTTCGCCCACGCGGGTGGTGTAGGCCTTGACGATGCCCAGCACATAGCCCGGCCCCTGCGGTCCCATGCCCGAACCGGCCGCCGCCTGGCCGGCCACGGTGTTGGACGAGGTGACGAAGGGATAGGTGCCGTGGTCGACGTCGAGCAGCGCCCCCTGCGCTCCCTCGAACAGGATCCGCTTTCCGGCCCGCCGCATCTCGTCGAGCAGCTTCCAGGCCGGACGGGCATAGGGCAGCAGCCTGGGCGCCAGGGCCAGCAGCTCGTCGAACATCGCCACCGGATCGGCCTCCGGCAGACCCAGGCCCCGCCGCAGCGGCCCGTGGTGGCTCAGCAGCCGCTCGATCTTGGGCTTCAGGGATTCGGGATCGGCGAGATCCGCCACCCGGATCGCGCGCCGACCGACCTTGTCCTCATAGGCCGGGCCGATGCCGCGCCCGGTGGTGCCGATCTTCTGGGTCGAGGCCGACTCCCGCGCCTGGTCGAGGTCGCGGTGCAGGGGCAGGATCAGACAGGCGTTGTCGGCCAGGACCAGCACCTCGGGGGTGATCGTCACCCCCTGTTTGGCGATGCCGTCGATCTCGCCCAGCAGATGCCAGGGATCGACGACCACGCCGTTGCCGATGACCGACAGCTTGCCCTGGACCACGCCGCTCGGCAGCAGGGCCAGCTTGTAGACCTTGCCGTCGATGACCAGGGTATGGCCGGCGTTGTGGCCGCCTTGGAAGCGGACGACGACTTCTGCGCGGTCGCACAGCCAGTCGACGATCTTGCCCTTGCCCTCGTCACCCCACTGGGCGCCGACAACGGTCACATTGGCCATGGGTACGATCCTCCACCCGCCAAGAGACTTCAGCCGGCCCTTCGACGGGACTCGGCGGGCTGAAGGGGATCGCGATAGGCGCCTCCGGAGAGGCGCGGGCGCTCTGTAGCGGCTCAGGCGCGGTTGAACAAGACCACGCCGGTCATGATCGCCGCATACTGCACCCCGGCCCCGGCCAGGACGAAGCCGTGCCAGACCGCGCGGCGGTAGTGCATGCTCTTGCGGACGTAGAAGATCACCCCGACCGAATAGACCAGGCCCCCGATGGCCAGCAGGATCATCCCGGCCAGCGACACCGCCGCCACCATCGGTCCAATGGCGATGATCACGATCCAGCCCAGGGCCAGATACAGCGCCACCCAATAGCCCTTGCCCAGGCTTGGCAGGAACATCTTCCCGGCCACCCCGGCCAGCGCCAGCCCCCAGACCGCCACCGTCATGCCGATCGACCAGGCCCCGGTCAGGCTCTGGGTCGTGAACGGGGTGTAGCTGCCGGCGATCATCAGGAAGATGCCGGCATGATCGAGCCGCCGCAGGAAGGGCCGGTTCTCCGGCTTGGCCATGTTGTAGGCGATGGAGAAGCTGAGCATCAGCGCCAGGCAGATGGCATAGACCGCCACCGCGAACACCTGCCCGACGGTGCCGAACCCGATCGACAGGCCCAACAGCGCCCCGCCACCCGACACGGCCAGAATCAGCCCGACGATATGCACCCACTTGTCGGCCGCCCGCGCGCTGGCGCTGGGGTAGTGGTCGGCGTCATGGAAGGGCTCGGCGGTCATCGGCCGAAGGAAGCGAAATCCGCCAACCGGGTCAATCTGTTCCTCACGTCCTTGCCGAGAGCGGAAGGCGACCGTCTTGCCCACCCGGCGAGAAGGTGGTTGCCTGCCCGCACAGAGTGTGGGGGCGTTGTATGCGCGTTTTGATCCTGGCCACGGCCTTTCTGCTGGCGGCGGCCGCTCCGTCCCTCGCGGCAAAGCCGCCGACCTATCGCGAGGTTTCCGAGTCGATGGGCGAGCTGGCGACGCTCAACGGCCGACCGGTCCGCTTCGTCGATATCGAGGCGGAGTGGACGCTGCCGGAGTTCATGCGGCCGCGAAATTTGAACACCACCAAACCCCTGATCCGCGAGCGGGCCATCAACGGTCTGCGCAAGATCGCCCTGGACGAGCTTGCGCCCGTGCTGATGCCGGACTGCCCGGTTGAACCGACGGCCGCCGAGCTTGAGGCCTACTACCCCTATTGGCGGGCAGCGGTCGCCCAGGAGATCGTCCGGCGGGACAAGGCCGGCATCAAGGAAGGCCAGGGCGACGAGCTGTTCGCCAAGGCCGGCATGAAGGTCCCGCCGTCCGTTCCGCTGGCCGAGATGGCCAAGGTCGACTCCGGCACGCCCGGCGCCGACGCCCGGGCCCGGGCGGCGATCCGTGGCTGGAAACTGGACCATTGCCTGCAGAAGACCTTTGGCGGCGACCGCTTCTTCGGAGCCTCGATCATTCCGACTTACCCGTGGACGGCGGAAGGGCAGATGATCTTCATGGTCGACGGCGACCAGCGGTCATTGCTGGTTCCCAGCCAGGGTCTGGAAGCGCTGACCGCGCGTGGGCGGTTTTTTCGCCTGGCCGAGTCCAGGGGTCTGATCAGCTTCCGGCAGCCCAAGGATGCGGCGTATTTCTTCGAGCGCTACGAGGGCGGGCTCTACGACAACGTCAAGGAGGATGCGGTGGCGATGAGCTTCCTGAGCACCGCGCCCTGGGCGTCGACGCCGCCCTAGCCCTCCAGGGTCGCCGCGCGCCTGGGCGTCTCGTTCGCGGCGTTCATGATGAAGCCTATGATCACGGCCACCGCCTCGTAGAGCTCGACCGGGATCTCGCTGTCGATGTCGATGGTCGACAGGGCTTCGGCCAGCATGGGGTTGGTTTCCAGCGGCACGCCGTGCTCGCGGGCGGTGTCGATGATCTTCTGGCCGACCTCGCCGCGCCCAACGGCGACCACCCGGGGCGCGCTCGGCGCCTCGTAGGTCAGGGCCACGGCCAGGGGGCGGCGCACCCCGCTCACAGCGAGCGATCCATAAGGCCGCCAGCGGGCGCCGTCGGGCGCTGCGGCGCTCCGGCCTGGACGATGACGTCGGCCGCCAGCTGGCCGGCCAGGGCGTCGGCGCCCTCGCGCAGGCGTTCCAGCGCTTCCTCGCGCTCGGCCCAGAAGACCACCATCGGCCGTTCGGCCCCGGCGCCCAGCTGCACATGCACCGGCCCCAACGGTTCGATGTCGAGCGAGAAGCGTACCCGCCAGGTCTGCTGGCCGCCCGCGCCGCCGCTGCTTCCGCCGGCGTCATGGTCGATCTCGAACTGGGCGATGGCCGTGCCCTGCGGCGTCGCCAGGGGCAGTTCGAAAACCCGCGCGCTCGACCCGGCCTCGGGCAAGGAGGCCAACTGGTGCAGGACCTGGCGGGCGATGGCCTGTTCGGCGTCGCCGCCCAGCCGCTGGGCGATGGCGGCGAAATCGGCGTCGCGGGGCAGGGTGGCCGCGACCGGGGTCTGACCGGCCAGGCCCGACTCCCGCCCGGGCGGCGGACTGCGGGCCGGCCGGGTCTTGAGGGGCGTGTCGGGCAGGGCCTGGACCAACAGTTGGCGCAGGATCAGCAGGGCCGACTTCAGGTCGGGGGCGGGTGGGGCGCCCGCTGCGAGATGAGGTGTGGCGGCCAGATTGGCCTCCAGGAACAGGCCCGATTGCGCCACGGCCGTCCGCACCGTCTCGCCGCTCAGTGCGCCGGTCGGCAGCCGCATCGACAGCAGTTGGGATATGGCGGCGCGGACGGGTTGGGGCAGGGCCAGCGAGCCCATCGCCCGCTCCAGATCGGCGAACATCGGGGCGGCGCCCGCCTGCCGCCCGGCGGCTTCCGAGCGGGCGGCGGCCACCGCCTGTTGCAGCGGGTCGGGCAGGGGCTGTTTCTGGGTGGTTTGCGGCGTCTCGGCGTCCGGGGCCTTGCCGATGACGGTGACGAGCTGGGCCTCCGCCGCGCCGACGATCTGGGCCCGCAGGGCGGCGGCGGCCGAAGAGATCGGCGTGATGCTCATGGGATGAGGCTTGGCCCGGTCATGGGCGGAGTCTCCGCGAGGGGGATGAAGCGGCGCTTAAAGCTCCGAAGCCTCATCCCAGCCCTCGTCGAAGGGGTAGCGCTCTTCCCAGAAGGTGGTCAGGCGCGGGTCGGCGTCGACCCGCTTCACCACCTCGGCCAGCTTGGGGGCCACAGCGTAGAACCGCTGGCGCCGCGGCCGGAAACGGCTGACCACGGTCACATAGAGGTCGAGCACCGTCAGAGTATCGCCGAGGATGTAGCGGCCCGGTTCGACCTGGGCGTCCATCATCGCCCAGCAGTCGGCGATCCGCTGGGTCGAGCGGCGCAGGAGGTAGTCCTGGGCCTCGGGCGTCTTCGCCAGCCGCGAGGGATCGTCGCGCAGCCAGTAGTGGGAATAGATCGAGGCCGAGACGAAGCTCATCCAGCGCAGGAATGCGGGCCGCTTCGGATCGTCGATCGCCGGGGCCAGGCCGCTGCCCGGATGGCTGTCGGCCAGCCAGGTGAGGATGGCGGCGCTCTCGGTCACGATTTCGCCGGACGCCAGCACCAGGGCCGGGATCTGGCGCATCGGATTGACGCGGCCAATGGTCGCCTGCACCGTCGCATCCTGTTCCCAGGCGGGCGCCTCGACGACCTCGAACGGCAATCCCAGCAGGGTCAGCGCCGCTTCCACGGGCACGCTGCCTGATCCGGCGGCGCCGAAGACGGTGAAGGATTTATCCACAGCGGTAACTCTATCTTGTGAATTGCGACGTTCGATCACACCAGATGTAGTAGCCAACGCCAACCGGCATCCGTATCGTTAAAGAGCCTAACGCACGCCCGCCGATTCCTGTCCGCGCCTCCCGGAGTTTTCTAGATGGCCAAGCTGATTACCCCGCAAACGCCCGGCCTTCTGACGCCTTCCGGCGCCTACAAGCCGTTCCGCTATCCGTGGGCCTACGACTTCTGGAAGAAGCAGCAGCAGGTCCACTGGATGCCGGAAGAGGTGCCGCTGGGCGAGGACTGCAAGGACTGGGCGGCCAACCTCAACGACAAGGAGCGCAATCTGCTGACGCAGATCTTCCGCTTCTTCACCCAGTCGGACATCGAGGTCGCCGACAACTACATGGAAAAATACGGCCGGGTGTTCAAACCGACCGAAGTGAAGATGATGCTCTCCAGCTTCGCCAACATGGAGACCATCCACATCGCCGCCTACGCCCTGCTGCTGGAAACCATCGGCATGCCGGAGAGCGAGTTCGGCGCCTTCATGGAATACGAGGCCATGCGCGCCAAGCATGACTTCATGCAGCAGTTCGGCGTCGAGACCAACGCCGACATCGCCCGCACGCTGGCCATGTTCGGCGGCTTCACCGAGGGCCTGCAGCTGTTCGCCAGCTTCGCTATGCTGATGAACTTCCCGCGCTTCAACAAGATGAAGGGCATGGGGCAGATCGTGTCCTGGTCGGTGCGCGACGAGAGCCTGCACTGCGAGGGCATCATCAAGCTCTACCACGCCTTCAACGCCGAAACGGGCGCGGTGACCAAGGCCGTGGCCGACGACATCGTCGACTGCTGCAAGACCGTGGTGGGCCTCGAAGACCGCTTCATCGACCTGGCCTTCGAGGCCGGCGAGATCCAGGGCATGACCCCGGAGGACATCAAGGCCTACATCCGCTTTATCGCCGACTGGCGCCTGCGCCAGCTGAAGCTGCCGGAAGTGTACGGCATCAAGGAAAACCCGCTGCCCTGGCTGCAGTCGATGCTCAGCGGCGTCGAACACGCCAACTTCTTCGAGGCCCGCTCGACGGAATACTCGAAGGCGGCGACCAAGGGGCAGTGGCATGGGTCGGAAGGCGTCTGGGGCCAGTTCGACAGCCTGATGGCCAAGCGCAACGAGAACCTGCTGCCTGTCGACTGACATCTAAATCCGTCATCCCGGACCGCCCGCAGGGCCGATCCGGGACCCAGGGGCCGCCGTCAGAGATGTCGGCGGCCCCTTTGTTTGAGCACGGCACACCCGGGTCCCGGCTCTCCGCTGCGCTACGGCCGGGATGACGGATCAGGTGAGACCGCTATGGTGTCGAAGATGACCTACGAAACCCTGCTCCTCGACACCCCGGCTCCCCACATCCTGCGGGTGACGTTCAACCGGCCCGAGGTGCGCAACGCCCTCAATACCCAGATGGCGCGAGACGTCCTCAGCCTGTTCCAGTCTCTGGTCCTCGATCCCGCCGATCACCGCTGCATCATTCTCACCGGAGCCGGCGAGGCGGCCTTCTGCGCCGGCGGTGACCTGAAGGAGCGCAACGGCATGACCGACACGGCCTGGACGGCGCAGCATGTGCTGTTCGAACAGGCCTTCTATGCCCTGATGGACTGCCCCATCCCGGTCATCGCCGCGGTCAATGGCTCGGCCTTCGGCGGCGGGGCGGAGTTCGCGCTGGCCTGTGACTTCATCCACGCGGCCGAGACCGCCCGCTTCGCGCTGACCGAGACGCGGCTGGGCATCATTCCCGGCTGCGGCGGCACCCAGAACCTGCCGCGCGCCGTGGGGTCACGCCGGGCCAAGGAACTGATCCTCACCGGTCGCGTGTTCAGCGCCGCCGAGGCCCATGACTGGGGCATGGTCAACACCGTCTGGCCGGCGGCCAGGCTGATGGAGGGCGTCCTCGCCGTCGCCGCCGCCATCGCCGCCGGCGGTCCGATCGCCGTGCGCCAGGCCAAGCGGGCCATGACCCTGGGCATCGAAACCGACCTCAAGACCGGTCTGGCCATCGAGGTCGAGGCCTACAACCGCACCATCCCGACCAGCGACCGGCGCGAGGGCGTCGCCGCCTTCAACGAAAAGCGGCCGGCCCGCTTTACGGGCGGCTGACAAAAAACCCGTTCCGGGCGTCGAACGGCGTTCACATTTGGTTAACACCCCGCTCATTTTCGGGTTAGGGTTCCATTGCACGGCCAAGGTGCGAGGGGAGCTTTCGAGATGGGCGCGATCATCGGCAACGGCAGCGACGAGCTGCTGGAAGGCACGGCGGGCGACGACAAGATCTACGGCAACGGCGGGGCCGACGAGATCTACGGCGACGACGGCAACGATTACATCGTCGGCGGCGACGGCGACGACTATCTCGAGGGCGAGGGCGGCGACGACACCCTGCTGGGCGGCGCCGGCAATGACATCCTGGTCTCCTGCGGCTGCGGCTTCGACAAGCTTGACGGCGGCGACGGCGACGACTTCGTCGTCCTGTTCGACGGCGCCCCGGTCCTGCTCAAGGGCGGATCGGGCACCGACACCCTGGTCATCGAGGCCGGCGTCGTCGAGTTGAACAGCTTCGGGGCCGGCAACGGCTTCGAGCGCATCTCGTCTGTAGGCATCATCTACGGCACGGCCGGGAACAACACCCTCGATTTCAGCGTCGTGGTTCCCTACCAGACCTTCAATTTCGGGGTCTATGTCGACGGGGACGACGGCAACGACCGCATCACCGGCACCATCCAGGATGACTTCCTGCTCGGCGGCGCCGGCGACGACCTCGTCTACGGCGGGGCCGGCCAGGACCTCCTCTTCGGCGATGACGGCATCGACCTGATCCGCGGCGGTGACGGGGTCGACAGCATCAACGGCGGCGACGGCGCCGACAAGCTGTACGGCGACGCCGGCAATGACGAAATCGACGGCGACCTCGGCAACGATACGGTCGACGGCGGCGACGGCGCCGACACCCTTTATGGCTTTGACGGGGCGGACACGCTGATCGGCGGTCTGGGTAACGACAAGCTCTACGGCGAAGAGGGGAACGACATCCTCATCGGCGGCGGCGGCGCCGACCTGCTCGATGGCGGGGCGGGCGATGACTACATCACCGCCACCGACGAGAACGACAGCATCTACGGCGGCGACGGCAATGACCGCATCGACGGCGCGGCCGGCAATGACACGGTCAAGGGTGGCATCGGCAACGACTTCGTCTACGGCCGGGCCGGCAATGACGTGATCCAGGGCGAGGCCGGCGATGACCAGCTGGTCGGCGGGGCCGGCAAGGACACTCTGACCGGCGGCAACGGCGCCGACTACTTCGTCTTCTATGCCGGCGACCTGGTGGCCGACGTCAACAACACCGATGTGGTCACCGACTTCAAGGCGACCCAGGGCGACCGGCTCGACTGGTCGAACATCGACGCCAACACCACGGTGGCCGGCGATCAGGCGTTCAACGTCGTCGGCGCCTTCACCGAGGGTGGCCAGGTGATCCGCACCTTCGACGGCGGTCTGAACCGCACGGTCTTCCGGTTCCACACCGACAACGACGGCGTCGTCGATTTCGCGCTTGTGGTGAACGGCAATGTGACCACCGGTTGGATTCTGTAGGATTGCGCGTAGCCTGTTTGCACTAGCAACGCGGGGCCAAATCAGGCCACGAAACACCAAGGGGGGACTGCGTTGCCGGCGCCAGTCCTCGAGATTGGGCCGGCGCGTTGAGCGACGTCGAGGGACGCGCTCTTGGGGTTGAACAGACCATGGCGAATTTCTTCGGGACGACTTCCGGCGATACCCTGACCGGCGGCGCGGGCGACGACAAAATCCTCGGCTACGAGGGTGACGACATCCTCGACGGGGCCGGCGGCGCCGACATCATCCAGGGCGGTGACGGCAACGACGTCATCACCGGCGGCGCCGGGGCCAACCGCCTGTCGGGCGGCGCGGGGGCCGACACCATCAACAGTTCGGGCGCCGACGACATCGACGGCGGCGACGGCAACGACTACGTCAACCTCGCCGCGGCGAGCGGCGAACTGCTGGTTCGCCTGGCGGGCGGGGCCGGCACGGACACCCTGAACATCACCGGCAACGTCAGCATCGACTTCTTCGCCGGCGGCGGGTTCGAAATCCTCACCTCCGGCGGCGGCGGCGTCGTCAACGGCACCGGCGGCAACAACAAGCTGGACTTCAGCAGCCTGACGGTCAGCGGCACCAGCAACGGCGGCATCACCATCAACGGCCTTGGCGGCGATGACACCATCACCGGCACCAGCCGCGACGACACCCTGTCGGGCGGCCTGGGCCTCGACCGCATCCAGGGCGGCGCCGGCGCCGACACCCTGAACGGCGGTGACGACAACGACTACCTCTACGGCGGCGACAGCACCGACACCCTGAACGGCGACGCCGGCGCCGACATCCTCTACGGCGATGCCGGCAACGACTTCCTCTACGGCGGCACGGGTGTCGACACCCTGACCGGCGGCGACGGCAGCGACATGCTGTACGGCGGGGACGAAAGCGACAGCCTGCAGGGCGGCCTCGGCAACGACAAGCTCTACGGCGAAGCCGGCGACGACGTGCTGGTCGGCGGCGGCGGGGCGGACACCCTCGATGGCGGCGACGGCAACGACTACATCGTCGCCAGCGACGAGAACGACAGCATCTTCGGCGGTGACGGCAACGACACCATCGACGGCGCCAACGGCGCCGACACCGTCAAGGGCGGGGGCGGCAACGACTTCGTCTACGGCCGCGCCGGCAACGACGTCATTCAGGGCGAAGCCGGCAACGACCAACTGGTCGGCGGCGCCGGCAAGGACACCCTGACCGGCGGCGCCGGGGCCGACTTCTTCGTGTTCTACAACGGCGACCTGGTTGCTGACGTCAACAACACCGACGTGATCACCGACTTCAAGACCACCCAGGGCGACGTGCTGGACTTTTCCAACATCGACGCCAACACCGGTCTGGCGGGCAACCAGGCCTTCACTCTGGTCGGCGCCTTCACCAGCGTCGCGGGCCAAATGACCCGCACCTATGACGGCGGCGTCAACAAGACCATCTTCCGCTTCGACACCGACGGAAACGGCACGCACGACATGGCCCTGGTCTGCAACGGCCAGGTCTCCAGCGGCTGGCTGCTCTAGGGCGGAGCACATCTCCCAACGTCAAAGGGCGGGACCTCGCGGTCCCGCCCTTTTTCGTCGCCCCCGCGCAGCCGGCTACAGTAACCAGTCACCGGCCGCGCCGGTGACATCGCCGTTGATCTTGATCTGGTAGTCGATCCTGGCGTCGCCGTTGACGTCGAGCCGAACCGTGGTGATCCCGCCGGCGAAGGTCAGGGTCATCTGGCCGGTCAGCTCGGGCTGGGCCGCGTCATATTTGCTGAAGGCGCCGACCAGCCGGAAGGCCTGGTCGCCATCGAGCCGGCTGTTGGCGTCGATAAAGGACAGGTCGAGGACATCGCCCTCGGCGGCGCTGAAGTCGTAGATCTGGTCGGTTTCGAGCACCGGGGTTCCAACGCTCTCCTGGAAGATCACGAACCGGTCGGCGCCCAGGCCACCGCGCAGCAGATCGTTGCCGGTTCCCCCGGCGATAACGTCATTACCGTCATTGCCGTTGATGGTGTCGACACCGGCCTGGCCGCTGAGGATGTTGGCGCCCGCATTGCCCTGCAGATTGTTGGCCCCGGCATTGCCGTCGGCGTTGAGGTCGGCCGAGCCCTGCAGCTGCACCGCCTCGACGTTGTCGACCAGGACGGCGATGCTGACCGTGCTTCGGACGATGTCATAGCCGGCGTCGACCTGCTCGGTCACCGCGTCGCCCACGGAGTCGACGACATAGACATCGTTGCCGGTCCCGCCGGCCAGGAAGTCGTTGCCGGCGCCGCCGTCGAGGTAGTCGTTGTCGTCACCGCCGTTGAGGTAATCGACGCCCGCCTCGCCGTAGAGATAGCCCGCGCCCGTATCGCTGAAGAGGGTATCGACGCCATCGCCGCCCCACAGCTTGTCGGCTCCGGCGCCGCCGTACAGGGAGTCGTCGCCGTCCCCGCCGTAGAGGGTGTCGTTGCCGTCCTGGCCGAACAGGTTGTCGATGCCATCCAGCCCATAGACCACATCGTTGCCGACGCCGGCCTGGATGGTGTCGAAGCCGATGGTCCCGGTGAGCACATCCTTGTCGTCCACGCCGTTGACGGTCAGCGTCGCCGAGCCGGTCTCGCCGCCGAACAGGGTGTAGGTCAGGACGTACTGCGCGCTGGTGTTGCTGGCCCCCGACCCGGCGGCGCCCAGGTCGCGGGCGTCGCGGCCCAGCGCGAGGGTATAGCTGCCGTCACTGTTGAGGGTCAGCACCGTGCCGTCGGCGAAGATGGTCGGGGTATCGATATTGACCGACTGGCCGTTGACCTCGGCGTCCGAGATGAACAGCGGGGTGTCAGGGTCGCTGTCGTTGCTCAAGAGGTTGCCGCTGACCGGGCCGCTGGCGTCCACGGTCTGGTCGTCATCTGTCACCGTGGCCGCATCGTCTACGCCGTCGACGTACACATCGATCCCGGGCGAGGCGGGTCCCAGCAGGCTGACGCTGACCAGGCCCTGGGCGGTCGCCGTGACGAGGTCGAAGTCACCATCGGCGTCGATGTCGACCAGCACCGGTTGGGTCCCCAGCTGGAAGCCCCGGGTGTAGGGCGTGCCGGCATTGAGGGTGAAGACCGGGGCGCTGGCCGTGCCGGTGTTCTCGAACAGGACGACGGGTCCCTCGCCCGCCCCGCGCAGCAGGTCGAAGTCTCCGTCGCCATCGACGTCGGCGAAGCTGACGGTGTTGCCCCCGCCATAGTTCATGAAGGCGCCGAGCGGATTGTCGCCGCCGGTCTTCTCGGTGAAGCCGCCGGCGCCGCCCTCGAAATAGTAGAAGCGGCCGTTCTGGCCGCCGGTGACCAGATCGAGGAAGCCGTCGCCGTTCAGGTCGGCCAGCCCCGGCGAGGCCGAGGAATAGTGGTCGATGCCGTCGAACGGATTGGCCGCGCCGGCCAGCTCGGTGAAGGCGAAGGCCCCATCGCCGGCGAAGGCGTTGAGCGTGCCGTTGTAGCGGCCGATCACCAGATCGAGGAAGCCGTCACCGTCGATATCGGCCAGGGCGACGCCAGCGGCATTGCCCAGGGTCCCGGTGATATCCAGCGCCGCGTCGTCCTGAACGAAGTCGGCGGCCGAGGCCGTGCCGACGTTGCGGAACAGGTGGTAGCCGTTGTCATAGGCCTGGACGATGGCGTCGAGGTCGCCGTCCTGATCGATGTCGCCCAGGGCGATGTGAGCCGTGCTGCTGAAGCTGGCGCCGTGAAAGGGGTCAGCGGGGCCGGTCTGGTCGAACAGGGCCGCGCCGACGCTGGCTGCATTGCCTGCCGCATCGACCAGTTCGAAGGTCAGGTTGCGGAAATAGGTCGGATCATCGCCGGTGGTCTCGATCTGCAGCGACTCGATCACCGCCTCCACGCCGGCGTTGGTGGCGTTGGCGTTGAACTCGACGATGAACTGGCCGTCGAGACCGATGCGCCAGGTTCCGATCACCAGGCCGCCAAACTGGATATCGCTGACATCAAGGGTGATCTGGCCGCCGCTGAGCAGGCTGACGATGTCGTCATCGGCGATCCCCGAAATGCTCAGGTAGCCGCCGTCCCAGTCCTGTTCGGCGTCGCTGACATCGACATCGCCGTCGATCAGCGTCGCAGGATCTCCCTCGGTGAGGATCAATTCGGCTTCGAGATTGGCCAGGACCGGCATGCATTATTCCCAGATACGGACGAAGGGAGGCCCGGCTGGCCTCCCCGTATTGGGTATGGTGATTTCCATGTGCGGCGCCCTGCCGCAAGCAAACGGCAGAGAAATGGCGGCTCCAATTTTCTTATGGACGCGCCGGGATCCCCGGCCGGTGCGCGGCCAGGAAGGCGCGA
This sequence comes from Caulobacter sp. SRI_014, assembly GCF_057586315.1. NCBI lineage: Bacteria > Pseudomonadati > Pseudomonadota > Alphaproteobacteria > Caulobacterales > Caulobacteraceae > Caulobacter > Caulobacter sp. SRI_014. The sequence continues at coordinate 809,803 of NZ_JBYCZQ010000001.1, read as the reverse complement.
ACGACCTCCGGCACATAGGTCTCCGGCGGGTGTAGCGGCGGGGCCTGGTCGCCCTGCAGCATGGAGATGGTCAGGGTGACGTGCTCGATCATGCCTTCGAACATCCGCGCCGCCACGGCGATGTCGGCGATGCCGAGCAGGCCCTCGTCGGCATAGCGTCGCAGCATCCTCTGCAGCACCCCGCCCAGCAGTCCGTGAGCGCTGCGGTAGAGCATCATGCCGAGCTCGGGTTTGTGGACGGTCTCGGCGCTGACGGTGCGGTAGACGCCACGCACGGTCGGGTCGGCCATGAAGCGGAAATAGACGCGGCCATAGGCGATCAGGGCCTTCTGGACATCCTCGCCCGCCGTCCGCTCGACGGAGTCGAACAGGCCATTGTAGCTGGCCAGCGCCTCGGCCACGACCGCCTCGAACAGCAGCTCCTTGGTGTCGAAGTAGGCGTAGACGGTGGCGTTGGCGACGCGGGCGCCGCGGGCCACCTCCTCCATGCGGGTGCGGGTGAAACCCTTGGCGACGAAGGCTGCGTGCGCCGACCGCAGAATCTTGTCACGGCGCTGGTCGTGGAGTTCGGGACGCATGAACTGAACTGAACGCGTACTGGAGAAAAAGGGACCCTTAGTGCTCCCGGCCCGACTTCCAGATGGTCTGGTAGAGCGGCTCGGTCAGGTACTGCAGGGCGGTGCGCTTGCGCAGGGGCACGACGACCTCGACAGGGATGCCGGGTCCGATGCCGGTGCGGGGCCCGCGAACCTTGCGGATCTTGACCATTTCGTCTTCCGGCACCGCGATTTCGGCGCGGAAGAAACTCTGGCCGCTCTTCTCGTCGGTGAAGCTGTCGGCCGAGATCTTGGTCAGCTTTCCGCGCAGGATCGGCAGACTGCGGTCATGCAGGGCTGTGAACCGGATCTGGGTGGTCTGACCGATTTTCAGATCGTCGGCGTCGTTGGGATTGATCATGGCCTGGATGACCAGGGCCTTGTCGCCCGGGACGACTTCCATCAGCACCTGGCCGGGCGATACGACGCCGCCGACGGTGAAGGTGGTCAGGCCGACGACCTTGCCGCTGGCCGGGGCGCGGACGGTGGCGCGGGCCAGCTGGTCACGGATGGCCACCAGCTTGGGCTGCAGTTCATCGAGCTGGACCTGGACGTCGCGCAGCTGGCCGGACACTTCCTCGACCACCTGACGGTCGAGCGAGATCATCTGCAGCCGGGCCTCGCCGATGGCCTCGCGCGAGCGGGCGATCTGGGCGACCAGGCTGCCTTCCTCGCCGACCAGCTGGGCCTGGTTGCGTTCCAGGGCGCGGACCCGGTTGACCGGGGCATAGCCCTGGTCGGCCAGGGACTTCATGCCGGCGGTTTCCTCGCCGATCAGCCGCTGCTGCTCGCGGTTGGCGACCAGCTGGCGTTCGGAACCGGCGATCTGTTCGCCCAGCTGCAGGACCCGCTGCTCGAGCACGCCTTTCTGGGTCAGGATGGAGTCGCGCCGGGCCTGGAACTGCAGCTGCTGCAGGTTCATCACGTCGAGCGCAATGATCCGATCTTCCGGCGACAGGTTCACGAACTCGGGCGGATAGACGATGGAGGCCTTGCCGTCGCGTTCGGCCACGAGCCGGGCGCGCTGGGCCAGCAGGGTCAGCACCTGGCCGGCGATGCCCCGCTCGTTGGCGCGGATCTCCCCCGCCCCGATCTCGACCAGCATCTGGCCCTTGGTCACCGACGCGCCTTCGACCACATAGACGGCGGTGACGGTGCCGCCGTCGCGGTGCTGCACGGCCTGGCGGTTGCCCGACACGGCGACCACGCCGGTGGCATAGGCGCCGGCGTCGAGCGGCGTCAGGGCGGCCCATCCGAGGAAGCCGATGAAGAAGGCGGCGGCGACGCCGGCTCCGATCATGATCTCGCGACGGGGGTTGTCGTTGACCTTCACGGCCGCGACGGTTTCGGTCTGGGGCTGGCCTTGGCCAGGAGCAACGTCGAGCGCCATGTTCAGGCCTGGCCCTTCATGTCGATAACGTTGGGCTGGGGTTGCGGCGAGGGCTTGCCGGCCAGCTTGGCCAGGACTTCCTCGCGCGGGCCGAGCCGCTCGATGGCGCCGTCGCGCATGACCAGCAGGCGATCGACGCCGGCAAGGATGCCCGTGCGGTGGGCGACGATCAGGACCGTGGCGCCGCGCGCCTTGGCGCCCTGAATGGAGCGCAGCAGGCTGGCCTCGCCCTCGGCGTCGAGGGCCGAGTTGGGCTCATCGAGGATCAGCAGGGTTGGGTTGCCGTACAGGGCTCGGGCCAGGGCCACGCGCTGGGCCTGACCAGCCGACAGGCCGCGCCCGCCGGGGGCCAGGGGCGTGTCATAGCCCTTGGGCAGCTTGAGGATCAGGTCGTGGACCCCGGCCTTGGTGGCGGCGTCGATGGCCAGCTGGTCGATCTTCTCGACCGGCACGCCGCGCCAGGCGGCGAAGCGGCTGATGTTGTCCTTGACCGTGCCGCTCATCAGCGACGGGTCCTGCGGCAGGTAGCCGACGTGCTCGGCCAGGGTGTCGGCGTCCCAGTCGGTGTAGTTGGCGCCGTCCATGCGGACGATGCCCTGATCGGGAGCCAGGGCCCCGGCGATGACCCGGGCCAGGGTGGTCTTGCCCGCGCCGCTGGCCCCGACGATGCCCAGGCTCTCGCCGGGCGAAATCTTCAGGCTGACAGCCTTCAACACCAGTTCCTCGCGGCCCGGCGCCCGGACCACCACCTTGTCCAGTTCGACCGCGCCCATCGGCGTCGGCAGCTGGGTGCGGTCGATGTCGATCGGCTTGGTCTTGTCGAACAGCTCGCTGAGGGTGTTGAGCGCGCCGCGGGCCTGGATGACCTGGGTCCAGCCGCCGACCAGCTGTTCGACCGGCTGCAGGGCGCGGCTCAGCAGGATCGAGGCGGCGATGATCGAGCCGGCCGAGATCTGGCCCTTGATGGCCAGATAGGCGCCCAGGCCCAGCGCCGCCGACTGCAGGAACAGGCGGAAGAACTTGGTGACGCTGCTGATGCTGCCGCCCTTGAACTGGGCCTCGGCCTGCAGGCTCTGGCCGATGTTGCGCTCTTCAAGGTGGCGGGCGATGACCGAGCGGCGCATGCCCAGGGCGCGGACAACCTCGCCGTTCTGGGCGGCGCCCTCCTGGCTGGCGTAGGCGGCGGCGTTGGCCTGCTGCGCCTTCAGCAGCGCCGGCTTGGTGGCGCGCTCGTTCCAGACGGCCAGGCCGAACAGGATGACCCCGGCGACGAGGGTCAAGGCGCCCAGCGACCAATGGATCATGAAGGCGACGATGACGTAGATGATCGTCCAGGGGGCGTCCATGAAGGCGGTGGCCGCCGGTCCGGCCAGCGCCGCGCGCAGGCCATCGAACTCGCGCATCGCCTGGGCGGTGTTCATCGGCCGCGACTGGGCCATCAGCCGCCCAAGGATGTCGCCCGACAGCAGCCGGTCCAACCGCATGCCCGCCAGCACCAGCAGGCGGGAGCGAATCTGCTCCAGCTTCGACAGCACCCACAGGGCGAAGGCGATGATGCCGGTCAGATAGATCAGGGTCAGCACGCCCTGGGTCGGCACCACGCGGTCGTAGACCTGCAGCATGTAGAGCGACGGCGCCAGGTAGAGGATGTTGACGAGCGCGCTGAAGAAGGCGGCCGACAGGATGTGCCGCCGACACTGCTTCCACGCCGCTTCCATAGGCGCGGCGACGTTTGAACCCAGAAACTTCACGCGTGTCTCAATCCGGCCGGAACCCCGGAGACCCCTAGCCCCCGGTCCCCACTTAACTGTCTTTTACGCTAAAGCTTTGACGCCGTCGCGCGTGATGTTGGCGGCGTGGTTAACGCCGCCCGGGAGGGGCCGTTTCAGGCCGGATCGACGGTCACCCGTCGCATGTGGCGGCGCTGGCCGGGGTAGTCGTTGAGGGCGTAGTGCCAGACCTGGCGGTTGTCCCAGAAGGCCACCGAGCCGTCGCGCCAGGAAAACCGGCAGGTGAAGGCCTCCTGCCGGCTATGCTCGAACAGATAGTCGAGCAGGGCCTTCGATTCCTTCCGCGACCAGCCGTCGAACCGCATCGTGAAGGCCGGATTGACGTACAGCGCCTTGCGGCCGGTCTCGGGATGCACCTTGACCACCGGATGGATGAACTCGCCGGCCAGGCCTTCGGCCTCGGCCACCTGCATCGAGGCCCGCTTCTGGGCCGAGGCCCCCTTGGCGCTGTATTCCTGGCCGGCCGAATGGACGGCGCGCAGCCCTTCCAGAGTCGCCTTCAGGCCTTCGGACAGGGCGTCGTAGGCCGCCGCCTGGCTGGCGAACAGGGTGTCCCCGCCGAACGCGGGGGTCTCGACGGCATAGAGGATCGAGCCGATGGAGGGGGTCTCCAGAAAACTCATGTCGCTGTGCCAGCCGCCGCCGAAGTTCAACTTGTCGGACGGCTCCTTGATGATTTCCATCACCTCCGGATGGTCGGCCATGCCGCTGACGTAGGGATGGATGTTCAGCGGTCCGAACCGCCGCCCGAAGGCCAGTTGCTGGTCGGGAGTCAGGGTCTGGTCGCGGAAGAAGATGACCTGGTGCTGGTTCAGGGCCGCGCGGATGGCGGCGATGGTCCGGTCGTCCAGGGCGGCGGCGAGATCGATGCCGGACAGTTCCGCGCCCAGGGCGCCCGCGACTTTCCTGATCGTCAGCTCGCTCATGATCAGCCCGCCTTCTGGTCCGGCAGGTCGACGAACTTGAGATTCTGCTCGCGCACCTTCGCCCCCGCCTCGTCGTAGAGGAAGGGCAGGAAGGCAAAGCGCTCGCCCTTGGTCACGGGCCGCGCCTCGTGCATCAACGAGCAGGAGAAGACCACCGCCCCGCCGGTCGGCGGCTTGTAGAGCCGGTTGCCGAACTCGGGGAAGCGCAGCTCGCCGCCCTCGTAGTCCTCGGCGTTCAGGTTGATGGTGACGGCGAACTTGCGGTGGGCCGTACCCTTGGTGGTGTTGTCGCGGTGCGGGCGGAACCAGCCGGCGCCGGCCACGTAGGAAGCGACCAGATAGCGCTCGATGCGGGTGGCCTGGAACTGGAAGGCCTTGCGGATTTCCGGGATCAGGCGGCGGTTGATCTTCTCGCGGACCACGGCCTGCATGCCCTCGTCCTCGAGCAGCACGTCCTTGCGCTGCTTGTGGCGCGGGTCGGTCAGCAATTTGGTCTTGCCATCCACCTCGCGCATGAAGCCCGACTCCGTGCCGCCGACATGGCGGTAGAAGGCGATCAACTCCTTGCAGTACTCAGGCTCGAAGACGCGCGGCAGGATCAGCACCGGCGCGGTGACCTCGACCTGGGCGTGGGTGGTCGGATGGGGCATCTCGGCCAGCCGCCGGACCAGGGCCCCGACGTCCTCGATCTGGCCCCGGTCATAGACGCGCAGCTGCGGATCGAGGATCAGCCAGCCCGAACCCTGAACCCCGTAGATCTTGGCCAGGCCGCCCGAGGGATCGAAGAACCAGCGCGGGCCGAGCTGCGCGTGACCCAGGTGGGTATTGGCGACCCCGAAGATGCAGGCGGTGGTCTCGTCGAGGTCTTTCTGCAGGTTGATCACCCGCGCCAGCCCTTCGGCCGTCGGACCATCCGGCGCAAACACCAGCCCCACCCAGCGCCCCGCCAGGGTGGCGAAGTTGAACTGCGGGTTCTCCTCGGTCGGCGCCATGAACCAAGGCGCGGGATCACCGATGGTGAGGGACATGGGTAAGCCAGCTCTTGTGCAAAGGTCAGGGCGCCATTGTCACAAACGGGCGAGGGGACTGCAACGGGAGTCAGAACTGTCGCGGCACGGGCGAACAAGTCTTGGGGTGACGGTGGGTGTGGGAAGGGTGAGCGGCTAGCCGCTACAAATTCAACAGCGCCGGGTCTCCGCCCTGGGCCGTGATGTTCACGCTTACCGCTCGCTCGACGCCATATCTCGACAGCGCCTCCGGCCCACCCGCCTTCGGTCCCGTCCCCGACAGGCCCTGGCCGCCGAACGGCTGCACCCCGACCACAGCGCCGATGATCGAGCGGTTGACGTAGACGTTGCCGGCCGGGACCCGGGCCTTGACCTCTTCGGCGAAGGCCTCGATCCGCGAGTGGACGCCGAGGGTCAGGCCGTAGCCGCGGTCGGCCAGGCTGGCGGCGACGGCGGCGAGGTTCTCGGGGTCGTAGCGGACGATGTGCAGGACCGGGCCGAACACCTCGCGCTCGAGGAAGTCGGCCGACGGAATCTCGGCCAGGACCGGGGCGAAGAAGGTGCCGCTGTCCGGCGCCGAGAGCACCTTCAGCACCTTGGCCTCGCGCTTCAGGCGCTCGAGGTGGTCGGTGAGGGTCTGTTTGGCGTCGGCGTCGATCACCGGGCCGATGTCGGTCCTGGGATCAGCCGGATCGGCGACGACCAGGGCGTCCATCGCCCCCATCAGGCCTTCGATCAGATGGTCGGCGGTGTCCTTGGGCAGGAACAGCAGGCGCAGGGCGCTGCAGCGTTGGCCGGCCGAACCAAAGGCCGAGAGGATGACGTCGTCGATGACCTGTTCGCGCTGGGCGGTGGTGTCGACGAACATGCCGTTCAGCCCCCCGGTCTCGGCGATGAAGGGCACGATGGGCCCGCGCCGGGCGGCCAGGGTCTGGTTGATCCGCCAGGCGGTGTCGGTGCCCCCGGTGAAGGCGACGCCGTCGCAGCCCGGATGGGCCACCAGGGCCGCGCCGACCGTCTCGCCGCGACCGGGGGTCAGGGCCAGCAGGGCCGGGTCCAGGCCCGCAGCGTGATAGAGGCGCACGGCCTCGGCGGCGATCAGCGGCGTCTGCTCGGCCGGCTTGGCGATGACGGCGTTGCCGGCGGCCAGGGCGGCGGCGATCTGGCCGGTGAAGATGGCCAGCGGGAAGTTCCACGGGCTGATGCAGACGAAGACGCCGCGGCCGCGCAGTTCCAGGGTGTTGGTCTCGCCGACCGGGCCCTTCAGCACCTCGGGCGCCCCGAACTTCGTCTCGGCCAGCCGTGCGTAGTAGCGGCAGAAGTCGGCGGCCTCGCGGACCTCGGCGATGCCGTCGTTCAGCGTCTTGCCGGCCTCGCGGGTGCAGATGGCGATCAGCCGGTCGCGGTTCTGCTCCAGGGCGTCGCCCATGGCCCGCAGGACCTTGGCGCGCGCGATGCCGCCGGCCTCATCCCAGCCGCGCTGGGCTTTGCGTGCGGCGGCGAAGGCGGCGTCGATCTGGGCGGTGGTGGCCTCGGCGACAGTGCCGATCTGGCTGTGGTCGGTCGGGTTGAGGATGGCCTCTCCCTTCCCCGCGTCGATGGGCTTGAGGCTCTCGATGGCCTTGACGACGCGGACCCGTTCGTTCGTCACCGACAGGTCGATGCCGGCGCTGTTCAGCCGGTCGCCGTAGATCTGGGCCGGCAGCGGGATCTTGCGGTGCGGGCCGGGGCCGGCGGCCTCGACGTCGGCGATGGGATCGACCACCACCGTCTCCGGCGGCACCCGCTCGTCGAGCAGGGCGTGGACGAAGCTGGTGTTGGCGCCGTTCTCCAGCAGGCGGCGGACCAGGTAGGGCAGCAGGTCCTCATGGCCCCCGACGGGCGCATAGGCCCGCACCAGGATGCCGTCGTAGAGATCGTCGGCGGCCTTGTAGAGCGCCTCGCCCATACCGTGCAGACGCTGGAACTCGATCTTCACTCCGGCGCCGCGGGCCATGCGGCGCACGGCGGCCAGGCTATGGGCGTTGTGGGTGGCGAACTGGGCATAGAGGTGCGGCGCCGCGTCGATCAGGGCCCTGGCGCAGACCAAGTAGCTGAGGTCGGTGGCGCTCTTGGTCGTGTAGACTGGATAGCCCGGCCGGCCGTTGACCTGGGCCCGCTTGATCTCGCTGTCCCAATAGGCGCCTTTCACCAGGCGGACCATCAGCCGGCGGCCGGTCTTCTCGGCCAGGGCGGCGACGCCCTTGATCACCTGCGGGCAGCGCTTCTGGTAGGCCTGAACGGCGAGGCCCAGACCCTTCCAGTCGGCCCGCAGATCCGCATCGGCGGCCAGCCGCTCGAGCAGCTTCAGGGAGATGACCAGCCGGTCAGCCTCCTCGGCGTCCAGGGTGAAGTTGAGGTCGTGCTTCGCCGCGATCAGGGCCAGACGTTTTACCCGGGGATAAAGCTCGGACCAGACGCGGTCTTCCTGCGTCGCCTCATAGCGCGGCGACAGGGCCGACAGCTTGACCGAGATGCCGTGGCCCGCTTCCGGCCCCTGGCCCCCGGACAGGCGCCCGACGGTCGCGATGGCGTCGGCATAGGACTTCTCGTAGCGTTCCGCGTCGGCGGCGGTGCGGGCGCCTTCGCCCAGCATGTCGAAGCTGCAGATGTCGCCGTCGCCCTTGGCCCGGGCGATGGCCGCCTCGATGGTGCGGCCCAGCACGAACTGCTCGCCCATGATGCGGATGGCCTGGCCGACGGCGGCGCGGATCACCGGCTCGCCGACGCGCCCGGCGACGCGCTTGAGGAAGCCGGGAAGATCGCTCTTCGCCTCATCATCGACCTCGACCAGCTTGCCGGTCAGCATCAGGCCCCAGGTCGAGGCGTTGACGAACAGGCTGCCCGACTTGCCCAGGTGGCTGGCCCAGTCGGCGCTGCCGATCTTCTCGGCGATCAGCCGGTCCTTGGTCTCCTCGTCGGGCGTGCGCAGCAGCGCTTCGGCCAGGCACATCAGGGCCAGCCCTTCGCGGGTCGACAGCGAAAACTCCTGCAGGAAGTTCTCGACCACCCCCTGGCGGCGGACCGACCGCCGCGCCCCGCGCACCAATGCCTCGGCCTCGGCCCGCACGGCGGCGCGGTCTTCGGCGTTGAGGGGAGCGGCGGCCAACAGGTCGCGGACCGTCTCGGTCTCGTCGCGATACTTGCCGGCGTCGAGCGCGTCCCAGTCCACGATAGAGGGGGCGATGAGAGAGCGCTTGGGTTCAAGGGCGGGGGTCGTCATGGGGCGCCGTCTACGCCTTCGCGCGACGCTAGGGAAGGGGAGCAAGCCGGCCAATGGCGTCCCCCCAATGGCGTTAATCGGGGTTGGCGGTATGGTGCGCTCAATGTCCCAGTCCTTGCATGCCCTCCGCGCCGCGCTTCTGTCCTACCCGGCGGCGCTTTCCGCCCTCTGGGCCATCCCCGACCGGGCCGCCTTTGCCGACAAGGTGGCGGAGATGGGCCGCGGGGCCGGGGTCGACATGCCGGTGGCCGACATCCTCGCCGCCATGACCCCGCGCGGACCATCGACCCCCGCCATGCCCGTGCAGGCGGCGACCCTGTCGCCCAGCTGGCTGCCGTCCTGGCTGAGCATCACCGCCCAGGGCATGAGGCTCGACTGGGTCTACGCCGGCGGCGAGTCCTTCACCGCCCCCTTCGCCGACCAGGACTTCGCCCGTCTGTCCGCCCATCCGCTCAACCAGCTGCTGCCGGCGATCAGCGATCCGACCGAGCTTGGCAGGATGCCGGGACCTGAGACGCCGATCGACGGGATGATTTTCCACATTTCCCGCTGCGGCTCGACCCTGGCCTCGCGCATGCTGGCCCAGGTTCCCGACATCCTGGTGCTGTCCGAGCCCCAGGCCATCGCCGGCGTGCTCAGCGCCCACACCCTGATCCGCATCGATCCCAAGGTGCAGCAATCCTGGCTGGCCGGAATTCTCGGCGCCTATCGCCGGGCGGCGGGGACGCGGCGCCTGGTCATCAAGCTCGATGTCGACAGCCTGTTCGACCACGCCCGGCTCAAGGCCATCACGCCCCGGACACCATCGGTGGTCCTGCACCGCGACCCGCTGGAAGTGCTGGTCGCCCAGACAGGCGCGGGATTGGCGGGCGGCAGCGAACCCAAACCCGGCCTGCCACCGCCCGAGGAGGTCGCCCGCTGGCTGGCCGCCCTCTGCATCACCGGCTCGAAGGCGGTGGCGGCCGGGGCGCGGCCTGTCGCCTACAAGGACCTGCCCGAGGCGCTGCTCGACGCCGACCGGCCGTTCCTGGACCTGAAGATCGGCGAGGCCGACCGGGCCCGGATGGCCGCCGTGGCCAGGCTGGACGCGAAGCAACCGGGCAAGACCTTCACGCCGGACAGCCTGGCCCGCCAGGCCGCCGCCGACGAGCGGCTGAAGATGCTGGCCCGGCAGGTGATCACGCCGGTCTGGGAGCCGCTGGCAAGACTGCGATAGGGGAGGACAGATGATCTTTCGGGGGATGATCGTTGCCGTCGCGGCCCTGATTCTGGCCGCCTGCGCCTCGCCGCCCAACCTGCGCAAGCAGCCCGACGCCACACCCTCGGTGCTGGGCGCCTTCCGGGGCGACCGGCCGGTGGTCACCGCCGCCGACTGGAGCCGCCGGGCGCCGCTGCTGCGCGCGGCCCTGCTCGACGCCGTCTACGGCCATCCGCCGCCGCTGGGCGAGGCCACCGTCGAGGCTCGCGAGACGCTCACCCTGCCGGACACCGACGGCATGGACATGGAGCAGTGGACCGTAAAGCTCGGCGATGGGAGCAACCGCCGCCGGTTCCACATGCTGGTCGCCTCGCCCAAGGGAGCGGCGCACGCCCCGCTGATCGTCATGGAGCTGTTCTGCTCGACCCGGAACGCCGTGAAGGGCCGGCCCGACTCGGTCTTCGAAGACGTCGCCGCCCTGCCGGGCCCCTGCCGCAGCCACGATCTGGACCCGGTGCTGACCGTCGTCCTCGGCAAGCGGATCAGCGGTCCTGACTGGAAGCAGCTGGCCAGGCGGGGCTACGCCGTCGCCCTCTTTTATCCGGGTGAAGTCGTGCCCGATGACGATGTGCTGGGTCCTCAGGCCCTTGCCGCCCTGACCCCGGACACGCCCGCCGACAAACGGCCCGGCGCTCTCGTCGTCTGGGCCGATCTGTTCTCGAAGGCCTATGACGTCCTCAGCCTCGATCCCCGCTTCGATACGAGGAAGATCGTCGCCTGGGGCCATTCGCGGCACGGCAAGGCCGCCTTGCTGGCCGGCGCCCTCGATCCCCGCTTCGCCGCCGTCATCGCCCACCAGTCGGGCCGGGGCGGGGCCAGCCTGACCCGTTCGATCGCCGGCGAGAGCCTCAGCCAGATCACCACCGCCTACGGCTTCTGGTTCACCCCGGGATACGCCAAAGGCGTGCCGGACGACGTCGACCAGCACCAGCTGATCGCCCTCAACGCCCCCCGGCCGGTGATGCTGGGTACGGGCCGGGGCGACACCTGGTCCGACCCGGCCGGCGCCTTCAAGGCGTCGCAAGGCGCCGATCCGGCCTACCGGCTGTTCGGCGCCCCCGGCTTCAACGCCAAGGGCCTGAATGACTATCGGCCGGAAGACAGCGTCGTCTGGTGGAGCCGGCCGCTTGGCCATGGGATCACCACCGCCGACTGGCGCGCCTTCCTCGAATTCCTAGACATCCACCTGAAATGACCGACCAACCGTCAAACGCCCCGCAGTTGGCGTCCCCGTCTTATCGGCTGGCCGCCCTCGACCAGGACTTCCTGCTCGGCGACGCCATGCGCGGCGTCCGCTTCCAGCTGGAATACGCCCATGCCGAAGAAGCCCTGCGGGCCTGGGGCGTGCGCTCGACCATCGTGGTCTTCGGCAGCGCCCGCACCGGCGAGGCCGGGTCGCCCGACCACAGGCGCTGGTACGACGCCGCCCGCGCCTTCGGCCGCCTGGCCTCCGAACGGGGCGGGGCTCTGCTGGACGGCCAGCCCTTCCGTGACAACGTCATCGCCACCGGCGGTGGGCCCGGCATCATGGAGGCGGCCAACCGTGGAGCGCTCGACGCCGGCGCCCCGTCGATCGGCTTCAACATCACCCTGCCGTTCGAGCAGTTTCCCAACCCGTACACGACCCCGGAGCTGACCTTCCGCTTCCACTACTTCGCCATGCGCAAGATGCACCTGGCCATGCGGGCCAATGCGCTGGTGGTGTTCCCCGGCGGCTTCGGCACCTTTGACGAGCTGTTCGAGATCCTCACCCTGCGCCAGACGCAGAAGGCCCCGCCGATCCCGGTGGTGCTGTTCGACGAAGCCTTCTGGCGTTCGGTCATCGGCTTTGAGACTTTGGCCGAGCGCGGGTTGATCGCGCCCCACGACCTGTCCCTCTTCTCCTTCGCCGAGGACGCCGAGGGCGTCTGGTCCTGCCTGCTGAAGGGCGGCCTTCGGCCGCATGAGTCGATAGAAGCCCCCATAACCCAGGGTTAACCTTGAAGCCCCACTTTTGGCGGCAACGACTAAAGGGGGAAATCGACACCGTGCCAGGCCGCGACAACCGCGAGCGGATGACCGCGCCGTTTGGCCTGGACCTCAGTCTGGCCGTCTTCGACCGCGCCACCCGGTTCGCCAAGGGACTGTTCGAGGACGCGGACAGCACCATCGTGCTGGTCAAGGACGGCGTCGCCTGGCGCAGCCGCTTCGCCGACGGAACCTTCCCGGGCCGCGACCGGACGGCCGAGCGGGTCATCGCCTCGGGTGAGCTGCTCTGGGTCGCGAATGCGGAGACGGACGACCATTTCGCCAACCATTTCATGGTCGTCGGACCACCCTATATCCGCGCCTTCATCGGCGTGCCCATCCAGCTGAAGGACGGGACGACGCCAGGCCTGTTGGCGGTCTACAGCACCCGGCCCCAGCCTTATGACGCGGACACTGCTCAGCGCCTCGCCGACCTTACCGACTTCGTGGCCGACGAGTGGGTGCGGGCCAATGCGGCCCAGGCCCTGCGCGCCACCCAGACGACGCTGGAGGCGCTGGTCGCCACCATGCCGACCTCGCTTGTAATGACCGACAAGGATTTGAAGGTCATCGCCGCCAGCAGCCTCTGGGCCCGCAGCCTCGGCGTGCGCCGGGCCGAGGCCATGGGCCGCTCGCTGTTCGACATCGCACCGGGGGTCTACGAGCCGAGCCGTGAGGCCTTCGCCGCCGCCCTCCAGGGCGCGCCCGGCGCCCTGGCCCGCAACCACGTCACCCTGCCCATTGGCCTGTCTGTCTGGCTGCAGACCGACCTGAAATCCTGGAAGACGCCGGACGGCGAGATCGGCGGCATCGTCCTGACCGCTTCCGACGTCTCCGAACTCGTCGAGGCTCTCGAACAGTCCGAGCGCTCCGAACAGCGCATGCAGATGGCGCTGGAGATCAGCGACGTCCACGTCTGGGAGATGGACTACAAGGCCCGCACCCTGATCAAGGTCGGGGCCGAGGACACCTTCTTCGAAGCCCCCAAGACCTACGAAGACCTCTGGCGCGACATCTACGAAGGGGTCGATCCCCGCGACCGCGCCATGGTCGAGGACGCCTGGGCCCGGCACCTGGCCACCGGCGAGCGCTACGATCCGATCTATCGCGTGCGCCGGAATGACGATCAGGAGATCTGGGTCCAGGGCGCCGCCAAGATGTTCGCCGACGAGCGTGGCCGGCCATTACGCCTCGTTGGGGCCTTGCAGAACATGACCGGCCGCAAGGCCGCCGAGGCCGAGCTGATCCAGGCCAAGAACGACGCCGAGGCCGCCAACACCGCCAAGTCGACCTTCCTGGCGACCATGAGTCACGAGATCCGCACCCCGCTGAACGGCGTGCTCGGCATGGCCCAGGCCATGGCGGCCGACGAGCTGACCGGCGTGCAGCGCGAGCGGCTGGAAGTCATCCGCCAGTCGGGCGAGAGCCTGCTGGCCGTGCTCAACGATGTCCTCGACCTCTCCAAGATCGAGGCCGGCAAGCTGGAGCTGGACGAGGCCGACTTCGACCTCAAGGACCTGGCGCGCGGGGCCCATGCCGCCTTCACCGCCATCGCCAACAAACAGGGGCTCAGCTTCGACCTGAAGATCGAGCGCTCCGCCAACGGGGTCTATCGCGGCGATCCGACCCGGGTGCGGCAGATCCTCTACAACCTGATTTCCAACGCCCTGAAATTCACCGAGGCGGGCGAGATTCGGGTGCTGGTCGCCCGCCAGGGCAAGACCCTGAAATTCCAGGTCTCCGACACCGGCATCGGCATCGCCCCGGAACCGCTGGCCAAGCTGTTCGGCCGTTTCGAACAGGCCGACGCCTCGACCTCGCGGCGCTATGGCGGCACGGGCCTGGGGTTGGCCATCTGCCGTCAGCTGACCGAGCTGATGGGCGGCGAGATCGGCGTCGAGAGCGAGCTGGGAAAGGGCGCCACCTTCACCTTCACCCTGCCGCTGGAGCGGGTGGCCGACAGCCGCGCCGAGGCCCTGCCGACCCTGCCCCCGACCCCGGCCGACGCCGAGCTGACCGGCCAGACGCTGAAGGTGCTCGCGGCCGAGGATAACGAGGTCAACCAGCTGGTCCTCAAGACCCTGATGCACCAGGTCGGCATCGACCCGGTAATTGTCCCCGACGGGGCCCAGGCCATCGCCGCCTGGGAGGCCGAGACCTGGGACGTCATCCTGATGGATGTCCAGATGCCCGAGGTCGACGGCCCCACCGCCACCCGCGCCATCCGGGAACGCGAAGCGGTCACCGGCCGGGCCCGCACCCCGATCATCGCCCTGACCGCCAACGCCATGTCCCACCAGGTCGCCGAATACCGCGACGCCGGCATGGACGGCTTCGTCGCCAAACCCATCGAGGTCGGGCGGCTGTTCGCGGCGCTTGAGGCGGCGCTCAATCCGCCGGCGCTGGACGAGGCGGCGAACGCTTAGGCTTCGGTGATTTCGAAGACTGCTTCCATCGCCTCGGGTCTCCCTTCTCCCCTTGTGGGAGAAGGTGGCGCGAAGCGCCGGATGAGGGGTCGATAGGTCTTCAAGCTGCAATGCGGTGGTTAGGTCGGGCTGTCTCGGAGGCCGGTGTGACCCCTCACCCGACCCCTTCGGGGCCACCCTCTCCCGCAAGGGGAGAGGGGAGACCAGAGGTGAAATCATCCATGGTCAGCTCGCTCCCAGCCATCGACAATTCGCTCGAACTTATGCACCGCTAGACCCGCATGACTGACGACACGGCCACCACCGGAACCCTCTCGACCGCCCTGACCCACGGCCGCCGCCTGCTGGGCTCAGATCCCGCTCTGGCCGAAGCTCAGGCCCGTGAAATCCTCAGCGCCATGCCGGGCCATCCCGAAGCCGTCCTGCTGCTGGCCGCCGCCCTGCGCCGCCAGGGTCGGGCCGAGGCCGGGCTGGAGCAGCTGGAGCCGGTGATCCGGGCCCATCCAGGCTGGCCGCTGGTGCATCTGGAGGCGGGCCTCGCCTTCGCCGACCTGCAGATCGGCCGGGCCGCCATCGCGGCGCTGAGCAAGGCGGTGACCCTCGACGGGCGCCTCTCCATGGCCTGGGACGCCCTGACCGACCAGCTGGCCCTGGCCGGCGATGAGGCCGGGGCGGCGCGGGCCCGGGCCGAGCAGATCAAGGCTTCGGTCTCCGACCCCGAGTTGATGCAGGCGGCCACGGCTCTGATCGCCAATGATCTGCCGGTCGCCGAGCGCATCCTCAAACCTTACCTGAGCCGCCATCCGACCCACGTCGCCGCCATCCGCATGCTGGCCGAGGTCGCCGCGCGGCTGGGGCGTAACGAGGATGCAGAGGCCCTGCTGGCCCGCTGCCTGGAGCTGGCCCCCGGGTTCGCCGAAGCCCGCTACAACCACGCCACCGTCCTCTACCGCCTGACCCGGGCCGAAGAGGCGCTGGCGGCGCTGGACCCGTTGATCGCGGCCAATCCGCGCCATGCCGGCTATCGCAACCTCAAGGCTGCGGTCCTCGGCCGGCTCGGCGACTACGACGGCGCCATCGGCCTCTATGAAGGGGTGCTGGCCGAACACCCCAACCAGCCCAAGGGCTGGATGAGCCTCGGCCACAGCTACAAGACCGTCGGCCGCCAGGCCGACAGCGTCGCCGCCTACCGCAAGACCCTGGAGATGGCGCCGCAGTTCGGCGAGGCCTGGTGGAGTCTGGCCAACCTCAAGACCGTCAAGTTCACGCCTGAAGACGTCGCCGCCATGCGCGCCCAGCTGGCCCGCAGCGACATCTCCGACGAGGACCGCTTCCACCTCGACTATGCGCTGGGCAAGGCGCTCGAGGACGCCGGCGAGGCGGCCGAATCCTTCGAGCATTACACCGCCGGCGCCGCCCTGCGCCGGGCTGGCATCGACTATGAGGCCGAGCACACCACCGCCCATGCCCGCCGCTCGATGGCGGTGTTCACGGACACCTTCTACGCCGCGCGCCGGGGCTGGGGCTGCCCCGCCCCGGACCCGATCTTCGTCGTCGGCCTGCCCCGCGCAGGCTCGACCCTGATCGAACAGATCCTGGCCACCCACTCCGAAGTCGAAGGCACCATGGAGCTGCCCGACATCATCGCCATGGCCCGGCGCCTCGGCGGCCGCCACCGCCGCGAGAGCGACGGCTCCTATCCCGAAAGCCTGACCGACCTGACCGCCGACGACGCCCGCGCGCTGGGCGAGGAGTACCTTGAGCGCACCCGGGTGCAGCGGAAGACCGACCGACCCTTCTTCATCGACAAGATGCCCAACAACTTCGCCCACACCGGCCTGATCCGCCTGATCCTGCCGAACGCGAAGATCATCGACGCCCGCCGCCATCCGCTCGGCTGCTGTTTCTCGGCCTTCAAGCAGCATTTCGCCCGGGGGCAGGGCTTCAGCTACGATCTCACGGACCTCGGCCGCTACTACGCCGACTACGTCGCCCTGATGGCCCACTTCGATGCGGTCCAGCCGGGCGCGGTCCACCTCACGATCTACGAGCGGATGATCGCCGACCCGGAGGTTGAGGTCCGCGCCCTGCTCGACTACTGCGGCCTCGCCTTTGAGCCCGGGGTGATGAAGTTCCACGAGAACGACCGCGCCGTCCGCACGGCCAGCTCCGAACAGGTGCGCCGGCCGATCTTCACCGAGGGGCTGGACCAGTGGCGGGCATACGAGCCCTGGCTGGAGCCGCTCAAGGCCGCGCTCGGTCCGGTGCTGCAAACCTGGGACAGGGGCTGAGGTTCCGCCGCCACAGTTTTCGGCAACCGACGCAATCACGGCCCGTTTTGGGGAGGCCATCCTTGACAGGGCGTGCGGCGCATTATGACCCTCTCATGACGACGTTATGTCGGTTGGGGAACACTATGCGCATGAAGAATCGGACGGCGATCCTGACCTCGGTCCTGCTCGGGACCACAATGTTGACAGGGATCGCCCACGCCCAGGACGCGACGGGCGGCGCCACGGTCGATGAGGTGATCATCACCGCCCAGAAGCGCGAGGAAAACCTGCAGGACGTGCCGGTCTCGATCCAGGCGCTCGGCGGCCAGAAGCTTGAAGAGCTGCAGGTCAGCGACTTCGGCGACTTCGTGAAGTTCCTGCCCAGTGTTTCGACCCAGCCGAGCGGCCCGGGCTTCGGCAGCGTCTACATGCGCGGCGTCGCCAGCGGCGGCGACGGCAACCACTCCGGCTCCCTGCCCAGCGTCGGCATCTATCTCGACGAACAGCCGATCACGACGATTCAGGGCGCGCTCGACGTCCACGTCTACGACATCGCCCGGGTCGAATCCCTGGCCGGCCCGCAAGGCACCCTCTACGGGGCCAGCAGCCAGGCCGGCACCATCCGCATCATCACCAACAAGCCCGAGATCGGCGTCTTCGAAGGCGCCTTCGACGCCGAGGTCAACACCGTCAGCGGCGGTGACCAGGGCTATTCGGCCGAGGGCTACGTCAACATCCCGATGGGCGACAACATCGCCGCCCGCCTGGTCGGCTGGTACGTCCACGACGCCGGCTACATCGACAACGTCCGGGCCACCCGCACCTATCCGACCTGGGGCGGCACCATCAACAACGACGACTTCGCCGAGGAAAACTACAACGACGTCGACACCATCGGGGCCCGCGCCTCGCTGAAGATCGACCTCGGCGAGAACTGGACCATCACCCCCCAACTGATGGCCCAGCGGCAGGAATCCAACGGCAACTTCTCGTTCAACGAGGCCATCGGCGACCTGGCCCAGGCCCGCTACCGCCCCGAATTCGGCAATGACGAATGGTACCAGGCGGCGCTGACCGTCGAGGGCAAGATCGGCATGTTCGATGTCGTCTACGCCGGCAGCTACCTGAACCGCGACGTCGAGACGGCCAGCGACTACAGCGACTACAGCTTTTTCTACGACACCCTGTTCGGCTACGGCGCCTACTGGACCGACAACCTCGGCAACCCGATCGAACCGACCCAGTACATCAACGCCACCGACCACTATAAGCGCGAGACCCACGAAGTCCGGGTCTCCTCGCCCGGCGATCAGCCGGTCCGTTTCGTCGCCGGCCTGTTCTATCAGGACCAGACCCACGACATCTTCCAGAACTACAAGATCGACGGCCTGGGCTCGACCATCTCGGTCAGCGGCCTGCCCGGCACCATCTGGCTGACCAGCCAGCAGCGGGACGACACCGACAAGGCCGTGTTCGGCGAGGTCAGCTGGGACATCACCCCGGCCCTGACCCTGACCGGCGGTCTGCGCTTCTTCGAGGCCGAGAACGGCCTGCGCGGCTTCTTCGGCTTCGGGGCCGGCTACAGCGGCTCGACCGGCGAGGCGGCCTGCTTCCAGGGCCCGATCACGCCCCAGGCGCCCTGCACCAACGTCATCAAGTCGACCAAGGAAGACGGCAACACCCACCGCCTGAACCTGACCTGGAAGATCACCGAAGATCACATGATCTACGGCACCTGGTCGACGGGCTACCGGCCGGGCGGCATCAACCGCCGGGCCACCCTGCCGCCCTACAAGTCGGACTTCCTGACCAACTATGAGTTCGGCTGGAAGACCACCTGGCTGGACGGCGCCCTGCGCTGGAACGGCGCGGCCTTCTACCAGCAGTGGGAAGACTTCCAGTTCTCCATCCTCGGGGCCAGCGGCCTGACCGAGATCAAGAACGCCGCCCAGGCCGAGATCTACGGCCTCGAAACGGACGTCGTCTGGCGCCTGGGCGACGACTGGACCCTGTCGGGCGGCGGCGCCTGGACCCAGGCCGAGCTGTCGGACAACTACTGCGGCTTCACCGACGCCAGCGGCAACCCGGTGACCAATTGCGCCAGCCCCCTGTCGCCGTCGGGCACCCGCCTGCCGGTGACGCCCAAGCTCAAGGGCAACCTGACCCTGCGCTATGACTTCGTGCTGGCCGACATGGACGGCTTCATGCAGGGGTCCTGGGCCGGACAGACGGACAGCTGGGCGGACCTGCGCCTGGTCGAGCGCGGCATCCTCGGCAAACAGGACAGCTGGCAGACCTTCGACTTTGTGGTCGGCCTCAAGCCCGGCGACTGGAACCTGCAGGTCTACTTCAACAACCTGTTCGACGAGCGGGCCAGCCTGTTCCGGTCGGCCCAGTGCGCCGAAGCGGTCTGCGGCGGCGCGGTCTACACCGTGCCGAACCAGCCCCGCACCATCGGCATCAAGGTCGGGCGCAAGTTCTAGCCCCCGATTTTAGGGACGACAGCGTCGGCGCGCAGGCGGAGGTTCCAGGCCCAACCTGGAGGTCCGCCATGCGCGCCGCTGTCTTCGCCAGTCTCGCTACTGTTTTCCTGACTGCTCCAGCCCTTGCCGCCGAGCCGCCGGGGCCGGCCGCCGTGGTCGAGGCGCTCGACCAGGCCTGCTCACTTTACGTCAAGAACGACGACTACGACGGCTACAGGGCCAAGGCCGAAGAGCTCGGCATCAAGGATTTCTTCGGGACCCTCGTGCGCCGCGCGCCGGGCGTCGACATCTTCGCCATCGGGGCGACGGCGGACGCCCCCTTCGCCCGCAGCTGCTCCATCGCGCTGGACGGCCCCGCCGCTCTGGCCGACCCGACGCCTGCGGCGGTAACCGCCTGGGCCAGGGCCCATGGCTTCAAGCCGGCCGGGGTGAAGACCAAGACCAACTCCGATGGCCGGCCCTATACCGAGACGATCTGGAAGGCCCCCAAGGCCCAACTCCAGCTCAACGCCTTCGGCCCCGGCCCCAACGGCCGGTCGAACGTCGTGGTGATCTGGAGCGTCGCGAACTAGACGGTCGTCCTACGCGGCGGGTTGGGCCTGCTTCTTCTTCACGAACACCGTCTGGGCATTGGTGTATTCCAGCAAGCCTTCCAGCGCCCCCTCGACCCCGACGCCCGACTGCTTGTGGCCGCCGAAGGCCGCCAACGGCGAGAGGTGCTGGCTCTCGTTGATCCAGACGGTGCCGGTGGCCAGGCGGCTGGCGATCTCCAGCGCCTTGTCCTCGTCCGCGGACCAGACCGAACCGCCGAGGCCATAGTCGCTGGCGTTGGCGCGGCCGATGACCTCGTCCAGATCGTCGAACTTGAGCAGCGGCAGCACCGGGCCGAACTGCTCTTCCTGAACGATGCGGCTGTCTTCCGGCGGGTTGTCGATGATGGTCACCGGCACGAAGTAGCCGGGGGCGGTGCTGGTCTCGCCGCCGACCAGGAACTTGTAGCCCTTGGCCTTGGCGTCGGCGATCAGGTCGAGCACGCGGGCGTACTGCAGCTTGTTCTGGATCGGGCCCATCTGGGTGCCCTGTTCCGCCCCGTCGCCCATCTTCACCGTGGCGGCGTAGGCGACCAGCGCCTCCTTCAGCGGCTCATAGATGTCCTTGTGGACGTACATCCGCTTGGTGGCGATGCAGATCTGGCCGGTGTTGCGGAAGGCGGCCCAGAACAGCTGCTCGGCCACGGCGGCGACGTCGACGTCGGGCATGACGATGGCGGCGTCGTTGCCGCCCAGTTCCAGGGTCACCCGCTTGAGGGTCGAGGCGGCGCTCTCCATGACCTTGCGGCCGGTCTGGGTCGAGCCGGTGAAGCTGACCTTGTCGATGCCCGGGTGGCTGGTCATCCAGGGGCCCAGTGCGTCGCCCCCGGTGACGATGTTGAGCACGCCGGGCGGCAGAACCTCGCGCAGCAGCTCGCCGATCTTCAGCGTCGTCAGCGGCGTGAACGGCGAGGGCTTGAGCACCACGGTGTTGCCGGCCAGCAGAGCCGGGGCCAGCTTGAACATGGCCAGGATGACCGGGAAGTTCCACGGGGCGATGGCGCCCACGACGCCGATGGGGATGTGGCGGGTTTCGCCCCGGCGCTCGGCCGTGTCCTCGACGATGGTGACCGGCAGGTCGAGGCTGGCCGTGGCCTGCAGCCAGTAGGCGCCGCCCATGACATCGCCGAAGGCGTCGCCGTGCGGCTTGCCCTGTTCGCTGGTCAGCAGGCGTTTCAGTTCCTCGCCGTTGGCGGCGATGACGCCGGCCATGGCCAGCAGCAGCTCCTTGCGCTTGGCGATGGGGGTGGCGGCCCAGGCCGGGAAGGCCTTGCGGGCGGCGGCGACGGCCTCGTCCAGCTGCTCGCGGCTGGCGTCGGGGGCCTGGCCGATGACCTGCTCGTTGGCCGGGTTGAGCACGTCGAAGCTGGAAGCGCCGGCGACGCCCTTGCCGCCGATGGTCATGGAGTAGTCGCCGTCGAACCGCATGGGGCTCTCCCTTCAGGTCTTGTCGTCTTCAACAGTGAACAGGCGCCGCTGCGTTAGCCAATCCTCGCGGGTCATTTCCCAATAGAGTGATCGCCGCGAGCCGCCGTCCGGCAGCCGGCTCAGCCGCTCGCCCATCGGTTTGAACCCCGCCGCCTCGATGACCCTTGCCGAGCGCACATTGTCGAGCGCGGCCGTCAGCCCGACCAGCCGCACCCCCAGCACCTCGAACATGAAGCCGAACGACCGCGCCGCGCCGGCTGTGCCCTGGCCACTGTTCTGGCGATCGGCCCGCTGGGCTCCTGCCAGCTCGGCTGAGGAATGCTGTGGCCAAACGGTGATGCGGCTGTAGGCGGCGATCCGGCCTTTGTCGTCGGGGGTAACGGTCAGCAGGGCCTCGCCGGCCTCGCGCAGCCGCAGGGATCTGGCCACCCAGGCGCCGATGCGGGCCGGGTCGATTGGGCGAGGAATGTCGTAGATCGGTCCGGAGACCAGCGGATCGCTGAGCAGGTCGACGAGGCCGGCGATGTCGCGGGCCGTCGCCACTCTCGCCGTCGGGGTGATCAGGGACGGGTCGGCCGTTCGCACCGCCTGGCGGATGGCGGCCTCCTCCTCCGGTGTCGCGGTCAGCACGGTCACCGGGGGAGCACTCATGTCAGCTGGCCTTTCGGCGCGGGTCGTGAACAGCGATGACCATGGTCAGAAGTGCGGCGCCCAGGAGGCCGAGCGAGGCGCCGAAGACGACGCTATAGCCCATCAGGTCGGCGACCGCGCCGCCAATCAGCGGACCGATGGTGGCGGTCACCCCCTCGGCCGTCGCCGAGATGCCGATCCGCATCGGCAGATCGTCGCGATGACCGAACTCGAGGATCATGGTCTGGCTGGCCATCATGTAGCCGGCCTGGGCCGCGCCGAGGCCGAAGAAGGCGAAGAACACCGCCACCGGACTGGCCAGGGTCATCAGCGCTACCGTGGCGGCGATCCAGCCGCCGATGGCCAGCAGCAGCACGATGCGGAAGCCCGATCGGTCGCCGAGATAACCCCAGACGAGGTTGCTGATCGTGTCGGCCCCGAGGAAGGCAAGGGACAGCAGGCCAAGCGTCGCCCCGTCCAGATGCATCGTCTGGCCGACATGCAGGATGTAGAAGGGCGTGGCGATCCGGGCCGAGGTGGCCAGCATCTGCACCACCAGGAACCAGCGATAGGCCGGGTCGGCGGCGATCAGGCCGGGGATGTCCCTCATCCGGTCGCGCAGCCGCGCGGCGGTGCGGATGGTCGGCGGGACCGGCTCGCGAAGTTGGTGCTGTAGAACCCAAAGCCCGGCGCTGGTCAGCAGGAAGGCCAGGACGAAAGTGGTCGAATAGCCGTTGTTCAGGACATTGGCCTCGATCAGGTACTTCCCCGAGGCATAGGCCAGAACCGCCGCGATCAGCCCGCCCACCGCATTGCGCCAGGCCTGCAGACGGCCGCGCAGATGCAGCGGAATGACCTTCGACATCAGCAGGGTGAAGGCCACGCGCTGGGCCCCCATGAACACCCCGAACAGGAAGAGGAACATCAGGAGGGTGACGATCTGGGCGTTGCCGGTCAGGAACCAGCCCGCCAGGGCCATGCCGAGGATGGCCAGCCGCCCCAGACTGCCCAGCACGATCGCCGACGGCATGATCCTGGGCCGGTGCTCCATCTTCGCCCCGGCCACCAGCGGCGAGATGATGCCACCGACCTGCTGCAGGGCCAGCCCCAGGCCGACGATGGTGTTCGATCCGCTGATCAGGTGCAGATAGGCCGGCATGAAGGTCGGGGCGTTGATCAGGCGAAAGCCCGTCATCCCCAGCATGCCGTGCACGAAGTTGCCGATGTAGTTGCGGCGCAGGTTGGCGTTCACGAAGGCGGCGTATTCGGCCTCGCGCTGTTCCAGGCCGTCCTGTGCAGTGGCGTCCGGCTCTACATCGCCGTCGAGGGGTTGGGTCATATCTGCCTTGCCCGGCCTTCCCAGTAGGGGGCGCGGACCTTGCCCCGCTGGATCTTGCCGGCCTCCGAGCGCGGCAGATCGGAAACGAAGTCGAGGCTCCTGGGCACCTTGAAGCCCGGCAGGTTGGCGCGGGCGAAGGCGAGGATTTCGTCGGCCAGTTCCGGGCTCGGCTGATGGCCGGGCTTCAGCAGGATGACCGCCTTCACCTGCTCGCCCCATTCGTCGTGCGGGGCGCCGATGGTGGCGCTGTCGGCGACGGCTTCGTGCTTGACCAGCTCGTTGTCGATCTCCTGGGGATAGATGTTCACCCCGCCGGAGATGATGGTCTCGGCGTTGCGCCCCGTGAGGAACAGGTAGTCGTCCTCGTCGAAATAGCCGACGTCGCCCATGGTGAAGAAGTCGCCGACCCGTGAGCCGGAGGTCTTGGCCTCGTCCTTGAAATAGGTGAAACCGCCGCCCGGCGGCATCTGCTGGTAGATGGCCCCGGCCTGGCCGTTGGGCAGGTCGTTGCCCGCCTCATCAAGGATGCGGACCTGCAGCAGGGCCGGCCGCTTGCCGACACTGCCCGGTTTGCTGAGCCACTCATGGCTGTCGATGAGGAAGCCCGCCCCGCCCTCGGAGCCGGCGTAGTATTCGGTCAGCACCGGCCCGAACCAGTCGATCATCGCCCGCTTGACCTCGGGCGGGCAGGGCGCGGCCCCGTGGATGATGAACTGCACATGGTCGACGGGGTGCTTCGCCTTCACCTCGGCGGGCAGCGCCAGCAGGCGCTGGAACATGATCGGCACCAGGTGGAAATGCGTGACCCTCCGTTCACTGATGGTCCGCAGCACCTGCTCGGAATCCCACTTGTCGATGAAGACCAGCGCCGCGCCGCCGGCCATGGCGGCCCGCAGATCGAAGGCCAGCGGGGCGGCGTGATAGGCCGGCCCGGCGCACATCTGCACCGACTGGCCGGGGACATAGCCGCGCATGGTGTAGGTGACATAGGGCGTCACCACGGGCGTGGGCCGGTGCACCCCCTTGGGCCGGCCGGTGGTGCCTGAGGTGTACATCATGCCGTTGCCGAGCACGGGGTCCTCGATATCGGCCCCGTCGAACGGGGCGATGGCGGCGGCGAAGGACTCGAACCCGGCGATGGGTCCGCCGACCGCCAGCTTCACCTCGACGCCCCCGCAGTCGGCCATGGCCTCGGGCAGGACAGCGACCCGGGCCTCGCCGATCACCGCCTTGGCCTCGCAATCCTTGATGATGTAGGCGATCTCGTCGGCCGACAGGTGCCAGTTGACCGGCGTCAGCCTAAGCCCGCTGCGCAGGGTGGCGGCCAGCACCTCGATGAACTCCACCCGGTTGGAACAGACCAGGGCGACACTGTCGCCGGCCTCCAGCCCCCGCGCCCGCAACAGCCGCACCAGCCGGTTGGCCCTGGCGTTGACCTGGGCCCAGCTATGCTCGGTCCCGTCCGGATCGACCACACAGACCGCGTCCGGCTGCACATCGGCCCAGACCGCCAGCTGCATGCCCTGCAGGGCGGCCGCATCGATGCGTTCCATCAGCCCGGTGTCGATGTCGCTTACAGCCATCCGCCTCTTCCCACCCTTTGCGAGGGTTTTGGACAGCCCGCTGTGCCGCGAGTCCGCCCTCGCCCAAGTCTGGGCCATTCGAACGCCGTTTCGCAATCAACTTCAAACGACTGTTTCGCCAGCCCGGCCCAATGCGGCTATAGAGGGCCCATGTCCGCCCTCGTCCTCTTCTCCGGCGGCCAGGACAGCGCCGTCTGCCTGGCCTGGGCCCTGGCCCGATTCGACCGCGTCGAGACCATCGGCTTCGACTACGGCCAGCGCCACAGGGTCGAGCTGGAGGTCCGCCAGACCTTCCTGCGCAAACTGGCCGAGGCCTACGAGCCGGCCGTCACCCGCCTCGGCCGCGACCACCTGCTGGATCTGTCGGTCCTCGGCGCGATCAGCGACACGGCGATGACGGCCGAGACCGAGATCGCCTTCAACGCGTCAGGCCTCCCCAACACCTTCGTGCCCGGCCGCAACCTGCTGTTCCTGACCTTCGCCGCCGCCGTGGCCTATCGCCGGGGCATCAAGCACCTGGTCACCGGCGTCTGCGAGACTGACTACTCCGGCTATCCCGACTGCCGCGACGACACCATCAAGGCCCTGCAGGTGGCGGTGAATCTCGGCACCGAGAGCCGCTTCGTCATCGACACCCCCCTGATGTGGATCGACAAGGCCGCGACCTGGGCCATGGCCAACGACCTGGGCGGCAACCCCCTGGTGGACCTGATCGTCGAGGACACCCACACCTGCTACCTCGGCGACCGCAGCCAGCGTCACCCCTGGGGCTACGGCTGCGGAACCTGCCCGGCCTGCGAGCTGCGCAGCGCCGGCTACGCCAAGTGGGTCGAGGGCAAATAACCCCGTCATCCCGGCCGGAGCGTAGCGGAGAGCCGGGACCCAGGGGCCACATTCACTATCGTTGGCGGCGGCGCGACCGGCGCTTCGCCACTCCCTGGGTCCCGGGTCGGCCTGCGGCCGCCCGGGATGACGGACCTAGGAGAACACCTCGTCGAACAGGTCATCCAGCGCCCGCCAAGCCCGTTCGTTGTTGGCCGCGTGATAGCTGAACCCCGGCATGCCCCAGCCATCCGCTTCCGGGTTGGTGAAGCTGTGGCCCGTGCCGCCGTACAGGTTCAGGCGCCAGTCGACGCCGCCGGTCCGCATCTCGGCCTCGAAGGCGGTGCGCTGGTCGGCCGGCACGACCGGGTCGTCGGCTCCAATGCAGGCCAAAACCTTGCCCTTGATATTGGCGGCATCCTCCGGCCGTACGGTGGTCAGCCCGGAATGGAAGCCGACGACGCACTTCAGGTCCGCCCCGCTCCGCGCCAGCTCCAGCGCCGCCGTCCCGCCGTAGCAGAAGCCGATGGCCGCCACCCGGCCGCTGTCCGCCCTCGGATGGGCCAGCAGAGCCGCCAGCGCCGCCCCCATCCGCGCCCGGATGAAGCTGGGATCGCTCATGAACCGGCCAAACCGCCGCATCATCTCCTCGCGGTCGGTGACCACCTGGCCGCCGCCCTGATAATCGACCGCCAGCGCCAGGCAGCCGCGCGCCGCCAGCCGCCGCGCCGCATCCAGCGTGTGTCCGGTGATCCCCGGCGACTCATGGGCGACCAGCACGGCCGGGGCCGGGCCCTCGCCGGCCGGCACGAACAGCCGTCCGATCATCGCCGCGCCGTCGGCCTCATAGGGTGTCGCAATCCCGTCCATCGCCCGTCCCTCCGTTCTGCTGAAGCTTAGGCGGCGGTCGCGTCCCCTGTCACCGCTCTTGCCGATCGTTGCGGCAGCTTGCGAGGATGGCGGCGCCAACGAGGAAACGCCCCATGCCCAACGCCATCGGCTACGCCGCGCAAGGTCCCGCCACCCCGCTCGGGCCGTTCCACTTCGAGCGCCGGGCCTTGCGGCCCGAGGATGTGCGGATCGACATCCTCTATTGCGGCGTCTGCCATTCGGACCTGCACCAGGCTCGCAACGACTGGGGCGGCACCCTCTATCCCTGCTGTCCGGGCCACGAGATCGTCGGCCGGGTCAGCGCCGTCGGCCCCGCTGTTCGCAAGTTCCAGGAAGGCGACCTCGCCGCCGTCGGCTGCCTGGTCGACAGCTGCCTGGCCTGCGACCAGTGCCTGAAGGGCGAGGAACAGCTGTGCCGCAAACGGGCCACGGGCACCTACAACGGCAAGGACCGCATCACCGGCGAGGTCACCCTCGGCGGCTACAGCGACCACATCGTCGTGCGCGAGGAGTTCGTGCTGAAGATCCCGCCGGGCCTCGACGTCGCCCGCGCCGCGCCCCTGCTCTGCGCCGGCATCACCACCTACAGCCCCTTGCGCACCTGGAAGGCCGGCAAGGGCACGCGGCTGGGTGTCGCCGGTCTCGGCGGCCTCGGCCACATGGCGGTGAAGTTCGGCGTGGCGTTGGGCTGCGAGGTGACGGTCATCACCACCTCCGAGAACAAGCGGGCCGACGCCCTGGCGCTCGGCGCCCACAGGGTGCTGATCTCCTCGGACCGCGACGCCATGAAGGCCGCCGCCAACAGCTTCGACCTGATCATCGACACCATCCCGGTGGCGCATGAGCTGCAGCCCTACCTGCCGCTGCTCGACATCGATGGCTCGCTGGTCATCGTCGGGGCCATCGACAAGCTGCCGCCCTTCCACAGTGGCCTCCTGCTGGGCGGCCGTCGCCGGGTCAGCGGCTCGCCGATCGGCGGCATCGCCGAGACCCAGGAGATGCTCGACTTCTGCGCCACCCACGGCGTCCTGCCCGAGTGCGAACAGATCGCCATCCAGGACATCAACCACGCCTATGAGCGGATGGAGCGCTCCGACGTGAAGTACCGCTTCGTGATTGATATGGGGACTTTGAGGGCGGCTTAGCTTTCAGGTTCTGCCCAACCCGTTCCGTCATCCCGGACGGCCCGTAGGGACGATCCGGGACCCAGGGGCGGCCGTGCTCGATGCCGGCGGCGGCGCGGCTAGCGCTCCGTCACCCCCTGGGTCCCGGCTCTCCGCTGCGCTGCGGCCGGGATGACGGTGAGGGGATATGGCCTAAGTCCCCTTGAACACCGGCGGCCGCTTCTCGAGGAAGCTGGCCACGCCCTCCTTGTGGTCGTCGGTCTTCATCAGCGCCCGGATGGTCTCGATGGCCCAGCCGCCGAGGTCGCGCGGATCGCCGTAGGTCCCACGCCGCAGCCCCTCCTTCATGTAGCGCAGGGCCAGCGGCGGATTGACCGCGATGCGGGCCGCCAGGGCCCGGGCCCGGACCATCAGCTGCTCGTGCGGCGTCACCTCGCTGACCAGGCCGATACGCAGCGCCTCGCCCGCGTCGATGACATCGCCGGTGAACAGTAACTCCGCCGCCTTGGCCGGTCCCACGATGGACGGCAGCCGATAGAAGCCGCCGACGTCGCAGACCAGCCCCCGCTTGATGAACAGCTCGGCGAACTTCGCCTTCTCCGAACAGATCCGGATGTCGGCATACAGCGCAAGTTCCATGCCCCAGCCGACCGCCGCCCCGTTGACCGCCGCGATCAGCGGCTTGTCGCATTCCAGCGCCGCCATCGCCGCCGGCGTCGGCCGGTGGCGCACGACAGGCGTCGTATCCGCCGACACCGCCTTGGGCCCGGCCATGATCTCGCGCACGTCGTCGCCGCTGCAGAAGGCCGGGTCGGCCCCGGTGACGATCACGCAGCGCGCTTCGACGTCGGTCACCGCCTTGCGCAGATACTGCTCCAGCTTCGCATAGGCGTCCCAGTTGAGGGCGTTCCGCTGCTCGGGCCGGTTCAGGGTGATGATCGCGACCTGGTCCTCGACCACGTAGGTGACGGTTTCCTCGGCCATCTTCGGGCTCCTCCCATTTTGCTTGGGAAAGACAATCCTTGAGGCGCCCATGGGGAAAGCGAGCATCTTGTTGGCGCAAGAGGAATCGTCATGACCGCCACCGCCCCGCCTGTCCGCGAAGTCGTCGCCGCCCACTGGTTCGATCCGGCCCCGCTGGAGGCCTGGCTGACCCGCGAGGTCGAGGATTTCGGGACCGGCATGAGGGTTCAGCAGTTCCAGGGCGGCGCCTCCAACCCGACCTTCCTGCTGACCACCCAGACCTCGAAGGGCGGGCGCCTCTACGTCCTGCGCAAGAAGCCGCCGGGCGTGCTGCTGGCCAGCGCCCACCAGGTCGACCGCGAATACCGGGTGATGAAGGCGCTCGATGGCCTCATCCCCGTGCCGAAGATGCGGGCCCTGTGCACCGACGAGAGTGTCATCGGCACCAGCTTCTACGTCATGGACTATCTGGAGGGCCGCATCTTCCGCGACGCCACCCTGCCGGACCTGACACCCGCCGACCGCGCCGCCGTCTATGACGAGCTGAACGCCACCCTCGCCAAACTGCACCAGGTCGACTACGTCGCCGCCGGCCTCGAGGACTACGGCCGCGCCGGCGGCTATTTCGAACGCCAGGTGTCGCGCTGGACCAAACAGTACCGCGGCGCCGAGACCGAGCTGATCCCCGAGATGGAGGCCCTGATCGAGAAGCTGCCGGCCCGCATCCCGGCCGACGACAGCGTCTCCATCGCCCACGGCGACTACCGGCTGGAAAACGTCATGTTCCACCCCACCGAGCCCCGGCTGATCGCCGTGCTCGACTGGGAGCTCTCGACCATCGGCCACCCGATCGCCGACATCGCCTACAACGGCTTCCTCTGGCGCTCGACCTCGCAGAGCTGGGGCAGCCTGGTCGGGGTCGATTTCGCCGCCAGCGGCATCCCGACCGAGGCCGAGTACGTCGCCGCCTACTGTCGCCGAACGGGCCGCGACGCCATTGCCGACTGGCCCTTCTACATGGCCTTTGGCATCTTCCGCCTGGCCTCGATCAGCCAGGGCGTCTACCGCCGCGTCCTCTCCGGCCAGGCGGCCAGCGAGCGGGCCGCCGAGAACGGCACGCCGGTGCTGGCGGCCCAGGCCCTGGCCATCCTCGAAGGACGGGATTGATCGAACGGCGATCCCGGGTTCTACTCCTGTCATCCGGGGAGATCGATCATGCGCGCACCTATCGGCATTGCCCTTCTTTCGGCCGCGCTGGCGGTTGGAGCCGCCTCAACCGCCCTGGCCGCCCAGGCGCCGGCGGAGGCCGAAGGCGCCTCGGCCGACGACAGCTATATTGTCCTCTACCACCCGCGCCGGGCCCAGCCGCCGATGTCGCCGGGGCTGAACGAGGAGGTCGATATCGCCAGTCTGCGCCTGCCGACCCTCGGTGACCTCTCCAAGGAGCGCTGGAACGACGTTCATCGCCGCTACCCGGGCCGCCGGGGCCAGCCGATCCGGCGCCGCTGACGCCGCAATTTCATTTGGCAGCCTGCGCGCCATAAAGCACTGTGCCCGCCGCGCGGCCGCAAGAGCCGTCGCCTGCATCACCATTGGGGATACTTGAAATGAAGTCGCTCGCCCTCGCGCTCGCCCTGCTCGCGACCGCCGCTCCCGCCGTCATGCTCGCGCCGGCCGCCGCCGCCGAGGAAAAGGCCGCCTACTCGACCGCCACCACCCCGCTCGGCGAACTGCTGACCAACCCGGAAACCAAGGCCGTGCTCGAAAAGCATATGCCGGGCATCAGCACCAATCCGGAAATCGAGCAGGTCAAGGGCCTCAGCCTGAAGGCCATCCAGCCCTACGCCCCGGACCGCCTGCCCGACGCCCTGCTGGCCGCCATCGACGTCGACCTGGCCAAGATCGCCAAGCCCGCCAGCTGATCGACCAGGCCGGACGCAACAAGCTCTCCCCCCGCTTTTGCGGGGGGAGGACCGCTCTGGAGCCTTCAAGCGACAGAGCAGGAGGGGGGCGCGTCTGTGTCAGGAGGAACCTCCCTGCCGCCGGCGGGGCCCGCCTCCTGATTTCTCGCCAAGGCTCGAAATCTGTCCTCCCCCACTTCGCGGGGGAGAGCTTCTAATTCGCCTTCCGTTTCGGACTGAAACCGGACCGGCGCAAATCCGCCCCGCGCCGACGGCACGGATCGAGGACCAGTTCTCGATCCTTAAGGCCGTCCATGATCCGCCATCGCCTTCTCGCCGGCGCCGCCGCAGCCCCGTTGTTGCTGCTCGGTCCCCAGGCCCTGGCCGAAACCACCATCAGCACCGAACGCACCACCCCGGTGGCCACCTCGACGGCGAGCAGCGCCGGCGCGGCTGATGACGTCCTGATCGACGAGGACGGCTCCATCGTCCTGACCACGGCCGGGCCGGCCATCACCGTCGACAGCAACAACACCGCGACCAACGAAGGCCAGATCGAGATCGAGGCCGTCGACGGGGCCATCGGCATCCAGGTCAATGGCGGGGTCACGACGACGGTCGAGAACGCGGGTTCCATCTCCCTGCTGGACGACCTCGACGAGACCGAAGAGGACCTCGACGCCGACGATGACGGCGACCTCGACGGCGACTTCGCCACCGGCACGGGCCGCTACGGCATCCGGGTCAGCGGGCCGGGCACGGTCACCGGCGACATCATCAGCAGCGGCTCGATCATCGTTCAGGGCAACGACAGCTACGGCATCAGCCTGGAAACGGCCCTGAACGGCTCCTTGACCGCCAATGGGTTGACCAACGTGCTGGGCGACAACGCCGTCGGCGTGAACGTCGCCGCGCAGGTCAGCGGCCGGGTCGAGGTCGGCGGATCCGTCACTGTTCAGGGCGAGAACGCGGTCGGCGTCGATGTCGCCGCCGACATCGGCAGCCTGCATCTGCAAGGCGCCATCACCTCGACCGGCTATCGCTACACCACCAGCGGCACCGAGGAGGAGAACGAGACCCTGGACGAGGATGACCTGCTGCAAGGCGGATCGGCGGTGCGGATCTCGGCCAATGTCGCCGGCGGCATCCTGCTCGACACCTCGCCGTCGTCCGGCAGCGATTTCGACAGCGACGGCATCCAGGACAGCTATGACGAGGATGACGACAACGATGGCGTCCTCGATGACGACGACGAGGACAACAACAACGACGGCATCACCGACGACGATTACGACGACGACGGCAAGACCAACTCCGACGACGATGACGACGACAACGACGGCGTCGACGACGATGACGATGATGACGACAACGCCGACGGCATCCTCGACGCCGACCTCGACCAGGACGGCCGGACCGACGCGAGCGAGGGCTCGGCCTCGCTGTCCAGCTACGGCTCGGCGCCCGCCCTGGCCATCGGCTCCGACAGCCAGGCGGTGACCATCGGCAAGGTCGGCACGGGCGACGAGGCCTACGGCCTGGTGATCCGCGGCGGCCTCTACGGCGACGGGGTCTACGACGGCGTCACCGCCACGGCCCTCAAGATCGGCGGCGACACCGGCCTCGCCACCGTGATCGAGGGCGGCGTGCTCCAGGACGGCTCGATCACGGCCTACAGCTACGCCGCCGACGCCCAGGGGGTGCATCTGACCGCCGGCGCGTCGCTCGACACCTTCCTCAACAACGGCGCGGTCTACGCCGGACAGGTCTCGGCCTCCTCGGCCCTGGCCGACGAGTTGTCGTTCAATGCCATCGCCGTACGCATCGACCCCGGCGCCTCGCTGCCGACGTTCTCCAATACAGGCAGCCTGTTTGCTTATGTGGCCGGCGAGAACAGCAACGCCACCGCCCTGCTCGACGGCTCGGGCACGCTGACCAGCCTGACCAACAGCGGCTCGATCTCCGCCTATATCGTCGCCAACGACGACGAGAACGACACCGACGACGACAACGAGGACACCGACGACGAGACCATCCTTGGCCGGGCGGTCGCCATCGACCTTCGCGCCAACACCAGCGGCGTCACCATCCTGCAGCTGGCCGAGGCCCGCGACCGGGACGGCGATGGCTTCGCCGACGCCGTCGATGCCGATGACGACGGCGATGGCGTCATCGACGCCGAGGATGACGACAACGACAACGACGAAACGGTCGATTCAGAGGACGACGACGACGCCTACGACAGCGATGGCGACGGCCTGGTCGACAGTCAGGAGCCCCTGATCAGCGGCGATATCCTGCTCGGCTCCGGCGACGATTCCCTGACCGTTCTCGACGGGGCCGTGGTCGGGGAGATCAGTTTCGGGGCCGGGGCCGACAGCCTGACCGTCGGCTCGGTCGGCGGAAAGGCCCAGGTCGTCGCCGACCTCGACGACGCCGACGGCCGGCTGGACATCGCCCTGGTCAACGGCGACCTGACGGTGACCAATGCCGAGGCCATCGCCGCCACCAGCCTGTCGGTCAGCGCAAACGGCGTGCTGACGGTCACCGCCGATCCCGACTCGGACTCCGTCACCCGCTTCAACGTCACGACCGCCACCCTGGAACAGGGCGCCCAGCTGGGACTGCAGCTGGACAGTCTGGTCGGCGAGGGCGAGCGCTACACCATTATCCAGACGGCGCCGGGCGGCCTGACCGCCGGCGGGCTGATCACCAGCCTGGATGGGGTCTCGCCCTATCTCTATGTGGTCAACGCCTCGGCCGACGAGAGCGCGGGCTCGGTCTATCTGGACGTACACCGCCGCACCGCCGGCGAGATCGGGCTGACCGCCAACCAGACCCTGGCTTTCGACGCCATCTACGCGGCCCTGGCCCAGGACGAGGACATCGAGGAGGTCTTCCTGGCGGCCCAGGAGAAGGACGACTTCCTGCACCTCTACGAACAGATGCTGCCCGACCAGGGCGAGGGCCTGTTCTCGACCCTGGACCTGCTCAGCCGCACCACCTCGCGCCTGACCGCGACCCGGCCGACGACCGGCGGCGACATCTATGGCCCCGACAGCGTCTGGGTGCAGGAGATCAACAGCGGCGTGGTCCGCGAGGCGGGCAACACCGCCGGCTCGGAGACCAAGGCCTTCGGCTTCATCGCCGGCTACGAGAGCCTCGAGACCGACGGCGGGGCGCTGGGCGCCACCCTGGCCTTCGTCGCCGCCGAGGAGAAGGACGACATCGCCCAGATCGGCGAGGAAACCAGCGTCTCCCTGATCGAGGCCGGGGTCTACTGGCGCCGTCAGACGGGCGGGCTGTCGTTCAACCTGCGCGGTTCGGTCGGCTACGCCTGGCTGGACGGCGACCGGGTGTTCATCGATCCGGACACCTCGCTGATCGTCACCGCCGATTCCGAATGGGGCGGCTACACCGCCGCCGCCAGCGCCGGCGTCAACTACGAGGCGCGCTTCGGCCGCTACTACCTGCGTCCGTCGGCCAGCCTCGACTACCTGGCCTTCAACGAGGCTGAGCGGGTCGAGGGCGGCGGCAGCGACGCCTTCGACCAGACCGTCCAGGAACGCCGCTCCAGCCGCCTGTCGGCCGGCGCCGACCTGACCTTCGGGGCCACCTATGGCCGCACCGTCTGGTGGCGGCCGGAGTTGCGGGTCGGCTACCGCCAGACCCTGGCCGGCTCGGTCGGCGACACCGTCTTCCGCTTCAGCGGCGGCGAGTGGGTGACCCTGCCGGCCTCCGAGGCGGGCGAAGGGGCGGCGGTCATCGGCTTCTCGATCAAGACCGGCTCGCCGACCTCCTACATCGCCGTCGAGGCCGAGTACGAGGCGGCCGAGGACGAGGACCGCTACAACCTGATGCTGGCCGGCCGGGTGATTTTCTGACCGACATACCCGGGATTGGAATCTCGCCGCGGGCCCGGTCAGCCGCCCCGCCGGCGATCCCGCGGCCTTGGCCATCGCCTGATGGAATCCGGGTGGTCCAGGCGTGGTCGATCTGCCCCTTCAGGCGGACCTCTGGTGGGCTTCCGATGGGCGTCAATGCCCTGAAAACATGGACAAAAGTGCGCTATATCGGCCTCCGCCGCCTGCTATAATGGACAGGCTTCGACAAGCGGCCCCGGACCACCCTCCAGCCGCCCGATCCGCCCCCCGTTTCAGCCTGAAACATGGTCCGCTTCTGGCAGCGGAAGCTTGTATCCGGGCAATTCCGGTGCGGCGCCGCAAGGCGTCCCCTCAAGAAGGAGACATCCATGTCCCTTTCGATCTCGGGAAGCTCCGGCTTCCTGCAGGCCCAGCAGGCGATGTTCGCCAAACTGGACCTCAATACCGACGGCTCGCTGTCGGCCGACGAGTTCTCGGCTATCGGGCAAAATATGCCGTCGCAAGGCGGCGCCCGGCAGTTGAAGGGTGGCTGCGGCAGTCAGGGTTTCAGCCCTGAAACACTGAGCGCCCTCATCGGCGTGCAGCAGATGAGCCACGACGAGCGGGCAGCGGAGATCTTCTCCGGGGCCGACGCCGATGGCGACGGCAGCCTCACCGCCGAGGAGTTGTCGGCCGACATGGCTGCCCATGCCCCGCCCGGCATGGACGGGACCGACAGCGCCTCCCGCGCCGCCGACCTGGTCGCCGCCGGGGACACCGACGGCGACGGGTCTCTGTCGGCCGAGGAGTTCACGGCCCTCAAACCACAGGGTGGTCCGCCGCCGGGTGGTCCGCCGCCGACAGGCGGTTCGGGTGAGACCGGGGAGGAAGCCACCTACGACGCCGCCGACACCAACAAGGACGGCACGGTGTCGATGAGCGAACTGCTGGCCTCATTGACCTCGAGCAACGATGTCGCCGCCGGCTTCTCCAGCGAGGTCTCCGACCTGATGGCCAGGCTGCTCGAAAAGCTGCAGGCCGAGGTGTCGTCCTCCACCGAGGCCGTGACGGCCTGATCCCATGCCGGGCAGAAGCCCGGCTCGACCTGAAAAAGACGCCGTCCTCCCGGGGTGGGCCGGGAGGACGGCGGCCAGGATCTTCGCTTGGCGGGACCTGGTGAGGCGCATCCGGCGGCGCGGCTGGGGGAGGGAAGCGTCACCCCGCCGGTGCTGAGGCAAACTCGCCGCCGGGCGCGGCGCAGTTGAGGCCGGGACGTGACCGGCCCGTTTCAAAAACGGCCGGCCGGCGGCTTTTTGGTCGCCATTTCGACATTGTGGCGAGGCTGAATTTCGATGGACACAGTTCGCTGTCAGGGAGCCTTGAATGCACGCCCTTGCCCAAGTTCCGGACCGCCGGATCCTCGTCGTCGACGACGACACCGAACTTCGCGACCAGATCATCGGATACCTGCGCGAGCACGGCTACGAGGCTCGCGGCGCCAGGGACGGGATCGAGATGCAGCGCCTCCTCGACGCGGGGGTGGCCGAACTGGTGGTCCTCGACGTGATGATGCCGGGCGAGGATGGCCTGTCGCTGTGCAAGCGGCTGTCGGCCGAGGGACGGCGCGGCATCATCATGCTCAGCGCCATGGGCGAGGAGGTCGACCGGGTGCTGGGCCTCGAGCTCGGGGCCGACGACTATCTGGCCAAGCCCTGCAGCCCGCGCGAGCTGCTGGCCCGGGTGCGGGCGGTGTTCCGCCGCCTGGAAGAGACGGCGGCCGTCCCCAAGCCGCGCGGCGCGGTCTATCGCTTCGCGGAGTTTCAGCTCGACACCGGCCGTCGGCGGCTGCGCTCGCCGACCGGGACCACCATCCTGCTGACCTCGGGCGAGTACGCCCTGCTGCAGGCCTTCCTGGAGCGGCCCCAGGCCATCCTGTCGCGTGACCGCCTGCTGGACGTGGCGCGGGGCGACCACAGCGATGTCTTCGACCGCGCCGTCGACGTGCAGATCTGCCGCCTGCGCCGCAAGCTGACCACCTTTGCCGAGGGCGAACTGATCAAGACCATCCGGGGCGTCGGCTATGTGCTCGACGTGCCCGTTTCCCGCACGTGAAGCGCCTTGCCAGGATTCCGATCGGGGTGCAGCTGGTCGCCCTGCTGGTCGCCGGCCTGCTGGTCG
This sequence comes from Caulobacter sp. SRI_014, assembly GCF_057586315.1. NCBI lineage: Bacteria > Pseudomonadati > Pseudomonadota > Alphaproteobacteria > Caulobacterales > Caulobacteraceae > Caulobacter > Caulobacter sp. SRI_014. Next base: position 773,073 of record NZ_JBYCZQ010000001.1, on the reverse strand, counting down.
CCCAGGCCATCAACATCCTGGTGCTGTTCGCCCTGCCGCCGCCCCAGCCCGTGCTCTACCGCCTGTCGGAAGTGGCGGCGGCCCTGAAGGGCGGATCGCTGGAAGCCCGCGACGGCCGGCCGATGATCCGCTCCACCGCAGCCGCTCCGCCGATCGCGAAATCCAGGCCGGACGGAATGTTCATCCGTACACAGACGATGTTGGCTGAAACCCTCGGCAGGCCGGTCGCCGACGTCCGTCTCTACCCCCTGAACGGCAGACCCTTCTTCGGGATGATGAACCGCCGCAGCTTCGGAGTCGCGCGCGGCGATGGCCCGCCTGGAGACGGGTCAGGCGACGGCCCGCGCTACAGCATGCGCGGCGGCCAGGGCTTTGGTCCCGTCGGCCCGCCGCCGGGCGAACCGAGGCCGGCGCGGGGCGTCTTCACCGGCCCAAGGCCCCGTCCTGGAGACCTGGCCGTGTTCGGTGACTTCACCGCCGCCGTGCGCAACGCCAGGGGCGGCTGGACCGTCGTCGCCTCGACCCCCGAGCCCTTCCCCAACGACTGGCAGCGACGGGCCATGATCTGGCTGTTCGGCTGCTTCCTGCTGGTCGCTCCGGCCGGCTATCTGTTCGCCCGCCGCATCACCGCCCCGTTGAAACGCTTCGGAGAGGCCGCCGACCGCCTTGGCCGCGATCCGCTCGGCCCGGAGATGTCCTTGCGCGGGCCCGCCGAACTGGGCAGCGCCGCCGAGGCCCTCAACCAGATGCAGTCGCGCCTGCGCCGCTTCATCACCGACCGAACGGCCATGGTCGGCGCCATCAGCCACGACCTGCGCACCCCCCTGGCTCGCATCCGCTTCAAGCTGGAGGCGGCCACGCCGGAGCTGAAGCGCTCGATCCTCTCCGACATCGGCCAGATGGAACAGATGATCGATGGCGTCCTGGCCTTCATCCGCGACGAGACCCTCCCCCGGCGCCGCGAACGCCTCGACCTCCTGTCCCTGGTCGAGTGCGTGGTCGACGACACCGCCCTGGTCGGCGCCGATGTCGAGCTGGCCGAGGACAGCGAAGCGATCACCATCGAGGGCGATCCGTCCGGCCTCACCCGCCTGTTCAGCAACCTCGTCGACAACGCCATAAAGTACGGCGGCACGGCCCGGGTGCGCGTCGGCCGCGAGGGCGACATGGCCGTGGTCCAGATCGACGACACCGGCCCCGGCCTGCGCGGAGAGGACCTGCTGCGGGCTTTCGATCCCTTCTACCGCGCCGACAGCTCGCGAAATCTCGACCAGGGCGGGGTGGGTCTCGGCCTGCCCATCGCCCGCGCCACGGCGAGGGGTCATGGCGGCGAGGTCGTGCTGCGGCCGCAGGCCGTCGGGCTGCGAGCCATCGTCACCCTGCCGATCGCCCCCGACTAGGCCGCCAGCCCCGCCTGGGTCAGGGCCACCTCGGCGTCCAGCCATTCGCGGAACCGGCGGATCTTAGGCGAGCGGCGGCGGTGCTCGGGATAGACCAGCCAGAAGCCCTGGCCGAGGGTCGCGGTCTGCGGGAACAGGCGGGTCAGACGCCCGTCGGCCATGTCCTGGCGCCACAGGAACGGCGTCAGGATGGCGATGCCCTGGCCGGCCATGGCCGCGTGGCCCTCGTTGGCCTGGGTGTCCAGGTGGACGCCGGACAGCGGCCCGACCACGGCCGGCGATAGGCCGACCCCGTGCAGCCACTGGGTCCAGGCCGGCTCGGCCGGGCTGATCAGCGGCAGGCGCGGCAGGTCGTCCAGGGCAATGGCGCCGCCGTGTTGGGCGAGGAAGCCCGGGCTGCACATGGGGGTGAAGTCGACGGTGATCAGCCTGTGGCTGGCCAGCCCCGGCCAGTCGCCGTCGCCCAGGCGGATGGCGACATCGACATTTCCCGCCGCGAAGTCGGTGAGGTTGTTGTCGGCGCTCAATCGCACGGCGATGTCGGGATGGCTGACCTGGAACCGACCCAGCCGCCAGGCCAGCCAGGTGTTGGCGAAGGTCACCGTGGTCGAGATGGTCATGGCCCCGTCGTCCTCGGCCCGCAGTTCGCTGAAGGCCGCCTCGATCTCGTCCAGCCCGCGCCCGGCCCGCAGGGCGGCGCGGCGGCCGGCCTCGGTCAGGATCACCCGCTGGCGTTCGCGGCGGAACAGCTTCTGGCCCAGGCGGTCTTCGAGCACCCGGATCTGATGGCTGACGGCGGCCTGGGTCATGCCCAGCTCGCCGGCGGCGAGGGTGAAATTCTCATGCCGGGCGGCGGCTTCGAAGACCCGCACGGCGCTCAGGGGCGGCAGTCGTCTCATGAGAGATAATTAGGTCAGCTTATGAAATCTGTCGATCCATTGGTTGGCGGAATGGCGTGGAAAGGCGCATCTCCTCCGGACGAAAGGAGCTACCTATGACCAAGAAAACGCAACAAACCAAACGCCCCAACCTCTTCACCAAGGTCCGGGACGCCCTCCGCGCCACGGCCGAAGCCTCCGTGAGGATCGCTTATGACAAGCCCTGGCTGCGCGACAGCCACTGCTGAGCTAAAACATCCTCTGGCCTTCCGTGACGCCAAGCTGTGCATGCTGGGCGCAAACGGCCGGAGGACCGCCTGTGAACATCGACTGGAGCGCCGAGGACCTCGCCTTTCGGGATGAGGTCCGGGCCTTTCTCGAGGCCGAACTGACCCCGGACCTTCGCCGGGCCGGCAACAGCCTGACCAGTGTCTACGCCGACTACGAGGTCGGCATGGGCTGGCAGAAGATTCTCCACCGACGCGGTTGGGCCGCCCCGGCCTGGCCGGTCGAATTCGGCGGCTGCGGCTGGTCGGTCAGCCAGCGCTACATCTTCGCCACCGAAATGGCCGCCGCCGGCGCCCCGCCGGTTTCGCCGATGGGCATCGGCATGTGCGGCCCCGTCCTGATCGGCCACGGGACGCCCGAGCAGCAGGCGCATTTCCTGCCGCGCATGCTCAACGGCGACGACTTCTGGTGCCAGGGCTACTCCGAACCCCAATCGGGCTCGGACCTCGCCACCCTGCAGATGAGCGCCATCGAGGACGGTGACGACTTCATCTGCTCCGGCCACAAGCTGTGGACGACCCACGCCCACGAGGCCAACTGGATCTTCTGCCTGGTGCGGACCGCCAGGGAGGAGATCCCGCAGAAGGGTATCACCTTCCTGCTGATCGACATGACCACCCCCGGCGTCGAGGTCACCCCCATCGTCTCCCTGTCCGGCGAGCACATCCAGAACCATGTCTTCTTCACCGACGTCCGCGTGCCCAAGGCCAACGCCGTCGGCCCCATCGGCCAGGGCTGGACGGTGGCCAAATACCTGATGCAGTTCGAGCGCGGCGGCGGCGTCGCCAGCCCCGGCATGCGGGCCCGTATCGCCAAGGCGGCGAAGATCATCGAAGCCCAGTTCCCGGACCGCGGCGATCCCGAAGGCATCGCCCTGCGCCGCCAGCTGGCCGACGCCGCCGTGCAGGTCGACGCCCTGGCCGCCATCGAGCTGCGTGTCATGTCGGCCCTGTCAGTCGGCGGGGCCCCGGGACCGGAGTCCTCCATCCTCAAGACGGTCGGCACGGAACTAAGCCAGCGGCTGACCGAGATCGCCCTGGCGGCGGCCGGCGCCTACGCCGGGGCCTACCAGCCGCACATGGTCTCGCCAGGCGGACCGACGCCGGGCTTTGTCCCGCCGCCGCAGAAGGACGGCGTCGGCCCCGACTACAGCTGGACGGTGGCGGCCAAGTATCTCAACGACCGGGCCGGCTCGATCTACGCCGGCACCAACGAGATCCAGCGCAACATCATGGCCAAGGCGGTGCTGGGCCTGTGAGCAACCATCGCTTCATCGGCCAGGGCGGCCTGCCGCTGGCCATCGACCGCTTCGGCGAGCCGGGTGCCGCGCCGGTCCTGCTGCTGCACGGCGGCGGCCAGACCCGCCACGCCTGGGGCGCGACCGCCCGCATGCTGGCGGCGCGCGGCTACCAGGCCTTCGCCATGGACCTGCGCGGCCATGGCGACAGCGGCTGGGCGGCGGACGGCGACTACGAGCTGGCGGCCTTCGCCGCCGACGTCTCCGCTGTCATGGCCCACATCGACCGGCCCATCGTCCTGGTCGGGGCCTCGCTGGGGGGCATGGCCGGCCTGCTGGCCACGGCCGCCGCCGCGCCTGGAGCCGTCCGCGCCCTGGTCCTGGTCGACATCACCCCCAAGCCCGCGCCGCAGGGGGCCAACAACATCCTGGCGTTCATGGCCTCGGCGCCGGACGGGTTCGCCGATCTCGAGGAAGCTGTCGCCGCCGTCGCCGCCTATCTGCCGCACCGCCCGCGCCCGACCAATCCGGAGGGGCTGATGAAGAACCTGCGCCGGCGCGAGGGCCGGCTCTACTGGCACTGGGATCCGGCCTTCATCGCCGCCACGGCGCGCGACCGCGAGGCTGCCGACCGCAACCTGGCCGTCGCCGCCCGCGCCATCACCCTGCCGACCCTGCTGGTTCGCGGCGAGCACAGCGAGATCGTCGGACCGGTCGAACAGGCGGCCTATGAGACGCTGATGCCCCACGGCCGCACCATCCTGGTCCCCGGCGCGCGCCACATGGTGGCCGGCGACCAGAACACGGACTTCGGCGCGGCGCTGCTGGACTACCTGGCCGAAGTGGCTCCGCCCGCCGTCACTTCGGCGTCAGACCGCCCGTCTGCCTGAGGGCTTCGAACAGGCCGATCCCGGCGCTGACCGAGAGGTTCATCGACCGCGCCCCGGGCCGGATCGGGATCACCACCCGGGCGTCGGCGGCCGCATGGACATGGTCCGGAGCCCCGGCCGTCTCGCTGCCGAACAGCAGGGTGTCGCCGGGCTCGAAGGCGAAGGCGTCCAGCGGGCTCGCCCCCTTGGTCGTGAACAGCACCAGGCGTCCCGGGCCCCGCACCGCCTGAAACGCCTCCCAGTCGGCGTGGCGGGTCATGTGACTCAAGGGACCGTAGTCCAGGGCGGCCCGCTTCATCGACCGGTCACTGAAGTCAAACCCGACCGGCTCGATGACATGCAGCTCCGTATCGAAACAGGCCGACAGCCGGATACAGGCCCCGACATTCTGCGGGATTTGCGGATTGAAAAGGGCCAGGCGCATGGCGCCCCTTATGCGGTCTTGAACCGCTCCCGCAAGACGTTCTTGGCGATCTTGCCGACCGCCGACATCGGCAGGGGCGTGGTCCAGAACGCCATGCTGCGCGGTCCTGCTCAGCAAACCCTGGCGCGAGGTCCGCTAGCCGCCGACAAGTCCTTCACGGACGGCGTCGAGGATTTCCTTGGACAGCTGCGGGTCATCCGAGGTGCGGGCCAGGAGGACGGCGCCGACCATCTGCGCGAGGGTCGCCAGGGCCTCGGCGCGGCTGTCCGCCGTGCGGGCGTCAACGGTCTGGTCCAGCCGGTCGGCGTAGGCGCGGATCGCCCGGGTGAAGACGGCCCTGATCGCCTGCGGCTCACGCCGCGCCTCGGCCCCCAGGGCCGGCAACAGGCAGCCCTCGCCGACGCTGTCGCGATGCCGGTCCGAGAGATAGCCCCGGATGAAGCGGTCGCGCGGCGCGTCAGCCCCTTCGACGTAGGAATCCCAGAAGGCCATGGTGTCGGTCAGCGCCCGGACGCAGGCCTCCTCGACCAGCTCCGCCTTGGACCCGAACTGCTTGTAGAAGCCGCCATGCGTCAGGCCGGCCTCGCTCATCAGATCGCTGATGCCGACGCCATCGACGCCCTTCTCGCGAAACAGCACGCTGGAACTGGCGACCACCCGCTCCCGGTTCTGCCGCGCCTGGTCCCGACTGACCCGCATGTCTCAAGCCTCAAAAAAGATGTTGACCAACATCTATTCCAAAAATAGATGATCAACAACATCTAACGAGAGAGACTTTCGATGTCCGCACCCGATACGCTGACCCTGATCGAACAGGCGGTCGAGCATCGCTACCCGCGAAATGGCCCGACCCGCATCCATGTGGCGACGGCCGGGACCGGTCGGCTGGTGCTGTTCATCCACGGCTTCCCCGATCATTGGCTGACCTGGCACGCGGTGATGGCCCCCTTCCTGAACACCCATCGCGTCGCCGCCATGGACCTTCGCGGCTTCAATCTCTCCGACCAGCCACTGAGCCCCGGCGCCTATGACCTGGCCTCCCTGGTCGGCGATGTGGCGGCGGCCATCGAGGCCTGCGGCGCGAAGAGCGCCGTGCTGGTCGGCCATGACTGGGGCGGCTGGTTGGCCTGGCAGGTGGCGATGACGCGGCCGGATCTGGTCGAGGGCCTGGTGGTCATGGACATGCCCCACCCCTGGGCCATCGCCCGCGAGCTGGCCATCAACCCCAGGCAGGAAGCGGCCAGCGCCTATGTCCGCGCCTTCCAGCAGCCCGGCGCCGAGCGCGGTGTGCCGCTGGAACGCCTGGGCGCCTGGATCACCGATCAGGCCTACCGCACCCGGCATGACGAGGCCTACGCCCGCACCGACCTCGGCGCGCCGATGAACTACTACCGGGTGCATTTCCCCGCCCCGCCCTACCGGGTGTGGGAGTCCGAGCCGCCGCCGGTCAAGGCGCCGACCCTGATCATCCATGGCCTGGCCGACGCCTATGCCCTGCCCGAAGGCCTGAACGGGGTCTGGGACTGGGTCGAGGCGCCGCTGACCCTTCATGCCTGGCCGGGCGTCGGCCACTTCGTGCAGCAGGACCAGCCTGACCGGGTGGTGTCAGCCCTCGCCGACTTCCTGCTGGTCCACGGCCTCAACTGAAAACCCAACCCTCCGGAACCGGGAGCAACCCATGCCTCTGTGGAAAATCTATCACCCCGTCGGCGCCTATTCGGCGGAGGACAAGAAGGCCATCTCGCAGGCCCTGTCCGACATCTATGCGCGCGGCATGCCCCGGTTCTACGTCGGCGTCGTCTTCCAGGAGGTGGCGGCCGACAACTTCTACATCGGCGGCGAACCGCGCGGCGACTTCGTGCGCATCTGGGTCGATCACATCGCCCGCACCTTCCCTTCCGACGAGGTCAAGGTCCGGTTCTTTGAGCGGATGAACAAGATCTTCGCGCCCTTCATCGAGGACCGTGGCTACAGCTGGGAACTGCATGTCGACGAGACGCCGTTCGATCTGTGGACCATCCAGGGCTACTTCCCGCCCCATGAGGGCACCGAGGATGAGAAGCGCTGGATCGCTGAGAACCGCGCCTCGCCGCGCACCCACGCCTGAACCGGAGGACCACGATGTCCAGCTATCCCAAGACCGGCCGGGTGATGGTCACCGGCGCCTCGTCCGGCATCGGCGCCGCCTATGCCCGCCGCCTGGCCGAGCTCGGCTACAGCCTGACCCTGGTGGCGCGGCGCAAGGATCGGCTCGATGAGTTGGCCGATGGACTGCGGTTCGAACTGCACGCCGACGTCGAGGTCGAGGTTGCTGACCTGGAGAACCCGGACGACCTTCAGCGGCTGGAAGCCCGGCTGGAGCGCGACGATTTCGCCGGCCTGATCAACAACGCCGGGGCCGGCGGGCTGGGCCCGATCGGCGCCGCGCCCGCGGAGGCGCTGGAGCGCAATATCCGGCTCAACGTGGTCGCCCTGGCGCGGCTGTCGCGCGCCGCCCTGGCCGGGTTCAAGGGGCGGGGAGACGGCTTCCTGGTCAACATCGGCTCGATCCTGGCCTATGCGCCTTCGCCGGCGGCGGCGGCCTACAGCGGCTCCAAGGCCTTCGTGCTGAACTTCACCCGCTCACTGCAGCTGGAGTTCGCCGCGAGCGACATCCGCATCCAGCTGCTCCTGCCGGGCCCGGTCCGCACCGAGTTCTTCAGCTCCCAGGGCATGGACGGTTCGGTGTTCCCCGCCACCAGCTACCTGACCGCCGAGCAGCTCGTCGGCGCGGCCATGGCCGGCCTGCGGGATGGCGAGCTGGTGACCTTCCCCTCCGCCGCCGACCTCTCCGGCTGGGAGCAGATGGAAACCCTGCGCAAGGCGCTGGTCGCCTCCACCCTGTCCGGCGCGGTGGCCGATCGCTATCTGGGCTGAGACCACTGGGGAGAGCGGCATGGACAGAGAGGCGGCCCGGGTTTTCGCTGACCACTGGCTCGCGGGCTGGAACGCCCATGACCTGCCCGCGATCCTGGCCCACTACGACGAGGCCATCGTCCTGCATTCGCCGATGATCGCCCGGGTGACGGGCGAGGATCGCGCCTGGGTCGCCGGTCTGGCGGCGCTGGAGTCCTACTGGTCGCGCGCCTTGTCGCTGGCGCCGGACCTGCGGTTCGAACTGCTGGACGTCTTCGTCGGCGCCGAAGCCCTGACCATCCACTACGCCAACCAGACAGGCCGCCGGGCCGCCGAGACCTTCCTGTTCACCGCCGAGGGGAAGGTCTCGCTGTCGATCGCGACGTACGGCTAGAGCAGCCAGTCGGTCCAGTCGGCGGTGACGTCGCCGTTGATCTTGACCTGATAGTCGACCTTGCCGTCGCCGGTGATGTCGAGCCGCACGGTGGTGACCCCGCCGGCGAAGGTCAGGGTCATCTCCCCGGCATGCCTGGTGAAGGCAGCGACCTTGCTCAGCGTGCCGCTGTAGGCCCCCGAGAAGTCCATGATGTCGTTCTCGGCGCTGCTGAAGTCGTAGATCTGGTCGGTCTCCAGCACCGGGCCGAAGGCGTGGACGACGCGGAATATGTCGGCCCCGGCGCCGCCGCGCAGCAGGTCGTTGCCCTCGCCGCCGACGATGACGTCGTCGCCGTCGGCGCCGTTGATCGTGTCGACCCCGACCAGGCCAGAGAGGATGTTGGTCCCGCTGTTGCCCTGCAGGTTGTTGGCCTCGGCATTGCCGGTCCCCGAGGCGTCGGCCGAGCCCTGCAGCTCCAGCCCTTCGAGGTTCGCGCCCAGGGTCCAACTGAGGCCGGCGCGGACGATGTCGTAGCCTTCGTCGGCCAGTTCGAGGGTCTGATCGCTGGTGTCATCGACGATGTAGACGTCGTTGGCCAGCCCGCCGCGCAGGATGTCGGCCCCGGTCCCGCCGTCGAGATAGTCGTTGCCGTCATTGCCGTTCAGGGTGTCGACGCCCGTGCCGCCGTCGAAACGGTCATTGCCGGTCCCACCGGTCAGCAGATCGGTCCCCACCCCGCCGAACAGCTTGTCGGAGCCGTCGCCGCCGTTCAGGTCATCATTGCCCTCGTCGCCGTAGAGGATGTCGCCGCCCGCGCCGCCGACCAGGTCGTCCGCGCCGTCGCCGCCGTAGAGGACATCGTTGTCCGCGCCACCGTCGAGGATGTCGTCGCCGTTCATGCCGCGCAGGGTGTCCTTGCCGCCAAGGCCGGCAAGCGTGTCGGCGCCCGAACCGGCCGTGTAGGCCTGGTCCGTGCCGTCGCCGACGAAGGCGGCGGGCTGGCCGAAGACGATGTAGCCGGCGCCGGAGGAGGCGCCATGCGGATCGGCGTAGTCGGCGCCGATCAGGAGGTCGCCCAGCCCGTCGCCGTTGAAGTCGCCGATCGCGATGTCGGACCCGAAATGGTCGCCAGCGGCCTCGGCCTCGATGCGCAGGCCGGTGGCTCCGTTGAGCGAGGCCACGCTGACCGACGCCCCGAAGGTCTGGCGGCCATAGACGATGTAGACCCGGCCCGAATAGCCATTGGGGAAGTAGGAGCCGACCACCAGGTCATCCAGACCGTCGCCGTTGATATCGCCCGCCCCGCCGACCGAGCGGCCGAGGTTCTCGCCCGCCAGCCCGTCGATGCGGAAGCCATTGGCGCCGTTGAGGCCGGCCAGATCGAAGTTTGCCGCGAAGGCGCCGGCCGTCGCCGTGTCCTTGCCGAAGACGACGTAGGCCCCGCCGCTGTTGGTCCCGCCGCCATCGGCGTAGTAGGCGCCGATGACCATGTCGTCGATGCCGTCGCCGTTGACATCGCCGGCCGAGGCCAGGCTGTAGCTGACCCGCTCGCCGGCGCCGGCGGTCAATCGGAAGCCGTTGGCGCCGTTCAGTCCGCTGACCTCGACGTTGGCGGTGAAGTTCCCGGCCACCGAGGTCTTCTTGCCATAGAGGACGTAGGCCGCGCCGGAATAGCCGCTGACTCCCAAGGCTCCGATCAGAAGGTCGTCGACGCCGTCGTGGTTGAAGTCTCCGCCGTCGACGCTCCAGCCGAGCAGGCTGTTGCTGACGGCGCCGTTGATCTGGAAGCCGTTGGAGCCGTCCAGGGTGCTGAGCTCCAGATTGACCGGAAAGCCACCGGCGTGGCCGAAGACCACATAGGCGGCGCCTGACAGGGTCCCGTTGGGCGCGGCGCGATAGGCGGTGACCACGACATCGTCGAACCCATCGCCGTTGATGTCGCCAACGCCCGCGACCGTCGCGCCGCCCTGGTTGCCGACCGCCTCGCCGTTCATCTGGAAGCCGGTCGTTCCGTTCAGCCCACTGAGCGCCACGCTGGCGGCGAAATTGCCCGCGACGGCGGTGTTCTTTCCAAACAGCACCCAGGCGGCGCCCGATGATCCGCCATTGGGCGCCGCCGCTTGAGCGCCGATGACGAGGTCATCGACCCCGTCGCCGTTGATATCGCCCGCCGCCGCGACAGCGTTGCGCGTCACACCGGCCGTCGCGAACGTGCTCACCTCGCCATCGATGCGGAAGCCGTTGGCTCCGTTCAATGTCGAGAGGTCAAGGTTTGCTGGAAAGCCGGAGCTCTGGCCAAAGACGACATAGGCGCCGCCCGCGTTCGTCCCCCCGTTCTCGATACCGGAGGCGCTGACGATGAAGTCCTCGATGCCGTCGCCGTTGATGTCGCCCGCCGAGGAGACCGCCTTGGCGACCTGGTCGCCGGCGTTGGCGCCGCTGACCTGGAATCCGTTGGAACCGTTCAGGGCGGACAGGTCGACGACGGCGGGCAGGGGCATGGCGATCTTTTCGGAAGCAGCGTGCGATGGCGCCCATTGCAGTCGATGCGCCCCGCGGACGACAGGTTCGGTTGCGACAGTTTTCGCGGCGGCGGCGACATTGATTTGTCGTATCAGACCCCGCTCGGCGTCCGACGCGACCACGGGACAGGCGTGCCAGGGTGACCTAGATTGGCAGGAGGTCAGGAACGAGAGATGGCGACGCCGAGCCCACAGATCACAACGACCACCGTTTGGTCCGCGCTTTGCGACGAGGCGCGGCAGGCGTCTGTCCGGGAACGGCCGCTGGCCGGTCTGCTGGCGGACGCGATCCTGCGTCACGCCTCACTCGGCGAGGCGCTGGGCGCCCAGCTTGCCCGGAAGCTGGAAGGCCCGGAGATGCCAGCGCTCACCCTGCGCGCCGTACTCGTTGAGGCCTATGGGACCGATCCGGGCCTCGTCCGGGCGGCGGCCGATGACCTGCGCGCCGTATTGGACCGAGACCCCGCCTGCGCCGGTTTCGTGAAGCCATTCCTGTTCTACAAGGGCTTCCTGGCTCTGCAGACCCATCGGGCGGCCGCCTGCTTCTGGCGCCAAGGGCGCGAAACGCTCGCCCGCTATCTGCAGAGCCGCTGCAGTGAGCTGTTCCACGTCGACATCCACCCGGCCGCCCTGATCGGTCGTGGCGCCTTCATCGACCACGGCACGGGCGTGGTGATCGGCGAGACGGCGGTGATCGGCGACGAGGTCACCATCCTTCAGCACGTGACTCTCGGTGGCACGGGCATCGGGTCCGGCGAGCGCCACCCCCGGATCGGTCGGGGCGTCCTGCTGTCGGCCGGCGCGCGACTGCTGGGCCCCCTCACGGTCGGCGATCACGCCAGGATCGCCGCCAACGCCCTGGTCCTGATCGATGTGCCCGCCGGCTGCACCGCCGTCGGCAGCCCGGCCCGGCTGGTCAACTGTCCCGACGATCTTGACGCCGCATCCGCATGAGCTTTGTCCTGATCGTTCACCAGGTCGACGACTATCCGGCCTGGAAGGCCGTGTTCGACGCCGCCGCCGGCATCCGCAAGGCGGCCGGCGAGATCAGCTTCCAGGTCCTGACCGCCGACACCGACCCCAACCAGGTCATCCATTTCTCGCGCTGGCGGAGCCTCGACGGCGCCCGGCGCTTCTTCGAGTCCGAAGAGCTGGTCGAGATCCGCCGCAAGGCGGGCGTGCACGCGCCGGTCTTCACCTATCTCGAAGAACGCGATCGCGGCGACCTCTAGAGCATGACCATCGAGAGCATCGGCCTGCTGCTGGCGGCGGGCTTCCTGGCCGGGGCGATGAACGCCGTGGCCGGCGGTGGCACCTTCGTCGCCCTGCCTGCCCTGGCCCTGATGGGTTTGCCGCCGACCATCGCCAACGCCTCGACGACGGTGGCGCTGTTTCCCGGCTCTCTGGCCAGCGCCTGGAGCTATCGAAAAGACATCCGTCCGCTTGAGGCGACCTCGACCTTGACCCTGCTGGGACTCAGCCTGTCGGGCGGCCTGATCGGCGCCCTGCTGCTGCTGTTCACCGCCGAGCGGGTGTTCAGCGCCCTCATCCCCTGGCTGCTGCTGCTGGCCCTGGCCGCCCTGGCGGCGGGACCGCGCCTGAGCGACTGGCTTCGCCGGCTGGGTCTGCATGCCGGTCCGCGTTTCCTGCTGGTCATGCAGTTCGCGCTGGGCGTCTACGGCGGCTATTTCGGCGGCGCCGTGGGGCTGATGATGCTGGCCGCCTGGAGCCTGACCACCAGCGCCGACCTGCGCAGCCTCAACCCGATCCGCACCCTGATGGTGGCCGCCGCCAACGGCATGGCCGTGATCTGTTTCGCCGTGACCGGGACGGTCAGCTGGCGCGAGACCTTGCTGGTCATGGCGGGCGGCATCGTTGGCGGTTACCTCGGCGCCCAGCTTGGCCGACGCTTGCCGCTCGCAGTACTCAGGGCCATCATCCTGACGGTCGCGGCGGTGACGACCGTCAGCTTCTTCGTGAAGGCCTATTTCAGCTGAGCGCCCGCAAGCGGTCGACGATCTCCTGTCCGGACTCGGCGCAGAGGTCGGTCATCAGCATGATCTCGCGGCGGCCGGTCTTGATCAGCACATGCAGCCGCCGGCCGAAGCCCCGGCGGCGGTGAACGATCGCGACCTCGTCGATAGCTCCGATCTCGACCCGTCCGGTCATCGGGCTGAAGTGGACAAGAGCGCCGTTCTCCTCCCGCAGCAGAGCCCTTCGCGAGCTCAACAGTGCGCCGACCAGGAAGATCTGTTCAAGGACACCTCGGGCGACCAGCACAGCCACCAGGCCCGCGACGCCCAGCCAGATCAGCTGGCCTTCGCCCCGGGCAAGGTCACCGACGGCCAGCACGACCGAGGCGGTCAGCACCGCAAAATAGAGCGCCGTCGCGGCGAGGATACGCACGGTCGGGGCGGGGGAGAGGGAGGCGATCGTGGTCATGTCGCGGGACTCGAAGGTTGCCAGGACGCCGACCATTCGCACTGGCTGCGCCGCCGACGAGGGGCGCGTTGGTCAATGATCGCGGGTTATCCGCCAATTCGTCCTGCCCCCCTGCTTTCAGGGCAGGTCGTGGAACGAGACCAGGTAGTGCTTCACCGCCCGGTCGCTGAGGATGTCCCAGGTGATCGGCTCGCCCTTGGCGATCACCCAGCTGTCGCCGGGACCGTAGAGCACTGTCTGGCCGGTGGCCTCGCTGGTCAGGGCCAGCCGTCCCTCGACCAGGGTGGCGTGCTCGTGGAAGGGATAGACCAGCCGATAGCGGCCCCTGCTGGCGGCGAACCAGCCGGCCGACAGCTCGCTGCGACCGTCGCCCAGGATTGGCTGGCCGAAAATGCGGACATCGCCCGACAGGGTGACGCCGCGCAGGCTTTCGGGCGTGCCCCAGGGCTTCAGCTCGGGGACGGCGGTGTTCAGGAGCAGCGGTATCATCGGTGAGCCTCCGGCTACCAGTTGAGCAGGGCCGACGGGCGGCGCGGGGCGCCGGTAAGGCCGGTGTCGAAGCGCAGGGTGGATTCGGCGATGGTCACCGCCGAACCCTCGATGACCACCTGGTCGCCGGCCATCCGGGCTGACATCCGGGCGCCGCGACCGGGATAGGCCTGGTGAAAGCTGAGCCGGTCGACGGATAGCCGATGCGCCAGGATCGGCATCAGCAGGGCGTGGAACGAGCCGGTCGCCGGGTCCTCCGGCAGGCCGTAGCCGGGGGCGAAGAAGCGATCGATGACATCGACCTCGCCCCCCGCCAGAGCCGCCACTCCGACGTTTCCCTGGCCACCCAGCGGCCGGGAGATGGTCTCCAGCCGGGCATGGTCGGGGGTCAGGCCGCGCACGGTCTCGGCGCAGTCCAGCAGGGCGACCAGATAGTTGCCGATCCACACGGCCAGGGGCTCGGCCCCCAGCGCCTCGGCCAGGCCGTGCGGGGTCGGGATGGCCTCGAAGGCGAGGGCGGGCAGGGTCATGGCCAGACCGCCTGACGTCCGCCTGACCGCCAGATCAGCGGTCTGGCTCTCGAAGCAAAGCCGGCCCGTGTCATGGCCCAGCTCCTCGAACAGAAGGTGGGCGGCGGCCAGGGTGGCGTGACCGCAGAGCGGCACCTCGGTCGAGGGCGTGAACCAGCGGATGCCGAACCTGGCCGGGTCTCGCGTGCGGCGCAGGAAGGCGGTGGCGCCGACGTTGTTCTCCGCCGCCAGGGTCTGCATCCAGGCCTCGGAGGGCCAATCGGGCAGGGGCTCGAGCACGACGGCCTGGTTGCCGCCGAACGGGCGGTTGGTGAAGGCGTCGATCGTCCACTGGCGCATGGCGCGGGCTCCTGAAAACTGGCCTCGTGACCTTGGCGAGGCAGCCCATCGGGGGAAGGTGTGAACGGGACAACCTTCGCGGCGCCCCGGACAGCTGGCGTGAACACCGCGATCTCTGTCCAGTCCGCCGCTTGGCCCTGCGCCCGGGGCCAATGCACCTTCCGGCCTCCCGACCGGAGACCTCTCGATGAGCCTGCCCCAGCACGACAGCCTGGCTGACTTTATGCCCCGCCAGATCGCCCTGCAGGGGGCGACCAAGACCGTCTACGTTGGCGGTGCGGGACCGGCCGTCATCGTCATGACCGAGATGCCGGGCATCAGCCCGCATGTGGCCCGTTTCGCCCGCTGGGTGCGGGACGCCGGCTTCACCGTCTACATGCCCTCGCTGTTCGGCAAGGACGGCGCCACGCCCAGCGAGGACGAGGGCGCCGCCGTCTTCCGCCATGCCTGCGTCAGCGCCGAATTCCGCGCCTTCGGGGCCGGCGCGTCCAGCCCGGTGACCCAGTGGCTGCGGGCCCTCGCGCGGCTGGCGCATGAGGAAAGCGGTGGTCCCGGCGTCGGGGCCATCGGCATGTGCTTCACCGGCAACTTCGCCCTGACCATGATGCTGGAGCCGTCGGTCCTGGCCCCGGTAGTCTCGCAGCCCTCGCTGCCGCTCGACGATCCGGGCGGGCTGGAAATCTCGGCGGACGAGCTGTCGGTCATCGCCGAGCGGCTGGAGCGCGAGGACCTGACGGTCATGGCCTACCGCTTCCAGGGCGACTCCTACTGCCGGGCCGAACGGTTCGCCGCCTACAGCAAGGCGCTGGGCCCGCGCTTCGTGGGCCGGGTGCTGCCGGACTCGGCGGCCAACGGCGAACCCAAGCCGCCCTTCTTCGAGAAGTTCGTCACCACGCCGCACAGCGTGGTGACCGTCCACCTGATCGACGAGGCCGGCCAGCCGACCATCGCCGCCCGCGACGAGATTCTCGGCTTCTTCGCCAAACGGCTCGGGACCGCCTGACGACCATGCCATGCTGACCCTGCATTTCGCGCCCGACACCTGCGCCCTGGCCACCTTGATCGTGCTGGAGGAGCTGGGGCTGGACTACCGGCTGGAGCCGGTCGATTTCGCGGCGGAGCAGCAGCGTTCACCGGCTTTCCTGGCGCTCAATCCCAAGGGCCGGGCGCCGGTGCTGGTCACCCCGCAAGGAACCCTGACCGAGACGCCGGCCCTGCTCGACTATCTGGCCCGGCTGGCTGGCGCGCTGGCGCCGGACGATCCGTTCGAGCAGGCGCGGCTGCTGGCCTTCAACAGCTATCTCTGCGCCACGGTCCATGTCGCCCATGCGCACCGGATGCGCGGCTCTCGCTGGGCCGACGATCCGGCCGCCTGGCGGGCCATGCAAGCGCGGGTTCCGGCCTCGGTCACCGAGGCCTTCCTGGTCATCGAGGACGATCTGGCGGCCGGCCCCTGGGTGATGGGCGAGACCTACAGCATCGCCGATCCCTACCTCTTCACCCTGGCCCAGTGGCTGGAGGCTGACGGCGTCGATCCCGACCGGTTGCCCCGGGTGATCAACCACCGCGCCCGCCTCGCCGCCCGGCCCGCGGTTCAGCGGGCCCTGGCCCGGGAAGCGCAGCTACGCCGATGAACCGTCTCCACTACGCCTACATCGTCCTGGCGGTGACCTTCCTGGCCCTGCTGGCGGCGGCCGGCCTGCGCTCGGCCCCGGGCGTGCTGCTGACGCCGTTGCAGCTGTCGTTCGGCTGGGACCGGGCGACGGTGTCGACCGGGGTGGCGCTGGGCATCTTCACCAATGGCCTGGTCGGTCCCTTCGCCGCCGCCCTGATGCAGACCTGGGGCCTGCGCCGGGTGCTAATCGGCGGCCTGACCCTGATGGCCGCCGCCACCTTCGCCAGCCTGGTGATGCAAGAACCCTGGCAGTACCTGCTGACCTGGGGCCTGGTCAGCGGGGTGGGCAGTGGCGCCGTGGCCGGGGTGCTGGCGGCGGCCGTGGTCAATCGCTGGTTCGCCCGCCGCCAGGGCCTGATGATGGGGGTGATGACGGCCAGCACCTCGATGGGCTCGCTGGTCTTCCTGCCGCTCATGGCGGCGCTGTCGCAGACGGGCGACTGGCGGCCGGTGGTCTGGCTGGTGTCGCTGACCCTGGCCCTGCTGATCCCGATCTCCGCCCTGTTGATGCGCGATTCCCCGGCCGAGATGGGCCTGCGCCGCGAGGGCGAGGCGATCGACGCACCGGACCTGCCACCGGCTCCGCCCGGCCGCGCCCTCCTGGCGCTGTCGGTGCTGTCGCGGGCGGTCAAGGTTCCGACTTTCTGGCTCCTGTTCGCCGGCTTCTTCATCTGCGGCTTCACCACCAATGGCCTGATCGGGTCGCACCTGATCGCCTACTGCGGCGACCAGGGCATGGCGCCGGTGCAGGCGGCGGGACTACTGTCGCTGATGGGGGTGTTCGACCTGATCGGCGGCACCGGCTCAGGCTGGCTGACCGACCGCTACAACGCCCGGCGGCTGTTGTTCTTCTGGTTTGGCCTGCGGGGGCTGTCGCTGATCGTGCTGCCCTTCCTGTCGTTCGACACCGTCAGCCTGCTGCCCTTCGCCGTCCTGTTCGGCCTCAACTGGATCGCCACCGTGCCGCCGACCCTGAAGCTGACCAACGCCCGTTTTGGCCAGGTCGAGGGGCCGATCGTCTACGGCTGGATCTTCACCGGCCACCAGGCCGGCGCGGCGGCGGCGGCGGTCGGGGCCGGGGTCATCCGCCAGCTGTCCGGCGGCTATGCCCCCGCCGTCTGGCTGGGCGCCGGGATGGCGCTCGCCATGGCTCTGGCCTTCATGATGTGGCGACAGCGACCGGCGATGGCCTAGACGGCCAGGGCGCCGCCGCGGATCTCACGGGCTCCGGCGGCGCCCTCGCGACGGAACAGCCGGCGCAGGGTCGAGGGTTCGGAATAGCCGACCCGGCGGGCGATTTCGTCGAAGGGCAGGCGGGTGGTCTTGAGCAGGTCCACGGCCCGCCGCACCCGCAACTGCTGCACGAAGCGCACCGGCGACAGGCCGGTCGCCCGGTTGAGCCGGCGGGCGAAGGTGCGGGCGGTCAGGCCGGCGGCGTCGGCCAGGTCGTCGACCGCGAAGCTCTCTTCCAGCCGCTGCAGCGCCCAGCGTTCCGCCGCCGCCACCCGGTCGTCGGCGGCGGCCAGGAAGCCCTGGGCCATGAACCGGGCCGAGGAGGGACGGTCGCTGGTCAACAGCCGCCGCGAGCAGCGCTCGGCCAGATCGGCGCCGCCATGACGGGCGACCAGCGACAGCATCAGGTCCAGCTGGGCCAGGGGCGCGCCGGCCGTGGCCACGGCGCCGTCGACGACCATGCCGGCGTCGGTCTGCAGGGACACATGGGGAAAGGCCTCGCGAAAGGCCGGGGCCAGCCACCAGGCAGTTGTCGCCCGGCGTCCGTTCAGCACCCCCGCCGCCGCCAGCAGGAAGACCCCGCTGCTGGAACTGGCCAGCTGGGCGCCGCCGGCGACGCCCCGCGCCAGCCGCTCGCAGGCCTCCAGGGCGTCGTCCTGCGCAAAGCGGCTCACCGAGGTCGCCTCGGGCCGCATACTCGGGGCGACCATCAGTTCAGGCGCACGGTCATGGCGCTCGGGATAGTCGAGGCCGAGAAAGTCACCGGCGGCCCTTGCGCCTGAGCCGCTGATGGCGATCTCGAAAGCCGGTGGCTCGCCGGCGTCGCGGCGCAGCTGGTTGGCCGTCTCCAGCACCTCTACTGTCAGTGACAGGCTGGAGGCCGAGGCCCCCTTCAGGGCGATGACGTCGATGGCGGTCAAGGCAGGGCGGATCCGTTGGCTCAGGGCCGATACCTGCGCCCCCGGGAGCTGGTGGTCGAACGCGGATACCGCATTGGCGATTGAGAAAATCTCAGCTATCGCCGGTTCCGCCGGAGGATAGGAACCATCATGGCCCGCCCCTCGATCCCGCTGAACGCCCTGCGCGCCTTCGAGGCGGCCGCCCGTCACCAGAGCGTCAAGCAGGCGGGGCTGGAGTTAAACGTCAGCGCGTCGGCCGTGAGCCACCAGATCCGCCAGCTCGAGAGCCAGCTCGGCGTCGCCCTGTTCACCCGCGACGGCCGGGGCGTCACCCTGACCGCCGAGGGCGCGGTCCTGGCCCCGCGCCTGATCGAGGGGTTCGCGCTGATCGAGGCGGCGCTGGACGACCATCACACTCAGCGTACTGCCGGGCCGCTGCGGCTCAGTGTGCTGGAGATTTTCGCCCACTGGTGGCTGCTGCCGCGCCTCAGCAGCTATCCCCTGGCCCGGCGCGGTTTCGAGCTGGAGATCGAGGCCTCGCAGCAGGTCGTCTCCTTCGACACCGAAAACATCAACGCCGCCGTCCGCATTGGCAAGGGCGACTGGCCGGGCGTCGTCTGCGATCACCTGTTCGACGAGCGGATGGGGGTCTACGGCCTGCCCGGTCTGGACCTCGAGCGGTCGCCGATCTTCATCTCCCGCCTGCGCCAGCAGGAGTGGCGCGACTGGTGCGCCTGCGACCCGCCGCCGGTCGGAGCCGCCGCGCCGATCGTGCTGGTCGAGACCGTGTCCCTGGCCCTGAAGGCGGCGCTGGACGGGGCGGGTCTGTGCATGGCTGGCGACCGCTTCGCCGAGCGCGACGTGCTGACCGGCCGGCTGCGGCGATTCAGCGAGGCCGACACCGTCAGCCCGCGAGGCGGCTACTGGCTGGTCTATCCGCCGCGCGGGCGGCGCGACCCGCGCCTGCGCAATTTCCGCACCTGGCTGCTGGCCCAGATCGCCACCGAGCGGGTGGACTGAGGCCTTCGCTGGCCGGTCCACCCCCAATCCTGTCGTGTCTGGCCCTCCCGTGCGGGCTCGCCAGCGGGAAGAGTCCGACTCCGGTCTGCCGGGCCGAAGGAGGAGTTCCATGGCCGATCTGATCAAACAGCACCGCGACGGAGCCGTCGGCCATATCGTCCTGGCCCGGCCCGAAGCCAACAACGCCGTTAGCCTGGCCTTCTGCCGCGCTTTCGGAGCGGCCGTCGAGGCCTGCGCGACCGATCCGGCGGTGCGGGCCGTGCTGGTCCGGGCGGAGGGCGCGAACTTCTGCGTCGGCGGCGACCTTGGCGAGTTTCGGGCTCAGGGCGATGCGCGGCCGGAGCATCTGTCCGCCCTGGCCCCGATCTTCCACGCCACCCAGGCGCGGCTGATGACCATGGCGGCGCCGGTCGTGGTCGCTGTCCAGGGTGCGGCCGCCGGGGCCGGCCTTGGTCTTGCCCTTTGCGGCGATCTGGTGATCGCCGGCGCCTCGGCGCATTTTACCTTGGCCTATACCGCCATCGGCCTGTCGCCGGATGGTGGGTCCACCCATCTTCTCCCACGCCTGATCGGGCTTCGGCGGAGCCAGGAATTGATGCTGACCAATCGCCGGGTTCCGGCGGCCGAGGCCCAAGGGCTGGGGATGATCACCCAGGTGGTCCCGGACGCCGAACTTCAGGCCCATGCGCTGGACCTGGCGACGCGGCTGGCCGCCGGTCCGACCCAGGCCCACGGGGTCGTCAAGCATCTGCTGTCGCGGACCTACGATCGTGGCTTCGCCGAACAGACCGACGATGAGGGCCGCCAGATCGCTATCCTGTCCGGCGGCTTGGATGCAGCGGAGGGTATCGAGGCCTTCTTCGCCCGCCGCCCGGCCAACTTCCGTGGGCAAGCGTAAGGCTAGACCGATGTCCCTGACCCATCCCCGCCTGTTCGGCC
Organism: Caulobacter sp. SRI_014; assembly: GCF_057586315.1. Classification (NCBI taxonomy): domain Bacteria; kingdom Pseudomonadati; phylum Pseudomonadota; class Alphaproteobacteria; order Caulobacterales; family Caulobacteraceae; genus Caulobacter; species Caulobacter sp. SRI_014. The sequence goes on along the minus strand of NZ_JBYCZQ010000001.1, from coordinate 752,597 downwards.
GTAGCGGCTCGCATTTCACCCGTCTGGTCCGGATGGTGGCCATCGAGGCGGGGGTCGAGCTCGACTTCCGCGTCATCGAAAACATCAAGAGCCTGGCAACGGAGGACTACGGCGGCCATCCGGCGCTGAAGCTGCCGACCCTGGTCAGCGACGAGGGCGAGGTGTTCGGCGCCCTGACCATCTGCCGGCGGATCGTCGAGGCCTCGCCCACCGGCTTCACCCTGACCTGGCCCGAGGCGATGAGCCCGGAGCTGCAGGTCGCCTGGGAATTGCTGCATCAGGCCATGCTCAGCCAGGTCCAGCTGGCCTTCGGCATCACCATCGCCGGCCTGCCCGCCGACCATCTGTTCTTCGTCAAGGCCGCCAAGGGTCTGGACGGCGCCATGACCTGGCTGGACGAGCGCTTGCCGACGCTTCGGCGGCAACTTCCGGATGGGCCCAACCTGTTTGAACTGGCCCTGTTCTGCCAGCTCGAACACATGGCCTTCCGGCCGACCGTGCCGACCGAGGGCTGGGAGACACTGGAGGCCTTCCGGGCCGGCATCGCCGCGCGACCCTCCGCCATCGCCACTCCGGTGGTGTTCGATGCGCCCGGTGGCCGGTCATGAGCGAGCGGCGCTATAGCTTCGAGACCTTCGACGTCTTCACCCGCACGCGCTTCGGCGGCAATCCGCTGGCCGTGGTCCATGACGCCGAGGGCCTGACCGACACCGAGATGCAGACCCTGGCCGCCGAGTTCAATCTCAGCGAGACCATCTTCCTCAAGGCGCCGGCCGACCCGGCCAACACCGCCGCCGTCCGCATCTTCAACCGCAGTCACGAGATGCCGTTCGCCGGCCATCCCACCGTCGGGGCCGCGGTCGCCCTGGCCCGGCGTGGCGCGGCCGGCGAGACCGTGCGCCTGGAGGCGCCGGCCGGGCTGGTCGTGGCCCGCATCACCCGCGACGAGGCCGGGGCGGCGGTCGCCGCCGCCGTGTGCGCGCCACAGCCGCTGACCCTCGGCCCGGAGGTCTCGCCAGAGGAGATCGCGCGTTGCCTGGGGCTCGCGGCGAAGGACGTCGTCACCGCCAACCATCACCCGTGTCAGGCCTCGATGGGCGTGACCTTCGTGCTGGCGGAACTCAAGCCCAGGGCCCTGTCCCGCTGCATCCCCGATCTCGCCGCCTATCGCCAGGTCGTCGCCCGCTATCCGGACTTCGCCGGCCGCCTGTCGATTCACGCCTATACGCGGAGCACCGGCGCCCTCTGGGCCCGGATGTTCGCGCCCCTGGCCGGCACCTGGGAGGACGCCGCCACCGGCAGCGCCAATGGTCCGCTCGGCGGCCTGCTGCTGTTCCTGTCGGGCGCCGAAAGCGACACCTTCCAGATCGGCCAGGGTGTCGAGATGGGCCGGCCCAGCCACCTCACCGTCCGCGCCTGGCGCGAGGCCGGCGCCATCCATGCCGAGATCGGCGGCGGCGTCGTGCCGGTCATGCAGGGAGAAGTCCGCCTGTGATGCTTCGAATCCTGGCCCTGCTGCTGGTCCTGATGTGTCCGACTCTGGCCAGCGCCGCCGAGCCGCCGGCCCGCGACTTCACCGTGCGGGAGGTCATGGTCCCGATGCGCGACGGGACCAGGCTCTACACCCTGATCGTCACACCGAACGCGGTGAAAGACGCCCCCATCCTGCTGACCCGTACGCCGTTTTTCGCCGAGGCGCGCCAGGTCAATCGCGACGCGGTCCATGTCGGCGACTTCCTGCCGGCGCCCGACCGGCCGTTCGTCGAGGACGGCTACATCCGGGTCTATCAGGATGTCCGGGGCCGGGCCCGCTCCGAGGGCGACTACTGGGTGGCCCGGCCGCCGCGCGGGCCGGTCAACCGCACAGGCATCGACCACGCCACCGACGCCGCCGACACCATCGACTGGCTGCTGAAACACCTGCCGCAGGCCAACGGCCGGGTCGGCATGATCGGGTCGTCCTATGAGGGCCTGACGGTGGTCATGGCGCTGCTGGACCCGCATCCGGCGCTGAAGGCTGCCGTGCCGCTGAACCCGATGATCGACGGCTGGATGGGGGACGACTGGTTCCATCACGGCGCCTTCCGCCTCCCGACCCTGGACTTCATCGGCTTCGCCCAGGGCAGCGAGACCGCCGACGCCATCCTGCATCCCGATCCGGGCGACGACTACGATGCCTTCCTGGGGGCGGGGTCCGCCTCGGGCATGGCCGCCGCCGCCGGCCTCGACAAGCACGCCTTCTGGCGGGCGGTGTCGGACCATCCCGCCTACGACGCCAGCTGGCGCGGCCAGGCGCTCGACCGCCTGCTGGCCGCTCGCCGGCCCAGTGTGCCCACCCTCTGGGCCGCCGCCCTTTGGGACCAGGAGGACAGCTACGGCGCCGTCCACGGCTATCTGGCGATGGAGGCCGCCGACCGCGCCAACGACCGCAACTTCCTGGTGCTCGGGCCGTGGCGTCACGGCGGCATGCTGGGGGACGGCTCGCGCCTGGGCGCCCTGGAGTTCGGCGAGAACACCGCCGCCCATTTCCGCGACCGGGTGCTCAAGCCCTTCCTCGATGCCCGGCTGAAGTCCGGCGCCGCCCCGGCCGACACCCCGCCCGTCCTCGCCTTCCAGACCGGCGCCAACCGTTGGGTCCCCGCCGACCGCTGGCCGGCCAGGGGGACGGAGCGCCGCTTCTACCTTGGCCCGTCCGGGACGTTGCAGGATCACGCCCCGACCGCACCCGGCGCCGACAGCTATCGGTCCGATCCGGCCAGCCCGGTCCTCTACGCCGCGCGTCCGATCCAGGGCAACAATCCGGACGCCTGGCGCACCTGGCTGGTCGCCGACCAGCGCTTTACGGCCGGCCGCACCGACCAGCTGGGCTATCTCGGCGCGCCGGTAACCGCGCCCTTGATCCTCGCCGGCCTGCCGCGCGTCGACCTCTACGCCGCCACCACCGGAACGGACGCCGACTGGGTGGTCAAGCTGATCGACGTCTATCCGGATACGCCCGACATTCCGCCGGCCCTGCGCGGCCACCAGCTGATCCTCAGCGCTGACATCTTCCGGGGGCGCTATGCGAAGGGTTTCGACAAGGCCCGGCCCCTGCCGGCCGGCAAGACGGTCCACTATGGCTTCACCCTGCCGGCGGTGAACCATGTGCTGCAACCGGGCCACCGGCTGATGGTCCAGATCCAGTCGTCCTGGTTCCCGCTGTACGACCGCAATCCCCAGACCTTTGTCGACAACATCTTCTTCGCCAAACCTGAGGACTACCGCGCCGCGACCCAGACCATCGTCCGCTCGCCGGCCCAGCCGACCTCCATCACCCTGCTGGCGGAGTAGCGGCGCGGTGTTCAGCCACATCACTGTCGGGGCCGGCGACCTGGACCGGGCCGGGAGGTTCTACGACGCCGTCTTGACCCCGCTCGGCCTGACCCGGCGACCGGTCCTCGCCGATGGCGGTCCCCGATCCCTCTGCTGGCATCGCGAGGGCGCCGGCCTGCCGCGCTTCTATGTCTACCAGCCGTTCGACGGCCGCAGGGCCTCGGCCGGCAATGGGACCATGGTCGCCTTCCGCGCCGCCTCGCCTGAAGCGGTTGCGCAGAGCTACGCGGCAGGGCTGGCCGCGGGCGGCTCGGACGAGGGGGCGCCCGGCCCGCGCCCGCACTACGCCCCCGGCTACTTCGGCGCCTACCTGCGCGACCCGGAGGGCAACAAGATCCACATCGCTTTCCGGCCAGACGTTCCGTGAGCGCCCTGGCCACCGTGCGGATGCTGACCCGCTACAAGGCCTGGGCCAACCGCATCACCTACGGGACCGTCATGGCCCTGCCGGAGGGCGAGGCGCTGCGCCAGCGGCCCACGCGCTTCGGCAACATGGTTCACACCCTCAACCACAGCTTCGTCATCGACGACATCTTCCGCGCTCATCTGGAGGGCCGGCCTCACGGCTACAACGCCCGCAACACCGACTACCCGCCGCCATTGGCCGATCTCTGGGCCGCCGTGCAGGCGATGGACCGCTGGTACATAGCCCACGCCGACGTCCTGACGGACGAGACGCTGGGTGAGACGATCCGGTTCGAATTCGTCGGCGGCGGTCAGGGGGCCATGACCCGCGAGGCCATCCTGCTGCACATCGTCAACCACGGGACCTATCACCGGGGCTTCGTCGGCGACATGCTGTACCAGGTGCCAGCCGCCTCGCCGTCCAACGATCTGCCGGTCTACCTGCGTGAGGTCGAGGGCGCGAACCAGTCCGCGCCGGGCTAGCCTCGACGACGCGGAAGGCGTCGCAACGATCTCAGACTCTTAATTTCAGGGATTGGCGGAGAGGGTGGGATTCGAACCCACGGTACCCTTCCAGGCACGCCGCATTTCGAGTGCGGTACATTCGACCACTCTGCCACCTCTCCATATCGGTGTTGAAGGCCGTTTGGGGCCCCCAGAGCGAAGGCGCGGAACCTAGCGATGTGAATCCGGATACGCAAGGGGGGTTTGGCAGGGCGACGGATGCGACATGATGGTGCGTGAAACCTCCTGCATTCGAGGGGAGAGGCGAGCATGCGTTCGGTCTTGTTGGTCGGCCTGATCGGCCTGTTTTGCGGGCTCGCCGCCCCGGCGCTGGCAGGGCCGTGCGAAGAGGCGGGCGCCTATTCCGAGCTGCGGGCCGGCGTGTCGGTCCTGGTGCTCAAGGACGGCCAGGCGGTCTGCGAGCGCTACGCCTCCGGCGGCGGACCCCGGCAGGGCTGGGAGCTGTGGTCGGGGACCAAGAGCTTCAGCGGGCTGATCGCGGCGGCGGCGGTCCAGGACGGGCTATTGGCGCTCGACGAGACGGTCTCGGCGACCCTGCCCGAATGGCGGGAGGATCCGCGCAAGGCGGGCGTGACCATCCGCCAGCTGCTCAACCTGACCAGCGGGCTGTCGACCACCATCGGCCGCCCGCCTGCCTATGCCGGGGCCATCGCCACGCCGTTTACCGCCGAGCCCGGTACGCGCTTCCAGTACGGGGCCGAGCCCTTCCAGGTGTTCGGGGCGGTGATGAACCGCAAGCTTGCGGCGGCGAAGACGGGTGACGCCGACGTCCTGGCCTACCTTCAGCGAAGAGTTCTCGATCCCGTCGGGGCCAGGCCGTTCGGCTGGCGGCGCACGACGGCGGGGGAGCCGCTGATGCCGCAGGGGGCCAGCTTCACGGCCCGCGAATGGGCCAAGGTCGGGGAGTTCGTCCGGGCCGGTGGTCCGGGTCTCGATCCGGCCGCCTTCCGCGCGCAGTTCGTGGGGTCGAAGGTCAACCCGGCCTATGGCGTCAGCTGGTGGCTGCCGGGTGTCGGCGGCTATGGCCCGCGCGGGACGACGAGTGACTTTTCGACCCACGCCGCCGAGCTGCCCAGGGACCTGGTCATCGCCGCCGGGGCCGGATTCCAGCGGCTCTATGTCATTCCCTCATGCGGCCTGACCATCGTGCGCCAGGCGCCGCTGTTGAGGGCGCGGCAGGCCGGGACGCCGGACTGGAGCGACTTCGCCTTCCTGACGCCCATCCTCAAGGGTTGGTGCTAGGCCCCCTCCTTGGGTTTTGGCGGGTAGAGGACCATCTGGGTGCAGCGGAACAGGGCCATGGTCTTGCCGCTCTCCTCGCTTTTCACGACGGCGTCCCAGACCTGGCTGGTGCGACCGCCGTGGACCAGCGCGGCCTCGACGATGACATCACCCTTGAGGGCCGTGCCCAGGAAGTTGGACTTCAGCTCCAGGGTGGTGAAGCCGCTGGCGCCGGGCGGCAGGCTCATGACGCAGCCGTAGCCGGCGGCGGTGTCGGCCAGGGTGACGACGCTGCCGGCGTGCAGGTAGCCGTTGGCCGCCATGTGCTTGCCGGCCACGGTGAAGCGGCCACGGGCCAGGCCGTGGCGCACCGTTTCCCAGGTTATATCGAGCGCGTCGGGCAGAGTGCCCTTCTGGCGCTCGTTGAAGAGGCTCGCGCCTTCGTCAGCTGTGTCGGTCACTTAGAACTGTCCTCCCCGGCCTTGGCCGCTCTTGAAACGGGTGGCGCCGTCGACGGCCGAGCCGGTGCGCAGGGTCTCCATCCCGACCTCGATCTCGAAGGCGGTGGCGGCGTCCCAACCCAGGCTCCATTGCTCGAGGGCCGAGCGGCGGTCGTTACGCAGGCACATCTGCGGGAAGCCTGCGATCTGGCGGGCCAGAGTCCTGGCCGCCTCCAGCGACTGGCCGTCGGGGACGACGCGGTTGGCCAGGCCCATGGAGAGGGCCTCCTCGGCGCCGACCGGGCGGCCGGTGAGGATCAGGTCCATGGCCCGCGACTGGCCGATCAGCCGGGGCAGGCGCACGGTGCCCAGGTCGATCAGCGGCACCCCGAACCGACGGCAGAAGACGCCGAAGGTTGCCCCTTCGGCGGCAACGCGCAGGTCGCACCACAGGGCCAGCTCCAGACCCCCGGCCACCGCATAGCCCTCGACGGCGGCGATCACCGGCTTGGACAGCGCAAGGCGGGTCGGACCCATGGGGCCGAGGTCGCCGTCGCGGTGGACCGGGTTGCCGGCTCCGGAGGCGACGCCCTTGAGGTCGGCCCCGGCGCAGAAGTTTCCGGCCGCGCCGGTGAGAATGGCGACGCTCAAGCCCTCGTCGGCGTCGAAGCGTTTGAAGGCCTCGTAGAGGGCGTGGGCCGTGACGCCGTCGACGGCGTTGCGGGCCTGGGGCCGGTCAATGGTGACGACGCAGATGTCGCCGTCGGTCTCGTAGTGGACGGTCATGGCAGGCGCCTCCGTTGGTGGAGGCATCCTGCCCTGACTGACGCTCAGGGAAGCAAGCCCCCTATCCGGCCAGCGGATCGGGCGTTTCCACCGGCTCCTTCTGGCCGCGCTTGCCTTCCCAGCGGCTGACGACGGCCGAGGCCACCGAGTTGCCGACCACGTTGGTGGCCGAGCGGCCCATGTCGAGCAGGTGGTCGACGGCCAGCACCAGGGCGATCCAGGCCTCGTCCATGCCGAAGTAGGTCAGGGTGGCCATGATGACGACGAGGCTGGCGCGCGGAACGCCGGCCATGCCCTTGGAGGTGACCATCAGCAGCAGCAGCATGGAGATCTGCTGGGCGACTGTCAGTTCGATGCCGTGGGCCTTGGCGATGAACAGCACCGCGAAGGTGCAGTACATCATCGAGCCGTCGAGGTTGAAGCTGTAGCCCAGCGGCAGCACGAAGCTGACCACCCGGCGCGGCAGGCCGAACTTTTCCAGGGCTTCCAGGGTGCGCGGATAGGCGGCCTCGGAGCTGGCGGTCGAGAAGGCCAGCAGGGTCGGCGGGGTGATGGCGCGGAACAGGCCCACGGCGCGGCCACCGAGGGTGACGACGGCGGCGAGGAACAGCAGGCCCCAGAGCACGCCCAGCGAGATGTAGAAGCCGCCGATGAACTCGGCGTAGGTGCCGATGATGCCCAGACCCTGCTTGGCGATGGCGGCGGCCAGGGCGGCGAAGATGGCGATCGGCGCCAGGGCCATCACATAGCCGGTGACCTTGAGCATGATGTTCATGCCCTGCTCGACCAGGGCCATGACGGCCGGGGCGCGGTCATCGAGCGCCGAGACGGCGGTGCCGACGAAGACGGCGAAGACGACGATCTGCAGGATCTGGTTGGTCGCCAGGGCGTCGAAGATCGAGGTCGGGATCAGGTGGGTGATGAACTCCTTCAGGGTGAAGGAGGAGGTGTCGACGGTGGCGGCCTTGCCGGCCACCTCGCTGGTCATGTTGAGGTTGCCGCCCAGGTCCCAGAAGTGGCTGAGCAGGTGGAACATGCCCAGGCCCACGCTGAGGCTGATCAGAGAGGCGAAGATGAACCAGGCGATGGCCTTGAAGCCGACCCCGCGAATGGCGGCGGCGTCCTCCATATGGGCGATGCCGACCACCAGGGTGGTGAAGACCAGCGGCGCGATGATCATCTTGATCAGCCGCAGGAACAGGGTGGTGATCAGGTTGAAGACGTCGATGGCGGTGGTCAGCTGGTCGCCGCTGAGGGTCTGGTTGACGGCGAGGCCCGCCAGCACGCCCAGCACCATGGAGGCGACGATGAAGATGGTGAAACGGCGATTCATGCGGCCCCCAAGGCGACAGGATGGGTCGAAGATTTGCGCCATGTTTGGCGGGGAAGCGCGGCGGCGTCCACCTTTGCTTCGAGCGCGTGGTTTGGCAGGGTGGGCGGATGAGCGATTTTGCTGCGATCAAGAATGAGTTGATCAGGCGCCTGAGGCGGGCGGCGCCCGATATGCGGGTGACCCGCGAGGGGCCGGGTGGCATCGAGCTGACCAGCGATTGGATTCATCCGCTGAAACCGGGTCAGCCCGTGTGGTTCGGGGGCGTGCGACAGGGCAAGGCCTATGTCAGCTACCACCTTATGCCGGTCTACACGCACCCCGAGCTGGCGGCGAAGATCAGCCCGGCGCTGAAGAAGCGGATGCAGGGCAAGAGCTGCTTCAACTTCAAGGCCGTCGACGAGGCCCTGTTCGACGAGCTGGAGGCGCTGACCCGGGAGGGGGCGGCGCTGTACGGGTAGGCTGTTCGAAGCGGACCCATTATAGCATGGCCGGGCGGGCGGTGTGAATTATTTTATTCGCTATTTCAACGCCTTATGACCAACCGGGCGTCCGCCCGATGGCTGCATTCAACCCACTTCCGGACCGCGGGTGACCCCCTTGGGACCACCCGCGAAGAAAGGGGAAGAGGGGACACATTGAATTGCCGCGCGCCGTCAGGGCGATCGTCGGCGCCGGCGATGGCGGCAAGTCAATGTGTTCCCGGTAGCGCCAGATGAATATGTCTAGACATATTCGGAGGGCCTAGATCAGCCCCGCCGCTTTCGCCTCTGCGCTGAGGCCATCGCGGAATTTCGGGTCGGCGAGGCTGATCATCGCCTTGGCCCTTTCCTGGATGCTGAGGCCCTTGAGATTGCGGCGGCCGTGTTCGGTGACCACCCACTGGACATCGTTGCGCGGTGTGGTGACCGGGCCGTCGAGGCGGCTGACGATGCGGGAGACCGCGCCGTCCTTGGCGGTCGAATGGCAGGCGATGATCGACTTGCCGCCCTTGCTGCCATAGGCGCCGCGCACGAAGTCCAGCTGGCCGCCGGCGGCGCTGTACTGGCGCCCGGCCATGTGCTCGCTGTTGCAGGCGCCGGAGAGGTCGATCTGCAGGGTGGCGTTGACCGAGACCACCTTGTCGTTACGGGCGATGACCGCCGGGTCGTTGACGTAGTCGACGGGGCGGCTCTCGACGGCGGCGTTGTCGTCGATGAAGGCGTAGAGGGCCTTGTCGCCGAGCGCGAAGGTGAAGATCGAGCGGCCGGTGTTGGTCGCCTTGCGGGCGTTGGTGACGGCGCCGCACTGCATCAGCTTCATCAGGCCCGGCGCGAAGAGTTCGGTGTGGATGCCCAGGTCGCGATGGTCGCTCAAGGCCCCGCAGACGGCTTCGGGCAGGGCGCCGATGCCCATCTGCAGGCAGGCGCCGTCCTCGACCAGTTCGGCGACCAGCCGGGCGATGACGGCGTCTTCCGGGGCGCCGTCGCGCGTCGGGTTTTCGAACAGCGGGGTGTCCTGCTCGACGATGGCGTCGACCTCGCTGACGTGGATCATGCCGCCGCGCACCCGGGGGGTGTGGCGGTTGACCTCGACGACCACGCGGCGGGCCGAGCGGACCAGGGAGAGGCCGTAGTCGTTGCTGGGACCGAGGCTGAAGAAGCCATGGGCGTCCATCGGCGAGACGCAGGTCATGAAGGTGTCGATGGGCTCGGACTCGCACATCAGCCGGGGCGCCTGGCTGAAGGCGCCGGGGACGAACCAGACGGTCTGACGGCCGTCCTTCTCGCCCTGGGCCAGCAGCATCCGCTCGACGGGGCCGAGGAAGAAGCAGTGGGGGCGGATGCGGTCCATGAGCTCGTAGCGCAGGACCGTGGCGGCGGCGTGCGGCGTCGAGTGGAAGTAGTAGAGGCGGACCTCGTCGACATCCTGGGCCTCGGCGCGGGCGGCGAGGGCGGTGAGCAGGCCTGGCGGTTCGGCCAGGGCCATGCCCATGGCGACGCGGTCGCCCGAGGCGATCTCGCCGACGGCGGCGGCGGCGGTGGTCAGCTTCGAGGCGTAGAGGTCTTTAGGGGTCATCGGGCGATCCTGCAGCCGTAGCCCTCTTCGTACACCGCTTCGCCGCGGAACATGGCCAGGGAGGTGGAGACGCGAGCGGTCCTGGGCAGGCCGCTGCGGTCGATGCGGACGGTGAAGCGGTTCACGTAGTCGCCGAAATCGGTGCGGCAGCTGGCTTCGGTGCGGCCGGTCAGGAAGAGGCAGGAGCAAAGTTGCTTGGCGACGAAGGTGGCGCCGGTGCGGGGCCAGGGCGCCGCTTGCGTCCAGGCCAGGGCCAGAACGGCGATCAGCGCCACGGCGCCGGCGATGAGCCAGCGGCGGCGGGTCATCAGAGGCCGACCTCGCTGGGGTGAGCTTCATTCAGCAGCGCTTCACCGGCGCGGTAGCGGCGCAGGTTTTCGAGGAAGAGGTCGTCGCCGCGCCGGACCACGCCGTCGCCGGCGGCGGCGCAGTGGGCCGTGACCTGGACGCGGGGGTGATCCCAGAGCCAGCTCTCGGCCGGCAGGGGCTCGGTCTCGAAGACGTCGAGCACGGCCATGGCCGGCTGGCCGCGGCCGAGGCCCTCGCTGAGGGCGGCCTCGTCGACCAGGCCGCCGCGGCCGATGTTGACCAGGATGGCGCCGGGCTTGAGGGCGGCGAAGAAGGCGGTGTCGGCGAGGCCCCGGGTGGCGTCGTTCAGGGCGCAGGCCAGGACCACGACATCGGCGTCGGGCAGCAGCCTGTGGAGGTCGCTGGTCGGGTGGACGGCGTCGACCAGCGGGTCGGGGCGCAGGTCCCGCCGGGCGACGGTCAGGTGGGCGCCGAAGGGTTTCAGCCGGGCGGCGATCTCTCGGCCGATGGCGCCGAAGCCGACCATCAGCCAGCGGGTCGAACCGATCTCGCGGAAGTTCACCCGGCGCCAGTCGTGCTCGCGCTGCGCCTCGCTCGCCTCCGCGATGGGATGGATCAGGGCGAAGGCGCGGGCGATGACGTACTCGGCGATCGCCGGGCCCTGGGCGCTCGACTTGGTCAGGCGGATGCCCTTGGCCATGATGGCGTTGAACACCGGGCTGTCGAGGCCGGCGTTGAAGGTCTGGGCCCAGCGGACGTTGGGGGCGGCCATCATCCGGCGGAAGAAGCCGGGCAGGCGGCCGCCGGTGAACAGGTCGAGGCTGATCCAGAAAACCTCCGGATCGACCTCGCCGTCGGCGACCGGCCGGCCGCGCCGGCGGACCACGCCCTCGGCGTCGAGGGTCAGGATGTCCAGATCGCCGGGAAGCTCGGCGGCCACCCGGGCGTGGGCGACATCGGACATCATGATCTGCATGGCGGGCCCCCGGAGATTCGTCTGAGCCTACAGGGTCAGGCCGCCATCGACGATCAGGGTCTGGCCGGTGATGTAGGCGGCGAGTGGCGAGGCCAGGAAGAGGACGGCGCCGGCCATGTCTTCGGGGGTGCCCAGGCGGTTCAGCGGGATGCCGCGCAGGGAGGCGGCCAGGCGGTCGGGGTTCTCGGTGGTGACCTTCGTCAGCTTGGTGTCGACCAGGCCCGGGGCGACGCCGTTGACGCGCACCCCGTCGGTCGCCCAGGCTTGGCCCAGGGTGCGGGTCAGGGCCACGGCCCCGGCCTTGGAGGCGTTGTAGGCCGGGTTGCCGCGGGTGGCGTGGAAGGCGGCGGTCGAGCTGATGGTTACGATGTTGCCGCCGCTCGACTTGAGGTCGTCGAGGAAGCGCATGGAGCAGGCCATGAGGGAGTCGAGGTTGACCCCCACCACCTTGCGGAAGCCGTCCATGGCGAACTCGCCCTTGCGGTAGAGGACGGTGCCCTGGGCCAGGACGAGGACGTCGAGGCCGTCGAAGGGGCTGGGGGCATTGGCCACCGCTTCGGAGTCGGAGGCGTCGATCTGGTGGAAGGTCAGGCCGGTGAGGTCGGAGCCGTCCTCGACCCTGTAGTCGTCCTTGGGCCGCGTGCCCCAGACGGCGACCTGGGCGCCGCGCGTGCGGAAGCCATGGGCGATGCCGTTGCCGATGCCGCTGGTTCCGCCGACGACGAGGACCCGCTTGCCGGTGAAATCGAGATCCATGGCTTTAGCTCCGCACCTGTTGTTGTGTCAGGCCGTGATGCGTCGCGCGTCCACGGCCCAACGTTCCCATGACCCGTCTTCCGCCACGACAATCAAGGCGTCATGCAGGTTGATGGTCGGATCGCAGTGGCCGGGCTGCAGCCAGACGGTGTCGCCCAGGCGCGGGGCGTCGTTGCGCCAGGGTTGGGCCTCGTCGGCGTCGAGGGCCTCGACGGCGGTGACGAAATCGCCGCCCTTGAGGAGGGGGATGGCCGAGGGGTGAAGCACCATGCCGTGCTCGTCGCCCATCGGCCGCCACAGCGCCCCGGCGGCGGCGCCCCAGGCGACCTTGGCCGGCGGGCCGTCGCTGCTCAGGGCCTTGAAGCCGGCGTCGACGGTGACGTGGCTCTTGTGGTTGGCGGAGACGACGGTGGAGGCGAGGAACATCGCCTGTTTGAACGACCAGCCTTCGCCGGAGGGGGATTCACAGACCTCGTATTCGGCGTCCATGACCGCGTAGCTGCCGGCCTGGAGTTCGGTGAAGACGCCGCTCTTCAGGTCGAAGGCGTGGGTGCCGGTGCCGCCGCCGGTGATGACGGGCGGCGGCAGGCCGGCGGCGATCAGGGCGTCGCGAACCTTTCGGGTGCGTTCGATGACGGCGTCGTAGGCGGCCTGTCGATCGGCGGCGGAGCCGATGTGCTGGATATGGCCGGCATAGGCCTGGATGCCGGCGAAGCGCAGGCCCTCGGTGTCGGCGGCGAGGCGGGCGAGGGCGACGACCTGATCCGGATGGGCGCCGGTGCGGTGGGTGCCGGGATCGACGTCGACCACGAGGTCGATGACGCCCCCTCTTTCTTTGGCGGCGGCGCCCAGCCAGGCGATCTGCTCGGCATGGTCGGCGACGGCGCCGATGGTCGCGCCGCGTCCGGTCAGGGCGGCGATGCGCGGGGCGGCCCAGGCGGGGGCCGGGGCGGTGATCAGGACGTCCTTGATGCCGCCGGCGATGAAGGCCTCGGCCTCGCCGATGGTCTGGGCGCAGAGGCCGGCGGCGCCGTGTTCCATCTGGAGCCGGGCGAGCGCCGTGCATTTGTGCGTCTTGCCGTGGGCGCGCAGGCGAAGGCCGGCGGCGTCGCACAGGGCCTGCATGGTCCTGAGGTTCGCATCGAGCGCGGCGAGGTCGATGACCAGGGCGGGGGTCTGGAAGGGGGTGAAGGTGGTGAACATCAGATCTCGCCTGCCAGAACCTTGGAGAACAGCTCGGGGTCAACATTGCCGCCCGACAGCACCACCCCGGCGGTGCGGCCGTGCATTGGCAGCTTGCCGGCCAGCAGGGCGGCCAGGGCGACGCAGCCGCCGGGCTCGACCACCAGCTTGAGCCAGGTGAAGGCGAAGCGCATGGCCTCGGCGACCTCGGCGTCGGTGACGGTCAGGACGCCGGCCAGGTTGTGCTGGAGGATCGGGAAGGTGATGCGGCCCGGCATCGGCGACAGCAGGGCGTCGCACATCGAACGGGCGTCCCTGGCGATGCCGACCCGCTCGCCGGCCGCCAGCGAGCGGGCGGTGTCGTTGAAGGCGGCCGGCTCGACGCCGTAGACCTGGGCGTCCGGCAGGATGTGGCTGATGGCCGTGGAAACGCCCGAGGCCAGGCCGCCGCCGCCGACCGGGGTCAGCACCAGGTCCAGGAAGCCGGCCGTGGCCGCCGCCTGGCGCTCCATCTCCAGCCCGACCGTGCCCTGGCCGGCGATGACGTCCTCGTCGTCGAAGGGCCAGACGATGGTCATGCCGCGATCCTTCGAGATGGCCTCGGTGATCGCCTCGCGGTCCTCTGTGTAGCGGTCGTAGAGCACCACCTCGGCGCCGTAGTCGCGGGTGTTGGCCACCTTCATGGCAGGGGCGTCGGCGGGCATGACGATGACCGCCGGGGCCTGCAGCATCCGCGCCGCCAGGGCCACGCCCTGGGCGTGGTTGCCGCTGGAGCAGGCGACGACGCCGCGCGCCCGCTCATCGGCGGTCAGCTTCGACAGCTTGTTCATCGCGCCGCGGAACTTGAAGGCGCCGCCGCGCTGCATGGTCTCGGCCTTGAGGAGGACCCGGCCGCCGAGGCGGTCGTTGAGGTGGGGGCTTTCGATCAGGGGGGTGACGACGGCGAGGTCTTCCAGACGGTCGGCGGCCGCTTCGATGTCGGCGAAGGTGACGGTCATGGAAGGCTCCCCGAAACTCTGCGTTTGGGTCGCCTGACTATCTCCTTTGCGCCGAGTCCCAAAGCCCGTAAGACCGGACGATCATCCTGATTGGGGACAGGCCATGCGTGCAGTGTTCGGTGGGGCGGTTTTCGCTCTGGGCTTGGGACTGGCGGGCGTCGCCAACGCCGGCGAGCTCGGCGTCGGTGTGGGGGCCCACGACGTCGATCTGTGGAAACAGGAGTGCTGTTTCGAGAGCGGCCAGAACCTGGAACTTCACTATCGGTCCGATCCGCTGGACGTGGATCGCGGGTTGGGCGTCTGGCGGCTTTGGGCCACGGGCTCGGTGAACAGCGACGGCGGGACCAACTTCGTTGCCGGCGGCATCCAGCGGCGGTTCTGGGGGGACAAGAAGGTCTACGCCCAGCTGAGCGTGGGCCTGGGTGTGCATGACGGCCCTGACGGCGACCGTCCGGTGGCGAATCCGGACCGCATCTACTTCGGCAGCCCGGTGCTGATCGCCTCCGAGGCGGCGGCGGGGGTCAACCTGAACGACGACTGGTCGGGCGAGGTGGCCTATTTCCACATGAGCCACGCGGGCCTGGCCGGGGATGAAAACCCCGGACTGGACGTGATCTCCGTACGGCTGATCCGGAAGTTCTAGTTGGCGCGCGGACGGAGCGGCCCAGTTCCTCCCCCATCGGGGGAGGGGGACCGCGCGCGGATACGCGCGTGGTGGAGGGGGTCCCCACTGTCGGCGGCAGCGGCGAGGATGGTGTCCGCCGCCACCGACATTTCCTTGAGAACCACCGCAGCCGATAGACGCAGGGTTCGAATGCCATAGCGGGCGCAGTAGGCGTCACGCTCCGCGTCGTATTCCGGCCTGCCTTCCTCGTAGTGGAAGGCGCCGTCGACCTCGACGGCCAGCTTTGCCTCGGCACAGTAGAAGTCGAGGATGTAGGGGCCGAAGGCGTGCTGCCTTCGGAATTTCAGGCCTTCGAGCTGGCAGCCGCGCAGGACCTGCCAGAGAACGACCTCAGGAAGGGTCATCTGTCGGCGGAGCTTTCTGGCGAAAGCGCGGGTGCGGTCTGGCGCTTGCATTCATGTATCATTGTTCATCTTTTGTTCTGGAGCAAGCAGGCGCCGTTGCTTCGACGGTGGGGACCCCCTCCACCACGCGCGTGCCGCGCGCGGTCCCCCTCCCCCGATGGGGGAGGAACTGTGCTAGCGTGACTCGCAACACCGTTCGGAGCCTCCCATGGACACCCTCGCCATCGACGCTGACGCCTGGACCGCCGCGGGCGATGCGGGGCTGCATGACGCCATCGAGCTGCGCCGCGCCATCCACCGCGAGCCGGAGCTGGGGCTGCACCTGCCCCGGACGACCGAGAAGGTGCTGAAGGCGCTCGAAGGGCTGCCGCTGGAAATCCGCCAGGGGCCGTCGACGACCGGGGTGCTGGCCATCCTGCGGGGCGGGGGCAACGGGCGCACGGTGCTGCTGCGCGGCGACATGGACGCCCTGCCGCTGACCGAGGACACCGGGCTCGACTTCTCCAGCGGGATTGCGGGCGCGATGCACGCCTGTGGCCACGACACCCATGTGGCCATGCTGGCCGGGGCGGCGAAGGCCCTCTGCGCCAGGCGGGACAAGCTGCCGGGGACGGTGATGTTCATGTTCCAGCCGGGCGAGGAAGGTCACCACGGGGCCCGCTTCATGCTCGACGACGGGCTGATCGATCCGCTGCCGGACGCGGCCTTCGCCCTGCATATCTCGCCCAACATGCCGACCGGGACATTCGCCAGCCGGTCGGGGGCCTTGCTGGCCAGTTCGGATTCCATCCGCATCAAGGTCTGGGGGGCGGGCGGCCACGCCTCCATGCCGCAGGACGCGACCGATCCGATTCCGGTCGCCTGCGAGATCGTCACGGCGCTGCAGAGCTTCATCACCCGGCGGGTGTCGGTGTTCGATCCGGCGGTGCTGACCATCGCCCACATCGACGCCGGCACGACCTACAACATCATCCCCGAATACGCCCTGATGCGCGGCACCTTCCGCACCCTGTCGGAGCGCTCGCGCGAGCTGGTGCGGTCCGGCGTGCGGCAGGTGGCCGAGCATGTCGCCGCCGCCCACGGCTGCCGGGCCGAGGTCGAGATCGAGCTGGGCTTCCCGGTGACGGTCAATTCCAGCGCGGCGGTGAAACTGGCCGAGCGGACGGCCAAGACCCTGTATGGCGACAGCGCCTGGCACACGATGGAAAACCCGATGATGGGGGCGGAGGACTTCTCCTACGTCCTGCAGAAGGCGCCCGGCGCCATGGCCTTCCTGGGGGCGGCGCCGGTCGGGGTCGGCGGCGACTACCGCGCCTGCTGCGCGCTGCATTCGAACCGGATGACGCTCGATGAGCAGGTGATGGCGCGCGGCATCGCGATGCACTGCGGCTTTGCCGAGGCGGTGCTGACCGGCGGGCTCGAAAGCTAGCCCACCGGTCGCCCGGCTAGAGCAGGAATCCGCTGTCAGTGCGGTCGTACTCGCCGGTCAGCAGCAGGCGGAAGTCGGCCACCCGGTCGCCGTTCTGGTCGAGCAGCAGGGTCGAGGTGTTGCTGGCCAGGTCATAGGTCAACACCGCCTGGCCGCGCACCCCGGTTAAGCTGTCGGCCCAGGTGAAGGCCTGGTTGCCGGACAGGGCAGTGTTGGCGTCGATGGCCGTCAGGTCGATCAGGTCCTCGAGGGTGTTGAAGTCGGTGATGCGGTCGGAAGCCGTCACGGTGCTTTCGCTCAGGGACTGGAAGACGAAGCGGTCGGCGCCGGTCCCGCCGGTCATCGCATCGGCCCCGAGACCGCCGTACAGCCGGTCGGCGCCGGCCCCGCCGTTGATCGTGTCATTGCCCGCCAGCCCCTTGAGCAGGTTGCCGCCGGCGTTGCCGAGGATGACGTTGGCCAGGGCGTTGCCCGTGCCGCTGGCATTGGCGGCGCCGGTCAGGGTGAGGTTTTCGACATTGGCGTCGAGGGTACGGGTCACGCCGGTCTCGATACGGTCGATGCCTTCGCCGGCCAGTTCGAACACCCAGTCGGTGGCCGCCTCGACGATGTAGACATCGTCGCCCAGACCGCCAACGAGATCGTCATATCCCGCGCCGCCGGTCATGCGGTCGTTGCCGACGCCGCCCAGCAGGATGTCGTCGCCGCCGCCGCCGTTGAGGATGTCGTTGAAGCGGCTGCCGAACAGGGTGTCGGCGTAGGCCGTGCCGGTCTCGGTCTTGGCGGCGGCGTTGGAGAAGACTAAGTCGGCGGCGATCAGGTCTTCGGGATGGACGCCGTCGAGGGTCAGGTAGTGGTCGTAGCCGTTGTAGAAGGCGTTCAGGTAGGCGCTGTTCTCGTTGTCGATGAACAGCAGGGCCTGGATCTGTGACAGGTCGCTGATCCCCCAGGCCGAGACGTCGACTCGGTCGATGTCGAAGGTGAAGTCCCAGATCAGGTCGTCGCTCAGCCCGACGCCGCGCGTGCTCAGGACAAAGGTGTCAGCGCCTGAGCCCCCGTAGAGGTCATTGAAGCCCGTGCCGCCGATCAGACGGTCGTCGCCGGCCTGGCCGAACAGGGTGTCGTCACCCGTGCCACCGTCGATGAGGTCATTGCCATCGCCGCCGTAGATGTCGTCATGGCCGCCCAGGCCATTGATGACGTCGGCGGTCGCCGTACCGGTGATGACGTCGCGATTGTTGGTGCCGGTGAAGGTCGCCATGGCTGTTGCTCCGGGGGGTAAGCTTACGATGGAGCGGGACGCTGGGACCGTCAGTCTGAACCTCGGCTGAACGGCGAAGGTCGACGGCCCGACAAACCGGCGGGTCGCGCCGGGGCCGGGCGCGCGCTATCGTCCCTGAAACGAGAGAAGAGGAACCCCCATGCGCCTGACCGCCCCCCGCATCGCGCCGCTGCCCGACGCCGAGCTCAATGACGACCAGCGGGCGGTGCTGGCGCCGATGATCGGCAGCGGGCGGCCGGTGATCAACATCTTCCGCACCCTGGCGCGGGCGCCGGCGGCGCTCAAAGGCTTCCTCGGCTGGGGCGAGTATGTGCTGTCGAAGAAGAACGATCTGCCGGCCCGCGAGCGGGAGATCGTCATCCTGCGCATCGGCTATCTGTGCAAGGCGGGCTACGAATGGACCCAGCATGTGCCGATCGGCGAGCGGGCCGGGCTGACCGGCGACGAGATCGCGCGGATCAAGAAGGGGGCCGACGCCGGCTGGAGCGACGCCGACGCGGCGCTGATCCGGGCCAGCGACGAACTGCACCACAACTACTTCATCAGCGACGCCACCTGGGCGGCCCTGAAGCGGCACTTCAGCGACAAGCAGTGCATGGATGTGGTGTTCAGCGCCGGCCAGTACACCCAGGTCTGCATGATGCTGAACAGCTTCGGTGTGCAGCTGGACGAGGGCCAGACGCTGGACCCGGACCTGAAGGGGTTCTAGCGCGGAAGGCGAGCGGGCCTTGGCCGTCGGCGACGCCTGTGCTTCACTCCCGTTAACCATTTGGGGGTGGTGTCGATGATGAAGGGCCGCAAGTATCAGTCGTTCCACCGGGCGCGCAGCCCCGTGCGCCGGCTGCCGGCCTTTTCCTTCCCGCCGGAAGCCGATTTCGTGTTCGACGTCGGCGACCGCGCCTTCGAGGCCGGGCCCTCCAGCCCGGTGACGCCGCTGGCCAACGCCGACCTGCTGGACGCCTATTCCAACGCCGTGGTCCGCGCCGTCGAACATGTGGGCCCCGCCGTGGTGCGGGTCCAGCCGCTGACGTCCGACCGCAGCTTCGCGGGCGAGGGCTCGGGCTTCGTGGTCAGCCCCGAGGGGCTGATCCTGACCAACAGCCATGTGGTTCAGGGCTTCGGCCGGTTCGCCATCATCACCGCCGAGGGCCGGGCCCTGACCGCGCGCTGCGTCGGCGATGATCCGGACACCGACATCGCGCTCCTGAAGGTCGAGCAGAACGTGCGGCTGCCGCATGCCCGGCTGGGGGATTCCAAGCAACTTAGGCGCGGCCAGCTGGTCATCGCCATCGGAGCCCCGCTGGGCTTCGAGGCGACGGTGACCACCGGGGTGGTGTCGGCGCTCGGCCGGTCCCTGCGTGGCGAGCGTGGGCGGCTGATCGAGGATCTGATCCAGACCGACGCTGCGCTCAACTACGGCAACAGCGGCGGGCCCCTGGTCAACAGCGCCGGCGAGGTGGTGGGGATCGCCACGGCGGTGATCTCCGGGGCGCAGGGGCTGTGTTTCGCGGTGGCCGCCAACACGGCCAGCTTCGTGATGGCCGAGCTGCTGGCCCACGGCCATGTGCGGCGCGGCTCCATCGGCGTGGTCGCCCAGCAGACGCCGGTGCCGCCGGCCATGGCGAGGGCGGCCGGGGTCACCCAGTCCTATGCGGTGTGGGTGGCGGCGGTCGAACCGCACGGGCCGGCCGCCAAGGCGGGCCTGGCCGAGGGCGACCTCCTGATCGCCGCCGATGGCAAGCCGTTGACGGGTCTTGACGATCTGCTGCGGGTGCTCGGGCCCGGGAGCATCGACCAGTCGATCAGCTTCGACCTGATCCGGGCCGGCAAGCGGATGAACGTCAAGATCACGCCCAAGGCCCGCAAGAAGGGCGGCTAAAGCCCCAAACTCTAAAAGGGGGGCTAAATATTCTGGCGCGGGTCCCGCGGATGAGCGGGACTAGAAGCTTGGTCTGCCCTGCCCCGAGGAGACCGAGCCGATGACCCTGCGGATCAATTCCGAAGCCCCCAATTTCACCGCCAGGACCACCGAGGGCGAGATCACCTTCCACGACTGGATCGGCGACAGCTGGGCCATCCTGTTTTCGCACCCCAAGGACTTCACGCCGGTCTGCACGACCGAACTGGGCTTCATGGCCAGGCTCAAGCCGGAGTTCGACAGGCGCAACACCAAGGTAATCGGGCTCAGCGTCGATCCGGTCGAGAACCACGGCAAGTGGGCCGCCGACATCGAGGAGACGCAAGGCCACGCGGTCAACTTCCCGATGATCGGCGACACTGAGCTGACGGTCGCGACCCTCTACGACATGCTGCCGGAAGGGGCGGGCACGACCTCGGAGGGCCGCACGGCGGCCGACAACGCCACGGTGCGGGCGGTGTTCATCATCGGGCCGGACAAGAAGATCAAGGCGATGCTGATCTATCCGATGGTCGTCGGGCGCAACTTCGACGAGGTGCTGCGGCTGCTCGACGCCCTGCAGCTCAATGCCAGGCACACGGTGGCGACGCCGGTGAACTGGCGGCCGGGCGACGACGTCATCATCCCGCCGGCCGTTACCGACGAGCAGGCCGCGGCGAAGTATCCGAACGGCTGGAAGACGCTGAAGCCCTATCTGCGGGTCATTCCGCAGCCGCGGGACTGACGGTCAGACCGGGACGCGGCGGGCCGACACCTCGGCCAGGGCCCGGGTGAGATCGGCCTGGCTGTAGGGCTTGGCCAGGCGGGTCAAGGCGACATCGACGCCCGGCGGCAGTTCGGCGTAGCCGCTGGCCATGATCACCGGCAGGTCCGGCCAGCGGACGGCGATGTCGCGGCTGAGCTCCAGGCCGGAGCGGCGAGGCATGGCGAAGTCGGTTATCACCGCATCGAAGGTCTGTTGATCGAGCGCCCGCATGGCCTCGGCGGCCGAGCTGGCGGCGACGACGCTGTGGCCGAGGTCTTCCAGCATGGCGGCGGTGTTGAGCAGCACCAGGGCGTCGTCGTCGACGGCCAGCACCCGCAGGGGGCCGCCGCAGGGCGGCTGGTGGGCGAAGCCGGAACCCTTGGGCCGGACCGCCTCCTGGCTGCGCGGCAGCAGGATGTCGACGCGCGTCCCCTCGCCGGGTCTGCTGGCCAGCTCCAGACGCCCCCCCGACTGTTCGGCCAGGCCATGGACCATTGAGAGGCCAAGGCCAGTGCCCTTGCCGACGCCCTTGGTGGTGTAGAAGGGCTCCAGGGCTCGGGACAGGGTGCCCGGGTCCATGCCCTCGCCCTCGTCGGCGACGCGCAGGCGCAGGTAGTCGCCGGGGGGCAGCGCCCCATCCAGTCCCATGCCCGGGCCGACGGTCTGGCGGCTGGCCTCGATGATGATCTCGCCGCCCTGGGGCATGGCGTCCCGGGCGTTGACGACCAGGTTGAGCAGGGCCGTCTCCAGCTGGTTGGGGTCGGTCGTCACCGGCGGCAGGTCCTCGCCGAAACGCAGGGACAGCTGGATCATCGGCCCGACCGAGCGCTGCAGCAGGTCGGCCATGCCACGCACCAGGATCGGCACATCGACCGGCTCCAGGGCCAGTTCCTGTTTGCGGGCGAAGGATAGCATACGCTGGGTCAGAGCCGCCCCGCGCTCGGCGCCCTGGACAGCGTTTTCCAGCAGGGCGCGGCCGCGGGGATCGTCCGGCAGGCGTTTGCGCAGCAGTTCCAGGCTGCCGAGGATGGCCATCAGGAGGTTGTTGAAGTCATGGGCGATGCCGCCGGTCAGCTGGCCGATGGCGTCCAGCTTCTGGGATTGCATCAGGCTCTCGCGGGCCTCGGTCAGAGCCTTCTGGGCGGCGACGCGTTCGCTGATGTCGCGGGTGATCTTGGCGAAGCCGATGACCTGGCCGTCGCGGTCCCTGATGGCGTCGATGACCACATGGGCCGGGAAGCAGCTGCCGTCCTTGCGGACCCGCTGGCCCTCGGCCTCGAACCGGCCTTCGCTACGGGCCTGCCCCAGGGCGCGGGCGGGGAGGTCCTGGGCGCGGTCCTCGTCGGTGTAGAAGCGCGAGAAATGCTCGCCGACGATCTCGTGGGCCTCGTAGCCCTTGAACCGCTCGGCGCCGGGGTTCCAGCTGACCACATGGCCGTCGGCGTCGAGCATGTAGATGGCGTAGTCGGTTATGCTGTCGATCAGCAGCCGATAGGGATCGAGCCCCGATGTCCTGTGGCCGCCGACGGTGATGATCAAGCCCCCCTGCAAGCGCAGTTTACCAGAAAGACGATACGCCCGCTTTGGGGAAAGGTTCCCCGTCAGAGGCGGGCCGCGTCCGCCATGGCGCGGGTGGTGCGGGTAAGCGACAGGGCGATCTGCGCCGGTGTGGCTTCGGCCTCGCCGAGGATCCAGGCGCGCAGCAGGCCCAGCTGCGCCTCGGCGATCTGCGCGGCCAGCAGCCGGACGGGCCAGGCAAGCGGCTCGCCGGCCAGCTGCTGTTCGATGGCGTCGGCCAGGCGCCGAACGCCGCGCGGTGAGGCCAGCGGGGCGCGGGGGCCGCTGATCATCCGCCGACCCAAGGCGCGGTTCTCCCAGATGTGGGCGGTCAGGAAGGGCATCGGATGGCCTTGGCCGCCATCACCGCAGGCCGAGGCCAGGGTTGCGAAGAACCAGCCCATGCTGTCGAACAGCAGTTCGTCCTTGTCCTTGTAGTGGGCGTAGAACGTCGAGCGGCCGACGTCGGCTGTTTGCGCGATCTCGGCAACCTGGATGTCGTCATAGCGACGGCGGGTGACCATGCCGACAAAGGCGCTGAGCAGGGCCCCGCGCGTCTTGCGCTCGCGCCGGTCAGCAACGGCAGTACTGGACATCTGACCCCCTGTGTCCGGTTTCGGACGGCGACAGCCTGGCGTCCGACGCGCCCGCCCGTCTTGCCGCTAACCATGCGCCTGCAACGCCAGAGGAGACAAGTGCATGACCGACGCCGCCA
Organism: Caulobacter sp. SRI_014; assembly: GCF_057586315.1. NCBI lineage: Bacteria > Pseudomonadati > Pseudomonadota > Alphaproteobacteria > Caulobacterales > Caulobacteraceae > Caulobacter > Caulobacter sp. SRI_014. The sequence continues at coordinate 729,564 of NZ_JBYCZQ010000001.1, read as the reverse complement.
AACGAGACCGCGTGAGCGCCCTGATCATCGGCGGCGGGTCGCTGTTGATGGGGTTGGCCATGGCCCACCATCCGACCGGGCACGGCGCAACCCTGCCTGAAGCGATGCAGAACCTGGCGCGGGTCAGCGTCCTCAACGCCCTGGTGCACGGCTCGCTGCTGGCCATCATCGGACTGCTGGCGGTCGGGTACGCGGGGTTCTCGGACGGGCTGGCCTTCCCGCGCCTGGCGAGGGCGGGACGGATGGCCTACTTCGCCGGAGGCCTGGCCATGGCCGTGGCCGGACTGATCAACGGCTTTGTGGCCCCCACCGTGGCGCGCAAGCTGGCGGCGACCCAGGATCTGGCCGGCGCCGGGGCGGTGTCCCGCGCCCTGTGGGAGCTCAATCAGGCCTTCGCCGCCGCCGGGGTGGTGGCCACCGGCGTGGCGGTGGTGCTGTGGTCGATCGCCCTGGTCCGCCAGGGTGGCCTCGGCCGCTGGATCGGCGCGGCGGGTATCGTCGCCAATGTCGCCCTGCTGGTCGCTCTTATCGGCGGATGGCTGACCCTGGATGTCCACGGGTTTGGCCTGTTCGTACTGGTCCAGGCGGTCTGGGGGCTGATGGTGGCCGCCAACATGTTGTGGGGCCGGCGTTGATGCGGAGCGGTCATCGGCGCTAGATGCGCGGGTGAGCGCCAGACCCAAAACCTCCCTGCAGGACGCCGCCGGCATTCGCGGCAAGGCCCTCGACGCGGCCGCCGCCATCCTGGCCGAGCAGGGCGTCGAGGCGCTGAACCTGCGGGCCATCGCCGAGATGGCCGGGATCGGGCTGGCCTCGATCTACCACTACTTCGAGAACAAGGAGGCGCTGCTGGTCAGCCTGGCCCTGATGGGGCTGGAGGACCTGCGGCGCGACATCCTGGAGTATCAGGAGCGGCCGGAGTTCCTGTCGCCGATGCGGGGCGGGGCGCGGGCCTTCTTCCACTTTGTCGAGACGCGGCCGGAGCTGTTCTCGCTGATGCTGGGGGAGAGGCTGTTGTCGCGCCATTCGGAGCTGCGCGAGGCCGAGTACCGGATGTTCGAGGCCTACAAGGCCGCCGTCCTGCGCGACGACCGCATCCCGGAGCATCGCCGCGAGAACGCCGCCCACGCTCTGTGGGCGCTGGGCCGGGGCATGGCGGCCATCATCGCCTCCTACCCGGCCGGCCAGCGTCCGACCGATGTGATGGCAAAGCTGTCAGCCGGGGCCGCCTGGCTGATCGACCGGCCGGACTAGGTCCGGGTCGGAATGATCACCGGCATGGTTTCGTAGCCGCGCACGAAGGTCGAGTAGCTGCGCTTGGGCTCAGCCACCAGCTTCACTTCCGGGAAGCGCTTGAGGATCTCTTCCCAGATGATGGTCAACTGCAGCTCGGCCAGGCGGTTGCCGACGCAGCGATGGATGCCGAAGCCGAACGAGATGTGCTGGCGCGGGCGCTCGCGGTCGATGATGTAGGCGTTGGGGTTGGCGATGACGCTGTCGTCGCGGTTGCCCGACAGGTACCACATGACCACCTTGTCGCCCACGCGGATCAGCTTGCCGCCGACTTCGGTGTCGGCGACGCAGGTGCGCCGCATGTGGGCGAGCGGCGTCTGCCAGCGGATGGTTTCGGAGACCATGCTGGGGATCAACTCGGGGTGGGCCCGCAGCTTGGCGTACTGGTCGGGGTTCTGGTTCAGCGCCAGGATCGAGCCGGAGATGGTGTTGCGGGTGGTGTCGTTGCCGCCGACGGTCAGCAGCACGACGTTGCCGAAGAACTCGCGCGGGGCCATGTCCCGCGTCGCCGGGTGGTGGGCCAGCATGGAGATCATGTCGGGGGCCGGCGGGGCGTTGACCTTCTGGTTCCACAGGTTGGCGAAATAGGCTTGGTACTCGACGAAGACCTCGAGCTTCTGTTCCAGGGTCTCGACCAGCCCGCCCGGCGTCGGGATGGCGGTGACCACGTCGGACCAGTGGGTCAGCTTGCGGCGGTCCTCCTGCGGCGCGTCGAACAGGGTGGCCAGGGTCATGGCCGTCAGTTCCTTGGACACCAGATCGACCCAGTCGAACTCTTCGCCGATGGGCAGGCCATCGAGGATGGCGGCGGCGCGCTCGCGGATGACCGGGGCCATCGCCTGCAGGTTGGAGGGCGACACCGCCGGGCTGACGGCCTTGCGCTGCACGTCGTGGCGCGGCGGGTCCATGGCGATGAACATCGGCAGCGGCTCGATGTTGGCGCTGCCGCCGGCGATGGTGATGCCGCCCTTCATGAAGTCGGAGCTGAAGGCCTGGTGGTTGGTGTCGACGGCCATGATGTCGTCGTACTTGGTGATCGACCAGTAGGGGCCGTGCTCGCTCTCGGCGCACCAGTGGACCGGGTCCTCGGCGCGCAGGCGTTCGAAGATCGGCAGGACGTCATCGGCCTGGAACAGGGCCGGCTGGGCCGGGTCGAGCTTTTCCAGCGGGATATCGTAGACCGGATGCGGTTTGGCGGTGATCGATCCGTCGGCCATGGCGAGCTCCCTTTGTCAGTTGGCCGACATCGAAGGGCTTCGAACAGCGTTTCACAAGACCTCGAAAAGGGGGTCTTCTGCGATTGGTGGAGGACAGCGATGAGTCGGATCTTCGGGGCGGTCTGTCAGAACGGCTATGTGGTGCGTGACATCCATGCGGCCATGGACCACTGGGTGAAGGTGATGGGGGTCGGGCCCTGGTTCTTCATCGAGGAGGTGAAGACCGACTGGTTCCGGCATCGCGGCCAGGACTCGGACGTGAAGATGAGCATTGCCCTGGCCAACAGCGGCGACCTGCAGATCGAACTGATCCAGCAGCTCAACGACGCGCCTTCGATGTACAGGGAGTTCCTCGACGCCGGCCACGAGGGCTTGCAGCACATGAGCTACTGGTCGCGCGACTATCAGGCGCTCTACGACCGGGCCCGGGCCCTGGGCTACCGCGTCGGCCACGAGGGGCAGATCGGCGGCGAGCAGGGGCGGTTCGCCTATTTCGATACCGACCGGCTGCCCGGCGGCCATCCGGGCACCGTCATCGAGATCAGCGACATCAGCGGCGGCAAGGGCAGGTTCTTCGAACATATCCGCCAGAAGGCGGCCGAGTGGGACGGGACCCGGCCGATCAGGACCGTCACCTGAGCCTTTCCCGACATTGCCGATTTGAAACGAGGCAGACGCGCGGTTTTGCGGCAAGGTCGCGGTCGCTGTTCAGTTTGGCCTACGGGGACCCCCTCATGTTCAAGACCAACGCCATCGCGCTGGCCCTTCTCCTTGTCGCCGCGCCGATGGCGCCTGCCGCCCTGGCCCAGACGCCGCCGGCCGCGGCGCGGACCGACGTGGCCGCCTACGCCAGGGATCTGCTCGAGAGCAGCTATGGCGCCCAGGGGCCGGGCGCGGCCGTGCTGGTCGCGCGGGGCGATACGGTCCTGTTCCGGGGCGCGCGGGGCGAGTCCGACATCGAGGCCCACACCGCCCTGGCGCCGGGCCAACTGTTCCGCATCGGCTCGGTGACCAAGCAGTTCGCCGCCGCCGGCGTGCTGAAGCTGGTCGAGGAGGGCAAGGTCAAGCTGGACGACCCGCTGTCTAAGTTCGTCCCGGGCTATCCGGGCGGCGACAAGATCACCGTCCTGATGCTGCTGAACCATACCTCCGGCATCAAGAGCTACACCGGCATGCCCGGCTACATGGTCGACAAGATCAAGCGGGACCTGACCACCGCCCAGATGATCGAGGTCTTCAAGGACCAGCCGGTCGAGTTCGCCCCGGGTGAGAAGTGGAACTACAACAACAGCGGCTATGTGCTGGTCGGCGCCGTCATCGAGGCGGCCAGCGGCATGGCCTGGTACGACTATCTGGACAAGGTGTTCTTCAAGCCGCTGGGCATGGCTGACACCGGCTATGGCGCTGACCCGAAGTTCGTCGCCCGTCAGGCCGGAGGCTACACCCGGGACGGCGGCAAGGTGGCGCCGATGCGCATTCTCAGCATGACCCAGCCGCATGCGGCCGGGGCGTTGGTGTCGACGGTCGATGACCTGTTCAAGTGGAACCGGGCCCTGCACGAGGGCAGGGTCCTGAAGTCCGAAATCTACCAGCAGATGATCACGCCCCAGGGCGCCGCGGTCGAGGCCAGGTACGGCTTCGGCATCGGGCCGGGCAAGGTGCGCGACGCCGGGACCCTGGAGCACAGCGGCGGCATCTTCGGCTTCACTTCCCAGCTGACCTACCTGCCCGGGCCGGACATCACCGTGGTGGTGCTGCAGAACAGCGACGCGGACGGCGATGCCTCGGGCCTGGCGCGCAAGCTGGCGGCGGCGGCGCTGGATGCGCCCTATCCGTCGGCCAAGGCCGTGCCGGTGACGGCCGAGGCGCTCAAGGCCGCCGAGGGCGTCTACCGGTTCGACGAGAAGACCTCGCGGGTGCTCCGCGTCGTCGACGGCAAGCTGACCGCTCAACGCATCGGCGGCCAGCGCGCCGTCCTCACCCCGATCGGCAAGGACGACTTCCTGTACGCCGACGGCTTCAACCGGCTGAAGCTGGAGCGCGACGCCAAGGGCGCGATCAGCGGCATGCGCTTTTTCCAGATGGGCGACGGCCCGGGCGTGGTCGGCGCCCGCACGGCCGATCCGCTGCCTGAACCGCCGAAGGCCGTGGCTGTGCCCCGGGCCGCGCTCGAACGGGTGACCGGCGTCTATGTGCTGGAGGAGACCGAGATGAAGGTCTTTCTCGACGGTGAGACGCTGAAGGCCCAGCTGACCGGCCAGGAGCCGGTGACCATGCGGGCCAGCTCGCCCCTGACCTTCGACATCGTCGAGGTGAGCGCCGTCCTGACCTTCCCGGCCGACGGCGCGGCCGCCAGCCAGGTCACCCTGCGCCAGAATGGTCGCGAGATCGTGTTTGCGCGGAAGCCCTAGAGCATGTCAGGGCGAAGTGTATGCGGTTCGCCCGCCCGGACATGCTCTAAATGTTTGATTCTAGACCCTTTTGATCAGGTTTTGATGCGTACATCAAAACCTGAAAGGGTCTAGCCGCCCTTGGCCGGCCGCATGGCCGGCAGCCGCAGGGCCGCATAGGCCACGGCGGCGGTGATGAAGGCCGGCAGGGTGGCGCCGACCTCGGGGAACTGGCGGCTGAACAGCTGGTAGGCGCCAATGCCGATGGCCCAGGCCGCCAGGCCGGCCAGGTTGAGCCCGGGCGGGGCGGCGTTGGGGTTGGCGCGCCAGGGCCGCAGGACGAAGTGGTCGGTCAGCAGCACGCCGAACAGCGGCGCGAACACCGAGCCGATCAGCAGCAGGAAGTGCTCGTACCGGGCCAGGGGCGCGATCAGGGCGATGGCCGTGCACAGGACGCCAAAGCCGATGGCCAGCCGGGCCGGCCGGGCCCGGATCAGGGTGGCGGTCGAGACCGAGGCCGAATGGATGTCGGCGAAGGTGTTGTCGGTCTCGTCAATGATGATCAGCAGCAGGGCGATGCCGCCGCCGCTGGCCGCCAGGGCCGACAGCAGCATGCCCTCGGCCCCGCCGGCGGCCAGGGCGTAGGCGGCGCCCAGGCCCATGAACCAGATGTTGGCCAGCAGGTAGCCGAGGCCGCTGCCTCGGAACATGGCCCCGGGCGAGCGGCCGAAACGGGTGTAGTCGGCGATCAGCGGCAGCCAGGACAGCGGCATGGCGACCACCAGGTCGACCCCGGCCGCGAAGCTTAGGCTCCCGGTGCCGGCCCGGGCGAACAGGGCGGCCAGGTCATAGTCGGCCAGCAACCGCCAGCTCAGCCAGGCCGCGCCGGCCAGCAGCAGCCACAGGCCCCAGGCCCGCAGGAACCGGCGCACGAACGACACCGGCCCGAGGATCGCCAGCCCGGTCGCCAGAGCCCCGAACAGCAGGGTCCAGGCAAGGGCGTTGGAGACGCCGAAGGCCTGCTTCGACAGGGCGTCGGCGGCCTCGCGCATGGCGATGATCTCGAAGGCGCCCCAACCGACCAACTGGACGACATTGAGCACGGTCGGGATGGCCGCGCCCTTCGCGCCCAACGCCGGCCGCAGCGAGCCCATGGCCGACATCCCGGTCTCGGCCCCGACCAGCCCGGCGGCAGCCAGCAGCAGGACGCCCAGGACCGTGCCGACGACGATGGCGCCCAGCGCCGCCCCGAGGCTGAGGCCTGGCACGAGGAAGGCGCCGGCCTGCAGGACCAGGAGGCCGATGCCGAGGCTGAACCACAGGGAAAAGGCGTCCAGCGCCCCGAACACCCGACGGGCCTGGGGGACGGGGATCAGCGGATCGTATGAGTCGTGTTGGGTGTCAGCCATGGTTAAGGTTTAGCAGGTCGTCACGTCAGGTGAACTTCGAGTTTGCGGGCGGTTTGATTTGTCGCGTGCCGGTGTTCTTTCAACGGGTCGGAGACTTGAAGCGTGCTCCAGTGTGAGGTCGCGGTGATCGGACAGGGGCTGGCGGGGGCCGCCGCCCTCGACGCCCTGCTGCGCCGGGGCGTCGACGCCGTCGGATTCGACCCCCTGGGGACGGGGGCGATGCGGGGCTCGTCGCACGGCTCCTGCCGGGTGTTCCGCCGCTTCAACTTCGAGAGCCCGCACTACACGGCCCTGGCTGACGAGGCGCTGGCGGGGTGGGCGCGGCTGGAGCAGGAGGGCGGGCGGCGGATTCTCATTCCCTGTCCTGTGCTGGAGGCGGGGCCGAAGGGTTCGGCGACGGTGCGCAACTCGCGCCAGGCCGCCCTCGACAACGGCGTGGCGACGCCTTTGCTGACGGGCGCGCAGGTCAACGCCCTGTACCCGGCCTTCAACCTGCCGCAGGACTGGGACGCCGTGGTCCAGGACGGCGGCGCCATCCTGCTGGCCCAGATCGCCCTGGAGGCGCTGCGGGCCGGCGGCGAGTCGGCGGGACGTATTCACGCCCAGGCGGTCGTCCGCCTGGAGCCTGAGGCCGATCATGTCGTCGTCCGGACGGCGGACCAGACCTGGCGGGCGGACCGGGTCATCCTCGCCGCCGGTCCCTGGATCAGCCGGCTTCTCCCCGAACTGGCCCCGCTGCTGCGGGTCACCCGCCAGACCGTCGGCTGGTTCGCCCCCGCCCGGCCCGAGAGCGTCGGCCTGGACGCCTTCCCGATCTTCATCATCGAACGCAGCGCCGAAGACACCGTCTACGGCTTCCCGGACTTCGAAGGCCGGGGCGTCAAGGCCGCCCCGCACAACCACGGACCCCGGGTCGACGCCGACGCCTGGGACCCGCCGGCAACCGACGCCGAGCTGTCGCAGGCCGCCGCCTTCCTGGCCGAACTGATCCCCGGCGCCGCCGGCCCGATCACCGACCGCGACGTCTGCCTCTACACCAACACCGCCCCGGCCGACCGCCGCCCGGACGCCGGCGAGGAGTTCATCCTCGACCGCTGGCCGAACTCGCGGCTAATCGTCGGATCGGCCTGCTCGGGCCACGGCGCCAAGTTCGCCCCGGCCATCGGCGAGCGGCTGGCGCAGCTGGCGGTGGACGAGGCGTATAGGTCCGAACCGTGGCTGCGGCTGTCGCGGTATCGCGCCTTCGCCGACGACTAGACCAGCGCCACGTGGGGCTTGCGAAAATGGCGGGCGAGCCGCACTTTTCGCCATGCCGACCCCGCAAGCCCACGCTCGAAAAGTCGCCCTGGTGGGCTACCACGGCGCCCAGTCGCTGGACATCACCGGGCCCTTCGAAGTCTTCGCCATGGCCAACCGGTTCGGCGGCGCCCGTCTGTACGAGCCGGTTCTCTGTTCGCCCGAAGGGGGTTCGATCCTTTGCAATTCGGGTCTCACCTTGGCCGAATCCGTCGCCTTCGCCGACCTGCCGGATGATTTCGACACCATTCTGGTGGCGGGGGGCGACGAGGCGGGGCTCTTCGCCATGCGCGACACCGGGGTGCTGGAATGGCTGACCGCCCGGGCCGCGACGACCCGGCGGATCGGCAGCGTTTGCTCGGGGGCCTTCATCCTGGCGGCAGCCGGGATGCTGGATGGCCGGCGGGCGACGACCCATTGGGAGGCCTGCGATGAAATGCGGGCGTTTCGTCCGGCCGTGCGGCTCGAACCCGACGCCATCTTTGTCGCCGATCCTCCCTTCTACACCTCGGCCGGGGTGACGGCCGGGATCGATCTCTGCCTGTCGCTGGTCGAGGCCGACCACGGGCCTGACCTGGCGCTGGCGGTGGCGCGCAATCTGGTCCTGTTCATGCGCCGGGCCGGCGGGCAGACCCAGTACAGCACCGGGCTGAATGTGCAGGTCGCCGCCACGCCCAGGCTGCGCAACCTGGTGTCCGACATCAGCGCCGATCCGACCGGTGACCGCAGTCTGCCGCGCCTGGCCGAGCTGGTCGGGATGACCGAACGCACCTTCAGCCGGGTCTTCCTGAAGGAGACTGGCGTGACGCCCGCCGCCTTCGTCGAAATGGCCCGCGTCGACCGCGCCAAGGCGCTGCTGGAAACCTCCGACTGGCCGCTGGCCCGGGTTGCCGAACGGGCGGGGTTCGGCAGTTCCGACGCCCTGCACCGGGCCTTCCAGAAGCGGGTCGGCGCAACGCCCGGCGACTATCGCGAACGGTTCGGCCACAAGAGTCCTGATTTGGCGTAATTTGCGGTTCATCTGACATTTCTGCCAGACAAGAGCCGGCCTAGGGTCACCTCATTCGAATAGTCGAATGAAGGAGAGACCCCGATGACCAACGAATGTCCCTGTAACCCCTGCGCCTGCGAGGCCTGCAACTGCGGCTGCGGCTGCGGTCCCGACTGCCAGTGCGGCGAAAGCTGCGCCTGCGCCGCTCCGGCGCCGACCGGGTCGGAAGACTGACCCGGCCGCCTGATCCGGACCCTCCCACGAGGGTCCGGTTCGGGATCCCCTCACACACCTTGCGCCCGGGAGGCGGACCATGGAACTTCTCGTCGGTGTTCTGCTGGCGCTCGGCGTCGGACTGTTCGGAACCCTTGTCGGCCTCGATCGCGAGCGCGGCTTCTACCCGGTCATGCTGATCGTCATCGCCGCCTACTACGCCCTGTTCGCCATCATGGGTGGCGGGACCGCCCTGGCCGTCGAGCTGGCGATCATGGCGCCGTTCGTCATCGCCGCCGCGGTCGGCTTTCGCCGGAACCTGTGGCTGGTGGTCGCCGCCCTGATCGGGCACGGCCTGATGGACCTGGTCCATCCCCGGTTCGTCGACAACCCCGGCGCGCCCGGCTGGTGGCCGATGTTCTGCCTGTCGTTCGATGTTGCAGCCGGCCTGTTCCTGGCCATGCGGCTTCTGCGGGCCAGCCCCGCCCAGGCCGCCTGAACCCGCGTTTTCGCCAACCCCGGCCTCTGCCCGCCAAGGGACGGACGCCAGCAGCAGAGAGGTCCTGTCCGATGCGCAAGTCCGTTCTCTATGTCGTCCTCGCCATCGTCCTGGGGTTCGCCCAGGTCGGGCTTCCGGTCATGGTGGCCCATTCCACTTCCCTGACGACCACCTCGCCGACGTCCACTGCCCCGACGCACACCGGGCGCGGGGGTATCGACCCGCCGACGCGCGGGGCCGCTAGCGAACGGTCTCTTTTTCCTTCGGCGCCGAGGCGCGCCGGGTTTTTTCGCGCGCTTTGGGCTTGGGCAGGAGCCTGAAGCGGGACTGGCACCAGGCAAAGTCGATGCCGACGTCGAGCAGGGCGTCCGACCGCCCGCAGGGGCAGGCGAACTCCATGACCTCGAAGACGCGATAGGTCTCACCGGCGACCAAAGGCACCGGATATCCTGTCACATGGTTCGGGGCGGCGTTGACGCACAGAACCAGATCGCCACGGCCAACGGCGTCACTCATGGTTTCCATCCAATCCAACGGGCCAAGGATAGCCCCTTGGGCTGGGGCGGCAAGTCCTGGCTGATCCGGGGCAGCGCCCGCTGACATCGAACGCGTGTTCCAACCCAGCTAAACCCGCTCCTCTCCAGGGCCCGCGGTGGGCGGGCTCTTCGACGTCGCTGGCGCCGACGGCGATGCCGGGTTGTCTGGGGGCGTCTCGGTTACTGGTTTTGGTGTCCCAGAAGTCTGCTGTAAGCCGGCAGCAGCTTCAGGCTCCGGGCGGTCGACCAATGCTTTGAGACTTTCATGAACGATATCTCGCACCGATGCTCCGGTTCTCTGCATTCGCTCGACCAGGCGCACGACCAGGGCATCGAAGTCATCGAGCTCAGCCTCGTCGTGGGCAACATCGAAGGCCTTGGTGTTCAGGTAGCCATGAAGGGTGGTCGACGTGGTGTTGGCAATGAAGTTCCAGACGCAGAATTGACCGGCGTCGCTGACCCCCGACGTAATGGCATCAAGGGTTTGGTCGCCGATGATCTCTTCCAGGAGAGGGTAGTCATTCTTGCTAAGGAAGAGCTTGTCGATCTCCACCAGCGTATTGGCCGCTTCCCAGTCCTTTTTCGTGAGCCTTTCAGCAAAGCGGCGCTCCTTCATCAGCTCACCATAGGCGCCAGTCGGAGGAGCCAGGTCATGCTTGTCGACCGGAATGGCAACGAAACGCGCTGCAATCGGTCCGAGCTTGTCCCGTGAAATGACAACCCCGTGGAGGATTTTCGTCCCGCGCCACCGCTCAAGGCACAGCATTCGATAGCCGCGATGATCTGCCGGGTTGTCTTGATCGGTTGCCATGCCGATCAGGTACAGGGATGGCGCCTGGATCAGTCCGCCACCAGAACAGAACCACCGGACGCCATCCCGGTCGTAGATATTCTTGAAGGTCAGCTCATTGGTACGGGACAGCTCGATGCTCAGCGAGAAGCGAACGATCTCTCCCTTCCGGGAACTGACCCGGTAGCCGATGTAGTCGCCCAGAAAAGGGCGGGCATCCTCCGCCAGAAGCACACGGGCACCCATGAAGTGTAGTGGCGACTGGTCCTTCTGCTTGGTTTCGTATTCATCCATGACCATGTCGATCAGCTGAGCGTGGCGTGCGCTCGTTTGATCGGCATGGCCGCGGAGTTGAGCCCGGTATTCAGTTGTGAGGTAGTCGAAGACCGCGATGCGCTCGCGGAGATCCAGGCCGCCGCCCGTCTCCCAAAGTCGCGTGAACTTATAGGGGGGAATGGCCGGCAGTTTGTGGGTCCGCATGAAATGGGTGATGTTCCCCACAAAGTGGCGGAGCGAGCCTTCCTTTTCCAAGTCGTTGCCAATGGTCCGGATCAGCGTAAGCTGGGTATCGCTTGGAAGCAGATCGCTCAGCATTTGGCTCTACCTTCCCTTGCGGAAGGGAGAATTGCCCTTCCAAGAGCAAGGTTGCAGAATGCAATATTGGTGGCAACGCCCCCATTTCGGGTTGCATTTGCGTTAGCCAAAGTCGCTCCCAGTCTTGTTGCAGGGAGAGACTTCAGTGCCAGACGAATTCCCCCCGAACTTCCGTGGCCGGTTCCTCGACGGTCCTTACTTGGGCTCTTGGGTTCAAGAGGGGTCCGCCGCTCCGTTGCCGCCGGCTGGGAATGTGCCACCCAAGCGATCTGCCGGCGGTGCATCGACCGTGCTTGCCGCCGTGCACCTTCCGACCTCCCTTTGGGTGGTCGGCGAGACGCTTTCCCCTGTCACGCATGTCGAGATTTCTCACATCGAGGTTGCGGGCGTCGCGATCCTGGCGGTTTCGGCGACAGTGGCCTTTGTCGAACTGGTCCGCCAAGGCGTGATCAGCTACCGCGAGTTCCTTCAGGCGTTTGGTCCGGGACGGTCGAAGGCGCCGCCCGCGAAGCGGGACAGGGAGCCCTAGTCAGGGCTCCCTGCGGGTTGAAGGGGCTTCTCCCTCGGACAGCGGGGCCGAGAAGTCGAACTGCGGGTCGCGTTCGCGTTTGGGGATGGCCCCAGTGGTCGGACGAAATCTCAGATCGTCTCCCGGAAGAAGCGCACGACCTCGCCGTTGAAGTCCTGGTGAAACGCCCCGCGATCGAAGCCGGGCTGCGACTGGCATAGCTGGGGCAGGGCGGCGGCGAGGTCGGCCGAACAGGGGGGCAGGAAGTCGAAATGTCCGGCGCCGGCAACCCGATGATACTCCGGCCGGCGGCCCAGGCGGTCGCGGATGACTTCGGCGTTGAAGGCGGCGGGCACCACTTCGTCCGCGTCGCCTGACCACAGCTGGATGGGTGTGGTGATGGCCTCGAGGCTCTCGTCCGTGAAGGCGAAGCCGAGGCCAGGCGCGGCGATCACCGCCGCCTTGATGCGCGCGTCGGCGCCGACCGGCCGCCAGCCGGCGGTGTCGATGGGGCTTTGGGCCAGCAGGCGGCAGACGAAGGTCCGGGGCTGGGCCTGGCAATGGCTGGCGATGCGCTGGGGGTCGCTGACGCCGCCGAGCAGGGCGGTGACCGTGTAGCCGCCGGCCGAGAAGCCGAAGGCCCCGACGCGGGCGGCGTCGATGGTCACCGGGCCGGACCAGCGCCGGGTCATGTGATCGATCAGCCAGCTGACCTGCCGGGGGCGGTCGGACAGCTGGGTCTGGCGGCTGTCGTCGCGCCAGTTGTCGCCCGGATGGGTCAGGGCGGCGACGACGAAGCCGGCCCCTGCCAGGGCTTCGGCGGTGTCGTGGTGGCCGCTGAAGGCGCCGCCGTTGCCATGCGAGATGACCACCAGCGGGCGCGGGCCCGGGAAGGCGGCGGCGTCGGGCAGCCAGACGCCGGCTTCGATCTGTTCGCCCGTCGGGGCGGCGAAGCGGAAGACCTGATCGGCTTCGCGCGCCGAGGCGGGGGCGGCGAGGCTCCAGACGGCGGCGACCATCAGCGCGAAGACAAGGGCGGGCAGGTTTCGATGCAGCGGCATGGGGGCGGTCCTTCAGGCAGCGGGATGCCGTCTGGTCGGGCAGGATCGGCCGCCGCGCCAGCGCCGCTTCGCCAATGGGCGAACGGGTTCGCCGCCCGGCGAATGGTTACGCCGGCCGCCCCGGTGGCTATAGTTGCGCCGGGGGAGCGTCATGGACTGGACCGCGAGCACGATCAGGAGCTGGGCCATCGAGCTGACGGCCTGCGTGGCGGTCGGCGTCCTGTTGGGGATGTTCGGGCCGTTCGGCAGCTTCATGAACGACGGGCCGACGATCCGCATCGCCTACTGGGTGATCGTCATCCTGGCCTGCGGCCTGGCGTACGGCGCGGCCATCAGGCTTCTGGCGGGTCGGGCGCGCCGCAGGCATGTCCCGATGTGGGCCTGGATCCCGGCGATGATCATCGGGGTCAGCCTGCCGCTGACGGGGATCACCCGTCTGGTCGCCTCGGTCTTCTGGCCGGCGATCACCAAGTCGGTCGGGCTGGTCGAATGGTACGGCCAGGTCATTCTGGTCAGCCTGGCCTATGTCGGCCTTCGCGCCCTGCTGTTTCGGGGTCTGGCGATCGAGAAGGCTCCGGCGCCCTCGACCGCCGGAACGCCGGAAATCCTTCGCCATCTGCCGCCGCGCCTGGGGCGGGACCTGCTGTGTCTGTCGATGGAGGACCACTATGTCCGGCTGCACACCGAGCAGGGCTCGGTGCTGGTCCTGATGTCGCTGGGCCAGGCGATGGAACAGCTTGGCGACCTCGACGGCCTGCAGGTCCACCGTTCGTGGTGGGTTGCCCGCCGGGCCGTCGACCGGGTGATCGAGGACGGCCGCAGCGTGCGGGTGCTGTTGAAGGGCGGCATCGAGGCGCCGGTGTCCCGGGCGAACGTGGCCAGGCTACGGTCCGCCGGATGGCTCAGCGCCTGAGCCATCCGGGCTTGTTCCCTGTCCGGGAGATCACCCCCCCGTCGGCGGGGCCGAGAAGTCGAACTGCGGGTCGCGTTCGCGTTTGGGCGTGGCGCCCAGGGTCCAGGTCAGGCCGATGAAGATGGCGCGGCCGCCGAACTGGCGTTCGCTGCGGTCGCGGAAGTTGACCGTTTCGGCCGTGGTGGTGTCGCCGAAGTTGTCCAGCAGGTCGCGGCCGGTCAGCTGGAAGGCCAGCTTCTCGGTCAGCTTGCGGCGGTAGCCGAGGTTCAGCATGCCGCCGGCCTCGCGCTTGCCCTGGGCGGTCAGGCCGTCGCCCTGGTAGAAGCCCGACAGCTGGACGAAGTCCTCGGCCGTCGGCTGCCAGCTGAGGCTGGCGCGGCCGCTGTAGACGAAGCCCTCGCGGTCGGCGGTGCCCGGCAGGCCGGAGGCGTCGATCTCCTGTTGGTAGAGATTGACGCTGGCGTTGTACTTCAGGGTCTTGGTGATCGGGCCGTTGGCGACCAGCTCGACGCCGTAGTCGCGGCGCGTGCCGATGTTCTCGGGCCGGGTCAGGAAGACGCCGCCTCCGATGTCGCTGGTGACGTCGGTGAAGGCCTTGTCGGTGTCCCGGAAATAGGCGGTGACCTGGTAGAAGGTCTGGCCGGCGCGCAGCTGCCACATCAGCTCGAAGGCGTCGGTTTCCTGGGGCTTCAGGTCGGGGTTGCCCGACCGCAGGTTCAGCGGATCCTGGTAGTTGACGAAGGGGTTGAGCAGGAAGGGCTGCGGACGCTGGATACGGCGGCTGTAGCTGGCCTTGATCTGCTGCTTGTCGGTGATCTGGTAGCCGACATGCAGGGTCGGGTAGGCGCGCAGGTAGTCCTGGTGGGTCTCGACGCCGGTGGTGACCAGGTTGAGGTCGATCTCGGCGTATTCGACGCGCAGGCCGGCCTGGGCCGACCACTTGCCGAACGGCCGCTCATAGGTGGTGTAGAGGGCGTGGACCGCCTGGTTGACGTCCAGCTCGTTGCTCAGGAAGGGGTCGAGGACCAGGGCGTTCGGGGCCGGGCCGCGGGCTGTGCCGTTGACGAAGCCGACGTCGCGGTACTCCAGCTCGTAGCCGGCGCGCAGCTTGGCGTCGTTCTCCATCGGCCGGACATAGCCGCTGGTGATGCCCAGGACGTTGAGCAGGAAGCGGTTGTCCGACTGTTCGTACAGGTCGGGGGCGCCGGGGACGTCGAAGTCGTAGCGGGCGCCGAAGGAGGGGTGGCCCTTGTTGTGGTCGTAGCGGATCTCGTTAGTCCACTCGTGGCCGGCGCCCTCGAAGCTTTTGACCGCGCGCAGGGTGGCGCCGAGGTTGTCGCCGGTGAAGGCGAAGTCGGTCTCGCGGCTGTAGCGGCTGGTGGTCACGCCGCCGGCGTTGACCGTCTCGTAGGTTTCCGTGCCGTCGCCCTCGTTGTCGATCAGGTTGCCACGGATTTCGGCGGTCAGGGCCAGCTTGGGGGTCAGGCGGTAGTCGAGGGTGGCGCGGCCGAACCAGACGCCAGCCGGGCCCTCGACATCCTGGATGGCGCGGGTGGTGGACAGGACGTCGCCGGTCAGCGGGTTGAGCTGCTCACGGGTGCGGTCGAAGTGCATCTCGCCGATGTCGTAGCGATAGCCGAGATCGCCCGAGAGGGTCAGCTTGTCCTTCTGGTAGTTGCCGCTGACCCCGAGGTTCCAGCGCTCGTCCTCGCCGACGTTGAGGCGCACAGAGCCGGTGAAGCTCTGGCCCTGTTTGGGGGCCGTGGGCTTGGTGATCAGGTTGATGACGCCGCCGGAGCCTTCCGGGCTGTAGGCGGCGCTGGGGTTGGTCATCACCTCGATGCGGCTGTACTGGTCCGCCGGCATCGACAGGATGGCCTGGGCGCGGCCGTCGCCGCTGAACACGCCGGACGGGCGGCCGTCGACGAGGATGGTGACGTTGCTATCGCCGCGCAGGGAGACGTTGCCTTGCGGGTCGACGTCGACGCTCGGGACGTTGCGCAGGGCGTCGGCGAGCGTGCCGGTCTTGGCCTGCAGGTCGTTGGCCAGGGAGTAGCTGGTCGAGTCGATCGAGGTGCGGACCTCGCTCGGCGCGGCCTTGATCTCGACGCCTTCGACGGTCGAGTCCTTGTCCTTCTCGGCCGGCTTGGCGGGGGCCGCGGCGGGCGCTTGGGCAAACGCGCCGCCGGCAAGAAGCGCGATGGCGCTGCCGAGCAGCAGGCTGGACCGGAACGACGACATAGGTAACCCCCAACAGGCAGGGGCGCGCGGCCCCGAAACTGGGCATTTCGCTATAGAAGCGGTGAGGGTGGGGGTAGTTACTTATTGGTCATGAAGCGTTTGGGCGCCGGACCTGTGCGAATTCTGCACTATTACTGCTCTGTCATCTTGTGGCGACTTTGTGGCGGCCGCTTAAGCTTCGGGGTCGTTCAGCCCGCAGTTGGGGCTGGTCCCGTCGTTCCGGCGCAGCATATCGACGTAGTAGGTCGACATCTGGGTCGAGCGGGTGATGGCGTCCTCGCTTTTGGGCAGCAGGGGCCTGACGCCGCCGGTCCAGGCGCTGGCGCAGACGGTGGCTTCCGTCTCGCCGGCGGCGCAATCCAGCAGGCGTTCGAAGGCCGTCCGCCAGAGGGTGAAGGCGGCGCGGTCCATCTTCGGGCCGTGGCCGGGGATCAGGGTGGTGAAGGGCGTGGCCTCGATCTCGGCCAGAGCCTTCTTCCAGCCCTCGGGACAGGCGGTGTCGAGGAAGGGGGCGGGCAGGGTGACGAGATCGCCGACGATCACCGTGCGGCTGGCCGGATCCCACAGCCAGAGGTCGGCGTCGGTGGCGGCGTTGGCGGCGATGCGGACGTTCAGTTGGCCGCGGCCGATGGTGAGTTGTCCCGGACCCTTGAGCACCACGTCGGGCCGGATCCAGTGGGGGTTGTCGATGGTGTTGACGTCGGCGGCGACGTCCCTGGCCAGGTCGCCCTGGAGGTCCCCGTTTTCCAGGGCGATGCGGCCACGCCGGCCGCTGTCGATCAGGAAGTCGCCGAACGCCCGCTCCATGGCGTTGGTGCTCCAGACCCTGGCCTTGGGAAAGGCGGCCTTGATGCGCGGATTGCCGCTGACGTGGTCGAGGTGCCAGTGGGTGTTGATGATGCCGACGATGGGCCGGCCCAGCGTCTTGGCTTTCGCGAGCACCGCATCGCTGTGGAAGGCGTGGCGGCCGGTGTCGACCAGCACCAGGCCGTCGGGCACGCCGATCAGCACGCTGTTGCCGTCCGGCTGACGGCCGGGAAGCAGGGAGCCTTCGACATAGTGGAAGCTGTCGGGCGCGGCGGCCGGCCTGGGTGCGCAGGCGGTCAGGGCGAGGACGGCGACGAGCGCCGGCAGAAAACGCATCAGCGGGCGCCGGCGCGGCGCAGGATGGCTTGCTGCATCAGGTCGACCGGCATGTCGGCCTCCGCCAGGATGGCGTCGCGGATCGCCCGCGGTTCGCCGAACAGGTGGCCCTGGCCGAAGGCCATGTCGAGGTCGAGGATGTCGACGATCTGGCGCTCGCTCTCGACCTTCTCGACGATGGTCTCGACGCCGTAGCGGCGGGTCAGGCGGGCGAAGTCGTTGGCGGCCAGATCGGGCAGGCTGCGGATGATCAGCCGGCCCTCGGTCTCTTCCAGCTGGTCGAGCAGCATCTGGGCGCCGACCTTGATGAACTTGATGTCGGCCCGGGCCAGGTCGTTGAAGTCGAGATCGAGGTCGACGACCTTGTCGAGGCTGAAGCGGAAGCCGAGGTCGGCCAGGCGGGCCATGTGGCGGGCCTCGACCGGGCCGCGCTGGTCGAAGGCGGCCTGGCCCAGTTCGAAAATCAGGGCCCCGGCCAGGTCCTTGTTGGCCGACAGGAACTCGAGGAACTGGGGGAAGAAGCTCTCGTCCGACAGGCTGCCCAGGCTGATGTTGCAGAAGATGCCGACCTTGCGGTCCTGGCGGGCCAGGCGGCGGACGATCTGCACGCAGCGGAACAGCAGCAGGTTGTCGATGGCGGCGACCAGGCCCATCGGTTCGGCCACCGACAGGTATTCGGCCGGCATCATGACGCGGCCGGTCTCGTCGCGCAGGCGGCTGAAGCTCTCGTAGAAGACGGTGCGGCGCTGGGGCAGGCTGACGATCGGCTGCAGGTAGAGGTCGACGCGGTTGTCGGCCAGGGCGTCGCGGACGGTGTCGAGCAGGGCGGCCGACTGCGGGGTGCGGCCTCTGGTGTGGCTGCGGGCGGCGCTGACCTGGTTGGTCAGCTGGTCTTCCAGCCGGTCGCTCATGCGCTGGACCAGGTCTTCGAGCTGGTGGACCTCGCTGGTCAGTTCCTCGGAGCGCTGCTTCGCCTCGACGGCGACGGTCTCGACGATCTCGCCGAGCTTGGCATCGACCTTTTCCAGCTGGTCGGCGAGGATCAGGTTGGCTTCGCGCACGGCGCCGATCTCGTCGCTGAGCCGGGCGTTTTCCAGAGCCATGGCGATCAGGCTGTGGAAGGCGAAGCAGAGCCCCAGGGCGCCGATGAAGGTCGCCAGGCCGATGGCCAGGCCCGCCTCGCTGCCACGGCCGACCAGCACCGCCACCACGAGGGCAACGGTGATGTAGGATGCGGTGAGGAGCCCCAGTCTAAGCTTGCGCATTGGTCCACGCTGGCGAATCGCCGGTTCAGTATCGGCGAGCGGACATCATGGTGTCCAAGGTCTTAACGACGCATTGGGGATTGCTGAGAAGAATCTGTGCGACTCAATCGCATCGACACCGCGTCTTGCGCCTGATAACGGTTCGCAACTTTTGTCGGGATGGCGATGTCGAACGATTTCTCAGAGGCTCACGGCGGGAATGTCGAGTTGGCGGGCGTGCCCCTGGGCGCCGCGCCGGCCGGGCGGCCGGGCGTGATCGTGCGCGTGGACGGGACCCTGGCCGACGCCGGGGTGCTGGGGCCCGAGGAGCTGGAGCGGCGGCTGCTGGAGCTGGGCTTCGTCGAGGGGGCGCGGGTCGAGATCGTCGAGCAGGGCCTGTTCGGGCGCGATCCGATCGCCGTGAAGCTGGATGACATGCGGGTGGCGCTGCGCCGGCGCGAGGCGCGGGCGATCGAGGTGAAGTTTGACTGACGCAGTTCTGAATCCGGCCCGGCTCGCCCTGGTCGGCAATCCCAATTCCGGCAAGACCGCCCTGTTCAACGCCCTGACCGGCAGCCGCCAGAAGGTGGCCAACTACGCCGGCGTCACCGTCGAGCGGAAGGAAGGCCACCTGACCTCCGCCGCCGGGCGGAAGGTCAGCGTGCTCGACCTGCCGGGCACCTATAGCCTGCGCGCGCGCAGCCCGGACGAGGAGGTGACCCGCGACGCCGTGCTCGGCCGCCTGGCCGGGGAGCAGGAGCCGGACGTGCTGATCGCCGTGGCCGATGCGACGAACCTGCGGCTGGTGCTGCGGCTGATCCTCGAACTGAAACAGGTCGGCCGGCCGTTCGTGCTGGCGCTCAACATGTACGACATCGCCCAGAAGCAGGGCCTGCGGATCGATGTCGAGGGGCTGTCGAAGGAACTGGGCGTGCCGGTGATCACCACGGTGGCGACCCGCAAGCGCGGCATCGACGACCTGATCGCCGCCGCCGAGGCGCTGTACGAACAGCACGCCAACAACCCCAACGTCTGGCGCGAGCCGAGCGCCGCCGAGATCCGCGCCGCCCATGGCGAGGCCCAGCGCATCATGCGCACCTATGTGAAGCCGGCCGAGCGGCCGGACACCTTCACGGGCAAGGTCGACGGGGTGCTGCTGCATCCGGTGATCGGGCTGGCGGTGCTGTTCGCCCTGTTGTTCGTCATGTTCCAGGCGGTGTTCACCTGGGCCGGGCCCCTGGCCGACCTGCTGGAGGCGGCGGTGCTCGGATTCGGCGGGCTGGTTGCGAGGGTCATGCCGGACGGCCTGGCCCAGAGCCTGATCGTCGATGGCCTGATCGTCGGGGTCGGCAGCGTGGTCGTCTTCCTGCCGCAGATCCTGATCCTCTTCCTGTTCATCATCATCCTCGAGGACACCGGCTACATGGCCCGGGCCGCCTTCCTGATGGACAAGCTGATGGGCGCCGCCGGCCTGCACGGGCGAACCTTCCTGCCCCTGTTGTCGTCCCTCGCCTGCGCCATTCCCGGCATCATGGCGACGCGGGTCATCGACCAGAAGCGTGACCGGCTGACCACCATCCTGGTGGCTCCGTTGATGACCTGTTCGGCCCGGATTCCGGTCTATGCCCTGATCATCGCCGCCCTCATTCCCAATACGAAGGTCTGGGGCTGGGTCAGTCTGCAGGGGCTGGTGATGTTCGGCCTCTATGCCATCGGCATCATCTCGACGCTGGTCGTCAGCTTCGTCATCCAGCGGCTGTTCTGGCGCACGCGCAGCGAGCCCTTCATGATGGAGATGCCGGCCTACAAGACGCCGGACGCCGCCTTGGTGCTGCGCCAGCTGTGGCAGCGGGCCTGGATCTTCATCGAGCGGGCCGGCCGGATCATCCTGCCGTTGATGGTGCTGGTCTGGATCCTGTCGACCTTCCCCTATCCGCCTGAGGGCGCGACGGGGCCGGCCATCGACTACAGCTTCGCCGGCATGATCGGCCACGCCATCCAGCCCCTCCTGGCGCCGATCGGCTTCAACTGGGAAATGTCGGTGGCCCTGATCCCCGGCATGGCGGCGCGCGAGGTCGCGGTGGCGACCCTGGGCACCATCTATGCGGTGGGCGATGTCGAGGGCGCCGGTCTGTCGGTGCTGGAGGGTATTGTGCGGACCCGTTGGTCGCTGGCCACGGGCCTGTCGTTCCTGGCCTGGTACATCTTCGCGCCGCAGTGCGTGGCGACCCTGGGGGTGGTCAAGCGCGAGACCAACAGCTGGACCTGGCCGGCGGTGATGTTCGTCTACATGCTGGCCCTGGCCTACCTGGCCTCGTTCCTGACCTACAACGCCGCCGTGGCGCTGGGCTGGGGTTAACGCGGTCGGGGCTGACCGCAAAAAGGCCTTGGATTGGCGGTTCAGACGCGGCAGATCGCATATCCGACCGCGTCTGAAGGACCCTCGCGTTGAAGCTGACCAACCTGCCCGCCCTCGCGGCCATCCTGATCGCCGCCCTGTTCGGCGCCCTGCCCGCCGCCGCCGCGACCAGGGTCCCGGTCTTTGCCGAAGGCATGGCGCTGGGCGATCCCAAGGCGCCGGTGACGCTGCAGGCCTATCTGTCGTTCGGCTGCTCGCACTGCATCGACTGGTACGACCAGACCTTTCCCGCGCTGAAGCGCAAATACATCGACACCGGCAAGGTCAGATTGGTGGTGGTCGAGATGCGGGCAGGCCACGCCAACCTGGCGCAGGCCGGCGCCATCGCCGCCCGCTGCGCGCCGAAGGACCAGTATTTCGCCGTCGCCGAGGCCCTGTTCCAGACCCGGCCCCGGCTGCTCAAGGGGCGGAACGACAAGGACGACTACGACCAGCCACTGCTCAACACCGAGGCCTGGGCCGAGGAAGCGGTGACCAGGGCCGGCATCGACCTGAAGGCCTGGAAGGCCTGCAACCGGGACGCCCAGCTGACGGCCTTCGAGGCCCGCATGGAAAAGGCCATCAAGCAGTTCCCCGGCTACGAGGGCGGCACGCCGATGTTCCTGTTCAACGGCGTCGAGGGCGAGGCGGCGACGCTGGACTGGGCCGAGTATTCGATCAGCAAGGCCAGCAAGGCGGCCGGCAAGCCGCTGACCACGGCCGACAGCTATGACCTGTTCTGCGCCGGCGGCCTGACCCGCCCCGGCGGCGGCGAGCCCGAGGCCTTCGAACAGCGCTGGAGCCGTCAGGGGACGCTGTGGCGGCTGACGCGCGGCGGACCCGAGGACAAGGGCGCGGCGGCGGTGATGGAAGCGGGCGCCCAGGTGCTGAGCGACGGCAAGCGCAGCTATCTGCTCGACGCCAAGGGCGATCTGAAGTTGAAGGATGGCGGCGGCGACACGCTGGACGCGGCCTGCGTTCAGATCGTGCCGACGCCTTTTCCGGGGTAGTTGGTCCAACTGGTTGGACCAACTTGCGGGCTTGTGCTAGGATCGCCTCATGACGATCCAGATGAACATTGCCGAGGCCAAGGGGAAGCTCTCCGAACTCGTCACCCGCGCGGAAGCGGGCGAAGAGGTCGTGTTGGCGCGCAACGGCAAGGTGGTGGCAAGGATTGTCCCCACGACCGTGACTCCGAAGGGCCCTCGCAAGCTAGGGGTCTGGGCCCATCTGGGGCCGCTTGAAGATCCCGATCTCTTCCTGCGTCCCGATCCGGAAATGGAAGCTTGGCTCGAGGCGTGGGAAAAAGCGCCGCTCTGCCCAGAATGAAGCTGCTACTCGACACCCACGTGCTGATCTGGGCGGCGAGGGCTCCGGATTTGCTCAGCGAGTTGGTCCAGAATCTCCTGATAGACCGCGACAACGAGTTGCTCGTCAGCGTGGTGGCGGCCTACGAAATCGAACTCAAACGGGATCGCGATCCGGACATTGCCGTCTTGCCTGCGCAGCTGACGCCGATGCTGCAGCAACTGGATATGGACTGGCTGCCCCTGACCGACCGCCACGCCGCCTTGGCCGGCATGCTGCCGCGCATTCACGGCGACCCGTTTGATCGCTTCATGATCGCGCAGGCGAGGATTGAGGAAGCGACACTGGTGACCAAGGATCGAATGATCCCGACCTACGGCATTCCGACGCTCTGGTAGCGCTTAACGCGTCGGGACCGGCGTTTCGCCGCGGTAGTCGTAGAAGCCGCGGTTGGACTTGCGGCCCAGCCAGCCGGCCTCGACGTACTTCACCAGCAGCGGGCAGGGGCGGTACTTGGAGTCCGCCAGCCCTTCGTGCAGCACGTTCATGATGCTCAGCACGGTGTCCAGGCCGATGAAGTCGCCCAGCTCCAGCGGGCCCATCGGGTGGTTGGCGCCCAGCTTCATGGCGGTGTCGATGCTCTCCACCGTGCCCACGCCCTCGTATAGGGTGTAGATGGCCTCGTTGATCATCGGCACCAGCACGCGGTTGACGATGAAGGCCGGGAAGTCTTCGGCGTTGGTGGTGGTCTTGCCCAGGCTGCGGGCGAAATTGACCGCCGTCTCATAGGTATCGACGTCGGTGGCGATGCCGCGGATGACCTCGACCAGCTTCATCAGCGGCACGGGGTTCATGAAGTGCAGGCCGATGAACCGCTCGGGCCGGTCGGTCGTCGAGGCCAGGCGGGTGATCGAGATCGAGGAGGTGTTGGAGGCCAGCAGGGTGTGTTCGCCCAGGTGCGGCGCCAAGTTGCGGAAGATCGCCTTCTTGACGTCCTCGTCCTCGGTGGCCGCCTCGATGGCCAGGTCAGCGGCGCCGATCAGGGCGACATCGTCGGTGTGCTTGATGTTGGCCATGGCCGGGGCCACGGCGGCGGCGTCGATGATGCCGCGGGCCGCCTGGCGGCTCATGTTGCGCTCGATGTTCTCCAACGCCGCAACGATGCGGGCCGGGTCGAGATCGTGCAGACGCACCTCGTAACCCGCCAGGGCGCAGACATGGGCGATGCCTGAGCCCATCTGGCCGGCGCCGATCACACCCACCGACTTGATTTGCGTCATCGACGACACTTTCAACACGGGCCCATCGAGAGGGCCGCTCATTCCGGGTCGGACCTTCTAGCACACCCTGCGGCGGGTTCGCCAAGTCCTTTGCTGCAATGCAGCGAAAGCCCAGGATAATTAAGGGTTTGTCATGTCACGGGGGCGTGTCCGACGTTACCAAGACTTAATCCCCCCGTCCGCATCCGTTCGCATATCCCGTGTCCTCTACCCCTGTGTAGACGGCGCGAAAGCGTCGGAAATTTCCTCCCCCGGAAGCAAACGAAGGACCTTGTCATGAACCGCATCATCCCCCTCGCCGGCGCCCTTTTGATCGCCGTGGCCGGCGCCTCCGCCGCAAACGCCTCCGCCGGCTCGGACGCCTGGGTCGCCAAGACCAAGGCCGCCCTGCAGGCCAAGGTCGAGGCCGCCGGCCTGGCCGACGACGGCAAGACCGTGAAGATCCGCCTGCGTCTTGGCTCGAGCGGCGCCGACAGCGTCACCATCGCTGAAACCAGCGGCTCGACCGACTTCGACACCGCCGTGAAGAGCGCCGCCAAGGACACGGACGTCGCCCGTCCGCCGTCCGACCTGGTCGGCCGCACCGTGACCTTCACGCTCGGCCAGCCGTAATCGGCGACTGAACAAACGTCGGCCGACGGCCAAGGCCTCAGGCCAAGGCCGGCGTTTCTACGGGGAGGGGGTCTGGGGCCCCCTCCCCGTTTCGTTTTCAGGGCGTACTGTCGCGCCCGGCCTCGGACAGCAGCCAGTCCCGCAGGGCCAGGATGCGCGGCAGTTTGGGCGAGTCCGCCCGCCAGACGAAGTGGTAGTCGGCGTTGGCCCGCACCTTCCCCTCAAGCGGCCGCACAAGCCTGCCTTCGGTCAGTGCCTGCTGGGCCAGGAATTCGCGGGCCAGTGCGACGCCCAGCCCCTGCATCGCCGCATCGACCAGGACGGCGGAATCATCGAAGGCCAGGCCGGCGCGCGGCGGCGGCGTTTCCAGCCCCTGGGCCGAGAACCACAGGTTCCAGGCATATTCGGTATGGGTCAGCAGCGGCACCCTGGCCAGGTCCTCGGGGCCGTTGATCGGATGGCGCGCGAGGAAGTCCGGGCTGCAGACCGGGAACCAGTGCTCGGTCATCAGATGGACCTGCTCGACGCCCGGCCAGGGGCCGCGCCCGTGGCGGATGGCGCAATCCACCCCGTCTGTCGTGAAGTCCGCCAGACGTTCGGCCATCTGAAGTTCGAGACCGCCGACCGCTTCGGGCATCCGGTGCAGGCGCGGGGCCAGCCAGCGGCCGGTCATGGCGTGGACGGCGCTGAGCACCAGGGGCGTGGCGCGGCCTTGCGCCTCGGCCTCGGCGACGCCGTCGCTGAGGATGCCGATCGCCTTGCGCACCCGGGAGGCCAGCTGTTTGGCGACGACCGTCGGCTCCATGGCGTTGCCGCGCCGGTGGAACAGGGTCAGGCCGAGCTCTGCCTCCAGGCGGCGGATCTGCTGGCTGACCGCGCCATGGGTGACGAACAGCTCCACGGCGGCGCGGCTGTAGCTTTTGTGGCGGGCGGCGGCTTCCAGGGTGCGCAGGGCGATGAAGGCGGGCAGGCGGGCCATGGCCAGTTGTTAGCGCAGCTCACATGTCAGTGCAAAACCTATCGTTCGCGGAACGGGGGTTGAGAGCGCATATCCGTTTCCGCGGCGCCGCTCTCCCCCAACCGCAATTGAAAGCTCGATCCGATGAAAAAACACCAACTCCTCGCCTTCGTGGGCGCAACCGTCCTGTCGGCCGCCTCCATGACCCTCGCTCACGCCGGCAGCGCCTCCGACGCCTGGATCGCCCAGACGCGCGCCGCCCTCGCGGACCGCATCGCCGCCGCCGGCCTGCACGACGACGGCAAGGCGGTCTCCGTCCGCCTGAACATCTCCGGCAGCCCCGGCGGCGACAGCCTGCGCATCGTCCGCTCCAGCGGCTCGGGCGACTTCGACGCCGCCGCCAAGGCGGCCGCCAGGGAGGTCGATCTCAAGCGGCCGCCGCGCGAACTGATCGGTCGCACTGTGACCTTCACCCTCGGCGACCCGGCTGCCGGCCCCTCCGACGTCGGCGCCCGCTAGGGCTGAAGCGCCGGCGGGACGGAATCGGGCCCGTCCCGCCGGCACACCGGTTTGCCCGAATTGACGAGCCCTTCCCGGAAGCGGGGAGGGTTTCGTTTGTTCAAGGGGTCGCCTCGGGGCCACCTTCTCCCGCGAGGGGAGAAGGGACACTCACGGCGGCTTTGCTCGCATGCCAAACCCCTTGCATCTCAAAATCATTTCGCCTATTTCTGTCATAACAGAAATGGGCGAAATGCCATGCAGATCACCCCCGCCATGCGCCGCTACGTCCTCCACTGGGGCGAGATGGGTCAGCGTTGGGGGGTGAACCGCACCGTCGCCCAGATCCACGCCCTGCTTTACCTGGCCGAAGAGCCGCAGAACGCCGAGCAGATCGTCGAGGCGCTGGGCGTCGCGCGGTCGAACGTCTCGACCAGCCTCAAGGAATTGATGGGCTGGGACCTGATCAAGCTGGTCCATCTGGAGGGCGACCGCCGCGACCATTTCGCGGCCCGCACCGACCCCTGGGACATGCTCGAACTCATCGTCGAGGGCCGCAAGCGCCGCGAGATCGACCCGACCCTGGAAATGCTCAACGCCTGCGTGGCCGAGGCCGAGGGTGACAAGGCGACGCCTCCTTACGCCCGCGAGCGGCTGAAGACCATGCAGGGCTTCCTGGTCCAGCTCGACGGCTGGCACCGGCAGATGCGGGATGTGCCCAGGCCCACCCTGATCAAGCTGATCGCGCTGGGCGGGCGTATCGCCAAACTCATCGGACGTTAGAGGAGGAGGGTGTCATGGGGACGCTGGCGGGCTGGGTTGGACGACATCGGGTCCGGCCGGCGGCGCCGTCGATCCCGCGAGCCCTCGACTTCCGCCGCCTGGTCGGCGAGGCCGCCTGGAGCCGCCTGCCGCTGGCGGTGCGCGAACGCTTCGGCGTCCACCGGATCGGCGAGGAGATCGTCTACCCCGGCGAGATGGTGGTCCGCGCCAGCCGCTTTGGCCGCGCCCTCGCCCAACTCTGCCGCCTGATCGGCACACCCCTGGCCCCTTGGACCGGCGAGGCGGTGCCCATGCGGGTGGTTGTGCGGATGGAAGAGCGCGGGGTGGTCTGGGACCGATGGTACGGCTTCGCCGGCCGGCCGGAGGTTCTCGTGACATCGCGCAAGCAGTTGGGCCGTGCGGGTGAGTTGCTGGAGGTGGCGCGCGGCGGTCTCGGCATGCGGTCGGAGGTTACCGTCGAGGGCGGCGCCCTGCATTTTCGCGGCAAGGGCTATGTCTGGGTGCTTGGGCCGCTGGTGATCCCGCTGCCCACCGTGCTGACCCCCGGCGCGGCCCATGTCGTGCACGAGGATCTGGGCGGCGGGCGGTTCCGCTTCGCCATGCGCTTTGTCCACCCCTGGCTGGGCGAGACGATCTTTCAGGAAGGGATCTTCGGCGACCCCTACTGAGCCAGCCGCACCACACCGCTGCTGGCCTTGTTGCCCACCCCGCCCGGCACCGGCACCGAGGAGCCGGCGTAGTTCTTGTTGATCACCAGGTCGGGGTTCTGTTCCAGCTTGATCGAGCGGCTGACGATGACGGTCCAGGCGGACTGGTCGGCGATGCGGTTCTGGCCCCTGATCTTCAATTCGGCGTTGGGGATGTAGACCGTTCCAAGCAGTTCCCGGGCTGAGCTGGAAGAGATCTCGAAGGTATTGGTGTTGTCACGGGTGGTGGCAATGACAAAGCCCGCGTAGCTACCCTGACGGCGGCCGCGCAGATTGATCTTCGAATTGTCCTTGAACTGGAACTGGGCGTCCTTGCCGAACACCAGCACGATATTGTCGCCAACCAGGGTCGAGTCTTCCTTCAGTTCCAGCTTGCCCCGTTGGAAATAGTGCTCGCCGGGCAGCAGGGTGATTATCGACGACTTCACGGCCCTGATGTTGCCGCAGTGGACACCCGGAAGCAGGACGATCGGCGCCAGTTCGGCGACCAGGTCCAGCGGCGAACAGAGGGCGCCCGGCGGGTTGATGGCCATGGTCGAGAACGGATCGTCGATGACCGGCGCGTCGGTTTGGGGAGCCGGCGTGATGGCTCCGGTCGCCAGGCCTGAAGCCTGGACGACGCCGGCCGACAGGGTGGCCGAGTTCTGCAGTTTCACGTCGGAATTGGAATGCACCAGACAGCCTGGCGCCAGGACGGCGGAGGAGTCCCGCATCTCGATCAGGTCGCCCTTGTCCTCGCCGAAGCTCAGCACGCACAGGGGCGTGGTTCCCATGTTCTGGGCGTTGGCCGTGATGGTGAAGTTCCAGCCGCCGGGCGGCAGCATGTTGGCGAAGAAGCTGTTGCGGTTGACGACCAGCTGGACCTGGACGACGCCCTCGTCGGTATCCGGCGTAACGGCGGCGGTGTAGGTCAGCCGACCGGCAAGGTCGCTCAG
The DNA here is from genome assembly GCF_057586315.1 of Caulobacter sp. SRI_014. Lineage (NCBI taxonomy): Bacteria > Pseudomonadati > Pseudomonadota > Alphaproteobacteria > Caulobacterales > Caulobacteraceae > Caulobacter > Caulobacter sp. SRI_014. Next base: position 701,747 of record NZ_JBYCZQ010000001.1, on the reverse strand, counting down.
CTGTTCGGCCATCGTCGTCTTGGTGCGTTCGGCCAGGCCGTTGTTGTCAGCCATGCCCAGCTGTTTGGCGGCCATCAGGGCGGCGCCGTCGGCGACATCCTGCATCTTCTGCTTGTCGGCGCTGACACTCGCCAGGTCGATGCCGCCTAGAGCCAGGATTGCAATGACCGGGACGGCTAGCGCGAAGGTTGTGATGACGTTCCCGCGTCGGTCGTCCTTCAGGCGGCGCACCAGATCGAGAAGGCGACGCCAGGCAGCCATCAGGTCGTGTCCTGCTGGTGGGCGGCGGCCTCGACGGCGGCGGCGAAGTCGGCGGCGTATTCCCGCAGTTCAGGATCGGCCCGCAGGGCCACGGCGAGGAAGCGCGAGCCCTGCTGGGCGACCGCCTTCAGGGCTGCGTCGGCGCGGCTCCGGTCGTGGCCGACCCGGTTACGCTCTTCCAGCAGGAAGGCCTCGTTGGCGCAGGTGCGGTGCACGTAGCGGACCTGGTAGTTCAGCAGCCGCCAGTTGATCGGCTTGGCGATGAAGCTGGTGGCGCCGGCGTCGAAGGCGCGGTCGATGGCGGCGGTGTCCTCGCGCCCGGTGACGACGATGACGGGCAGATGCTCCGTGTCCGGATCGGCCCGCAGCGACCGCAGGACCTCGAACCCGTCGACATTTGGCATGTCCAGATCGAGCAGGACTAGGTCGGGCTTGCCGGCGGCGATGGCGGCCAGGCCTTCGGCCCCGTCGGCGGCGGTTTCGAGCCGCATGTGCTCGGAGGCCAGATGCACGGAGGCGAACTCGCGCAGGATGGGATCATCGTCCACGAACAGCAGACGAAGATCGGCCTGTGCCGAGTAGTAGAAGGCCCGCCGAAGCTGGACCCGCGCCTCCATCTTTCCTCCCCCAAAATAGGTCTAACGCCCCACATTAAGCACGAGGTCATTAATGCCGGGTAACGTCGGTTTTCGCTTAAGTCTTGGACAGAACGGAAGTTTTCGTGGTCGGTAAGTCGGGGGTCCGGCACAGAAGCTCGATACGCACCCGGCTGGCCCTTCTGGTGCTGGCCTCGGTGAGCGTCGCCGTGGCCGTCATGACCCTGGTCAGCGCCGTGCGCGACGGCCGCCGCGAGGCCGCCCTGCAGCTGGAACAGTTCCGCGCCGCGGCCGCCGTCCTGGCCTCGACCAGCGCCGAGGCGACGGCGGAGAACAGCACCGCCAGCGCCTATCGTTCGCTGCGAGCCATCAATCTGCTGCCGGGTGTTACCTACGCCCGCATCGAGACGATGGACGGCCGGACCCTGGCCGAAACCGGCTCCGGCGCTCGGCTGAGCCGCGATGTGCAGGTGGCCGGCAAGGGCGAGGCCTCGACCGCCTCCCTCCTGCGCTCGGGCACCGTCGAGGTGCGCGCGCCCGTGGTCCATGGCCGCAAGCGCGTGGGCGAGGTCGTCCTGCTGGGCCAGACCAGCGGCATCATGGGCCGGCTTGGCGGGGCGCTGGTGGTCAGTCTGCTGGCCGGGATGGTGGCGGCGTTGTTCGGTCTGCTGGTTGCCTGGCGGCTGCAGCGGCGGATCACCGCGCCGATCCTGTCGCTGAAGGACAGCATGGCCGCGGTGCGGGCCACCCACGACTACGACAAGCCGACGCAGGCGCATGACCGGGCGGACGCCGAGATCGCCGAACTGGTTGAAGGCTTCAACGCCATGCTGGCCGAGGTGCGGACCCGCGACCGTGAGATCGCCGGCCATGTGGAGGGCCTGGAGCGGACGGTCGGTGAACGCACCGCCGACCTGCGCATCGCCAAGGATGCGGCCGAGAGCGCCAACGCCGCCAAGAGCGACTTCCTGGCGACGATGAGCCATGAAATCCGCACGCCGATGAACGGCATCATGGTCATGGCCGAGATGCTGGCGGCCGGTGAGCTTCCGGCCCGGCAACGCCGCTTCGCCGAGGTCATCGCCAAGTCGGGGTCGAGCCTGCTGGCGATCATCAACGACATCCTCGATTTCTCGAAGATCGAGGCCGGCAAGATGGACCTTGAGGCGGCGCCGGTCGACCCGGCCGAGATCGTCGAGGACGTCGCCAGCCTGTTCTGGGAACGGGCCCGTTCCAAGGGGCTGGACATTGCCGCTTATGTCGATCCGGCTACGCCCGCCAAGGTGCTGGGCGATCCGACGCGCCTGCGCCAGGTGGTCGGCAACCTGGTCAACAACGCCATCAAGTTCACCGAGACCGGCGGGGTGATGATCACCGTCGAGCCCGCCATCCTTGCTGGGGGGGAGGGCGGCCTGCGCGTCCGGGTGCGAGACAGCGGCATCGGCATCGCGCCCGACAAGATCGGCAGCCTCTTCGGGGCCTTCACCCAGGCCGACCAGTCCATCACCCGGCGGTTCGGCGGCACCGGCTTGGGCCTGGCCATCTGCAAGCGGCTGGTCGAGGCCATGGGCGGCGAGGTCGAGGTGGCCAGCCAGGTCGGCAAGGGATCGGTGTTCGGCTTCTCGGTTCCGCTAGACACCCTGGAGGCGGCTCCGGCCTGGCCGCAGCTGACCGCGCCGGTCGGCCTGTCTCTGGCCGGGCCCTGCACCCGGGCGGTCGCCACCCGCTACCTGACCGCCGCCGGCTTGACGCCGCAGGGCCTGGACGAGGCCGGGGCGGCCCTGGTCATCGCCGACCCGTCGGCCCTCGAAGCGGGGGCGAGGCCGGATGCACCGACCCTGGTGCTCGGCGAATACGGCGATCCGAAACCCGCCGCCCTGACCAAGGCCGGCAAGGCCGACGCCGCCCTGATTCAGCCACTTCGCCGAGGCGATCTGATGCGGGCGTTGAGCCAGATCGCCGCCGGCCAGCCTTTGACCGATCCGGCCGAGACGGAAGCCGCCCAGACCGCCGGGGGAGGGTTGCCGAGCTTCGTTGGCCGCCGGGTGCTGGTCGTCGACGACAGCGCCGTCAACCGCGAGGTGGCCATGGAGGCCCTGTCGCGGCTGGGCGCCGCCTGCGACACCGCCGAGGACGGCCGCCAGGGCGTCGAGGCGACCGTGACCGGCGCCTACGACCTGGTGCTGATGGACGGCTCGATGCCGGAGATGGACGGCTATGAGGCGACCCGCGAGATCCGCAGCCGTGAGCAGGATCGCCGCACCCCCATCGTCGCCCTGACCGCCCATGTGGTCGGCAGCGCCGCCGACCAGTGGCGCGAGGCCGGCATGGATGATGTGCTGCACAAGCCCTTCACCCTGGCGGGCCTCGCCGGCGTCATGGCCCGCTTCGTCGAGCCATCGGCCGAGTCCGCTCCGGCCGAGGCGCCCGCTCCGGCGGCGGCCGCGCCCACCCCGAGCGGTACGGTCAGCGACCTGCTCGATCCGGAAGTGACCACCGAACTGGCCCGCATGGCCGCCTCGGGCAAGGGTGACTTCGTCGAGCGCGTCCGCCGCCTGTACCGCGAGAACGCCCCGCCGGCCGTCGAGGCCTATCTGGAGGCCGCCCAGTCGGGCGACATCGACGGCGCCGCCCGCGCCGCCCATGCCCTCAAGTCGATGAGCCTCAACATCGGGGCCCGGGCCGTGGCCGAGACCTGCGCCCAGCTGGAAAGCCAGGCCCGCGACGAGGCCGTGGTCGATGCTGCCGCCGGCCTGGCGCTGCAGGGCCAGTTGGCCGCCACCCTGGCCGTGCTCGACGCCCATATGCCGGCCACCAAGGTCGTCCCGGCCCTGTCGTCGGAAGACGCCGCCCTGACCCTGGCCCTGGCGAAGGCCGCCGAGCGCGGCCAGTTCAGCCTGGCCTACCAGCCGCAGTTCAGCCGCGACGGCCAGTCGGTGACCGGCTGCGAGGCCCTGATCCGCTGGACCCACCCAACACAGGGCCCGATCGGCCCCAACCGCTTCATTCCGCTGGCCGAGAAGGCGGGGCTGATGGGGCCGATCACCCGCTGGGTGATGCATCAGGCCATGGTCGATACGGTCAACCTGCAGGGGCTGCCGGTCAGCATCAACGCCAGCGCCCTGGATGTGGCCGATCCCAGCTTCGTCGACGACCTGTCGGCGATGATGCTGAAACACGCCTTCCCGCCCGGCCGGCTGGAGGTGGAACTGACCGAAACCGCCGTCCTGGCCGACGAGAACGAGGCCAAGATCGCCATCGACCGGCTGCAGGCGCTGGGCGTCTCTGTGGCGCTGGACGATTTCGGCATGGGCTACACCAGCCTCAACCAGCTGCGGCTCTATCCGTTCAACAAGCTGAAGATCGACCGCTGCTTCATCATCGGCTGTCCGGGCGACACCACCAGCGCCACCCTGGTCCATGCGGTGATCAGCGTCGGTCGGGCCCTGGGCATGAAGGTCGTCGCCGAGGGTGTGGAGACCGAGGAGCAGCGCAAGTTCCTGGCCGTGGCCGGCGTTCACGCCTTCCAGGGCTATCTGTTCGCCAAACCGATGCCGATCGAGCATCTTGCCGCCATCTGGGAACGGCGGCTGGTGCGCGCCGGGTAAAGCCTGCCAGGCCGAAGTGTGTCCGGTTCGGCCGCCCGGGCAGGCCGGCAATGTTTGGAGGGGACCTTTGATGCCGGATCGTGATCCGCCGGACGGAAGCTTTCGCGACCGGCTCTATCGCCAGCTTGATCCGGAGGCCCGGCGCAGCGGCCTGTCGCCGACCAACTGGGCGCTGGCGCTGTTCATCGTCTTCGCGTCGCTGATCGCCATCGTCGCCACCGAGCCGACGATCCATGATCGCTACGCCCGCCTGTTCTGGATGTCCGAATGGGCGTTCGGCGGGGTGTTCGTGGTCGAGTACCTGGCCCGGCTGTGGGTGGCGCCCGAGCGACCGGACGCCAAGGGGCCATGGTCCGCGCGGCTGCGGTTCGTGACCTCGTTCAGTGGCCTGATCGACCTTCTGACCATCATCGCCACCCTGACCCCCGGGGCGCCGGCCGGGCCGCTTCTGCGTGCCTTCCGCCTGCTGCGGGTGCTGCGGCTGGCCAAGCTTGGCCGGATGAGTTCGGCCTGGGGGCATATCGGCGAGGCCATCTCCTCACGCCGGGCCGAGCTGTTCCTCAGCCTGTTCGCCGGCGTCGGGCTGATGGTGTTCTCGGCGACCCTGCTCTACCTGGCCGAGGGTGACGCCCAGCCGGACAAGTTCGGATCCATCCCCCGCGCCCTGTGGTGGGCGGTGGCGACCCTGACCACCATCGGCTACGGCGACATCTATCCGGTGACGCCGCTGGGCAAGCTCCTGGCCTCGGTGACGGCTGTGACCAGCATCGGCCTGATCGCCTTGCCAACCGGGATTCTCGCGGCCGCCTTCAGCGACGCCATGGCGCGGCACCGCGAGCGGGTGGCGGCCGGCGAGGTCGACGACTAACCGGTGTAGAAGGCGACCGTGCGGTCTCCGGCCTCGCGGGCGGCGTCGGCGTCCGCGCTGTCGGCCAAGGAGGCTCGCACCCAGGCGTCGCTGCTGGCCTGGCAGAAGGCGATGCCCTCGTCGGTGCGGGTCCAGCCGGACAGCTGATCGGCGTTGACGCCGTTGCCGGTCGCCAGGAACAGGCGCAGGCCGCGGAGGGCGAGGTCCCAGCCGACGCCGGTGGCGCCGGGGCCGTAAGTCCCCCAGGTCTCGTCGGTGACGGTCATCAGATGTTCGAGGGAAAAGCGGGTTCCCGCGCCGGCCGGATCGAGGCCGAGGGTCACCCAGCTGAGCATGCCGCCGTAGCGCCAGGTGACGGCCAATCGGCGGGCCGGGTCGCAGTCCAGGATCTCGCCCTCGGCGTTCTGGCGCAGGCGGTAGTGGCCGCCCTGCTGAAGCTTGCCCTGGCAGCGGAAGAACCAGACCCCGAGCTGCCGGGGGTCGGCGATGGCGGCCCAGACGGCCTCCGGCGGGTGATCGAAGACATCGCTCAGGCCCACGACGCGGGCCGGTTCGCTGTCCTGGGTCTGACGCGCGGTCCAGCGGGCGACGGTGTGGGTCATGGCCGCGCGGCGTACTCGGCGATCAGGGCCCGATAGGCCTCCATCGGCGGGAACTCGCCGTAGCTGTACGGGGCGCCGGTCCTGGCCCAGGGGAAGGCGGCCGAGGCGTAGGTTTCAATGAAGGGCTCGAGGCCCGACGGGTCGTCCAGCATCGGGGTGCGGACGTTGACGAAGGGCGCGCCCTGCGGCCGGGTGAACATCCAGCTCAGGCAATGGGGGCAGTGGAAGTGGATCGGCGGCGCGCCGACGCCGCCGATGACGGGCTCGCCTTGAGTGACCGCGAAGCCGTCGGGCGACACCGCGACGCTGAGGCTGTAGGGCCCGCCGGTCATCCGCTGGCAGCCCTTGCAATGGCAGGCCATGGTCAGCAGGGGCGGGGCGGTGATCGCAAAGCGCACCTGGCCGCAGCGGCAGCCGCCGGTTCTGGATGTCATGGTCAGTCTCCCTGGCCGAAACGGTAGCCGACGCCCGGCTCGGTGAGAATGACCTGGGGGTTCGACGGGTTGGCCTCCAGCTTCTGGCGCAGCTGGCCGATGAAGACGCGCAGGTACTGGATGTCCTGCTCGTGGGCGGGACCCCAGACGGCGGTGAGAATCTGGCGGTGGGTCAGGACGCGGCCCGCGCCGCCGGCCAGGCTGGCCAGGAGGTCGAATTCCTTGGGCGACAGGCGGACCGATGCGCCGGCCCGGCTGACCCTGCGATTGACCAGGTCGATCTCGACATCGCCGGAGCGCATCACCTCTTCCGCGCCCTCGCGGCGCAGGCGGTGGCGCATGGCCACCCGCAAACGGGCCAGCAGTTCGCCGACCCCGAACGGCTTTTCGACGTAGTCGTCGGCCCCGGCGTCGAGAGCGTCGATCTTCTCGGTCTCGCGGTCGCGGGCCGACAGGATCAGCACCGGCCCGTCGTAGAAGGCCCGCGCCTTCACCAGGGCCTCCTTTCCGTCCATGTCGGGCAGGCCGAGGTCGAGGACGACGGCGTCCGGGGCCTTGCGGGCGATCTCGCGCAGGCCGCTGGTCGCATCGTCGGCGCGCACCGGCTCGTAGCCCGCCGCCTCCAGGGCGGGGCCCAGGAAGCGATGGATCTGTGGCTCGTCGTCGATGACGAGGATGCGCGGACGAAAGGCGGTCAAAGCAGATGGTCCGGGGTCACGACTTCCTTGCGCAGGCTGATCAGAATGCGGGTGCCGCGTCCATCCTGGATGGGACTGGCGGCGGCGATGCGGCCGCCCATGGCCTCGACGAAACCCTTGGAGATGGCCAGGCCCAGGCCCGCGCCCTTGCCCCGGTCGGAGGCTTCTTCCATGCGGCGAAAGCGCTCAAACACCCGCTCGAGCTCGGCGGTGGGGATGCCACGGCCCTCATCCTCGATGGAGATGACGACGTTGCCGCGATCCTCGTAGGCGGCGGTCTCGATGGTCGAGCCGTCGGGGCTGTAGGCGATGGCGTTCTCGAGGATGTTGACCAGGGCCTGTTCCAGCAGGCTGGGGTCGATCTTGACCATGCTGAGCTGGGCCGGGAAATCGCGCTCCAGGGTGCGGGCTTCCAGCCGGCGTTCGACCCGGCCGATGGCGGCGCCGAGGACGTCACGGATGTCGGTCCATTCGCGGCGGGTCTTGAGCGCTCCACCCTCGATGCGGGTCATGTCGAGCAGGTCGCCGACATAGCGGTTGAGGCGCTCGGCCTCCTCGCGGATCGACAGCATCAGGTCATCGCGGACGGCGGGCTTCATCGACTTGCCGAAGTCGATGAGGGTGGTGACGGCGCCGAGCACGGTCGACAGCGGCGTGCGCAGGTCGTGGCTGACCGAGTTGAGCAGGGCCGAGCGCAGTTTGTCGGACCGGCGCAGGGCGTCGGCGTCGGCGGCCTCGGCGGCGAATTCGGCGCGCTCCAGGGCGATGGCGCCCTGGTCGAGCAGGGCCAGGGCGAAGCGTTCGTCCTCCTCGGCGGCCAGGGCCTCGGGTTCCAGGCCGACGACGCCGGCCCGGGCCTTGACCCCCTGCAGCGGGCGGAAGGTCCATGCGACATTGGGCAGGGTGCCGGTGCGGGCCCCGGCCGGCTCGCCCTTCTCCCAGGTCCAGCGGGCGGCGGCGAGGTCGGCGGGCGAAAGGGGTTCGAGGTCCGGGGCGCCGGCCGTGGCGACGATGTCGTCACCGCCGGGCAGAAGGACGACGGCCTTGCCGCCGGTGGCGGCGGCCAGCTGTTCGGCCAGGGCGGTGGCGGCGTCCTCCTTGCGGGCGGCGCCCGACAGGCGGCGGCTGGAGGCCAGCAGGGCGGAAACGGCGGAGGCCCGGCGGGCGGTGGCTCTCGCCTGGTCGCGGACCCGGCCGGTCAGGTAGCCGGTCGTCAGGGCGGCGGCGAAGAAGACGAAAAAGGTCAGGACGTCGGCCGGATGGCCGATCAGCATGGTCAGCCGTGGTTCGAGGAAGAAGAAATTGTAGATCAATGCCGAGACCGCCGCCGCCGTCACCGCCGGCCACAGGCCGAAGGCCAGGCCCGAACCCAGCACGCTGAGCATGAAGATCATCGCCAGGTTGGCGTTCTCGACCTTGCTGTCGATCGTCCAGGCGATGGCCACGGCGATGGCGACCAGGCTGAGGGCGCCGACCTGGCCACGCCATTGGAAACGACCCCTGACGGGCCGCGCCGGCGGGACAGGCCGGTCGTCGGCGGCGGCGTCGGTAATGATGTGCAGGGCCGCGCCGGCCGCCTCCTCCAGCAGGGCGGGGGCCAGAGAGCGGCCGAACAGACCTCTCCATTTCGAGCGGCGCGACTTGCCGACGACGATCTGGGTGATGTTGTTGCGGCGGGCATGGTCGAGGACGGCCTGGACCAGATCGTCGCCGGTCAGCACGACGGTGGAGCCGCCCAGCTGTTCGGCCAGTTTCAGGGCTTCGTTGAGGCGCACGCCGCCGGCCGGGTCGCCGGCCCCGCGGTTGGGCCGCTCGATGTGGGCCACCGTCCAGGGGGCGTCCATCATCATGTCGCTGAGGCGCCGGCCGGCCCGGACCAGGGCCCCGGCCATGCCGTCGGGGCCGATCAGGACGAGGATGCGCTCGCCCGCCGCCCAGGGGCCCTCGACACCGGCCCGTTTCATGGCCTGGGTCAGCTGGTCATCGACCGTCTGGGCGGCGCGGCGCAGGGCCAGTTCGCGCAGGGCGGTGAGATTCTCCGGCTTGAAGAAACGGTCAGCGGCGAGACGGGCGGTCTCCGGGACATAGACCTTGCCGGCCGCCATCCGCTCGCGCAGCTCGGTCGGGGTGATGTCGATGACCTCGATGTCGTCGGCTCTGGAGAGGGCGCTGTCGGGCACCGTCTCGCGCTGGCGCACGCCGGTGATCTTCCAGACCACCTCGACCAGGCTTTCCAGGTGCTGGACGTTGAGGGTGGTCCAGACGTCGATGCCGGCGGCCAGCAGTTCCTCGACGTCCTGCCAGCGCTTGGGATGGCGGGAGCCTGGGGCGTTGGAGTGAGCGTATTCGTCGACCAGAAGGACGCCCGGCTTGCGGGCCAGGGCGGCGTCCAGATCGAATTCGAGAAGGGCGCGATCGCGGTATTCGATCGGCTTGCGTGGCAGGACTTCGAGGCCCTCAAGCAGGGCCTCGGTCTCGCGTCGGCCGTGGGTCTCGACCACCCCGACCAGCACGTCGCCGCCGGACGCCTTGAGGCGGCCGGCGGCGCTCAGCATTTCGAACGTCTTGCCGACCCCGGGAGCCATGCCGAGGAAGACCTTGAGCCGTCCCCGTCCGGCGGATCTGGCGTCCGCCAGCAGGGCGTCGGGATCGGGGCGGCGCGGCTCGTCTGGCGTCATCGTGGCGGACGTTGCTCCGTTCGCGACGCGGCGTCGAGGGCCAGATTGACCTTCAGCACGTTGACGCGCGGCTGGCCCAGGAAGCCGAGGGCCGGCTGCTCGGTCGCCGCGGCGATGATCGACCGCACCCTGGTCGGCGCCATGCCGCGAGCGGCGGCGATACGCGCCACCTGGCGCTCGGCATTGGCCGGTGAGACGTCGGGGTCGAGGCCGGAGCCGGAGGCGGTGACGGCGTCGACCGGGATCGGGGCGGTGTTGCCAGTGCGCAGGGCGTCGGCGTCCGTCTTCACGCGGGCGGCGTAGTCGGCGTTGAGTGGGCCGTAGTTGCTGCCCGATGAGCCGGCGGCGTCATAGCCCTTGCCGGCGGCCGAGGGGCGGGGGTGGAGATACCCCGGCCGGGTGAAGGCCTGGGCGATCAGCGAGGAGCCGACCACCTTGCCATTGTCGACGACAACCGAGCCGTCGGCCTGAGCCGGCAAGGCGGCCTGGGCGATGCCGGTGATGGCCAGGGGATAGCCCAGGCCCAGCACGCCGGTGAACAGGACCATCGAGACGAGGGCGGGGCGGAGATGGGAAAGCATGTCTGTTGTCCTTGAAGGGGCTCAGGCCCAGCCGAGGCCTGCGACGACCAGGTCGATCAGCTTGATGCCGATGAACGGCGCGACGAGGCCGCCCAGGCCGTAGATCGACAGGTTGCGGCTGAGCAGTTTGCTGGCTCCGATGGCGCGGTACTTCACGCCGCGCAGGGCCAGCGGGATCAGGGCGACGATGACCAGGGCGTTGAAGATCACCGCCGACAGGATGGCGCTCTGCGGGCTGTGCAGCTCCATGATGTTCATCCCGCCGAGGGCCGGCAGGCTGGCCACGAACAGGGCCGGGATGATGGCGAAGTATTTGGCCACGTCGTTGGCGATGGAGAAGGTCGTCAGGGCGCCGCGGGTGATCAGCAGCTGCTTGCCGACCTCGACGATGTTGAGGACCTTGGTCGGGTCGCTGTCGAGGTCGACCATGTTGCCGGCTTCGCGGGCCGCCTGGGCGCCGGTCTGCATGGCCACCCCGACATCGGCTTGAGCCAGGGCCGGGGCGTCGTTGGCCCCGTCGCCGCACATGGCGACCAGCCGGCCCTTGGCCTGTTCGGCACGGATCATGCGCAGCTTGTCCTCCGGGGTGGCCTCGGCGAGGAAGTCGTCGACCCCGGCCTCGCTGGCGATGGCGGCGGCGGTGACCGGGTTGTCGCCGGTGATCATCACCGTGCGGACACCCATGCGGCGGAGATCCGCGAAGCGCTCCTTCACCCCCGGCTTGACCACGTCTTTCAGGTGGATGACGCCGACCAGGGCGCCGTTCTCGCTGCAGGCCAGCGGCGTGCCGCCCGAGCGGGCGATGCGGTCGACGGCCTGGCGGAATTCGGCCGGGGCGTCTTCGGGGCCAAGGCCGATGGTCTTCAGGACGGCATCGACCGCGCCCTTGCGCCAGCTATGGCTTCCGGCGTCGAGGCCCGACTGGCGGGTGACGGCGGAGAAGGCGATGAAGGTCGCGCCCTCCGGGGTTTGGGCGGACAGGCCCTGTTCGCGGGCCAGATCGACGATGGAGCGGCCTTCCGGCGTCTCGTCGGCCAGAGACGCCATCAGGGCGGCGCGCAGGGCGGCTTCGGGGCGGACGCCGGGGGCCGGGACAACCTCGGTGGCCAAGCGGTTGCCGAAGGTGATGGTGCCGGTCTTGTCGAGCAGCAGGGTATCGACGTCGCCCGCCGCCTCCACAGCACGGCCGCTGGTGGCCAGGACGTTGACCTTGAGCAGGCGGTCCATGCCGGCGATGCCGACGGCGCTGAGCAGGCCGCCGATCGTCGTCGGGATGAGGGTTACGAACAGGGCGCCGAGGATCATCGGGTCGAGCTTGACCCCGCTGTAGGCGCCCAGGCCCACCAGGGTCACCACCGCCACCAGGAAGACCAGGGTCAGGCCGGCCAGCAGCACGGCCAGGGCCAGTTCGTTGGGCGTCTTGCGGCGGTCGGCGCCCTCGACCATGGCGATCATGCGGTCGAGGAAGGTCGAGCCCGCCTCGCTGGTGATGCGCACCTTGATCCAGTCGGAGACGACGGTGGTGCCGCCGGTGACGGCGCTGCGGTCGCCGCCGCTTTCGCGGATGACCGGGGCGCTTTCGCCGGTGATGGCGGCCTCGTTGACGGAGGCGACCCCCTCGATGATCTCGCCGTCGGAAGGGATGACGTCGCCGGCCTCGACCAGCACCACCTCGCCGACGCCCAGCTTGTGGGCCGGGGTGGGGATCCAGGTTCCGGTGTTGGGATCGACCAGCAGCTTGGCCTTGGTGGTGACCCGGGTGGCGCGCAGGGCGTCGGCGGCGGCCTTGCCCCGGCCCTCGGCGACGCTCTCGGCCAGGTTGGCGAAGAGGACGGTGGCCCAGAGCCAGAGCGCGATCTGGACCTCGAAGCCTGCCGGCTGGCCGGAGGCGATGGCGACCACGGCCGAGACGGTGGCCAGGGCGGCCACGACTTCGGTGGCGAGGATGACAGGGTTGCCGGTCAGCTTGCGCGGGTCGAGCTTGAGGAAGGCCGACTTCAGCGCGTCGAGGACGACGGCGCGGGAGAGGGTGGCGGAGCCGATGGAGCGTTTGGCGCCGGTGGCGATATCGGACATTGGAATGCGTCCTTGAAGGGGATCAGCGGGCCGCCGCCAGCACCTGGAAGTGCTCGACGATCGGGCCAAGGGCGAGGGCCGGGAAGAACTGCAGGCCGCCGAGGATCAGGATGATCCCGATCAGCAGCCCGACGAACAGCGGCCCCGAGGAGGACAGGGTGCCGGCGGTGGGAGCCAGCTTGGGCTTGGCGGCGATGGAGCCGGCGATGGCCAACACCGGCACGATGTAGGCGAAGCGGCCCAGCAGCATGGCGATGCCCAGGGTGGTGTTCCACCAGGGGGCGTTGGCGGTCAGGCCGGCAAAGGCCGAGCCGTTGTTCCCCGCCGCCGAGGTGTAGGCGTAGAGCATCTCCGACAGGCCGTGAGGACCGCTGTTGAGCAGGCCCTTGAGAGCCTCCGGCAGCACCGCCGCCACGGCCGTGAAGCCGAGGATGGTGATGGGCAGGATCAACACCGCCAGCATGGCGAACTTGATCTCGCGGGCATCGACCTTTTTGCCGAGATACTCCGGCGTGCGGCCGACCATCAGTCCGGCGACGAACACGGCCAGCAGGGCCATGACCACCATGCCGTACAGGCCTGAGCCCACGCCGCCGGGCAGGATCTCGCCCAGCTGGATCATGAACATGGCGATGCCGCCGCCCAGGGGGGTGAAGCTGCCGTGCATGCCGTTGACTGCGCCGTCGCTGGCGCCGGTGGTGTAGGCCGAGAAGATGGCGGTCGAGGCGGCGCCGAAGCGGACTTCCTTGCCCTCCATCGAGGGGCCGTGGGGAACCGACGCGGCCTGCAGAGCCGGTTGGGGCGTCAGGGTCTCGCTGGCGTAGATGCCGCCGGCGGCGGCGCCGACCAGGATGACCATGACGGCTGCCAGGGCGCGAGCTTCCTTCGTCGCGACGACCATGCGGCCGAAGGCGAACACCGCCGCCAGGCTGAGCACGTTCATGGCAACGATCTCGATCAGGTTGGTCCAGGCGTTCGGGTTCTCGAACGGATGGGCCGAGTTGGCGTTGAAGACGCCGCCGCCGTTGGTGCCGAACTGCTTGATGATTTCCTGGCTGGCGACCGGGAACAGGGCCAGGGTTTGCTGGCCGCCCTCGAGGGTGGTCGCTGTCGTGGAAGCCGCCAGCGATTGCGGGACGCCCAGCGCCACCAGCACAAGGGCGCCGACGAGGCTGACCGGCAGCAGGACATAGAGGACGATCCGAACCAGGTCGGTCCAGAAGTTCCCGAGACCCTCGGCCCGGTCGGCGGCGAAGGCGCGGGCGACAGCGGCGGCGATGGCCAGACCGGCGGCGGCGCTGACGAAGTTCTGCACCGTCAGGCCGGCCATCTGGCTGAAGGTCGAGAGCGTCTGTTCCGGCGAGTAGGACTGCCAGTTGGTGTTGGTGACGAAGCTGACCGCAGTGTTGAAGGCCAGGTGCGACGACATGCCGTCAAACCCTTGAGGGTTGAACGGCAGCAGGCCCTGCAGGCGCAGGATGGCGTAGAGGAACAGGAAGCCGGCGGCGCTGAAGGCCAGCACGGAGGCGGCGTAGGTCAGCCAGGTCTGCTGGCTGTCACGCTTGACGCCGAGCAGGGCCAGGGTCCCGTTCTGAACGGGTTTGAGGACCGGATCGAGCCAGGTGCTCTCGCCGGTCCAGACGCGTTTGAGGTATGCGCCGAGCGGCCAGCTCAGCGCCAGTGTGAGGCCGATCGTGAAGACGATCTCGGCCCAGCCCCGCCAGTCCATGCGAGGTCTCCTTCCTAGAATTTGTCGGGTCGGATGAGGGCCGCGACCATGTAGATCGCGAGGCCGACGGCGGCGGCGCCATAGAGAAGGGTCACGAGCATGGCTCAGACCTTGCGCAGCAACGCGGCGTAGAGGCCGAAGAGCGCGAACGCTCCCAGCCCCAGGGCGAGGAAGAGGATATCGGCCAAGGCGGCTCTCCTGATTGGGAGCCGGAAGATGCCGCCAGGGCGCGTCAGGGTTCGAGCCGGAAGGACGCGCCCGCAGATAAGGATCGCATAAAGACCGGGCCTAGAACCGGAACTTGATCCCGGCCCGCACGCCCCAGGTCAACAGGCTGTCGCTGGTCAGGGCCGTGTGCTTGCCGTCGAGGAACAGGTCGTCGCCGCTGCTGGGATTGTACACTGCCCCGACCTCGTCGATGTAGCTGGCGTCGACGCCGACGCCGATGGAGACCTTCTCGCCCAGCGGGATTTCGCCGAACAGGCCCATCGCCACGGCCCAGGTCAGGCCGTCGTCATCATCATCGATATCCAGGGTGAAGTCGGCGTCCGCTCCGCTGCACAGGCCGCAGACGTTCCGCTCCCGGCTGTCGAGCTCGCTCCTGCGCCAGAAGCCGCCGGCCGAGGCCCAGCCGCCGATGTTGAGCCAGGGCGTGACCGGAGCCCCGAACTGCACCCCGCTGCCGACGCCGATCAGGGTGTCGGTGACCTCCTGGCTGCGGCTCTGGGTGAGGTCGAAGGTCATGCCGGGGAAGACCACCTGCCCCCGTGCCCAGCCGTCGTAGTCGCGGTTGATGTGCAGGGCGTCGGCATAGAGGAACCAGGTGGCCGGACCGTCCGAGCGCCGGGTCAGCTTGGCCTCGACGTTGACCGATGAGACATCGACGCCGGTTCGCCAGTCGAGGCGGCGGTTGCCGATGTTGAGCCCCGTCGATCCGCCCGGCGAGAAGTCGCCGTAGACGAAGCCGGTGGTCAGGCCCGGCTCGTCCTCGAAGCCCTCGTCCTCCTCGTCGCCCCAGGCGTACTGCATGGCCGTGGTCAGCACCCAGTCCTCGCCGATGTCGCCGAAGAAGATCAGGGCGAAGGCCATGAGCTCCAGGTCGTCGGGCTTGCGGCTGGCAAAGGTTTCGTCGCCGCCCGAGGGCCGCTTGAAGCCGACGCCGGCGGAGGTCGGCAGATCGCTGTAATTGTAGCCGATGGTCAGGGCGCCGGTGATGTTCAGCCCCTGCACCCCAAAGCCGGGCACGTGGTAGGACAGCGGGGTTCCGGGACCCACGCCGCGGCCGCCGCGGTCGAGTTCCGCCTTGCGTCTGGCGGCCTCGGCCGGATCGGACAGACGGACCGAGTTGTTCAGCCGCTCGCGGGCCTCCTCCTCCGCCAGGGCGCGGTCGCCGGCGGCGTCGGTGTCGCGGGTGAAGACGGCGCTCTGCTTGCCGGGGCCGAGGTTCTGGCGCTGGCGCTCGCGGGCGATCTTCTCGTAAAGCTGGCGGCGTCGCTCGGCCAGTTGCCGCAGCCGGGCCTGGGCGCGGATCTCGTCGTTCAGCTGTTTGGTGAGGTAGCCGTACATGTCCAGCAGCTGGCTCTGCTGCAGCCGGCCCTGGGCGATCAGGGCGTTCATGTCGCTGACGTTCAGGCTCTTGATGTACTTCTTGCCGCCGTACTCGACGACGTCGCCGATCAGCATGGCCACGCCGATGGCGCGCTGGGCGATGACCGAGAGGCCCCGGGTGGCCAGGCTCTCCACCCCCTCCTCGACGATTTCCTCGCCGACCTCTTTTGGCCCGAGCACCGTCTCGTTCTTGAAGCGGTCGCGGGCGGCGGTCAGGTCCTGCACTGTGCCGCCCTGGCGCTTGATCGCCTCCTCCAGCCGCTCCATGTCGACCCGCGTCTGGCCCTGGCGGTTTGTCGAGAAGCGGATGCTCTCGTCGATGGTCCGGCCCGTGCCCAGCTGGGCCGCTTCCTGCATCACCGCGTCATACTCCGCCTCCATCCCCGCCAGCCTCTGGGCGGGCGTCTGGGTGACAGGGTCCTCGGCCAGGGCCGGGGCGGCGATCCAGGGCGAGGCGACGGCGCCGAACAACAGGGCGGCCTTCAGGGCCGAAACGAGCAGGGGGCGATTGCGGAGCGGTCCCATTCCATCCTCCAGACTGTTCGGGAAGACACTGGGCCTGTGGCGTGGGGTCCGCGTCATCGGTTCTGGTGACGGCCTGACCGAACGCTGGTATCATCATAATGGGTTTGGTTCGGGTTCCGGAGGCATGACGCTTGGGCCGGGGCGAGGCGCTGTTCACGGCCATCGAGGCCATCCATTCGGCGGGGCTGGAACCGGCCCGCTGGACCCAGGCGCTCGGCGCCGTGACGACCGCGACGGGCTCGGCCGCCGCCACCCTGGAAACCTATGACCTGCGGGACTGCCGTCACCGCTTCTGGCAGGGCGTGGGGGTCGATCCGCTGCTGCAGGCCGAATATCTGACCCTGTTCTCGGGCCAGCTGGTCGGGGCGGGCAAGCGGCCCCGCAAGTTCCCGCCTGGCCAGGTGCTGGACCGTTCGGGCCAGGCCCGCGAGCCCTTCTACAATCACTATCTCAACGGCGCCGACATGCGCCCCTTCGCCGCCGCCATGCTGTCCTCGCCGGGTGATCGGCTGGAGACGGTTTTCACCCTTCGGGCCGGTGACGACCAGGTCAGCGGCGAATACCTGCGGGCGGTCGAGGCCCTCAGCGGGCACCTGAAACTGTCGTTGGCGGTTGGTGAGCGGCTGGCCCGGGCCCGGCGACTGGTCGAGGGCTTGCTCGAGAGTCTGGAGCTGGTCGACGCCGGCGCGGCGGTGCTGGCCGCCGATGGACGGGTGCTGCACGTCAACGGCGCCTTGCAGGCCCTGGCCCGGACCGGCGACGGTCTCGACATCGGTGCGGGCGGGGTGAGGCTGGCGTCAGCCGACGGACGGCGGCGCCTGGATCTGGCGTTGGCGGGGCTGGGCGAGCTCAAAGGCAGGCGGCGACTGGCCGCGCCACGGGCCTTTGAGGCGGCCCGGCCGTCCGGCGCCCCGGCCCTGCGCCTGACCCTCAAGCCCCTTTCGGCGCAGGATCTGGAACAGGCCGGCGGTGAGGCGGCGGCGATCCTGCTGGTCCGCGACCCGGTCGCCGACGCGGGACGGCAAGCGCGGGCGGTGCAGGACCGCTTCGATCTGACGGCGGCCGAGACGCGGCTGGCCCAGGCCCTGATGGCCGGGGTCTCGCCGGTCGAGTTCGCGCGGGCGGGCGGGGTCAGCGTCAACACCGTCTACACCCACCTGGCGCGCCTCAAGGAAAAGGTCGGGGCCCATCGCCTGCCCGAGTTGATCGGCCGTCTCAACGGCGTCTAGCGCCAGCCCGCCTCGCGCAGGGTCCCGGCCATCGACCGGCTGACCGGGACCGTCAGGTTCCCCGCCAGGGTCGCCTCGCCCGCGCCGCGCCGCCAGCGCACCGCTTGGATCGCGTCGGCGGCCACCCACCAGGAGCGATGGACGCGATAGCCGTGGGCCCTGTCGAGCTCGGTCATGGCGTCGGCGAAGCGCAGGGTGACGAGTTCGGCGCCGGCGTCGGTATGGACCCGCAGATAGTGGTCATGGGCTTCGACGGCGATCAGTCGGGCGGTGCGCCGCCTGGCCGAGAGGCGGCGGCGGAAGGCGGCCTCGGCATCCGGGAGCGGGGGCTCGATGACCCTGCGGGTCTCGATCCTGACCGGACGGCGGAGCAGGGCGCGGACGGCCATGATCGGCAGGGAGATGGCGAACACCTGCCAGGTGAGGTGCAGCAGGAAGGAGGGATGGGTCACCTGGCCCAGCATCAGGAAGGCGACGATGACGACCAGCAGGGTGACCGGCGGCGTCATCAGCACCGTGGCGGCCAGCACCCTGGGAACCGGCCTCAGGCGGCGGGCCAGGACCTCGTCGATGGCGATCCCGATCAGGCCGCCGCCGATGATCACCGCCAGCCAGTAGGGATAGCGAACGGGCGCGGGCATCGCGTCCGCGCCGAACGGACCGACCACGCCGGCGGTCAGTCCGGCGGCGATCAGCAGCACGGCCTCGGGGCCGAAGCGGCGGCTCCAGTCGGCCAGGGCGCGCGGCAGATCCAAGCAGTGTCCCCCTTCACGCAGATGCGGCGCCATTCGCGAAGTCAGGCGTAGCGGGCGTCCCGCGAGCCCGCAAGGAGGAGGGCGACGCACGAACGATGGAGGATGCGATGACGATGGTTGCGGCGAAGCCCGCCCCGGTGCGCTGGCCCGGACGGCTGTGGTGGGGACTGACGGGACTGCTCAGCCTGGCGGTGGCGGCCTTCTCCTACCGCTATGTGGTGGGGGGCGGGATGCTGGCGCCCAACGTCATGGCCAATCCTTTCTCCAACCCGTGGCTGCTGGTGCATGTGGCGGGCGCGGCGACGGCGCTGCTGATCGGTTCGGTGCAGTTTGTCGGGCCGCTGCGCCGGCGCCTGCCCTTCGTCCATCGCTGGACCGGGCGGCTCTATGCGGTCGCCTGCCTGGCCGGCGGAGCCGGCGGCTTCATGCTGGCCCTGGGCTCGACGGCGGGGCCGGTGGCGGCCAGCGGCTTCGCGCTGCTGGCGGTCCTGTGGCTGATGACCACCACCCTGGGCTGGCGCAGGGCGATGGCGCGCGACTTCATTGCCCACCGCCGCTGGATGATCCGCTCCTGGGCCCTGACCCTCGCGGCGGTCACCCTGCGCCTCTACATGGTCGCCATCCCGCTCGTTCCGGCCGACCCGGTCCAGGCCTATGCGGTCATCGCCTGGCTGTGCTGGGTCCCGAACCTGCTGATCGCCGAGCTTTACCTGCGGCGCGCCTAGACCACCGGGGCAAGCGGCGCGGTCAGGATGCTGCGCAGGCCCGGCAGGTTGTCGCTGTGGTCGATCTGGCCCTGAAGCTGGCTGACCATGGCGCCCATCATGCGGCTGCCGAAGCCGCCGGTGTCGTGCCCCTTGCCGGTCTTCTTGCCCTTGCCCCGGTCGGCGACGACCAGGCGGAAGCTGCCGCGATGCTGTTCGAGGGCAATCTCGATCGGCCCCGGCCGGCCGTCATAGGCGTACTTGTTGGCGTTGATGACCAACTCGGTCAGCACCAGGCCGATGGTCACCGCCCGGTCGGTGGCGACGGTGATGGGGCTGAGGCTGGTGGTGATCTCGGCGGCCCATTCGGCGCCCATGCTGGAGGACATGTCGGCGATCAGCTCTTCCAGGTAGCGGGCCAGATCGATGGTCTCGACCTGGTCGGCGCGGTAGAGGCGGCGGTGGACCAGGGCGACGGCCTGCAGGCGGCGCTGGGCCTCCTCCAGGCTGGCCTTGACCTCGTCGCTCTGGCTGGCGCGGCCCTGCAGGCCAAGGAAGCTGGAGACCAGCTGCAGGCTGTTCTGGATGCGGTGGTTGACCTCGCGGATCAGGAAATCCTTCTGCGCCAGCAGGCCCTCGCGGTCGGCCAGGGTCTCGCTGAGGCGGCCGTTGAGGTCGCGCAGGCGACGGTTGTGGCGGATCTCCTGCAGGCTGACACGCAGCCGTCCGGCGGTCTCGATCTCCGCCGCCGTCCAGGACCGGGCCCGACCGATGACAGTTTCGGCCCAGGCGTCGAAGCTGGCCCGAGGGGTCAGGATACCGGCTTCGCCGGCCGCCTGTTTGTGCGGATTGCCGGCCCATCTCACCACCTGAAGAAACTCGGCCCGGAACCAGATGAGCACGAAGGGTTCGTCCGCCGACAGGGTCAGGGCCATCACGCCGCTGGCCAGGCTTTGATAGGGGAGGGCGCGGGGATCGACCTCGCCCCAGCGGTCGCTGTGGAAGGGTTCGACCACGGCCTGGTCGACCAGCCAGCCGACCATCTCCCGCACCGCGCTTTCGGCGGGGCATTCGCCATCGAGGATCAGGCGGCCGCCGCGGAAGATGGCGGCGCCGTCGGCGTCCATCATCCGGCGCAATCGGGGGGCGGCCTCGGCCAGGGTCTCTTCCAGGGAGGCGTCGGGCGACAGGCCGCGCAGGATCTCGTCCTCGAAGCCTCGCAGGCGGATGCGCTCGCGGTAGGCCTCGGCCTCCTCCTTGGCCTTGATCTGGCGGGCCAGGCCCCCGGCCAGGGCCCGGCAGGCGGACCGCACGTCGTAGCCCAGCTGGCGCGGCCCCGAATGGTGGCAGGCGACCAGGCCCCACAGCAGCCCGTCCTTGACGATCGAGATCGAGGCGCTGGCCCCGACGCCCATGTTGCGCAGGTACTGCATATGCACCGGCGAGACGCTGCGCAGGGCGCAGTCGCTCATGTCGAGGGGATCGGCCTCGGCCCAGTCGGGGCGCAGGGGCGCGGGGGCGTAGGCCACGTCAGGGATGACCCGCACCAGGTTGCGGACATAGAGGGCGCGGGCCTGTTTCGGGATGTCGCTGCTGGGGAAATGGTGGTGCAGGAAGGCGTCCATGCCCTCTGTCACATGCTCGGCCACCACCACCCCGGCGTCATCGTCGAGGAAGCGGTAGATCATCACCCGGTCGTAGCCGGTGATGCGGGCGAACTCCTCGGCCGCCCGCTCGCAGAGGCCGCGCAGGGTGCTGGCCCGTTCGAAAGCGCGGCCGGCGGCCTCCAGCGAGCTGAGCACGACGGCGGCCGGCGGGGCCTCGGCGGCGCAGGGTTCCAGCTCGACCAGCAGGTCGTCGGCGACCGGGTGGGCGGCGACGTCCCAGCAGCGGCCGTCGGGGCCGGTCCAGGGGCCGATGTAGGCGCCGACCGCCGTCGAGTCGGCCAGGCGGGCGATGCGGCCGGCCAGGTTGTCGTCCAGCACCGCGCCGAGGCTGGCGCCCCGCCAGTCGTCGCGTCCCAGGATCGTTTCGGCCGACCCGGCGACATAGGCCAGGCTGAGGCTGTTGCGTTCGACGACCAGCAGCAGGCCGTGCGGCTGGATGGAACCGGGAAGGTGGATCGGCTCGCGGTCGCAGGCGGTGAGGTCGGGCGCGCTGTGGTCGAAGGGCAGGTGGGTGGTTTCGTCGAGGGGCTTCATGCGAAGGCGTCCTGACCGGCGCAGAGCCAGTCGCGGGCGGCGGTAAAGCCGGCGATCCCGCCGCGCGCCGCCGCCTTGCCCGCTTCGGGACGATCGGCCGGACATTCACGGTCGAGGACGGCGAGGAAGCTCTTCCAGCGGGGACCGGTGTCGGTCCCGTAGGGGTCGAGGAAGGAGACGCCGTCCAGGGTCTGGCCCCCGGCCAGCAGCCGCTTGCGGATCACCTGGCCGCCGAGGGTCGAGCCTTCGAGGACATAGAACAGCCCAAGCGCCTCGGCCCGGCTGTCCGGCCGGGTGAGGGGGCAGGGCGGGGGCGCGGCCTCGCCGAAGTGGGCGAGGTCGCGGTCCAGCACGGGGCGACGACGGCGCGCCTCATAGTCGAGCCCGGGGACGGTCGCCAGCCAGGGAGTCAGCACGGTCTCGGCCCCCGCATGGAGACCGTGGAACCGGCGGGTCAGACGACGCCGGCCGGCGTCGCTGGCAAGATGATGGAAGATGTCGAGGTCGGCCTCGAGGGCCTCGTGGGCGGTGCGGGTTTCAGCTCTCAGTCGAGCGAGAACGTCCGTAGGCATTCCGTCGTCGTTCTCCCGTGGCCAGCGCGCTCTGCCCTGGCCATCGTCTCAAGCGTCCCGGTATCCACAATATGGGTCGCTTGACGCCTGCGTTGTCGGCTATTCGACAAACGCGGACTGGAAAACGGACTTCGCGTTCGAAAAGTTCAATCAGGCGAAGACGGCGATGTTCTGCCGGCCGATGACCAGGGGACGGCCGGCCTCGTCCCACAGGGCCATCGACTGGCTGGAGTAGCCGTTGCGGGTGACTTCGGCGGTGCTCTTGAGCAGGCGCCAGCCGCGGTCGTTCTCCAGCGGCGGCGGCGACAGGATGTCGACCATCCAGGTCATGGTGCTGATCGGAGCCGAGACCGGCATCAGCCGCACGGCGGCCGGCGGCGGGGTGTCGGCGAGCGCGATCAGGGCGGCGGCGCCCATGCCGGCCTTCTCGTCGCGGTGACGGCACCACAGCAGAAGATCGGGCCGATTCTTCGTCGTCCGCGCTTCGGCGCTGAAGATGGTCTTGCCGTTGGCCGGGCGGATCTGGAAGTTGGCCACGAAGCCGGGGCCCTTGCCCTCGGGATGCAGCGGCGGGCAGGTCTCCGGATCGAGCACGCCCTCGGGGGCCTTGAGGTCCTCGTCGTCGATGGCGCTGGCGCGGCCGGCCCCGAAGGTCAGGATGGCGCGGGTGGCCAGGCCCGCCTCGCCGTGCAGGTCGGCCTGGACGAAGATGGTCGACTTGCCGCGCCGCAGGATTTCCGTCGACAGCCGCAGAGGGCCGGACGCCGGGCCGATGAAGGCGAACTGGCCGGACCGCAGGGGCGGGGCGTCCTCGCCGATAACCCGCTCGGCCGAGGCCACGCAAAGGGCGGCCGAAATGCCGCCGAACAGGGTGCGGCCCTGGCCCCAGTCGGGGGTGACGGTCAGGGAAGAGCCGTCGGGCTGGTCGGCCAGCTGGGCCATGAGGGTCGTGAAGGGCGTGGTCATGAGCCGTGCGTAGTCAAAAGAAATGGACGGGGCAAGCGTGACGGAAGGTCAGGCGGCTTCCTCGGCGACGAAGCCCTTCCAGGCGGCCATATAGTCCTGGAAGGCCGGGCTGAGCCCCTCATTCGCCAGATAGGCGCGGGTGACCGGCAGGCTGACCGGCTTGAAGCCGTCTTCACGGGCGGCCCGCAGCGGCCAGTCATGGTGCAGGATGGCGGCGCGGCCGAGCAGGACGAAGTCGACCTTGTCCAGCAGGGAGGCGGCATAGGCCGGCTCCATGATCTTGCCGGCGACGCCCAGGCGGCAGTCGCCGCGCGGCAGCTCGGCGAACCAGTCGATCAGGCTCTTGTCGGCGAACTCTTCCTCGATTGGCAGCTTGCCGACATCCCACAGGCTCATGTCGAGGTAGTCGATCAGGCCGCTGGTCATCAGCATGCCGGCCACCCGGCGGATCTCGGCCATCTTCAGCCCGAAGCGCTCGGGCGACAGGCGCAGGCCGATCTGGAAGTCGGGGCGGCAGGCGGCCCGGGCCTCGACGAGGATCTCGTGGATCAGGCGCACGCGGTTGTCGAGCGATCCGCCCCACTCATCGTCGCGGGTGTTGATCTCGGCCGACAGGAACTGACAGAGGATGTAGCCGTGGGCGCCGTGGAACTCGACGCCGTCGAAGCCGGCCTTCTCGGCGCGCACGGCGGCGGCCACGAAGTCGGCCTTGAGCTGCAGCACCTCGTCGCCGGTCAGGGCGCGGGCCTTGAACTCCTCGTTGTCCGACGGGCAGACCGGCGCCTCGCCGATCAGATCGGCCGGGCTGCGCATGCCGGCGTGGTGCAGCTGGACCACGGCGACGCTGTCGTTGGCCTTGATGGCGGCGGCCAGCCGGGTCAGGCCCGGCAGGTGGTCGTCCGACCAGATGCCCAGCTGGCCGGGAAAGCCCTGGCCGATGCGCTGGACGTGCGCGGCGCAGGTCATGGTCAGGCCAAAGCCGCCCTCGGCCCGCTTGACCAGCCAGTGAAACTCCTCGTCCGACAGCACGCCGTCGGCATGGCTCTGGGTGTTGGTCAGGGGCGCCAGCATCAGACGGTTCTTCATGGCCGGGCCATGGGCGAAGGTCAGCGGGGCGAACAGGGCGGCAAGGTCGGTCATGGAAGGCTCCGAAGGTCGGGGTCTGATAGCGGCCGGACGCGGGGGAATGGAACCCAGTTATTCTGACGGCCTGGGGCTGATCCGCTGCAGCAGCTCGATCTGCTGTTTGAGCAGTTCGGCCAGGTCGTGGTCGCGCATGGCGTCGAGCTTCTCGTGCAGGGCCATGATCTCCAGCTCGGCCTTGAGGTTGACCTCGTAGTCGTGGCGGGCGGCCTCGCGGTCTTTGATGGCCTGGCGGTTCTGACTCATCATGATGACCGGGGCCTGCAGGGCGGCCAGCATCGACAGCATCAGGTTGAGGAAGATGAAGGGGTAGGGATCGAAGGGCTTCAGGCCCGCCATGGCCAGGGCCCAGACGTTCAGCGCGATCCAGCCGACCAGGATCACCCCGAAGGCGATGATGAAGCCCCAGCTGCCGCCCACCGCCGCCACCCGGTCGGCGAGCCACTGGCCGAAGGTCATGTCGTCGCTGTCGGCCGACAGGTCGCGCGAGATGGCCCCGCGCGCGATGATCCGCTCGATGACCGCCCGCTCCAGCGCCGACAGCTCGTCGGCCGGGCGGCCAAGCAGCTTCTTCGACGCTTCGTCACAGGTCAGGGGGATGGGCTTCACGGGCGGTCTCCAGGGCGGGCCAAGGCTATCACCGTCATCGGCCGGGTGGACAGCGGCGGTCAGGCTATCGAAGCGGCGCCATTATAGCATTTGTGGGACGGACGGGGCGCCCGGGGCGAGGAAAAGATCAAAGAATTCAGTGACAAAGGAGCCCATCAGTGACCGCTCTCAGGCCCGCCTCCAGGGTCGTTTCGACCCGTGACGGACCACCCCAGGCACGGCCGGAGACCACCCTGAAACGCATCGGACTCCGGGTCAGCGCCCCCGAGGGACCGGTCATCGAGCTTTCCGCGTCCATACGGCGGATGAATATGTCTAGACATATTGCGCAAGGGCCCGGCGCAGTGGTTTTTCATCCCGGCCGCCTTGGTGTAGAAGCTCTGTCCCAACAGCAGAGCGCTACCATGACCGATACCGCCCACCTCGCCCCCTCCGCCATCGCCCCCGTTTCGTTCAGGCAGTACGAGAGCGACTTCGCCGGTTTCGCCAAGGCGCTGGGTGACAGCTTCCGGCGCTACGGCTTCGCGGTGATCAGCGACCACGGCATGGGTCAGGAGAAAATCGACAGCGCCATCGAGCGGGCCAAGGAATTCTTCGCCCTGCCCGAGGAGACCAAGAAGAGGTTCTTCGTCGAGGGCGGCAAGGGCCAGCGCGGCTACACCCCGTTCGGCGTCGAGACCGCCAAGGGCGCCCAGCATTTCGACCTGAAGGAATTCTGGCACGTCGGCCGCGACCTGCCGGCCGGCCACAAGTACGCCGCCTCGATGCCCGACAACCTGTGGGTCGATGAGGTCAAGGGCTTCAAGGAAGAGCTGACCTGGCTGTTCAACGCCCTCGACACCATGGGCGGCAAGGTGCTGCAGGCCATCGCCACCTACCTTGGCCTCGAGCGCCACACCTTTGACACCCAGGTCAAGGACGGCAACTCCATCCTGCGCCTGCTGCACTATCCGCCGGCCGGTTTCGACGGGCCGAACGAACGGGCCGGGGCGCATGAGGACATCAACGCCATCACCCTGCTGCTGGGCGCGGAAGAGGGCGGGCTGGAGGTGCTCGACCGCGACGGCCGCTGGCTGCCGATCAACCCACCCGCCGGTTCGCTGGTGGTCAATATCGGCGACATGCTGTCCCGGGCGACCAACGACTACCTGCCCTCGACGACCCACCGGGTGGTCAACCCGCCGCCGGAGCGGCGCAATGTTCCGAGGTACTCGACGCCCTTCTTCCTGCATTACGCGCCCGATCACCTGATCGAGACGCTGCCGGGCCGGGCCGACGCGGCGACGCCGAACAAGTACCCGACCCCGATCACCGCCGACGACTTCCTCAAGCAGCGCCTGGCCGAGATCAAGCTGGGCTGATTCCGTAAGGCGGGTTGTCGAACCCACTCAATCTTAACCCGCGACTGCGACAGTCCCTCAACTTGCGAGGGGGGAATGTTCATGGCGCAAAAGGCGCCCGAGCCGATCGACGCCGAAGGCCTGCGCGAGGTCCGATCTCTCGACCTCGCCGCCCTGCGCCCGACCATCGAGCGGGTCTCCAATATGGCTGTCGCCCTCAGCGGCGCCGCGTTCGCCTATGTGGTGCTCAACGAGGACGGCCGAATCTGGCATTCAGCCTTCGCCGATTTCGAAGAAAGCCTCGTCGATGCGACCAACTCGACGAGCGTGCAGAACGAGAATGGCATCTGGGTCGAGGACGCCCTGGCCGCCAATCCCAACCATCCCTGGACCGCCGGGGCGCCTCATGCGCGCTTCTATTGCGCGACGCCGCTTCGCCTGAGCAGCGGTCTGCGCATCGGCGCCCTTTGCGTGCTGTCATCCGAACCCAAGGCCTACGATGCTGTCGTCGAGGCCCGTCTGGCCGATTGTGCGGCCCTGCTGTCCGAGGCGGTCGAGCGCTTGCGCGCCGAACGGGCCAGCGCGGAGGCCGCCCGCGAGACCCGGGCCGCCATCGCGCTGAAGGACGCGGTCATGCGCTCGGCGCCCGTGGCCCTGGCCATGGTCGACCGCGACATGCGCTACGTCTATGTCAACGCCCGCTGGTGCAAGGACACCGGCGTCAGGCGCGACAGGGCCATCGGGGCCCATGTCGGCGAGCTGTTTCCGGAATCCTTCGCCGAGCTGAAAGAGACCTACGAGCGCTGCCTGACCGGGGCGGTCGCCTGGTCGGACCGGGTGAAGATTCCCAATCCGCGCGGCCCCGACCGCTGGCTGCGCGCCGAAGTCGGTCCTTGGCGCGACGGTGACGGCGAGGTCGCCGGCCTGATCGCCATGAGCCACGACATCACCGATGTCATCAGCTCGCTGGACCGGGCCGAGCGCTCCGAACAACGGCTGAAACTGGCGCTCGAGATCGCCGACGTGCTGGTCTACGAGCTCGACTACGACAAGCAGGCGCTGAAGATCGACGGCGCCGTCGAGACCTTCGGCAACGAGGCCCCGATCACCTACGAGATGGTCGCGGGTGACCCCTGGGTGCTGGTGCATCCCGAGGACCGCGACGCCGCCGTCGCCGCCTGGGACCGCAGCGTCGCCGAGGGCACGCCCTTCCGCACCGAGTACCGCATGCTCGGTCCGGCCGGGCGGGAGGCCTGGGCCTTCTCCGGGGCGGAGATGTCGTATGGCAAGAACGGCCTGCCCAAGCGGCTGCTGGGCGTTCTGAAGAACATCACCGACCGCAAGCGGTCGGAGGACCAGCTGGCCCGGGCCCGCGACGTCGCCGAGGCGGCCAGCCGGGCCAAGAGCGAATTCCTCGCCAATATGAGCCACGAGATCCGCACCCCGCTGAACGGGGTGATGGGGGTGGCCGCGGCCCTGTCGCGCACGGCGCTGAGCGCTGACCAGGAAGAGATGGTCGGACTGATCCGCAGCTCGGGCCAGACGCTGGAAGCCATCCTGTCCGACCTGCTGGATCTGGCCCGGATCGAAAGCGGCAAGCTGGACCTCAAGGCCGAGGCCTTTTCGCTCAACACGTCGCTGCGGGCGATGGGCGATCTGTTCCGGCCGCTGGCGGCCGAGAAGGGCCTGGCCTTCGACATCGACATCGACCGGTCGGCCGAGGGCTGGTTCGAGGGCGACCCCGTGCGGCTGCGCCAGATCATGGGCAACCTGCTGTCCAACGCCATCAAGTTCACGACGCGGGGGTCGGTCTCGCTGCGGGCCTTTGTCGACGACGGGGTGCTGGCCCTGGCGGTGCGCGACACCGGCATCGGCTTTGACGCCGAGTTCAAGGCGCGGATGTTCGAGCGCTTCGAACAGGCCGACGGCTCGATCACCCGCCGGTTCGGCGGCACGGGCCTGGGCCTGGCCATCTCCAGCCAGCTGGCCGGCATCATGGGCGGCGATCTGACCGCCGAGTCCCAGCCCGGCGAGGGCGCGACCTTCATCCTGACCTTGCCGATGCCGCCGGTGGCCGCGCCTGACGCGGTAACCGCCGCCGCTCCGACCGTGGACGACGAGGCCCGGGCGCCCCGGGTGCTGCTGGCCGAGGACCATCCGGTCAATCGCCGGGTGATCCAGCTGTTGATGGAGCCGGCCGGCGTCGAACTGACCTGTGTCGAGAACGGCGCCGAGGCGGTCGAGGCGGCCCTGGCCCAGAGCTTTGACCTGATCCTGATGGACATGCAGATGCCGGTGATGGACGGGCTGACCGCCATCCGCGAGATCCGCAAGGGCGAGACTCATCGCAACGCCATCTGGGCCCTGTCGGCCAACGCCCTGCCCGAACATGTGCGGGCCTCGATCGACGCCGGGGCGGATGGGCATCTGACCAAGCCGGTCAGCGCCGAGGCGCTGTTCGAGGTGCTGATGGCGGCCTGCGGGGCGGCCGAGGACGCGGCGGCGGCGTGAAGGCGTCCTTCTCCCGCTTGCCGGGAGAAGGTGGCGGCCGCAGGCCGACGGATGAGGGCAGCGCCAGCCCATCCGGATTGAGCGGGTTCTGGCGCGGTCGTTTCTACAGCGGTTGAGGAGCCCTGGCCCGAGCCGGTGCTGCCCTCATCCGACCCCCTTCGGGGGCCACCTTCTCCCGGCAAGCGGGAGAAGGATTCTTATTTGGAAATCCGCAGGCTGGAGATTTCGCCGGCGATGCGCTGGAAGACGTTGTTGAGGTCGTCGGCGTCCTGGACGTCGTAGTAGCGGTCGGCGCTGGTGGCGCACTTCTTGAGCAGAGCGCTGGCGCCCGACCTGACCTCGACGCGCACCGTGTAGACCACGATGCCCTTGGCTTTCATGTTCTCGCACAGCAGGGCCAGGCGCTTGTCCATGGCCGCCGTGCGGGCGCCCTCGCCGCCGCCGTTGATGCCCAGTCGGTTCTGCCAGAGGTAGCCGAGGGCGTTGTAGTTGCTCTGGTTGTCGTTCCAGGCGTTGCTCATGACGTTGTCGCCGTCGGTCATGATGATGGCGATCTTGCTGAGCTTGGCCGTGCCGTAGGCCGAGCCGTCGGCGAACGGACCGGTTGGCGATAGCAGGTTCCAGCCCCAGGCCGTCCCGATCGGGATGTTGGTGTTGCCGGTGGCGACCATGCCGTCGACCAGGCTCTTGAGGCCCGACCAGTTGGTGGTCAGCCGCATGATCGGCTGCAGGTCGCAGCCGCGATTGGGTCCGCCGCCGCCGCTGGGCGACTGGTCGTACTTGCCGACATAGCCCTGCGGGATCTTCCAGTTGGAGCCGCTGTAGACCTCGTCGGGCAGGTAGTTGTTGCTGAAGTTGCCGAAGTCGCCGTTGTCGGAATCGTCCTCGTCGTCCGGTTCGTCCGGCGCGAAGTAGGGGGTGTACAGCGTGGCGGGCGTGCCGACCGCCGGGGCGGTGTCCTGCACGTCGTAGGGCTGGGCCCGGGTCTCGACGCAGCCGCCCCAGGTCTGGCCCATGTTGCTGAGCAGGGTGAAGCGGTTGGCGTTGACCGTGGTCGCGGTCGCCTTGTCGTAGAAGATCTCGCGGTTGATCGGCGCGGCGCCCGTCTGGTCGATCCAGGTCTGGGTCTTGTAGGTCGCCCCGACCTTCACCGTCTGGCTGAAGGGGACGATGCCGATCTTCACCGGGTTGGGCTCGCTGCTGCGCGCGGCGCTGGCGGCCAGGGTGTCGATCAGGTTCTTGGCGGCGATCTTGAGGTTGGTCAGCTTGGAGCCGGCCATCGAGCCGGTGTTGTCCAGCACCAGGGCCAGCTCGATGCGGCTCATCGAGCGCAGGACCTCGGAGTTGGCCCCGACCAGCATGTCGCGCTGCAGCCAGAGGTTCGAGACGAACGGCTTGACGCTGGCCTGGGCGGTGGCGGCGACCGCGCCGTTCTTGGCCAGCTTGAAGCTGGAACTGACCAGCTTGGCGTCGACCAGCGCGCCCAGCTGGGCCACCAGGGCCTTTTCGCCGACCTTCTGCAGGTCGGCGTCGGTGACGGCGGTCGAGCGGGCGGCGATCAGGGCGGCGGCGTCGAGGGCGTCCTGCAGCTCACGTTTCTGGGTGCTGGCCCGGTTGATGTCGAGCAGGGCGAAGCTGATCAGCGCCAGTACGGGAACGGCGATGGCCGCGATGATGGCGACGTTGCCGCCATCGGCCCGGCGGAAACCCGCCAGCCTGTTTCGCGCCTTTGTCCAGAACCGTTTCATGGCCTACCCCGATGCGGGAGCAGGATAGCGGTCAGGCGTAAACGAACCGCTATCTGGATATTCGCAGGGACGCGATGTCGGCTCCGATGGCCTCGAAGGCGTCCTGCAGGGCGGTGCCGGTGCTGGGCGTGTAGACGTGGGCGGCGTCGGTCGCGCAGCCGTTGACCAGGGTCGCCGCGCTGGAGGGGCTGGGGACCTGGAAGCCGACTGTGTAGATGATCACGCCCTGCGCCTTCATCGCCGTACACAGGGCCTGTGCCTGGTCATAGGTGTTGCCATTGGGGGCGTTGCAATTGATGTGGTCGCTGGAGGCGCCCGAGCCGCTGGTCGAGTCCTGCGAGATGACGCCGTTGCAGTAGGCGCTGTTGTACTCGCCGTCGGTCATCAGGATCAGCACCTTCTTGATGTGCGGCGCCGTGTAGGACGCCGGCGTGCTGGTCCCGGTGAAGATCGAGCTGAAGTTGGGCGAGATCGAGTACCAGCCCCAGGCCACGCCGATGTGGCCGCCGGACGAGCTGGTCGCCGACAGGCCGCTGATGGCGGTGGTGAGGGTCGACTTGGTGCTGGTCAGCGGGGTGATGGTGTTGCTCAGGCAAGGGTTGCCGCTGGCCGGGTAGTTGGTTCCCAGCAGGGTCGTCGAGGGCGACACATCGGTGTAGGCGTTGGTCGTCCGCTCGCTGACGCAGTTGCTGATCTGGTGGATCCGGACGCCGCCGCTGGGGTTGGTGAAGCGCTGGTACTGGCAGCCGTTGACCGTGCAGTAGGCCGATCCGTTGCTGCTGAAGGCGCTGTAGCTGGGGCCGAAGCTGTCATCCAGCCAGAAGGTGTTGGTCGCGCTGTTGGTGACCTGCCAGGCGGTGTTGTTGATGCTGGTCATGCCACCGACGCCGGTGATGTAGACATAGGCGTTGTTGGCGAAGCCGTGGCCGTTGGAGGTCACCACGACCTCGCAGTTGGTGGCCTGGCACTTGGTCACACGCGGGGAGCCACTGGTCGAGAAGCTGTTCCAGCTGCTCGAGTTGACGCCGCTCAGCTGGAAGGTGTTCGTGGTCCTGCCGGCGACCGTGTAGACGTTCCCGTTCAGGTTCGTCATGCCGGTGCCGCCGCTGACGCCGCTGATGTAGACGCGGTCGCCGTTGCTGAATCCATGGCCGTTCGCGGTCACCACGGCCGGGTTGGCGCGGGTGATGCCGGTGATGGTCTTGGCCGTGCCGCTGGCCCAGCTGGCGCCGGTGATGGTCTTGGCGGCCGGGACCGCGCCCCGCGCGGTGGCGGCATAGGTGCTGCCGACGTTGACCGCATTGGCATAGGGGACGATCGACATCTTCGAGTAGTAGGGTGTCTGGCTATCCTTGACGACCAGGCCGACCAGGGACGTCGCCGCGGACTTGAGATCCGTGAGCTTGGTGCCGGTCATCGAAGTGGTGACGTCGAGGACCAGGGCCACCTCCAGGTCGTAGCTGGCGCGCAGCACCTCGGAATGGGCCCCGATGGTCATGTTGCCCTGCAGCCAGAGATTGGCCACCACCGGCGTCACCGACATCGAGGCGTCGGCCAGCACTGTGGTGTTGTTGGTGCCACCGAGGGTGAAGGTCGAGGACACCAGGGCGCCGTCGTTGCTGTTCAGCGAGGCCAGCTGGGCGGCCAGGGCCGTGTCGCCGATGGCGTCGGCCTGGGCGTTGGTCGAGGCGCTGGACTTGGCGACGATCAGGGCGGCGGCGTCGAGCGCATCCTGCAGGGAGCGCTTGGACATGCTGGCCTGGTTGACGTCGATCAGGCCCAGCGACAGCACTGCCAGCGGCAGCACGATGGCCGCGAACTGCACCGCCACCGCACCGCGGCGGGCGCGTGCGAACCGGCGCAGAAAGCCGCGCAGCCCCGCCCGAAGTCCGTCTCTGGCTCGCATATGGTTCGTCATGGCCCAATCCTGATCGGCTTACTTACGCGGGCCCTGGTTAAGGGAAGGCCCAACGAAGAAGGTGAATCCGGCGTTACTCACTTGAGGATGCGCAGGTTCTCGATCGAGCCGGCGATGGCGTTGAAGACGGCGGTCAGCTGGCTCGCGTTCTGGACGTCGTAGAACTTGTCGTTGGAGCTGGCGCAGCCGCGCAGGACGCTGGAGTCGCCGCTCGAGACCTCGACCCGCACCGTGTAGATGACGATGTTCTGGGCCTTCATGTTGGTGCAGAGCTGGGTCAGCCTGGCGTCCATCGCCGCCTTGCGCTGGCTGGTCGAGCCGGAGGTGATGCCCAGGCGGTTCTGCCAGATGTAGCCCAGCGAATTGTACAGCGAGGCGTTGTTGTTGCCGGTCGAGCCCATGGTGTTCTCGCCGTCGGTCATCAGCACCACGACCTTGGTCGACTTGGGCGTGTTGTAGGCCCGGCCGTCGGCGAACGGCGCGTTGGGCGACAGCAAGTGCCAGCCCCACATGAGGCCGAGCGGGATGTTGGTGTCGCCGACCGCGACCATGTCGTCGACGGCGTCCTTGAGGTCGCCCCAGTCATCGGTCAGCCGGGTGATCGGCGACAGCTGGCAGCCGCTGTTGGGGCCGTAGGTGTAGCCGGTGCTGGAGTTGGTCCCCGTCGTGGTGGGCGCGCGGTTGTACTTGGCCACATAGCCCTGGCGGGTCTGCCAGTTGGAGCTGTTGGTCACGTCCGGCAGGTAGCTGTTGTAGTAGGTCCCGCCGCTGCTCGGCTCGTCCGGCGCGAAGTAGGGGGTGAAGAGGGTGGCCGGGGTACTGGTGCTCGGCCCGGTGTCCTGCACGTCGTAGGGCGCGGCCCGGCTCTCGACACAGCCGCCCCAACTGACGCCCATGTTGCTGAGCAAGGTGAAGCGGTTGGCGGCGGTGGAGAAGATCTGGTTGTTGATCGGCGCGGCGCCGTTCTGGTCGACCCAGGCGCTGTTGCGATAGGCGGTCCCGACCTTCACGGTCATCGAGAAGGGGGCGATGGCGATCTTGACCGGGTCGGCCTCGACGCTGCGGTCGGCGGCCTCCGACAGGGTGTCGATCAGGTTCTTGGACGCGGTCTTCAGATTGGCGAGCTTGGAGCCCCTCATCGAGCCGGTGGTGTCGAGCACCAGGGCCAGTTCGATCTTGTTGACCGAGCGGGTGACCTCGGCCTTGGCCCCGACCACCATGTCGCCCTGCATCCAGATGCCGGCGACCATCGGCGTGACCTTGGCCTGGGCGCTGGCGACCACCTTGTTTCCCTCGCCCTTGAAGGAGGAGGAGCTGACCTTGGCCTGGGAGCCGGTCATGTTGGCGGTCAGGGCCTGCGAGCCGACCGACTGCAGGCCGGTGTCGGTGAACTGGCTGGAGCGGGCGGCGCTCAGGGTGGCGGCGTCCAGCGCGTCCTGCAGCCGGGTCTTGGCGGCCGAGGCGTTGGCGATGTCCACCGCCCCCATGGTCAGCACGACCAGCGGCGTGCCGATGAAGGCGGCCTGGACGGCGATGGCGCCCCTCTGATGATCCCGGAAAGTCTTCAGCCACCCGATGGCGGCCCGCGCCCTGCGCCCCAGCATGTCCCTCAAGCCCCGACAGCGGCGGGCAAGCCCGCCCGTCGAAACCAGAGGATGCCCATTCGAGGTAAATCGACCTTCCTATAAGCGTGATGAAAATTTGAGCAACCCTAAGGCGTTTTTACCATGAGTAGATTAACGTAGAAATTTCAATGGGTTGGTGTGGCTCCAGCGTCTCCGTCGGCGCTTGTGGGCATGAAAAAACCCCCGCGCCCGAAGGCGCGAGGGTCGATTTCGATCTGCCGATCAGGGGGTAAAGGTCAGCCTACCAGCCGCACTTCTGGCCCTTGTTCTGCTTGATCAGCCAGGTGTTCAGCGGCTTGAAGTACTCGGTCACCGCGCTGGCGTCGGTCTGGCGCTCGCCGGTGAAGGCTTCCAGCTCGTCCGGCCAGGGCTTGGACTGGCCCATCTCCATCATCTTGTTGAACCGGGCCCCGACTTCCTTGTTGCCGTACACCGAGCAACGATGCAGCGGGCCCTTCCAGCCGGCCTGCTTGCAGGCGGCCCGGTGGAACTGGAACTGGTAGACGTGGGCCAGGAAGTAGCGGGTGTAGGGCACGTTGCCCGGCACATGGTACTTGGCGCCCGGGTCGAAGGCGTTCTCGGGACGCGGTCCGGGCGGGGCGACGCCCTGGTACTTCATCTTCAGCGCCCACCAGGCCTTGTTGTAGTCGGCGGGCTTGACCGAGCCGTCGTAGACCTGCCAGCGCCAACGGTCGACCAGCAGGCCGAAGGGCATGAAGGCGATCTTGTCGAGCGCCATCTTCAGCAGGAAGGGGGTGTCGCCCTCCGTGCCCGGAACCTTGTCGAGGATTCCGACCTGGTTGAGGTAGGTCGGGGTCAGGGCCGAGAGGCCGACGAAGTCGCCGATGGCCTCATGGAAGCCGTCGTTGGCGCCGCCCTTGAAGATGTAGGACTGATCCTTGTAGGCGCGCTGGTAGTAGTTGTGACCCAGCTCGTGGTGGACGGTGTAAAAGTCCTCGGCGTTGACCTTGGTGCACATCTTGATGCGGATGTCGTCGCGGTCGTCGAGGTTCCAGGCCGAGGCGTGGCAGACCACCTCGCGGCCTTCCGGCCGGGTGATCTGGCTGCGGGTCCAGAAGGTTTCCGGCAAGGGGGCCAGGCCCAGCGACGAGTAGAAGTTCTCGCCGGTCTTGACCATTTTCAGCGGGTCGTAGCCCTTCTCGACCAGCAGGTTGTCGAGGCTGTAGCCGGCGGTGTCGTCCGCAGGCTTCACGATCTCATAGATGTTGCCCCATTGCTGGGCCCACATGTTGCCCAGGAGGTCGGCGCGGATCGGGCCGGACTTGGGTTGCACGGCATCGCCGTACTTCAGGTTCAGCTCCTTGCGCACATAGCAGTGCAGGTTCTTGTAGAAGGGCTCGACCTGCTTCCACAGGCGGTCGGTCTCGGCCGCGAATTCGTCGGGGCCCATGTCGTAGCCCGAGCGCCAGAGAGCGCCGGTGTCGGCATAGCCGAGCGACTTGCTGCCCTCGTTGGCCAGATCGACCAGTTGGGCGTAGTCGGCGGTCATCACCGGCGAGATCGAGTGCCAGCCTTCCCAGGCCGCCTTCAGCTCTTCGGGGTCATTGCTCCTGGCGAGAATGTCCTCGGCGTCGTTGAGGGTGATCTGCTTGCCTTTGAAGTTGAACTTGCCGGTCGAGTAGATGCTGTCCAGCCGGCCGGCGATGGTCGCCATCTGTTCGGCGGCGCCGGGGCGCTGCGGCGCGGGCAGGACCAGGGCGCGCTTGAGGATGTCCAGCTTGCGGCGGGTGACCGGGTCGGCGGCGGTCTTGTCGTACTTCGCCGCCTCGACGGCGAGGTTGGTGGCCAGGGTGGTGGCTTCGGCGCCGGCCTTGGCCTCGAGGAACATGGTGTCCTCGGTGATGTAGGTGGCGCGCACCCAGCTGGCCTTGTTGACGTACTCGCTGAGTTTGGCGAGGTCGGCCTCGGCCTTGTCGATGAAGGCCTTGGCCTCTTCGGGGCTGGGAACCGGCGCCGGGGCGGCGGCGGGGGCGGGAGCAGGGGTCTGCCGGGCCGCGACGGTGGTCAGACCGCCGGTCAGAGCCAGGACGGCCGCAGCCGTCAGCAGGGTCGTCTTCTTCATGGGACGCTTCCTCGGAATTTGGGGTGCGGCAAGGGAGCGCGTGCGGTTAACCGCGTCAAGCCAATCCTCCTTCGGCAGGCCGAAGGCCTGACGGGGGAGGGGGACCGCCGCCGCGACTTAGCGGCGGTGGTGGAGGGGGCAGCGCCGGCTTGTCAGGATAGGGAGCGTTCTGGCGCGGGCGGCGACGACAGCGTTCATGATCAACCCGACCCGCCGGCGCTGCCCCCTCCACCACCGGGCCTAAGTCGGCCCGGCGGTCCCCCCTCCCCCGTCGCTTCGCGCCGAAGGAGGATTTGGTCGTGCCTATTTCACGCAGGCCGCCAGCCCTTCGCGCCGCACCGTCCCGCTCGCCGCGCCGATCCGCTTCGAGCGCTTGCGCACGTAAGGCCCCGGCGTCGCCGCCTTCCACTTCAGGGGGCTCGGCAGGATGGCGGCCAGGCGGGAGGCCTGGGCGGCGGTGAGCTTGTCGGCGCCGACGCCGAAATAGCGGCGGGCGGCCGCGTCGGCGCCGTAGACGCCCGGGCCCCATTCGACGCTGTTGAGGTAAACCTCCATGATCCGCTTCTTGCCCCACAGGGTCTCGATCAGGACGGTGAAATAGGCCTCCAGGCCCTTGCGCACATAGGAGCGCTGCGGCCAGAGGAAGACGTTCTTGGCCGTCTGCTGGCTGATGGTCGAGCCGCCGCGGATCTTGCCCGGCCGCCGCTGGTTGTGGGCCATGGCCTTTTCCATGGCCTTGAAGTCGAAGCCCCAGTGGCCGCAGAAGCCGGCGTCCTCGGCGGCGATGACGGCGTTGGGCAGGGCCGGGCTCATCTTCGACAGGGACATCCAGCGCCGGTCCAGACCCTTGCCCTCGAACACCCGCTGAACCATCAGAATGGTCACCGGCGGCGGCACGAACTTGAACAGCAGGGTCGAGGCCACCGGAGCCACCACCCCGACGATCAGCAGCAGCATGACGAGCCGGCGGACAACCTTGCCGAGGAAGCTGGTCTTTTTGACCGCCGCCGCCGGGCGGGCCGGCAACGGCCGCCGGGGCGAGGGGGCCGGCGTCGGCAAGATAGCCGGCGGGGGGGCGGGCTCCAGCTGACCTTCGGTGTCGGCCGGCGTGGCGTCTTCGGCCGGTGCGTTTTCGGCATCATCCGTCAGAGCATGGCTTTCGGCGGCGTCATCGGGCGGTGTCGCCTCGATGGCGTCCCCGGGAATCGCCTCGGACAGGACTTCAGGCGGCGCGGCATCCGGCGCTTGCGCTGCCGGGGGCGCCTCGGCGGGCGTCTCCGCCGCCGGCTCGACCGTCTCGTCCTCGTCTCTGCCCGGTGTCTCGTCCGACACGCGCATCGCCCCTTGCCATGACCTTGGGGCCACATGCTAACCGGCTCGGCGTAACTTGTCGCGAGAGAGCGCAGCCATGAACGTTTCCGACGCCGTCGCCGCCCGCGTTTCGGTCCGCGCCTTCAAGCCCGACCCGGTCCCCGCCGCCCTGCTGCGCGAACTGCTGGAAAAGGCCCACCGGGCGCCGAGCGGCGGCAACCTGCAGCCCTGGCGGGTCCACGCCATCGCCGGCGCGCCGCTGGAAGAGCTCAAGGCCAAGGTCGGCGCCAACCTCGGCGGCGAGCAGCCGGAGTACGACGTGTACCCTGAGAACCTCTGGGACCCCTTCCGCACCCGGCGGTTCGAGTGCGGCGAGGACCTCTACGCCACCATCGGCATTCCGCGCGACGACAAGCCCGCCCGCCTGCGCCAGCTGTTCAAGAACACCCAGTTCTTCGGCGCCCCGGTCGGCGTCTTCTTCAGCCTCGACCGCAAGCTGGGACCGCCACAGTGGTCGGACGTCGGCATGTACATGCAGACCCTGATGCTGCTGGCCGTCGAGGCGGGCCTGGCCACCTGCGCCCAGGAGTTCTGGGCGCGGTATCCGAAGACGGTGGGGGATTTCCTCGGGCTGCCCGAGGACCACATGCTGTTTTCCGGCATGGCGCTGGGCTACGCCGACGAAAGCGCGCCGATCAATGCCCTGCGCACCCGGCGCGATCCGTTCGATGTGTGGGCGGAGATGCGCGGGTTCGACTAGAGCGGAACCGCCGCCACGCCCGCGCCGCCGTCCTCGTCGCCCCAGGCGACCGAGCGGCCGTCGGGGGTCATCGCCAGAGCCGAGATGGCCGCGCCCTTCTCGGCCTTGATCATCTCGCGCCGGCCGCTCTTGAGGTCACAGATCCATACCCGGCCGTCGTCGAGACCGCCGGCCAGCAGGTGGCCGCCCGGCGTCGCCGCCACCCGCACGACCAGGGCGTCCTGGTCGTAGGCGATCTCGGCCGCTTCCTTGCCCATCGGGCCGTTGGCCCCCTGGAAAGGCCAGACCACGGCGCCGTTGGCCCCCGAGGTCGCCAGCATCAGTCCGCCGGACAGGAAGGCCAGGCTTTTGACCTTGGCCGGATAGCCGCCCATCCGCATGTCCTTGGAATCGGCCAGGCGCCAGCCGTGCAGGCTGTTCTCCTGCATGGCGCTCATCAGGAACTTGCCGTCCGGGCTCCACAGGACCATCGCATGGCTGCCGGCCCACTTGAGGAACTGCGGGACCTGCTTCTCGATCCGCGCATACCAGAGGGCTGCTCCGCCGTAGGTGGCGGTGGCGATGCGCCGACCCTTGGGATCGAAGGCGATGTCGGCCACCGATTTGTCGTGGGTGAAGACGCGGCTGAAGTCTGCGTCCTTCGAATCGCGGACATGCAGGTCACGGCCGGCGGAGAAGGCGATCAGGCCGGATTCGGCGCTGGCGGCGACCGCGTCGAGCCATTTTCCCTTCACGCTGGCGATTTCGCTGGCGACCAGGTCGTCGCCCTCCAGGCGGCTCCAGACCAGGCGTCCATCGTCGCCGGCGGTGAGGATGCCGTCGCCCGAGGGATGGACGCAGGCGGCCAGAACCGCGCCGTCGTGAGCCTGGACGGTGACGAATCCTTCAAGCGTTACAAGGCGCGCCGTGCCGTCGCCCAAAGCGAACATCGGTATGGCTTTGGCGTCGAAAAGCGCGGCGGTCACATAGGCGTCGAATTCGAGGATCATGCTTTTCCGCTTAGACCGGATGGACCCCGCACCGCCATAGCGGCGTTCAGATTCCCGCACGGCGAGAGACGGGCTTTACAGGTCGCCGCTCCTGCGCCATGGGAGAAGCGAATAACAGACGGGCCCGCAGAGTGGCTCGCCACGAGGAGTGTTCGAATGGGTGCCTCACTGGCCGGCGGCGGCAAGAAGTCGAAGTTCGATCTCGGGCAGAATTCCGAGATCAACGTCACGCCGTTCGTCGACGTCATGCTCGTGCTGCTGATCATCTTCATGGTCGCGGCGCCTCTGGCCACGGTGTCGATCGCGATCGACCTGCCGCCTGCCATCCCGCCGCCCCCGAACGCCAAGAAGCCGCCGGATCCGACGATCATCTTCATCCAGAAGTCGGGCGCGCTGTTCATCGACGGTCAGCAGACCCGTCTGGAAAACCTGCCGGCCGACGTTCCGGCCGACATGGTCAAGAAGGGCGTCACCGCCGTTCCGCAGACCGAGCGGGTGTTCCTGCAGGCCGACCCGGACGTGCTGTACGAAGACTTCATGGCCGTGCTGAACGTTCTCCAGGAGAACGGCTACTTCAAGGTCGGCATCATCAACGAAGACATCGAGTAGGATTTAGGTCCTGCGAGAAATTGAAAGGGCCCGAGGGAAACCTCGGGCCCTTTTTCTATTTTCTATTCCTCCTTCGGCAGGCCGAAGGCCTGACGGGGGAGGAACTGGAGCCTAAGCGATACAGCCCTCGAAGCCGGCCTTCAGCGCCGCTTCGTCGAGGTCGCGGCCGATGAACACCATGCGGCTGTAGCGCTGGTCCTTGTCGGTCCAGGGCCGCTGGTAGTCGCCTTCCAGGATCATGTGCACGGCCTGGAAGACCAGCCGGCGCTCATCGCCCTTGATGTCGATGATGCCCTTGGCCCGCAGAATATCGACGCCCTTCTCGGCCAGCAGCTGGTTCAGCCAATTGGTCACCCGGATGCCGTCCAGCGGCTTGTCAGCCGTCAGGCTGATGCCCTTGATCCCCGCCTCGGCGGCGTGGTCGTGGACATGGCCGTGATCATGCCCGTGGTCATGATGGTGATGGTCGTGCCCGTGATCATGCTCACAGTGCTCGTCATGCACATGCCCCTCTTCGCCGTGGGCGGGGTTGAGGAATTCCGGTTCCAGGTCGGTGATCCGCTCCAGGTCGAAGCTGCCGCGGCCGAGGATGGCGTCGAGCGGCACCTGGCTTCTGGTCGTGCGGTGGATCGGGGCAAGCGGATTGATCCGCCGGATCGAGGCTTCGACGGCCAGCAGCTCGGCCTCGGTCACCAGGTCGGTCTTGTTGAGCACGATCTGGTCGGCGAAGGCGATCTGTTCGACCGCTTCCCTGCTGTCGGCCAGGCGCAGGGGCAGGTGTTTGGCGTCGACGACGGTGGTCACCGAATCCAGTTGGGTGCGGGCCCGCACGTCGTCGTCGACGAAGAAGGTCTGGGCCACCGGGCCCGGATCGGCCAGGCCCGTGGTCTCGACGATAATGGCGTCGAAGCCACCCTTGCGCTTCATCAGCCCCGACAGCACCCGGATCAGATCGCCGCGCACCGTGCAGCAGACGCAGCCGTTGTTCATCTCGAACACTTCCTCGTCGGCCCCGACCACCAGGTCGTTGTCGATGCCCACCTCGCCGAACTCGTTGACGATGACGGCGTAGCGCTTGCCGTGGTCCTCGGTGAGGATGCGGTTGAGCAGGGTGGTCTTGCCGGC
This sequence comes from Caulobacter sp. SRI_014, assembly GCF_057586315.1. Classification (NCBI taxonomy): domain Bacteria; kingdom Pseudomonadati; phylum Pseudomonadota; class Alphaproteobacteria; order Caulobacterales; family Caulobacteraceae; genus Caulobacter; species Caulobacter sp. SRI_014. Next base: position 661,285 of record NZ_JBYCZQ010000001.1, on the reverse strand, counting down.
GCCGAGGTAGCCGGTGAGGACGGTGACGGGGGTCTTGCCAACAGTCTGGGAAGTCATGGCGCCTATCTAGGGTCTTGCGAGCCCAAACGGAACCTCAGGACTCGAAGATCACCACGGCCACGGCCATCAGGATCAGGGCGATGCCGAGAATGGTCGATTCCCGCGCCTGCAGGGCGTCCAGCTTCACGAACCGGGTCCCGGCCAGCATCAGACCGGTGAACAGCATCATAGCCGTCGCCGTGGCGGCCAGCAGCACCAGGCTGAGCAGACCAAACCCGACCCATCCGTGCTGGATGGCGGTCATGTATACGCCGATGAAGGCTTCACACGGAGAAAGGGTCAGCAGCAGCACCAGGCCGGCGATCGCTGCCCGGTCCGACAGGTAGCGGCGCGGCTTGTCGGGATGCTGGTGCGCCTCGCGGGTCAGGTAGAAGACGCCCAGGGCGACCAGCACCGCGGCCACGATCCATTTGAACCAGCTTTCCAGGGCCGGGGCGGCGACCAGGCCGACCGCCACCACCACCGCGCCGATCGCCACCGTGAAGGCCACATGGCCCAGGCCGGCCAGGGCGGTGACGCCCAGCGTCTTGCCGGCCGACCACCGCTGCTCCCGTCCGACCAGGACGAAAGGCAGCCAGTGGGTCGGCAGGATCGCGTGCATGAAGGCGACGACGAAGCCGGCGGCGGCAATGGAGGTGAAAACAGCGAGGTTCACGGCAGGGGCTATAGAATGTTATATTGTAACGGTCCAGCGACTCCTTCACGCCGCGCCGCTCTGGCCTCTCCGGCGGCGCGCTCCTACAACAGGCAAGGCTCCGGGTGGTTCGGGTGTCAGGGGGAATTTGCATGTTTGCCTGGTGGACCAATCGCGGGTTTCTGACCCTGCTGACCCTGATCGGCGTCTGGGGCCTGTTCGGCGCCTTGATGACCTTTGCCTTCGGGTCTGATGTCCTGGACCGCCTGCCGCCGCTTTGGGGCGTCGGCCTGGTGCTGGCCGCTGCGGTCAACTGGTGGGTCGGCAGCCGCCTCAACCACCGCCCGCCCAGGATCGACACCCGTTTCTGGAAGAAGCGGCTCTACTACCCCGCCTGGAACCGCTTCTGCGGCCTGCCGATGGAGACCTGGTCAGTCCCGGCGCTGATCCTCGGCCTGTTCATCATCATCGCCGGCATCCTGCGCTTCTTCCTGGTGGTCCCGAACCTCTAGAGGCCCACGTCCGCCAGCGCCGCCCGCAGCAGAGGGGCGATCTGGGCCGCCACGGCGGCCTCGCCGTCCGCGTCGGCCATCAGGTCCTGGCGCACTTCCAGCTCCAGGTAATCCAGCCCCCGGCCGATGGCGTGGCGGGGGATGGAGTAGTCGATGGTGTCCATGCTGTAGGGCTGGTTGTCGCCCACCACATCGTGCCCAAAGGCCGCGCGGAGCCGGGCCAGCATGGCGTCCGAGAAAGCCGAGTCCGGCAGGTGCAGCACGCCGTACTTCCAGGGACGCGGATGGCCGGCCAGGGCGGGGGTGAAGCTGTGCAGGGCCACCACCACGGTCGGACGGTCGCCCCTCGCGTCCAGCTCGGCGGCGATGGCGGCGTGATAGGGGGTGAAGATCTCGTCGATCCGCGCCTGCCGCTCTTCCGGCGTCAGGTGGAGGTTGGCCGGGATCACCGTCCCGTCGCTGACCTCGCAGATGGCGTCCAGCCGCGAGGGGTCACGATTGCAGTCGATGACCAGCCGCGAATAGCGCTGGGCGATCAGGCAGGCCCCTAGATCATCGCTGAGAATCGTCCCCATTCCTGAAACACCGATGTCCAGGGCGATATGTCGCCGTCTTTCTGAATGAGACAGTTGGAGATTGTTAAGGTTGAGGGGGATTTCCTGACCGGCATGGTCCGCGATCAGAAAAAACGGCGAATCGGCGCCTCTATTTCGAGCAATCACAGGCGATCCCTCGCCTGCGACAAGCAGTCCACTGGCCATGCCGTTCAAATCGAGCCCCTGTTCTGACAATGGCCGTTGTTTCCATCCGCCACCTGACGACCTACCGCTACCGCAAGCCGGTGGCCTTCGGCGAGCATCGGATGATGTTCCGGCCGTTGCAGGCCTTCGACCAGCAGCTCATCTCTTCGTCGGTAACGGTTTCGCCTGATCCTGAGTTGCTGCGCCACATCCAGGACGTCAGCGGCGCCTGCGTCGGCGTCGCCCGGTTCGACCGCCCGTCCGACCGACTGGTGTTCGACAGCCGGGCGCGGGTCGAGCATACGGTCCACACCTCTTTCGAGTTCGAGATCCGCGACGCGCGAGTGGGCGTCGATTCGCTCTACGACGCCGGCGACCACACCGAACTGGCGATCTCCCTGAACCGGGCGCATGCCGACGCCGGCGAGGTTGCCCAATGGGCTCGCCGCTTCGTTCCGGCCAACGGCGATGTTGCGGTCTCCGCCGTGTTGACCGACATGACCCACGCCATCCGGGCCGATTTCGCCTACGCCCTGCGCCTGCGGGGCGGGCCGCAGAGCCCGGCCGAGACCCTGGCGCTGCGCAGCGGCAGTTGCCGGGACTTCGCCGTCCTGATGATGGACGCGGCCCGCTCGCTGGGCATCGCCGCCCGCTTCGTCTCCGGCTACATCTATTCGAGCTCGGCCAAGTCCGGGTCCAAGTCCGGCGGCCGCACCGGTGGCGGCCACACCCACGCCTGGATGCGCGCCTATGTGCCCGGCTGCGGCTGGGTGGATTTCGATCCGACCAACGGCATTGTCGGCAATCTGGACCTCATCCGCGTAGCCGTCGTCGCCGATCCGCGCCTGGCCCTGCCGCTGTGGGGTTCGTACGACGGTGATGCCGAAGATTACGTCGGAATGGACGTCGAGGTGGATTTGTCTGTAGAGGATGCCGCAGCGGCGCAACCGCCTTTCCCGCTGAGAGTTGCGCAAGCGGGCTGAGTCTGGCCCGGGCTTTCAACGGGCGGGACACCACCAGATGCGCATTCGGGCCGGCTACAAGATCACCTACGACTGCCCGGTCGAGACTCCCATGCTGATGATGGTCAACCTGCGCCCCGAGCGGGCCGGTGACCTCGAATCCCCCGACACCGTGCTGACCGAGCCCTTTGTGCCGGTCCGCCAGTACATCGACACCTTCGGCAACATCTGCAGCCGCGTGGTCGCCCCGCCCGGCCGCTTCACCATCCACAGCGATTTCATCGTCAAGGACAGCGGCATCCCCGACCCGATCGTGCCGGACGCCATCCAGCACCCGGTCGAGGATCTGCCCGACCATGCGATCGAATACCTGCTGCCGTCCCGCTACTGCGACACCGAGCTGTTGCGGGATCTGGCCTGGAAGCTGTTCGCCGACACGCCGCCGGGCTGGGCCCGGGTCCAGGCGATCGTCGAGTACGCCCACAAGCGGGTGACCTTCGGCTACGAGCACGCCCGCTCGACCAAGACAGCCTTCGAGGCCCATGAGGAACAGCAGGGCGTCTGCCGCGACTATGCCCACCTGGCCATCACCCTGTGCCGCTGCATGAACATTCCGGCCCGCTATGTGACCGGCTACATGGGCGACATCGGCATTCCGGTGCATGGAGTCATGGATTTCAGCGCCTGGTTCCAGGTCTGGCTGGGCGGCGAGTGGCGGACCTTCGACGCCCGCCACAACATGCCCCGCATCGGCCGCCTGTTGATGGCCGTCGGCCGCGACGCCACCGACGTCGCCATCGTCACCACCTTCGGCGCGGCCCAGCTCGTCGAGTTCACCGTCATCACCGAAGAGCTGAAGTAGACGGGTTTTGACGGGCTCCCTGCGTTGACTCAGGCGAGTCCGTCTGTATAAGACGCCTCCCTTCGCTCCCGGGCCTTCGCCTGCGGGGCGCTATCGTTTTTGCTATCTCACGTTCAGGACGGACCGATGTACGCGGTGATCAAAACCGGCGGCAAGCAATACCGGGTTTCCCCCGGTGACCTGCTGGTTGTCGAAAAGCTGGCTGGTGAACCCGGCGCTGAAGTTTCCTTCGACCAAGTCCTGATGCTGGGCGATGGCGACACGGTCACCGTGGGCGCCCCCACCGTCGCCGGCGCGGCCGTCACGGCCACCCTGGTCGAGACCCGCAAGGGTGAGAAGGTGAAGATCTTCAAGAAGATCCGCCGCCAGGGCTACCGCCGTACCCGCGGTCACCGCCAGACCGAAACCGTCCTGCGCGTCACCGCCATCGGCGATGCCAAGTGGGACGGCAAGGTGGACCTGACCACCAAGGCCGAGCTGAACGCCCGCTCGCGGAACCTGAAGCTGGCCCAGTTCGCCACTCCGGTTGAAGCCGCCCCGGCCCCGGCCAAGAAGGCCGCCGCTCCGAAGGCCGCCCCGAAGGCTGACGTCGCCGCCGAAGCCGCTCCGGCTCCGGAAGCCAAGGCCGCCGCGCCGAAGAAGGCCGCTGCTCCCAAGGCCGCCCCCAAGGCTGCCAAGGCTGACGACGCCGCCCCCGCCAAGAAGGCCGCCCCGAAAAAGGCCGCCAAGAAGGACACCGACGAAGCCTGAGGGCCTCGTCGATAGAGGATAGGAGAGCACTATGGCTCACAAGAAATCTGGCGGTTCCTCGCGCAACGGGCGCGACTCGGCTGGCCGCCGTCTCGGCGTGAAGAAGTTCGGCGGCGAAGCTGTGCTCGCCGGCAACATCATCGTGCGTCAACGCGGCACCAAGTTCTGGCCGGGTGAAAACGTCGGCATCGGCAAGGACCACACCCTCTTTGCCCTCGAAACCGGCAACGTAAAGTTTGTCACCAAGCGCAACGACCGCACCTACGCGACGGTTGTTCCGAAGATGGCCGAGGCCGCCGAGTAAGGCGACTTCAGAGACCTTCTCTCCGGAGCGCCGACAAAGCGATCCGGACACGAAACTCCAGAAGGGAGTCCGGATCGCCGGACTCCCTTCTTTCGTTTCAGGGCCCCGCCAGAGGGCCGGGAGGCAAGACAATGTGTCTGATCGAACAGACCCCGAGAATTGAAACGCGCCGCCTGACCCTGCGGGCTCCGGCGCCGGGCGACGAGGCGCGCCTGGCCGCCCTGATGGCCGACTACGACATCGCAAAAATGACCAGCCGCGTGCCGCACCCCTATGGCCTGGGCGACGCCGTGGACTTCATCACCCGCGCCCAGTCGAGGGACCCGCGCACGGACCATAACTTCCTGCTCGAGCATGAGGACGACGGCGTCATCGGGGGGCTGGGCTTCTTCACCCCCCCGGGCGAGCCGCTTGAGGTTGGATATTGGGTCGGGCGGAACTGGTGGGGCCGGGGCTTTGCCTCGGAAGCCCTGCAGGGGGCGCTGGCCTGGTCCAAGCACGAGTGGAAGAAGCGGTTCGTCGTCGCCGGCCACTTCAGCGACAACCCGGCCTCGGGGACCGTGCTGTGCAAGGCCGGCTTCCTCTACACGGGCGAGGTGCAGCACAAGCACAGCCTGGCCCGCGGCGAGGAGGCGGCGACCCGGATGATGGTCTGGCTGGCTTAGCGAAGCCGAAGTCTCAAGCTCTCCCCCCGCGAAGTGGGGGGAGGACCGCTTTGGAGCGCGAGCGACAAAGCAGGAGGGGGGACCCCTGCCTGAAGATTATCCCTATCGCCGGTGGGGCCCGCCTCCTGATTTCTCGCTTGAAGCTCGAAATCTGTCCTCCCCCCACTTCGCGGGGGGAGAGCTTACGCGCTACGCTCCCCGCATGATCCAGACACACCCCTGGTGGCGCGGCGCGACCGTCTATCACATCTACGTCCGCAGCTTTTTCGACAGCGATGGCGACGGCCATGGCGACCTGCCCGGGGTGCTGGCCAAGCTCGACTACATCCAGAGTCTCGGCGTCGACGCCATCTGGCTGTCCCCCGTCCACCCCTCGCCCAACCGCGACTGGGGCTACGACGTCTCCGACTACCACGGGGTCCATCCTGACTACGGCTCGATGGACGACCTGCAGGCGGTCATCGACGGGGCCCATGCGCGCGGCATGAAGCTGCTGCTCGACGAGGTCCTGGCCCACACCAGCGATGAGCACGCCTGGTTCCACGACAGCCTCAAGGGCATCAAGGAGGACTGGTACGTCTGGGCCCCGCTGAAGGACGACGGCACGGCCCCCAACAACTGGCTGAGCTGCTTCGGCGGCCCGGCCTGGGCCTACCAGCCGCTGCGCCGCAAGGCCTATCACCACAAATTCCTGCGCCAGCAGCCCAAGCTCAACTGGAGAAACCCGCACGCCCGCCAGGCCGCCCTCGACGTCCTCGACTTCTGGCTCAGCAAGGGCGTCGACGGCTTCCGGCTCGACGTCGCCAACGCCTACCTCCACGATGAGACCCTGACCGACAACCCGGTCGATGACAGCGACACGCCCTTGCGCTGGTCGGCCGCCGCCAACTTCCAGCGCCACTTCAACGATTCCAACCTCGTCGAGAACATCGAGGCCCTGAACGACGTCCGCCTGACCGTCGACCGCCACCCGGACCGTTTCGTGTTCGGTGAGTTCTCCGAAGAGGCCGACCGCTGTGGTGGCTTCGCGGCGCCGGACGAGGGCCTGCACGCCGGCTACAGCTTCCCGCTGCTGCTGGCCCGCCGCATGGGCCCCGACTTCATCCGCCAGCACATGGAGATGCTGGAGGACCACCCGCGCCATTGGCCCTGTATCACCTTCTCCAACCACGACGTGCCGCGCACGCCCAGTCGCTTCGGCGACGGCTCGCCGCCGGTCGCCAAGGTCATGCTGGCCCTGCTGCTGACCCTGCGAGGCTCAATCCTGATGTACCAGGGCGAGGAGCTGGGCTTGCCCGAGGCCGACCTGACCCGCGAGCAGCTGCGCGATCCGGTCGGCGACCTCTACTGGCCGGCCCACAAGGGCCGCGACGGTTGCCGCACCCCGATGCCCTGGAGCCCGGCGGCCAACCTCGGCTTCACCACCGGCAGCCCCTGGCTGCCCGCCGCGCCCGAGCACGCGGGCCTTACGGTCGTCGCCCAGGACGCTGATCCGGACTCGGCCCTGGCCCTCAGCCGCGCCCTCATCGCCCTGCGCCGCGCCCATCCGGCGCTGCGCCTGGGCGACATCGCCTTCCGCGACGCCCCCGCCCCGATGGCGGTGTTCGAGCGGAGCGGGGAGGGCGAGCGCCTGCTCTGCGCCTTCAACCTGGGTGACGGACCCGCGCCGGCCGATCCGGCCTGGACGGAGGGCGAGACCCTGCTGTCGGGCGACGGGCGCGGACCCTTCGCCTTCCGGATCGCCCAGATCTAGAGAGGAGGCTCTAGGGCTTGGGTTTGGGGCGGTAGTCCTCGCCGACCACGAAGGCGGCCCGGCGCACCCGCTTGCGGTCGAGACCGGCGCGGAACGAGCCGACCTGTTGGCTGCGGGCAAAGTCGCCTTCGATCAGCGCCACGCGCGGGGCCATTTTCGCCACCCCGTCGGCGTCGCGCCGCACCTCGTCCTCGGCCACAACCAGCACCCGGTCGCCCAGGGCCGGGGTCAGGGGATGGCGGGCCTCGGCCTGGTTGCCGGCCTTGTCGCGGCGCAGCCAGATGGTCAGCGGCGGGGCGCCCGGCTTTCCGAAGTAGTCGCGGCCGTAATAGGCCATGGCGTTGAACAGGAAGCGGCTATCAACGGCGACGGCGCTGAGGCCCTTGTCGGCCTGCTCGACCTGGGCCCGCTGGACGGTGGCCTCGGCCACGTCCTTCCAGCCGCGCATCCGCTTGATGGCGTTGGATTGGCCAAGCCTGTCAGCCAGGGCCGGGCTGGCGATGCAGAGGATCAGGATCCCGACCAGCAGGCCCTGCACGACCAGGGCGGCGCCCGTCCCGATCTTTGTCCACAGGCTGGGCCACCAGCGCACCACCAGGCCGGCGACCAGCACGGCGGCGGGGATGTAGGCGGCGGCGGTCCAGTTGGCGTTGGCCCGGGTCAGGATGGCCTGGACCCCGACCACGACCAGCGGCGGGATGGTCCAGCAGATCAGCAGGACATCCTCGTCGGTCAGGCGCTTGCGGACCGCCAGGACGTAGGCCGCCAGCAGCACCAGGAAGCCCAGGCCGAAGACGCCGATCTGCTCGACCATCAGCCGCAGGAACTCGACGACATGGAAGCCGATGCCCGACCCCAGATCGGCGTTGGCGGCGGTGTGCTGCACGGTCTCAAAGCCGTTCAGGGCGTTCCAGATCAGATTGGGAGCGATGACCGCCGCGAACACCCCGGCCGCGACCAGGGCGGTGGACGGCCGCCACACGCTCCGGGCCCGGCCCGAGACGATCAGATGCAGGACAATGCCGATCACCGCATAGAGGGCGGCATATTTCGACAGCATGGCCAGGCCCAGCGCCGCACCCAGCCCCGCCGCCGTGAACAGCGGTCGCTTGGCCGCCGGCAGGTCGACATAGGCCAGGAGCGCGATGCTCAGGAAGCAGAGCAGCGGCGTGTCGGTGGTCATGGTGACGTTGGCGACCGCGACCCCCGGCATCAACTGATAGATCAGCAAGGCCAGCAGGCCGGCCCAGGGCCCGTACAGCCGCCGGCCGACGGCGAACAGCACCAGGCCCGTCACCGCATGGAACAGCGGGGCGGCAATGCGCACGAAGGGCTCGGAATTCCCCCCGATGGCCGTGGTCAGATGAATGACCCAGGCGATCATCGGCGGCTTGGAGAAATAGCCCAGATCCAGGGTTCGCGACCACAGCCAGTACTGGGCTTCGTCCGGGTACAGCTCGAGCGGGGTGGCGAACAGGGCGAAGAGCCGCAGGCCGGTCAGCAGCACCGTCGCCGCCAGGGCGAAACGCCAGGGCCGACTCGCCTCGAGATAGGCCTGGCGGGCCTGTTCCTGGTGTGTGGCGGTCAAGCTTCGCTCCCCGGCGATTCGTAGTTTGCCCCCCACGCTGCGCGCAATGGGGGCGGATTTCGCCCCCTATAGGGCATGCGGAGGATGGGAGTGTCGCAAAGTTGCGACAAGGCGTCTCAATTCGGTCCCAAAGTCTTAACGCCCGCTTGTGCCGGAAAAGTCTGCGGTTACAAGGTGCTTCCGTGGTGATGGGGCTTGTCCACGGTCACCAAAGCTTTGCAATCGGGCGCTATTGCGGCGGCCAAATCCGCCATCGGGGGCTCAAGTCGGGCGCCTCGTCGGGATGACAGGGGATACCTAATGAGAAACTACAAGCTCGCCATCGTGGCGACGACTGCTCTGGTCGGCAGCCTGTTTGCCACCGGCGCCTTTGCGCAATCCACCGGCACCAACGAAGTTGAAGAAGTCGAAATCGTCGCGACCGCGGGTCTGCCGACCATCGACGGCGTGATCACGGCGGAAACCGCCCCGAAGGCCAAGGCCTCGATCGATCAGGAGTTTATCTCCACCCAGGCCTCGGGCCAGACGATCATCCAGAGCCTGAACCTGACGCCCGGCCTGAACTTCACCAACAGCGACCCCTACGGTTCGTCGGGTGGCAACCTGCGTATCCGCGGCTTCGACGGCAACCGCATCTCGCTGACCTTCGACGGCATTCCGCTGAACGACACCGGCAACTACGCCATCTACACCAACCAGCAGCTGGACCCGGAACTGGTCTCGCGCGCCAGCGTCAACATGGGCACGACCGACGTCGACAGCCCGACCGCGTCGGCCACCGGCGGCACCATCAACTACATCTCGCTGAAGCCCTCGTCGGAATTCGGCGGCCGCATCGTCGGTTCGGTTGGTGAGTTCGGTTACAGCCGTCTGTTCGGCATCGTCGAAACCGGCGAAATCCCCGGCATCGGCACCAGCGCCTGGTTCGCTGCTTCGACCCAGAAGTACGACAAGTTCAAGGGTCCGGGCGAACTGGAAAAGTGGCAGGTCAACGCCAAGATCTACCAGCCGATCGGTGACAACGGCGACTTCGTCTCGGTGGCCGCCCACTACAACGAAAACCGCAACGCCTTCTACCGGACGGCCACCATGGCCACCTTCCGCACGAACGGCATGGATTTCGACAACAACGCCACCTACACGCCCAACACCCCCGACGCCGGCATCGCCGACGTCGACCTGGCCGACAACACCAACTTCTACGGCCTGCGTATCAACCCGTCGAACACCGGCAACATCCGCGCTCAGTCGAAGTTCACCTTCATCCCCGACACTCTGACCTTCACCCTGGACAGCGCCGTGCAGTACACGCTGGCCAACGGCGGTGGTTCGACCACCCTGTCGGAAACCTCGGCCCTGGTGCGCGGTGACGAAACCGCCAAGCCGGCGGGTCTCGACCTGAACGGTGACGGCGACATCCTCGACACCGTTCGCGTCTACGCGCCGAACACCACCAACACCCGCCGCTACACGACGCTGGCGTCGCTGATCTGGAACGTCAACGACAACAACACCCTGCGTCTGTCGTACACCTCCGACTACGGTAATCACCGTCAGACCGGCCACTACGGCTACATCAACCAGATCACCGGCAAGCCGCAGAACGTGTTCGGCGGCAAGGACGGCAATGGCCGCAAGGTCCTGAACGCCGACGGTTACGCCATGCGCACCCGCGATCGTCAGTCCTTCGCCATCCTCAGCCAGATCTCGCTCGAGTATCGCGGCAAGTTCTTCGATGACGCCCTGCAGGTGAACATCGGCCTGCGCGCCCCGACCTTCGACCGCGAGCTGAACCAGTTCTGCCTGACGCAACGCGGCTCGCAGACCTTCCTCTGCACCACTCAGGCGACCTACCCGGGCGACCTCGACACCGTCACTCCGGGCGTCCAGTCGAACCCGGCCGTGGTCTCGCTGGTTCCGGCCGGCACCGGCACCCTCTACATCGTGCCCTACGAGCGTGACGTCAGCTACGACGCCGTGTTGCCGAACGTGGGTGTCTCCTGGCGCTTCGCCGAGGGCCACACGCTGTTCGCCAGCTACGCCGAAGGCCTCTCGGCCCCGCGGACCGACAACCTCTACACCGTCGGCTTCGACACCGTGACCTCCACGGTGACCGCCACCGACGTCGAACCGGAAACCAGCACCGCCTGGGACTTCGGCTACCGCTACAAGTCGGCTGGCGTGATCTTCTCGTCGGCCCTGTGGTTCAACCAGTTCGAGAACCGCATCGTTTCGGCCTTCGACCCGGACCTCGGCTTCAGCGTCGACCGCAACGTCGGTGAAGTGAAGCTGTGGGGTATCGACGCTCAGGCCGGCTGGACTCCCAACGAGACGATCAGCCTGTACGGCTCGGTGACCTACACCAACAGCGAACTGCAGGATAACCTCTCGCTGGGCACCAACCTGGAACTGCCGACCAAGGGCAAGGCTCTGGTTGAAACGCCCGAGTGGATGGTCTCCTTCCGCGCTCAGTACAACATCACCGAGAACCTGAGCGTCTCGCTGCAAGGCAAGCACGTCGGCAACCGCTACACCACCGACGTCAATGACGAAGAGACCCCGGCCTACAACGTCGTCGACATGGACATGCGTTACGACCTGCCCTGGTTCAACGACAAGGGCGCCTACATCCAGCTGAACGTGACGAACCTCTTCGACGAAGAGTACTTCGCCAACATCAGCTCGGGCACCAACAACAAGATCATCCCGGACGTGAACACCACGGCCGCGGTGACCGCGCGTGCTCCGAACACGGCCTTCGTGTCGGTCGGCGCCCCGCGCACCGTCCAGGTGACCTTCAGCGCCCGCTTCTAAGCGAACGCTTCGGGTTAAAGAGTACAGGCAAGGGCGGTCCTCACGGGCCGCCCTTTTCCTTTTGCCCATCAAGGTCTTGACGTGAACGGCGTCGAAGGCCACTTGCCCGGCCCATGACCGGTCCCGCCCTCATCCCCGCCGAATGGTCCCCCCACCGCGCCATGTGGCTGGGCTTTCCCAGCCATGGCGAGCTCTGGCAGGAAGACCTCGAAGCCGCCCGCGAGGAGGTCGCCGCCCTGGCCCGCGCCTTGGCGGGCCCCGGGGCCGAACGGGTTCGCCTGATGGTCTGCGGCGACGAGGCCGAGGCCGACGCCAAGGCGCGCCTGGCCGATACCAGCGGCATCGAGATCGTCCGCGGCCTGTTCGGTGACATCTGGCTGCGCGACACCGGCCCGATCTTCTCGGAGGACGGCCGGGCGCTGGGCTTCAAGTTCAACGGCTGGGGCGGAAAGTACCAGCTGGAGGGCGATGACCAGGTCGCCGCGCAGATCGCCGCCGCCTCCGGCGCGCCACTGGTCGAAAACGACTTCATCCTCGAGGGCGGCGCCCTCGACCACGACGGCTACGGCACGGTGCTGACCACCCGCCAGTGCCTGACCAACCCCAACCGCAACCCGGGCTGGGACGAGGCCGCCGCCGAGGCCGCCCTGTCCTCGGCCCTGGGCGCGAAGAAGGTGCTGTGGCTGGGTGAGGGGCTCAACCGCGACCATACCGACGGCCATGTCGACAACCTGGCCCGTTTCGTCGCGCCGGGGGTCATCGCCTGCCCGATCGCCTGGGGCCGCCGCGACCCCAACGCCGAGGTCTATGACGAGACCGCCAGGATGCTCGGCGCCATGACCGACGCCCGGGGCCAGCGCATCCAGGTCATGCGCATCCCCTCGCCCGGCTGGACCACCGACGCCGACGGCGAGATGGTCCCGGCCAGCCACATGAACTTCATCATCGCCAACAAGGCGGTGATCTGCCCGACCTACGCCGACGAGAAGGCCGGCGCCTTCGCCCTCGACGCCCTGGCCAGCCTGTTCCCCGAGCGCAAGGTCATCGGCCTGCCCTCGACCGCCATCCTCACCGGCGGCGGCAGCTTCCACTGCATCACCCAGCAGGAGCCGGCGTAATGGCCCAGAACCCAGGCAAGACGCTCACCCTCGCCGCGCTCCAGACCCACTACGGGATGGACCTCGAGGACAACATCGCCCGCACCGTCGATCTGGTCCGCCAGGCCGCCGCCGCCGGAGCCCAGGTCATCCTGCCGTCCGAGCTGTTCCAGGGGCCCTACTTTTGCGTGGCTCAGGAAGAGCGCTGGTTCGCCGAAGCCAGGCCCTGGCGCGAGCATCCCTGTGTGAAGGCCCTTGCGCCGTTGGCCGGCGAGCTGGGCGTCGTCCTGCCGATCTCGATCTTCGAGCGCGAGGGGCCGCACTACTTCAATAGCCTGGTGATGGCCGACGCCGACGGCAGCCTCATGGGCGTCTACCGCAAGAGCCACATCCCCGACGGTCCCGGCTATCAGGAGAAGTACTATTTCCGGCCCGGCGACACCGGCTTCAAGGTCTGGGACACCCGCCACGGCCGGATCGGCGTCGGCATCTGCTGGGACCAGTGGTATCCCGAATGCGCCCGCGCCATGGCCCTGATGGGGGCCCAGGCGCTGCTCTACCCGACCGCCATCGGCACCGAGCCGCATGACCCGACCCTCGACACCGCCCTGCCCTGGCGGCGCGCCATGCAGGGCCACGCGGTCAGCAACGTCATCCCGGTGGTCGGCGCCAACCGCATCGGCTTCGAGCCTTGGGAGGGCTACCCGAACGGCGGCCAGCGCTTCTACGGCTCCAGCTTCATCGCCGACCATCGCGGCGACCTGATCGGCGACATGGGGCATGACGAGGAGGGTTTCACGGTCGCGACCGTCGATCTCGACTTCCTCGACACCCACCGCGCCGCCTGGGGCTTCTTCCGCGACCGCCGGCCGGAGCTGTACGGCGCGTTGAGCACCGGTCGGCCGACCTAGGGCTGGCCAGACCGGGGCGGGTGCGGCAGGCTGAGGCCATGCTGGAAACCGACCGTCTCCTCCTGCGCCAGTGGCGTGAAGACGACCTCGATCCCTGGGCGGCGCTCAATGCCGATCCGGAGGTCATGCGCTTCTTTCCCTCGACGCTCAGCCGCGAGCAGGCGCAGGCCCAGATGAGCCGCGCCCTCGGCCACATCGATGATCACGGCTTCGGGCCCTGGGTCGTCGAGCGCAAGTCGGACGGCCTGTTCCTCGGCTTCACCGGCCTGACCACATTGAACCCCGAGAACCCGCTGCATCCCGGCGTCGAGGCAGGCTGGCGTCTGAGCCGTGGGGCCTGGGGGCAGGGCTATGCCTCCGAGGCCGCTGCCGCTGCGCTCAAGGACGGGTTCGAACGGGTCGGGTTGAAAAGCATTGTCGCCTTCACGGCCGTGCCCAACCTGCCGTCCCAGGCGGTGATGACGCGGATCGGCATGACCCGCCGCGAGGACCTCGACTTCGACCACCCGGCCCTGCCCAGGGGGCATGTGCTGGAGCGGCATGTGGTCTGGGAGGCGACGGCTGGACAGGCTCCATCCGATCGGTAAGCCTGTCGGGCGAAGTGGGGGAAACCATGAGACGACTATTGGCCGGGCTGGTGTTCGGCGCCGGGCTGGCCCTTGCGGGCAACGCCTTCGCCGCCGACTTCTATGTTGTCGGCCTGAGCGAGAAGAACATCACCATCCTTGAGCTCGACACGGTCAGCCGGTCCGGTGACATCGTCACGGCCTGGTATGTCATGGCCCCGCCCAAGCCCATGACCGGTGAGATCGAGCTCGACTACTTCGTCAACAAGGCGGAGTTCGACTGCGCCGGTTTTCGGCTCCGCAACCTGACGATGACCGTCTATCGCCCGGATGGCAGTGTCGTGACCCCGTCGGCCGACGACGCCTGGAAGGACGTTCCCCGCGAGACCAACTACGGCGGCCTGGTCGAGGCCGGCTGTGACCCCAAGACCCGCGATCCGGAGAATGTCTGGACCGGCAGCAGGCTCGAGCTGATCGCCCTCTATCGGGCCCGGCAATAGGCGCCAGGCCTGGTCCCGCGATCAGCCGCCGCAGCCCTCGGCGGCCGGGGCCTTGTCCAGCTCGGCCTTGGCCAGCGCCATATCGGCGGTGAAGGCCGGCTCGGCGTGCAGGCGTGAGACCGTGGCGGCGGCCATGATCTGGCCGGCCGTGACATCGCTCGGGAAGTGGACGCCGCAGATCCAGCGGCTGTCGCCGAACTCGCGGCCGCGGGTAACCGCCTGGGTGGCCCGGTCCGGCGCCAGCTCGGCGAGCACCAGGCCCCAGGCCATGCCGGCGGCGGCGTGGCCGCTGGGGTAGGAGCCGTTGGTCTTCATCCACTCTTCGCGCTTGACGCAGATCTTCGCCTCGTCATGGCCGATCATCGGCCGGTCACGCTTGTACTTTTGCTTGGCGGCATTGGTGCTGCCGCCGGCGTCGAGCACGACGCGGTCAAGCAGCTTCGACAGCACCGGGGTCCTGGCGACGCTGATTTCCTTGCCGATGGCGCAGGAGAAGGAGCGGTGGGCCTTGTCGCCGAACAGTTCGACATCCGCGATCGCCTGCTGCCAGCGCGGGCTGCCTTCCAGGGCGCGGCTGGCGTCGAAGGCGGCGCGGTCGGCCTTGGCCTGGTCGGAGCCCAGGGCCGGCGGCGGGCCGACAATGGCCAGGCTGTCGGGCAGAAGGGCGGGAGGGATGTAGCCGCCCGCCGGCCTGGCCGCCGGCGCGGGGGCCGGAGCCGCCGTCCTGGTGTCTTGCGCCACCGCTCCGCAGCCCAGCATCGCCACCCCGGCAACCACCAGAACGCCGTGTCCCAACGCCTTCAACGACATCGCCAACCTCCCGAATTTTGTTCATCCGAAAGACCGCGCGTCGCCGTCGGCGTCAAGCCGCTTGACGAGACGATATGTTATTTCATAACACTTCCATAGTTCTCCCGGAGCCTCCTCCATGCGCCGACCCCAGTTCTTCCTTGGCGCCAGCCTGCTGGCCCTGGCCCTGACGGCCCCCGCCTTCGCCCAGCCGGCGCCCGAGCCGGCCGAGCCGGTGGATGAGGGCGACGTCTCCGCCGTCGTCGTCACCGGCGCCCCCTTTGCGGTGTCGCTGGATACGGTGACGACCAGCGTCACTATCGTCGGCCGCGACCAGCTCGATGTCGCCGCCCCGTCGGGCCTCGGCGACCTCCTGGCCGGCCAGCCCGGCCTGCGCTCGACCTTCTTCGGCCCCGGGGCCAGCCGCCCGGTGATCCGTGGCCTGTCGGGTCCCCGCGTCCTGGTGCTGCAGAACGGCGTCGGCCTGGTCGACGCCAGCGCCCTCTCGCCTGACCACGCGGTGGCCTCCGACCCCGGCGAGGCCTCGCGTATCGAGGTGCTGCGCGGCCCCTCGACCCTGGCCTATGGCGGCAGCGGCATCGGCGGGGTGGTCAATATCATCGACGACCACATTCCCGATCATCTGCCCGACGGCGGCATCGACGGCCGCATCTCCGCCTCCGTCGCCAGCGTCGATGACAGCCGCTCGCTGTCCTTTGGTTTGCACGCGGCCAGCGGCCCGGTGGTCTTCTCCATCGACGGCGTCTCGCGCCGCTCGGAGGACTATGACGTCCCCACGGTCCCGGTCAGCCGTCGCCTGGCCGTCGCCGAGGGTCTGACGGTCGATCCGGCCAAAACGGTGCGCAACACCGACCTCAAGCTCGACGCCTATGGCCTGGGCCTGTCCTTCGTCACCGACAGCGGTTTCGTCGGCCTGGCGCTCAAGCAGACCGAGACCACCTACGGCGTGCCCTATCCGCAGATCACCGCCCCCATCGACCCGGATGACGAGGGCCCGGTGGCCATCGATCTGCACCAGACCCGCTTCGACTTCCGCTCCGAGGCGCCGTTCCCCCTCGGCCCGTTCCAGACGATGCGAAGCTCGATTGGCTACGCCGACTACGAACATGCCGAGGTGCTGCGCGCCACCGGCGAGACCGGCACCCGCTTCCTGTCGACGGGCGTCGAGGGCCGGGTGGAGTTCGTCCAGCGCGAGATCGGCCCGCTGAAGGGCGCCGTCGGCGTCCAGGGCCTGGTCCGCCACTTCGATTCCGTCGGCGACGAGGCCTCGGTGCCGAAGACCGACATCGAGGAGCTGGGCATCTTCACCCTGCAGCGCTTCGACTTCGAGACGTGGGGCGTCGACACCGGCCTGCGGCTCGACCGCCGCGACCTCGACGCCAGCCTGGCCGGCCGCGTGGCCAGCGCCCCGGCGGCCTCCTATGGCCTGAGCTGGATCGGCGCTGACAATGCGGCGAGCTTCACCAATGTCTCCGGCTCGATCGGGGTCTTCATCAAGCCGGACGACAACCAGTTCTACGCCCTGACCGTGGCCCGCAACGCCCGCGCCCCGACCGAGGGCGAGCTCTATTCCGACGGGCCGCATCCCGGCACCGGAGCCTTCGAGATCGGCGATCCGACCCTGGAGTCCGAGGCGGTGATCAGCGTCGAGGCCACCGGCCGTTGGACCTTCAACCGCTTCCGGGCCGAGGGCCACCTCTGGTACGCGGCCTATGACGGCTACATCGACCAGATCCCGACCGGCGACGTCGAGGACGGTCTGCCAGTGTTCCGCTACGTCCAGTCGAATGCCGACTTCCACGGCTTCGAGCTCGAGGGGAGCTACGACCTGTGGACCGACGGCGGCCGCACCGTCTCGGCCAGTCTCGGCGCCGACTATGTGCGCGGCGAGACCGACGCCGGTCCGCCGGCCCGCATCCCGCCGTGGTCGACGACCGGCAAGCTGATCTGGGAAAGCGACATGTTCGACGCCAATCTCGAGGTCCGCTACGTCGCCGGCCAGGATCGCGTCGCCGCCTACGAACTGCCGACCGACAGCTACACCATGGTCAACCTCTACGGGGCGGTGAAGCCGTTCCGGAACCCCGACCTGCGGCTCTTCGCCGAGCTGCGCAACGCCACCGACGAGGCGGCGCGCGAGCATGTCAGCTTCCTGAAGGACATTGCCCCGCTCCCCGGCCGGTCGTTCCGCACCGGGGTGGCGTTCCGGTTCTAGCCCAGCACCGACTTGCCGTTGCGGATGACGGTGACGCCGCGCTCCTTCACCCGGGCCTCGAAGGAAACGACGTCGCCGTCCTTCCACAGGTCGACCGCGATGGTCTCGCCCGGGAACACCGGCGAGGAGAAGCGGACCTGGTGGCTCTTGATCTTCGAAGGATCGAAGTCGGCGTACTCCTGCAGCACGGCGCGGCAGGTGATGCCGTAGGTGCACAGGCCATGCAGGATGGGCCGGGGGAAGCCGGCCATCCTGGCGATCTTCGGGTCGCTGTGCAGCGGGTTGCGGTCGCCCGACAGGCGGTAGATCAGCGCCTGGTCGGGGCTGGTGGCGATCTCGACAGTCTTGTCGGGGGCGCGAGTCGGGACCTCATGCGGCTCCGGCGCGCCGTCCGACGGCCCGCCGAAGTTGCCGTCGCCCCGGGCGAAGGTCGAACCGGTCAGGGTGGCGATCTTCTCGCCGGTCTTGGCGTTCTTCAGCACCGTCTCGTTGTAGATGACCGCGCCCTTGTCGCCCTTGTCATAGGCGCCGATGACCCGGCCCTCGGCGGTGATCTCGGCCTCGGTGGGGAAGGGGATGTGGAACTCGCACTTCTGCTCGCCGTGCACGACCATCAGGAAGTTGATCATCGAGCCGATCGGCGGCCCCGCGCCCCAGGCGACGACGGTGGCCATGGTCGGCACGGCCTTGAGCCCGCTCTCGTAGACGAAGGGCAGCTCGGTCTCGTTCATCGGGTCCGAGCCCAGGCCGATGCCCAGCGCATAGAGCATGGTTTCGCGGTCGCCCCATTTGTACGGGGCGGGCTCGCTCGTCATCGACAGGATCTCGGGATACTGGATCGGCATGGGTCTCTCCCTTTTCGGCGCGATCAAAGCGCGTTGACGCAGGGGTGGGCAAGAGGCCGCAGGGCGAGAAGATCGCCTCTGGGGCGGGCGCGATTGCCCGGTTCGGCTCAATCGGATAGAAGCGCCGCTCCTATCCTTCGCGGCGACAAGCCGCCCGCCAGTCAGAGCCCCTTATGGAAACGTCCACTGTCTCGTCTGTCAGCCCGGTCGCCGGCAACGTCCTGTTCTACAATTCGCCCGAGCCGCTGAGCAAAGAGATGCACGGCAAGATGGGCGTGAAGCAGCTGCCCGGCCCGTTCGCCTTCGCCGCCCAGGGCCATGTGGTGCCGCTGACCGTCGCCGAATTCCAGTTCGCCGCCCTCTGCTTCCCGATCATCTTCGCCGGTGAACAGCGCCAGCCGCTGGCCGTCCTGGGCATCAACCCGGGCGACAACCTGTTCGTCGACGAAGCCGGCCTGTTCAGCAACGGCGTCTACGTCCCGGCCTATATCCGCCGCTACCCCTTCGTCCTGGCCCAGGACGAGGCGCAAGGCCGGATGATCGTCTGCATCGAGCGCGGCGCCGAAATGTTCGCCGAAACCGGCTACGATGTGCCGCTGTTCGACGAATCCGGTGAGCCCAGCAGCTACACCACCAACGCCATCAAGTTCTGCGAGGACTTCGAGGGCGAGCGTCGCCGCACCGAGAACTTCGTCAACCTGATCAAGGAGCTGGACCTGCTGGAAACCAAGCAGGCCACCTTCACCCCGACCAACCCGGACGGCACGCAAGGCGCCACCGTGGTGATCGCCGAGTACTTCGCCGTCTCGGAAGAAAAGATCCGCGGCCTGTCGCCGGAAAAGCTGGTCGAGCTGCGCGACAACGGCGCGCTCGAGCGCATCTACAACCACATGACCAGCCTGGCTGGCTGGGACCGTCTGGTGGCCATCGCCTCCGAGAAGGCCCAGAAGACCGCCGCCGGCAACGCCTGATCGGTCTGAGGTTTCAAGCTACGGGAAGGGCCGGTCGCGAGACCGGCCCTTTTCATTTCAGCCCGTCCTTGGCCAGCGTGTAGGCGACCACCGCATTGGCGTGGCCGTGGCCCATGCCGTGTTGCTCCTTGAGCAGGGTCACAAGTTCCATGTGTTTGGCCGGATAGCCGGCGCGGACGATGGCCTGCCAGTGGGCGATCGGGTGGCCGTACTTCTTCTCGATGGACGGGAAGTAGGAGGCTGGGCCCTTCACCGGCTCCGTCATCGCGCGAACACACTCCGCGTCAGGCAACTGAACACCAGCCGGCCCGCCTCATCGAGCAGGTCGTGCTGGGCGATGATGATGCCCTTGCCCTCGCCGACCGCGTCCTTGCCCATCACCGTCATCCGGCCGCGCAGCAGCTCACCGGCCGGAGGGTTTCGGCTCCAGCGCATGGCGTCGACCCCCAGCCGCTTGGTCTGGGCCCAGCGGTCGCCGGCCTCCAGCTCCAGCCGTGACCAGATGGCATAGACCATCGCGTCCGGCGCCCCGTTGGCCTTGTCCCAGCCGGGCGCGAAGGCGGCGATGAAATGGTCGATGGCCTCGGCGTTCACGGCCGTGACGCCGAGGTTGTGAACCTGTCCGATTTCGAAGTCGTCGAAGGAGGCGGGCATCAGTCCTCTTAGGGTTCGGGGGAAATCTGGACGAGCAGCTTGCCATCGTGGTCGCCGGTGAACAGCCGCTTCACGGCGTCGGCGGCATTTTCCAGCCCGTCGACGACATGCGCCTTCCATTTGAGCTGGCCAGAGGCGACCCAGGGGATCAGCTCGGCCATCGCCTCGCCGGCCCGGGGCAGGTAGTCGATGACGATGAAGCCCTTGATCAGGATGCGCCGCATCAGGACGCGGGCAAAGTCGCGGGGGCCGGGGACCTCGCCCTGCGCGTTGTAGGTGCTGATCATGCCGCACAGGGGCATGCGGCTGAAGTTGTTCATCCGGGCGATGACGGCGTCCATGATCTCGCCCCCGACGTTCTCGTAGTTGACGTCGACGCCGTCCGGGCAAAGCCGGTCGAGCGCCTCGCCGACATCCTCGTTGCGGTAGTCGATAGCCCCGTCGAAGCCGATCTCCTTGAGCCAGGCGCATTTGGCCGGGCCGCCGGCGATGCCGACGACGCGGGCGCCCTTCAGCTTGGCGATCTGGCCGACGATGGAGCCGACCGCGCCGGCGGCGGCGGAGACGACGACGGTTTCACCCTCCTTGGGCTTGCCGATGTCCATAAGGCCGAACCAGGCGGTCAGGCCGGTGGCCCCCAGCACGCTCATCCAGGCGGTCAGCGGCACGCCGGGAATCTGCGGCACCGGGGTGACCATGCCGCCGTGGGCGATGGAGTAGAGCTGCCAGCCCGACAGGCCGGCGTTGACGATGTCGCCGACCTGGTGGCGGTCCGACCGGCTTTCCTCGATGACGCCGATTGTGCCGCCCCGCATGACGTCGCCGATCTCGACCGGCGGCAGGTACTGGTCCATGTCGCTCATCCAGATGCGGTTGGTCGGATCGAGCGACAGGTAGATGTTGCGGATCAGGACCTCGCCGTCCTCCAGCGGACGGGTCGGGGTTTCCACGAAGTCCAGGTCGCCGGCGGCGATGTCGCCCGTCGGCCTGCGCTTGAGAATCCACTGACGATTCGTCGGCATGTCCGTCCTCCCGTTTGCGCCACAGTGAGGGGTTGGCGGTGGGGAAGTCGAGGGGCATTTGCCGCACCCCCCTGCTCGGTCCATATAGTCGCCATGCGCCTGCTGCTCGCCGTCCTCGCCCTGTTGTTCGCGGCTCCCGCCTTTGCCGCGGAGGTCAACACAGGCCACCTGAAGATCGAGCTGATCGCCCAGGACGCCACGGTCGCTCCGGGAACGACGGCCTATGTCGCCCTGCGCCAGGACATCGACAAGGGCTGGCACACCTACTGGCGCAATCCCGGCGACAGTGGCGAGCCGCCGAAGCTGACCTGGACCCTGCCGGCCGGCTGGAAGGCCGGGGAGTTCGTCTGGGCGACCCCGAAGACCCTGCCGTTCGGGCCGCTGACCAACTACGGCTATTCGGACGAGGTCATCCTGCCGGTTCCGGTCGAGGTTCCGGCCAATGCGAAGCCGGGCCCGGTGACGCTGGAGGCGGTGGTCGATGTGCTGGTCTGCGAGAAGATCTGCATTCCAGAGACCGGCAAGGTCGCCATCACCCTGCAGGTCGCCGACGGGGCGCCCAGGCCCGATGCCCGCTGGGGCGCGACCGTGGCCGGCGCCCTGGCCGCCGCGCCCAAGCCGGCGGGGCTGACCGCGACGTTCCAGAACGACAAGGCCCTGACCCTGACCGTGGCCGGCGCGCCGCTGAAGGGCGCCGACCTGAGCGGGGCCTGGTTCTTTCCCTTCCAGGGGACCTGGCTCGACCATGCCAGGCCGCAGACCGCCGAGCGCGGCAGCGACGGCCTGACCCTGACCCTGCCGCCGGGCTACGCCTTCGAGGCGGGCCAGGCGCCGACGGCGATGGACGGGGTGCTGGTCGTCGGCGGCAAGGCCTATGAAATCGCCGCCACCGCCGGGCCGGCGCCGGCCGGGGTGGCGGGCCTGGGCGCGGTCCCGGCCGCCGGGGCCAAGGCCGCGACGACGACGGCGGCGAGCGGGGGCGGCCTGCTGTTCGCGGCCTTCGCCGCCTTCCTCGGGGGCCTGATCCTCAACCTGATGCCCTGCGTCTTTCCGGTGCTGTCGATGAAGGCCGCCTCGCTGGCCGGCCATGCGCACGATGCGCGGGCCACGCGGCTGCAGGGTCTGGCCTACGGGGCCGGCGTCGTCGCCACCTTCCTGATCCTGGCGGGCGTCCTGATCGGCCTGCAGCTGGCCGGGCAACAGGTCGGCTGGGGCTTCCAGCTGCAGTCGCCGCCGGTGGTGGGG
The DNA here is from genome assembly GCF_057586315.1 of Caulobacter sp. SRI_014. NCBI lineage: Bacteria > Pseudomonadati > Pseudomonadota > Alphaproteobacteria > Caulobacterales > Caulobacteraceae > Caulobacter > Caulobacter sp. SRI_014. Next base: position 638,805 of record NZ_JBYCZQ010000001.1, on the reverse strand, counting down.
GTGCTGGGCCTGCTGATGCTGGCGGTGGCTTTGAACATGTCCGGCGTCTTCGAGATCGGGACCAGCGTCCAGGGCGTCGGTTCCGGACTGGCCGCCAAGGGCGGTCTCGGCGGGGCCTTCTTTACCGGCGTGCTGGCCGTGGTCGTCGCCAGCCCCTGCACCGCGCCGTTCATGGCCTCGGCGTTGGGCTTCACCCTGGGCCAGCCGCCGGCCATCGTGCTGGCGGTGTTCCTGGCGCTGAGCCTGGGCTTCGCGGCGCCCTTTGTCGCCCTGGCCTTCGCGCCGCCCCTGCTGCGGCTGCTGCCGCGTCCGGGGGCCTGGATGGACACCCTGCGCAAGGTGCTGGCCTTCCCGATGTACGGCGCGGCGGCCTGGCTGGTCTGGGTGCTGTCCCAGCAGACCGATGCGCCGGGTCTGGCCCTGGCCCTGGTGGGCCTGCTGCTCGGCGCCTTTGGCCTGTGGCTGTGGGGCCTCGGACCGAAGCTGTGGCGGCAGATCCTGGCGGCGCTGCTGGTGATCGGGGCGGTCGCCCTGATGCTGCAGCCGGCCCCGGCGGCGCGCGCGACCGCGGGCGAGACCGCTTCCGCCGCTGACCTGCCGTCGGAGCCCTGGTCGGCCGAGCGGGTCGCGGCCCTGCGCGCCGAGGGCAAGGTGGTGTTCGTCAACTTCACCGCCGCCTGGTGCGTCAGCTGTCAGGTCAATGACAAGGTCGCCCTGTCCACCTCGGAAGTGGCGGACGCCCTGAAGGCCACCGGCGGCGTCTACCTCAAGGCCGACTGGACCAACCGCAACGCCGAGATCGCCGCCGCCCTGGCCGAGCATGGCCGGGCCGGGGTGCCGCTCTATCTGGTCTACGGTCCCGGCGCCGAAAAGCCGCAAATCCTGCCTCAACTGCTGACGCCCGGCATGGTCGCCGAGGCGCTCAAGAAAGCCGCCAAGCAAGGGAGCTGATCGCCATGAACCTGACCCGCCGCTCGACCATCGCCGCCGCCCTGGCGCTGCCGGCCCTCGGCCTGCCGACGCTTGCCCTGGCCAAGCCGGCGCCCGCCTTCTCGGTGAAAGACATCGACGGCAAGGTCCGCAGCCTGTCCGAGTTCAAGGGCAAGGTCGTCGTCCTCGAATGGGTCAACGAGGGCTGCCCCTATGTGAAGAAGCACTACAGCGGCAACATGCAGGGCCTGCAGGTCTCGGCCACCCGCGACGGCGCGGTCTGGCTGACCGTTTGCTCCTCGGCCAAGGGCGAGCAGGGCCATTGGAAAGACGCCGCCGACGCCAGGGCCTGGATGAAGGCCAAGAGCTGGGCCGGCACCGCCGTGCTGGTCGACGAGGACGGCGTGGTCGGTCGGGCCTACGGCGCCAAGACGACGCCGCACATGTACGTCATCGATAAGGCCGGCAACCTCGCCTACCAGGGCGGCATCGACGACGTGCCGACCAACAAGGTCGAGGACATCAAGCGGGCCAAGAACCTGGTGGCGGCGGCTCTGGCCGACGTCAACGCCGGCCGCCCGGTGGCGACCCCGTTCAGCGCCCCCTACGGCTGTGCGGTGAAGTACGCCTAGGCCGGCAGCACGGCGCCGAGGATCGGGAACAGCAGCAGCAGGCCCATGAAGGCCCAGGTCGCCAAGGGCTTGCCGCGGCGGACACTGATCCACAGGCCGGGTAGACCGACCAGCGTCCCAAGCAGGTTGCCGACGGCCAGGCTGAACATCAGTGGCGGTAAGGTGAAGTCCGTCGCCACCAGGCCGAAGAACCGGAACACGGCCTCGCTCACCGCGATGGCCGAGACCAGGATGGCGAGGAACAGGAACAGGAAGCGGTTGAGGCCCTTCATGCTGCCCTAGACCGGCGGAGCCGGCGGGGCGGTAATGACCTCGACGTTGTCGTTCAGCAGGTAGGCCAGATCGGTCAGGGCGGCGTCGCGGGCGCTGGGGTTGGCGGCCTCCTCGACGGCTTTCAGCTTCAGCGGCAGGTCTTCGCTGATGCCGCGCAGGATGCATTTCAGGTCGCCGTCGGTCCCGCGCTCCTTGAGGACGACGTGGCCCTTCATGTCGAGGGCGGCAAGTTCGCTGACCTGGCCCTTGAAGGCGGCGAACTCAGGCCCGGGCAGGGGCTTGCCTTTCCAGTCCAGCACGTTGGCCTTCAGCTTGCCGGCCCGGGCGATGATGTCGGCGAACAGGGGCTCGCTGGCCAGGGTCGAGGCCGGCGCGACAGCGGCGGCCGGTTCGGGCGCGGCGACGTCTCCACCTCCGCCCCAGGAGGCGAGCCAGAGCATGGAGGCGGCGGCGACGGCTTCGCAGGACATGGCGGTCCCTCGTTGGGGGCGTTACTAGGGTGACGCGAACCATGCCCGCGGCATGGTAAATGCGCCGTTTACATTTGCCGGAACCCCGATGGCCGAGACCCCCGCCTGGACTGCCCTGAAAGCCGCCGCCCAGGCTGACGGCGCGCGCCGCATCCGCGACCTGTTCGACGCCGAACCGGACCGGCTGCAGGGCCTGACCTTCGAGGCGGCCGGCCTGACCCTGGACCTCTCCAAACAGCCCTGGAGCCGCGAGGGGGCGACGGCGGCGGTCGAGCTGGCCGTGGCTGCCGGCGTCGAAGCGGCGCGGGCCCGGCTGTTCGACGGCGAGATCGTCAACCTGACCGAAGGCCGGCCTGCGATGCATATGGCCCTGCGCGCGGCGGCGGGGGCGGATTTCAAGGCCGCCGGCAAACCGGTCTCCGAAGAGGTCGAGGATGTCCGCGACGCGATGCAGGACTTCGTCGCGGCGGTGCGGTCGGGCATGGCCGGCGGGGCGACCGGCAAGCCGTTCAAGGCCGTTCTCCATATCGGCATCGGCGGTTCGGACCTGGGGCCCCGGCTGATCTGGGAGGCCCTGCGGCCGCTGGTTCCGGAGATCAGCCTGCGCTTCGCCGCCAACATCGACGGCGCTGAGTTCGCCGCCGCCACGGCGGGGCTGGATCCGGAGGAGACGCTGGTCGTTGTCGTTTCCAAGACCTTCACCACCCAGGAGACGCTGGCCAATGCGCGGGCCGCCAAGGCCTGGCTGGAAGCCAAGCTCGGCGCCGGCAAGGCCGACAGCCATCTGGCGGCGGTCAGCGCAAACCCGGCCGAGGCCGGGCGGTTCGGGATTGCCGAGGACCGGGTGTTCGCCTTCCGCGACTGGGTCGGCGGCCGCTATTCGGTGTGGTCGGCGGTGGGGCTCTCCTGTGCGATCGGTCTCGGCTGGCCGGCGTTCGAGGGTTTGCTGGCCGGGGCGGCGGCGATGGACGAGCATTTCGAGACTGCAGCCCTGGACGCCAACATGCCGGTGATGCTGGCCCTGGCCCATGTGTTCAACCGCAATGGCCTGGACCGGCCGTTGCGGGCGGTCGTGCCCTATGCCCGGCGTCTGGCGCTGTTTCCGGCCTATCTCCAGCAGCTGGAGATGGAGTCGAACGGCAAGCGGGTCACCCAGGGCGGCCTGCCGGTCAGCCAGGCCACGGCGGCCAGCGTGTTCGGCGACGCCGGCACCAACGGCCAGCACGCCTTCTTCCAGCTGCTGCACCAGGGGACCGACATCATCCCCGTCGACTTCATCGCCCTGGCCGAGGACCACGAGGGCCCGCGCGAACACCGCAACATGCTGCTGGCCAACGCCATCGCCCAGGCCGAGGCGCTGATGATCGGCCAGGAGAATTTGAACGAACCCCATCGCCACTTCCCGGGTGACCGGCCGTCGAGCTTCATCCTGCTGGAGCGGCTGACCGCCGAGACGCTGGGGGCGCTGATTGCGCTGTACGAGCACAAGACCTTCGTCGAGGGGGTGTTGTGGGACATCGACAGTTTCGACCAGTGGGGGGTGGAGCTTGGGAAGGTGCTGGCGGGGCGGGTGCTTCGGGAACTGGACGGCGGCGACGGGCCGGAACACGACCCCTCGACGGCGGCGTTGATCGCCCGGCTGGCGCGGTAGGTTATCGAAGCGGCGAGACCATTATACCGCGCCGGCCTGAGCTACATCAGAAGCGGGATTCCGGACCCGGATGGCGAAACGCCCGGTTCTGTTGGCCATTCGGTGGGCAGGGCGGCCGGGAATGTAGGGATGGGCGTAGGCGCCGCGTTGGCGCCGGCGCGGGGAATGTAGGCAGGCTTGTGAGGCGTTCAGCCTACGGATTGGGACCCATGATGCGCGGCCCAATTTTGTGCGAAATGGATATGTCTAGACATATTCATCTCCCCGACAGGCGCCCCGCTGAGCCCGTGACAGCATACCACAAATGGGGCCTGACAGGCCTCGGCGCCCCCGCCTAGGCTGAACCTCCACAGCAAGGGAGTTCGCCATGTCACGCGTGCTTGCCAGTGCCTTGATTGCCGGTCTCGTCGCCCTGACCGCCGCCCCCAGCCAGGCCCAGGACACCGCCCGCCAGCGGGTCGCCATGATGCTGCGGGAGAAGGGGCTGAACGAGTATCAGATGTCCCAGCTTCAATGGCGGGAGGATTCCAGGCCGATCGACGACCGTTTCAGCGGGCTGGAGGTGTCGCTGGCCATCGTCGGTGGCGAGGGGGTGTCGATGGGCGCCTTCATGCTGCGGAACAAGACCTCCAAGCCCTACTGCGTCGTGCCGATCCTGCAGTACAGCGGGGCGGCCGAACTGACCTTCCTGTTGAAGGACTCCGGTATCATGGAGCCCGGCCAGACCGCCGCCCTGGCCGTGACGCGCGGCCGGATGGACGGCGGCATGATGGAGCTGCGCTGGTCCTTCGCCTACTGGCCGGCCCGGACGGACGTCTCCACCGGCCGCTGCTGGAGCATCGCCCCGCCCGGGGTCAAGGAATGGCAGGCGGCCGGCCAGCTGGTCCGCTTCCAGGGCAGCTATCAATAGTCACCGAACCCGTCGTCATCGGGGAGGTTGGCGCCTCGCCCGTCGTCGGCTATAGGCCGTCCCCGATGACCGCCCTGTCGCACCATCACGCGCACCACCACACCTTCCCTCGCGGGACGGGTCGGGTTCGCGCGGCTTAAAGCCAAGCCCCTACACCGCCCCGCCCGATGCGGATGGGGCGAGCGCTCCATCCGGTTGCAGACACCGACCGATGGACCGCCCCAATGACTGACGAAACCTTCCGCCCCGAAGCCCGCGCCCCTCGCGGATTCGCCGACAAGCGCGCGGCCCAGCTGCGGGCCGAGCGGCGGATCGTCGAGCAGGTGTCGGCGGTCTATGAGCGCTGGGGGTTCGAGCCGCTGGATACGGGGGCGCTCGAATATGCCGATGCGCTCGGCAAGTTCCTGCCGGACAGCGACCGGCCGAACGAGGGCGTCTTCGCCCTGCAGGACGATGACGAGCAGTGGATGGCGCTGCGCTATGACCTCACCGCGCCGCTGGCCCGGTTCGCGGCCCAGAACTGGGAGACCCTGCCCAAGCCCTACCGGCGCTACGCCTTCGGGCCGGTGTGGCGCAACGAGAAGCCGGGGCCGGGGCGGTTCCGCGAGTTCATCCAGTGTGACGCCGACACGGTCGGGTCCGCGCGGCCGGAAGCCGACGCCGAGATCATCGCCATGGCGGCCGAGGGGCTGGAGGCGGCCGGGCTGCCGCGCGGCACGGCGGTGCTGCGCATCAACAATCGCAAGCTGCTGAACGGGCTGCTGACGGCGGCCGGGGTCGAGAGCGCCGGCCAGAAGCTGGGCGTGCTGCGGGCGGTCGACAAGCTGGACCGGCTGGGGCCGGACGGGGTGAAGCTCCTGCTCGGCGAGGGGCGGCTCGACGAGAGCGGCGCCTTCACCAAGGGCGCGGGCCTCAGCGGCGCGGCGGTGGATCAGGTGCTGGCCTTCCTGAGCGCCGGCGCGGGCGACAACGGCAAGACGCTGGATGCGCTGTCGGGGATCGTCGGTGGTTCGGCCGAGGGGGCGGAAGGGATCGAGGAGCTTGGCAAGATCGCGGCGGCGTTGAAGTCGCTGGGCATCGACGAGAGCCGGGCCAGCATCGAGCCCAGCATCGTGCGCGGGCTGGAGTACTACACCGGGGCGGTGTTCGAAGCCGAACTGCTGCTCGAGACGGTCGACGAGAAGGGCGCCGCCGTGCGCTTCGGCTCCATCGGCGGCGGCGGGCGGTACGACGACCTGGTGGCGCGGTTCACCGGGCAGGCGACGCCGGCCACGGGCTTCAGCTTCGGGGTGTCGCGCCTGGCGGCGGCCCTGAAGGCGGCGGGCCGGGAAGAGGCGTCGGCGGCGCGGGGGCCGGTGGTGGTCATCGCCTTCGATGCGGACGCCATGGGCGAGTACTTCAAGCTCGCGGGTGAGCTCAGGGCCGCCGGCATCGCTGCCGAGGTCTATCTCGGGTCGTCGGGCATGAAGGCGCAGATGAAGTACGCCGACCGCCGGGGCGCGCCGGCGGCGCTGATGCTGGGCGGCGACGAGATCGCGGCCGGCACTGTGACGATCAAGGATCTGGACCTTGGCCGGGCCCTGGCCGCCAACATCGAGGGACATGACGCCTACAAGGCCGAGCGGCCGGGGCAGCAGACCGTGCCGCGCGGTGAACTGGTGGCGGCGGTGCGCGCGATCGTGGACGCGGGCCGATGAGGCTGGAGCGGACCGTTCCACCGGCCGCCCTGGCCGCCATCCGCGCACCCTTCGAAGGGGCCGGGGTGGCGCTGGAGACGCCGGTGCTGCAGCCCCTGGCGCTGTTGCTCGACCTGGCCGGCGAAGCGATGCGGCCGCGCCTGTTCGTGGTTCAGGCCGAGGGCGGCGAGGAGGCGGCGCTGCGGCCCGACTTCACCATCCCGATCGCGCGGGCGCACATCGCTTCAGGCGCGGCGGCGGGGCGCTATGTCTATGAGGGCAAGGCCTTTCGGGCGGCGGGCGGCTCGGCCCGGGCGGAGGAGTTTCTCCAGCTTGGCCTGGAGGTTTACGGCGGCGCCGATGCGGCGGCCACCGACGCGGAAATTCTTCAGCTGGCCTGGAAGGCGGCCGCGGCCGGCGGGAGGGACGACCTTGCCCTGATGCTGGGCGATGTCAGCCTGTTCTCGGCCCTGGTCGAGGACATGGATCTGGAGCCGGCGCTGGCGGCGCGGCTGAAGCGGGCCTTCAACCGGCCCCGGCTGCTCAGCGCCGAGCTGAACCCCGTGGCGGGCCCCGAAGAGGCGCCCCAGAGCCGGCTGGCCGGGTTGCTCGGCGGCCTTGGCGAAGACGAGGCGGTGGCCCTGCTGGAAGAGGTCTGGAATCTCGCGGGCGTGTCGCCGGTCGGCGGTCGTCCGACCGCGGAGATCGCCCGGCGGCTGGCGGCCCGGGGCGGCGAGGGCGCGCGGGCGCGCTTGAGCGAAGACCAGATCGGCCGGGTGCGGGCCTTCCTGTCGGTCGAGGATACGCCGGTCATTGCGCTGTCGGCCCTGGCCGGTCTTGGCGGGGCGCGGCTGGACGTGCGGCTGGGCGACTGGCGCCGGCGGCTGGAGCTGCTGGCCGAGGCTGGGGTTCCGCTGGACGGGGCCCGGTTCGGAGCCGGGTTCGGGCGGGCCTTCGGCTACTACGACGGGGCGTTGTTCGAGGTGCGCAGCGCCGCCCTGGGGGCCGACCGGCCGCTGGCGGCGGGTGGACGTTACGACGGGCTGGTCACGCGGCTGGGCGGCGCTGGGGGCGGGGCGGCGGGCTGCATGGTCCGGCCTGCCCGCGCTTTTGTCGGGGGTGGGGAATGAGCGTCATCCTGGGTATCCCGTCCAAGGGGCGGTTGAAGGAACAGGTCGAGGCCTGGCTGGCCGATGCGGGCTTGAAGATCGAGGCCGATGGCGGCGAGCGTGGCTATCGCGCCAGGATCGTCGGGCTGGAGGGCATCGAGGTCCGGCTGATCTCGGCCGGCGAGATCGCCCGGGCGCTGAACAGCGGCGAGGTCCACTTAGGGATCACCGGCGAGGACCTGCTGCGCGAACAGGGGGATGATTTCGAAGCCCGGCTGTTGCTGCTGCGGGCGCTGGGCTTCGGGCGGGCCGACCTGGTGGTGGCGACGCCGCAGAGCTGGCTCGACGTCGAGAGCATGGCCGACCTCGAGGAGGTGGCGCACGATCATCTGGCGCGTACCGGCCGGCGCCTGCGGGTGGCGACCAAGTACGTCGCCCAGACGCGGGCCTTCTTCGCCAGGCACGGGGTGGGGGACTACCGCATCGTCGAATCGGCCGGGGCGACCGAAGGGGCGCCGGCGGCCGGGGCGGCCGAGATCGTCGTCGACATCACCACCACCGGCGCGACCTTGGCGGCTAACCATCTTGCGGTTCTGCGCGACGGGGTGATCCTCAAGAGCCAGGCGCAGCTGGCGGCGTCCCTGACCGCCGACTGGCGCGCCGAGCGGCTGGGTGTCGCCCGCCGCCTGTTGTCGCTGATCGAGGCGCGGGCGCGGGCCAAGCGGACCCTGACCCTTGTCTGGCCGGCCGATCAGGATGCGGTCGCCAGGACGGCGACGGCGGGCTTCGCGTCGGGGCAGGCGCGGGCTTCGGGCCTGCTGATCCCGCGCGGCGATCTGGCGGCGGTCGGGGCGGCGCTGGAATCAGCCGGTGTCGGTCCTGTGACCGCCGCGGCGCCCGAGTACGTGTTCTCGCCGGAATGCCCGCCTTACGAGCAGCTGGCGGCGTCAGTTGCGAACCCCTCTTAGTCAAAATTGACTCTGACGTCAGAAATGGCGGTTTCAGGCGGTTGTTTTGACGGCCACGTCCAAAGATCAACCCTTTTTGAGCCGTTTTGCCGCAGATTCTTGCGCAGGACGGGCCCTGAAAGCGTTGACACGGACAGGGATTTGCCGTCTTTTTGACTGGCGAAACAGGGCGGCCGACAAGAGCATCCCGTTTCCGGCGTTTCGGGGAGGAAACGCCCGCTTGGATCGAGTGATCGAGGAATGTTGGGCCCGTTGCGATTATCCCCCGCAACGGGCCCTTCGCCTTTTTGGGCAGCCCTCTCCGAAATCTGACGCATACGTCAAAAAATGAATTGAGCGCTATCAAGCTCTCCCCCCGCGAGCGGGGGGAGGACCGCTTTGGAGCGGATGTGACAAAGCAGGAGGGGGGAACCGCTGTGTCAGGAGGAACCTCCCTACCGCCGGCGGGGCCCGCCTCCTGATTTCTCGCTAAGGCTCGAAATCTGTCCTCCCCCCACTTCGCTGGGGGAGAGCTTGGGTCTGCATCTCGCTCGAAAAGAAAAAAGGGCGGCCCTTGCAGGCCGCCCTTTCCGTTTCATGCTGTCGCCAGACCTACCAGATGCGGACCCGGTCTTCCGGCTTCACGTACAGCTTGTCGCCTTCCTTGATGCCGAAGGCTTCGTACCAGGCGTCGAGGTTCCGGATGGTGCCGTTGACGCGGTAGTAGGCCGGGCTGTGGGGGTCGCCGACGAGGCGTTGCATCAGGGCCTGGTCGCGGATCTTGGCGCGCCAGACCTGGGCCCAGCCGTAGAACACCCGCTGGTCGCCGGTGATGCCGTCCAGCACCGGCGCCGGCTTGCCGCGCAGCGAGATGTGGTAGGCGTCCAGAGCCAGGCTGAGGCCGCCCATGTCGCCGATGTTCTCGCCCATGGTCAGCTTGCCGTTGACCTTGTGGCCCGGCAGCGGTTCGAACAGGTCGTACTGGGCGCCAAGGCGGTCGGCCTGGGCGGTGAACTTGGCGGCGTCCTCGGCCGTCCACCAGTCGGTCAGCACGCCGTCGCCGTTGGACTTGCGGCCCTGGTCGTCGAAGCCGTGGCTGATCTCGTGGCCGATCACCCCGCCGATGCCGCCGTAGTTGATGGCCGGGTCGGCGTCGGGGTGGAAGAAGGGCGCCTGCAGGATGGCGGCCGGGAAGACGATCTCGTTCTTCACCGAGTTGTAGTAGGCGTTGACCGTCTGCGGGGTCATCGACCATTCGGTCTTGTCGACCGGGCCGTTGAGGCGGGCGACGCGGCGGCGCCAGTCCCAGGCCCCGGCCCGCGTGGCGTTGCCGTAGAGGTCGCCCTCGACGATCTGCAGCTTGCTGTAGTCCTTCCAGACGGTCGGGTAGCCGATCTTGACGCCGAACTTGGCCAGCTTGTCGAGGGCCTTGGCCTTGGTCTCCGGACCCATCCACTCGAGCTTTTCGATGCGCAGCTTCATGGCCGTGCGGATGTCGGCGACCAGGGTTTCCATCTTGGCCTTGGACTCGGCGGGGAAGTAGCGGCCGACGTAGATGCGGCCGACGCTTTCGCCGACCATGCCGTTGACGTAGGCGACGCCGCGCTTCCAGCGCGGCTGCATCTCCGGCTGGCCGCCCATGGTCTTGCCGCGGAAGGCGAACTGGGCGTCGACGAAACGCTTCGACAGCAGCGGGGCTGCGTCATCGGCGACGTTGAACGCCTGCCAAGCCTTGATCGTGGCGATGGGGGTCTCGGTGTAGACCTTGGCGAACTTGGGGAAGGAGGTGTCGGTGGTGACGATCACCGTCTGCAGCTTCGGCAGTTCGGTCTGGGCCAGATAGAGGTTCCAGTCGAAGCCGGGGGTCAGGGCCTGAAGCTCGGCCATGGTCTTGAGATTGTAGGTCTTGTCGCGGTTGCGCATCTCGGCGCGGGTCCAGCTGGCTTCGGCCAGGCGGGTTTCGAACGCGACGATGTCCTTGGCCGACTGGGCCGGGTTGTCCCAGCCGATGAGGGTCAGCATCTGGGCGATGTAGGCCTCGTAGGCGGCCTTCTTGTCCGCGAACTTGGCGTCCAGGTAGTAGTCGCGGTCGAGGCCGAGGCCGCCCGAGCCGGCGTAGACGGCGTAGCGGCTGGGGTTCTTGGCGTCGTCGCCGATGCTGACGCCCAGGATGGTGCTGAAGCCGCTGGTCTGGCCCTTGCCCATCAGGGTGGTCATCTGGTCGTGGGTCTTGACGGCCTTGATCTGGCTCAGTTCGCCCTGGATCGGCTTGGCGTCCAGTTTCTCGGCGTTGGCCTCATCCATGAAGGTGCGCCAGGCCATGCCGATCTTGGCGGCGTCCTTGTCCTGGATCTTGCCGGCGCCGGCGTCCTCGATGATGGCCCGGACACGCGCTTCCGACAGGATAGCCAGGGCGTCGAAATTGCCGAACCGGGTGCGGTCCGAGGGGATCACCGTGCGGTCATCCCAGGCGCCGTTGGCGAAGCGGTAGAAGTCGTCGCCCGGCTTGGCCGACAGGTCCCGGCCCGTCAGGTCCAGGCCCCAGGTCCCGTAGCGCGGGCTCTCCAGCGACGTCGGCGCGGCGCCCTGCGACGGGGCGTCTGCGAAGCTGAACAGCGACTGCACCACGCAATCGTCGGTCAGGCAGAAATGATCCTCACCCGCCTGCGCGCTGAACGCGGCGAGGGACAGGGCGGCCGCCGCGGCGGCGCTCAGCAGAACTTTTTTCATGGAATTCAGAGGCCTCAGGTGGAATTGCGGCGGACAATGCACCCGTTGACGGGCGGGGAAACCTTAAACTTTGTTCATGCCGGAACCGGCGATTTTCGGCGGATCGAAAGCGCTCAGGATGGGGCAAGGACCGCCCTTTTCGGCCGCGCAGTCATGGTACAGCCGGTCGAGGGCGTCGCGGGCGGCCTGAAGTTCGGAGATCCGGATGTCGAGGGCGGCGACCCGGGCCTGGGCCAGTTCCCGGGCCCGGGCGCGGTCCTCACCGGCATCGAGCGCGATCAGTTCGGCGATCTGATCGAGCGTGAAGCCGGCGGCCTGGGCCGAGCGGATGAACTTCAGGCGGCCAAGGTCGCTTTCGTCATAGCGGCGTACGGCGCCCCCGGACGGACGAGGGGTCTCCAGCAGGCCGCGACGCTGGTAGTAGCGGATGGTTTCGACGCCGACGCCGCCGGCTTTCGCAAGACCCGAGATGGTCGCCGATTTCATCTGTTGACTCCGTACCATGGTACGGAAGGTAGATGGGAACGATCCAAGGTCGGACAAGAAGGAGAAGACCGATGACAGGATCGAAAAAGGCGGTGATCTACCGCATGGTGATGCCCGAGCACGTCTGTCCCTGGGGGCGCAAGGCCGTGCATCTGCTCAGGAGCCGCGGCTATCAGGTCGAGGACAACTGGCTGAGGACCCGGGCCGAGACGGACGCCTTCAAGGAGGCGCATACGGTGAAGACAACGCCGCAGACCTTCATCGACGGGGTGCGGATCGGCGGGTACGACGACCTACGCCGGCATTTCGGACTCAAGGTGCGGGACCCCAAGGCGACGACCTATGCCCCGGTCATCGCCATCTTCGCGGGCGCCGCGGGCATGGCCCTGGCGGCCAGCCAGGCGTCGATGGGGACGCCCTTCACGGTCCATGCCCTGGAGTGGTTCATCGCCTTCGCCATGGTGGCCCTGGCGACGACCAAGCTGCGCGACCTGGAGAGCTTTTCAGGCATGTTCCTGAACTATGACCTGCTGGCCCAGCGCTGGGTTCCTTACGCCTATCTCTATCCGTTCCTGGAATTCGGGGCCGGGGTGCTGATGGCGGCGGGGGTGCTGACCTGGCTGTCGGCGCCGGTGGCGCTGGTCATCGGCGGCATCGGGGCGGTCAGCGTGTTCAAGGCCGTCTACATCGACAAGCGCGAGCTGAAATGCGCCTGCGTCGGCGGCGACAGCAATGTGCCGCTGGGCTTCGTCTCGCTGACCGAGAACGTGATGATGGTGGCGATGGCGGTGTGGATGCTGGTCGCGCCGATGTAACCGAAAACGGCCGGGCCCTTTCGGACCCGGCCGCTGCCGTTGGCTCTAAGGCCAGAGCCTACCAGATGCGGACGCGGTTCTCGGGGGCCACGTACATCTTGTCGCCCGGCTTGACGTCGAAGGCGGCGTACCAGGCGTCGACGTTCCGCAGGGTGCCGACGACGCGGTAGTAGGCCGGGCTGTGCGGGTCCGACGCGATCTGCTGGCGCAGGGCGTCGTCGCGCAGCTTCGAACGCCAAGCCTGGCCGAAGGCCAGGAAGAAGCGCTGGTCGCCGGTCAGGCCGTCGATGATCGGGGCCTCCTTGCCGCCCAGGCTGGCGCGGTAGGCGTCGTAGGCGATCAGGATGCCGCCCAGGTCGCCGATGTTCTCGCCCATGGTCAGGTCGCCGTTGACGCGGGCGCCGGGCAGGGGCTCGAAGCTGGAGTAGAGGGCGCCGAGGTTGACGGTCTGGGCCTTGAACTTCTCGGCGTCGACCGGCTGCCACCAGTTGGTCAGCGACCCGTCGGCGGCGAACTGGCTGCCCTGGTCGTCGAAGCCGTGGCTGATCTCGTGGCCGATGACCGCGCCGATGGCGCCGTAGTTGACCGCCGGATCGGCCTGCGGATCGAAGAAGGGCGGCTGCAGGATGGCGGCCGGGAAGACGATCTCGTTGAGCTGGGGGTTGTAGTAGGCGTTCACGGTCTGGGGGAACATGCCCCATTCCTTCTTGTCGACCGGCTTGTGCAGGCGGGCGACCTGGTAATCCCAGTTGAAGGCGCCGGCGCGCTCGATGTTGCCGTAGAGGTCGTCGGCCTTGATCACCAGCTTGGAGTAGTCGCGCCATTCGTCGGGGTAGCCGACCTTGACGGTGAAGCTGTTGGCTTTCGCGAGCGCCTTGGCCTTTGTCTCGGCGCTCATCCAGGTCAGGTTGTTGATCCGGGCCTTCATGGCCACCAGCAGATTGGCGACCAGCTCTTCCATCTGCTTCTTCGACTCGGCCGGGAAATAGGCCTCGACGTAGAGCTTGCCGACCGCTTCACCCAGGGTGTTGCCGGTCAGGCCGACGCCGCGCTTCCAGCGGGCGCGCTGTTCGGGCTGGCCCGACAGGGTCTTGGCGCGGAACTCGAAGTTGGCGTCGGCGAAGGCCTTGCTGAGGTAGGGGCTGGCCTGGTCGGCGATGTGGAAGGCTTCCCACGCCTGCAGGGTCTCGATCGGGGTGGCCTTGTAGATGGCGGCGATCTTCGGGAAGGCGCTCTTTTCGCCGACGATGACGTTCTTCTCGGCGCTTAAGCCGGCGGCCTTGAAGTAGCCGGTCCAGTTGAACTCGGGGGCCAGCTTCTGGAGATCGGCGACGGTCATCGGGTTGACCGAGGCGACCGGGTCGCGCTGCTGGACCTTGGTCCAGCTGACTTCGGCGATCCTGGTCTCGAAGGCGACGATGGCGTCGGCGCTGGCCTTGGGGTTGGCCCAGCCGGCGAGGGTCAGCAACTGTTCGACGTAGTTGCGGTAGGCGGTCTTCTTGGCCGCGAACTGCTCGGTCAGGTAGTAGTCGCGGTCGGGCAGGCCCAGGCCCGCCTGGCCGACGTAGACGGCGTACTTGGTCGGGTCGGCGGCTTCGGGGCCGATGCCGACGCCGAAGATGGTGTTGCCGAACTTGCCGTTGCCGCCGCCCATCAGGACCGCGAGGGCGTCATGGGTCTTGGCGCCTTTCACGGCGGCGAAGTCGGCGGCCAGCGGCTTGGCGCCGAGGGTCTCGAGCCGGGCCTCGTCCATGAAGCTGTTGTAGAGGCCGCCGATCTGCTGGGCCTCGCCCTTGGCGTTCGGGGTCTTGGCGGCGGTTTCGATGATGGCGCGGCTACGGGCGTCGCTGAGCTCGCGCAGCTTGCCGGAGACGCCGTAGGACGACCGGTCGGCCGGAATGACCATCTGGTCGACGTAGGTCCCGTTGGCATAGCGGAAGAAGTCGTCACCGGGCTTGGTGGTCAGGTCGCGGCCCGACAGGTCGAAGCCCCAGGTCCCCATGCGCGGGGCCTTGGCCAGTTCGGCGGCGGACGCCTGCGCCGAAGCGTCGGCGGCGATGACGGCGGTGCTGACACCGGCGATCGAGAGGGTCGCAACAGCGGCGGCCGCGAGCAGAAGACGTTTCATGGGACGATGGGGTCCTGCGGTTTTGAAGGTGGCGGACCATGCTCCCGCGCGGACGGGCGCGTCCCTTAAACTTTCGTCATGAAGCGCGGCGGATGGGGCGGACCGCACCGGCGCGCGGGGAAAATCATGGTTAACCGCGCCTTAACGCCACAGCCCCAGCATGGGGTCATGCGCCGCCTCGCCGTCCTTGCCCTTGTTCTGCTGTTGGCCACCCCGGCCGGCGCCCAGAGCAGCAAGCTGCGCTTCGTCGAGCCGCCGACCGCCGCCAAGGCCGGACTGAAAGGCGCCCAGGAGACGAAGGCGGAGGAGGTCGAGACGCCGCCTTACGACTTCGCCGTGTCGGCCCAGGCCTCCGCCCTGCCGCCGAGCCTGGCCTTCACCCGGCCGCTGCCCGGCACGGACAGCGGCTCGGCCGGCAGCCGCACCGCCGCCCAGTGCCGCACCGCCTGCGCCCAGAGCCGCTACTTCTGCCTGGCCGAGGCCGACGACGAGACCTGCAGCCCGCACTGGTCCAGATGCGTCGCGGGATGTAGTTGATTCTTGCGGCCTGTCCGGGCGGCGAACCGGTATCCACTTCGCCTGACAGGCCTGGCTGCCGCCACGTCACGGTTGACCCGCACGTCATCCGCTATAGCGTCACCTGAACAATGATAAGTCAGGGAGTCCGGTATGAGCGGCGCATTGCCCAAGGCCTGCATCATCGGCGCGGGCTGCTCGGGGTTCACCACGGCCAAGCGGCTGAAGGACGCCGGCATCCCCTACGACTGCTTCGAGATGTCCGACGAGGTCGGCGGCAACTGGTACTACAAGAACCCGAACGGCATGTCGGCCTGCTACGAGAGCCTGCACATCGACACCTCCAAGTGGCGGCTGGCTTTCGAGGACTATCCGGTTCCCGCCGACTGGCCGGACTTCCCGCACCACGCCCAGCTCTTCCAGTACTTCAAGGACTACGTCGACCACTTCGGCCTGCGCGAGACCATCACCTTCAACACCGCCGTGGAGAAGGCGTCCCGGCGCGAGGACGGGACCTGGGAGGTCAAGCTGTCGACCGGCGAGACGCGCCTCTATGACGTGCTGTTCGTCTGCAACGGCCACCACTGGAGCCCGCGCACGCCGGAGTATCCCGGCGAGTTCGAGGGCGCGGCCTTCCACGCCCACGCCTATTGCGATCCGTTCGATCCCTTCGACATGCGCGGCAAGAATGTCGTGGTCGTCGGCATGGGCAACTCGGCGATGGATATCGCCAGCGAGCTCAGCCAACGGCCGATCGCCAAAAACCTGTGGGTCTCGGCCCGGCGCGGGGTCTGGGTGCTTCCCAAGTACATGAACGGCAAGCCGGCCGACAAAAGCGCCATGCCCGCCTGGATGCCGCGCTCCATCGGCCAGGCCCTGGCCCGCAACGTCATCAAGAAGACTCTGGGCAGGATGGAAGACTACGGCCTGCCCAAGCCCGACCATGAGCCGCTGGAAGCCCACCCGTCCGTCAGCGGCGAGTTCCTGACCCGGGCCGGCTGCGGCGACATCAAGTTCAAGCCGGCGATCAAGGCGCTGGAAGGCAAGAACGTGCGGTTCGCCGACGACAGTGTCGAGCAGGTGGACGCCATCGTCTTCGCCACCGGCTACGACATGAAGTTCCCCTTCTTCGACGATCCGGACCTGCTGCCGGACGCCGAGCACCGTTTCCCGCTCTACAAGCGGATGATGAAGCCGGGGATCGACAACCTGTTCTTCATGGGGCTGGCCCAGCCGCTGCCGACCCTGGTCAACTTCGCCGAACAGCAGAGCAAGCTGGTGGCCGCCTATCTGACCGGCCGCTATCGCCCGCCGGGCAAGGCCGAGATGGAAGCGGTGACGGCCAGGGACGAGGCCTTCTACCTGGGCGGCTACTACAAGGCCGCCCGCCACACGATCCAGGTCGACTTCAACCACTACATCGCCGACCTGAAGAAGGAGATCGCGAAGGGCGAGGGGCGGGCGCGTTCGGCGGGCTATGCGCTGCCCGTGGCGGCGAAGGCGCGGGAGACGGTCTAACCTTCCGGCCCGAACGCCCGCAGGAAGGCGTCGATGTGGAACTTCACGTACTCGCGGTAGGCGGCGGGGCCTTCCATCGGCACGCCGAAGCCGCCGCGGACCAGGGCGATCTGCATGAAGGGTGCGAAGAACAGCCGCACCAGCATGGTGGGGTCCTCGACCTTGCGCAGCTCGCCCGTCGCCATCGAGCGGGCGAACGCCTGGGCGACCCGGAGAACGCTGACGCCCAGCACATTCTCGCGGATCAGGCCGGCGACGTCGGGCCGGCTCTGGGCCTCGTCCATGGCGAGCGCCATGTAGCCGCGCGACAGGCCGTTCTCCTGGATCGCCAGGGTGCCCTCGGCGAAGATTTCCAGGAGACCCCGGATCGGCCCCTCATAGGCGTCGATCTTCGCGACCAGGGCCTGGGTCGGGACCACCAGGTCCTCTTCAAGCATGGCGCGGATCAAGGTGTCCTTGCCCGGGAAGTAGCGGTAGACGGCCGGCTTGGTGACGCCGACGGCGGCTGCCACCTCGTCCATGCGACAGCCGAAGCCTTTTTCGGAGACCAGTTTACGCGCGGCGTCGAGGATCTGGCGGCGGCGCTGGTCGGCGCGCGCGCTGCGATACTCCCGGACCTCGCTGCCCTCGGCGGCGATTGTCATGCTTCCCCTGCCCCTGTCCGGCTGTACTCGCCGGTAGTACGTGAATCAGATTAGCGCCGCTTTGCATCATTCGGGAGTCCAGTTTCCGAGAACGGAAACCTTTTCTCCAAAGGGCGAAGGCCTGCTAGCCTCGCAGGCAATGAGTCAGATCACTGTCCTTATCCCCGGCAAGCGCGAACAGACCAAACAGGCGAACCGCCAGGCCATCCTCGACGCCGCGCGCGAGGTGTTTGCCGAGATGGGTTACGAGACCGCGACCGTGCGCGACATCATCCGCCGCACGGACCTGTCGGTCGGCGCCTTCTACAACTACTTCCGCTCGCGCGAGGAGGTGTTCGAGGCCCTGGCCGACGACGGCGCCCGGCGTTTCCGGCCGATCCTGCGGGCCTGCTGGGAAGAGGCGAAGGACTTCGAGGGCTATCTGCGCGCCGCCATCCAAGCCTACTACGACTTCGTGGTCGATGAGCACCAGAACTGGGAAGCCCGCCGGCCGCCCGGCGAGCGCCATCCGCACATCAGCATCGAGACCCCGGAGATGGAGCGGGTCTTCGAGGAGGTGCGCGACACCTTCGCCGCCGCCATCGAGAAGGGCGGGGCCCCGCCGGTCGACGCCGAATACCTGGCTGCCGCCTGCATCGCCATCGCCCGCGAGGTCGGTGACCGGATGATGGCCCGCCGGCCGATCGACACCCATGCCGCCTGCGACTTCGCGGTGAGGCTGATCCTCGGCGGGGTGCCGGCCCTGCCACGACTGCGCGAAAGCTGAAGAGACGAGAGATGGCGGATCCGGGCGTCCAGAAGGTCATTCTCAAGGCCCTGCTGTCGCTGCCGCCGCCGATCCTGCGGCTGCTGTCGGGCGGGTCGGCCGTCTATCAGGGCGGACGCACGCTCGATCCTCGCTTCCAGTTCCTCGCCGCCGGGGCGCGCAGCATGCCCGCCATGTCGTCCCTGAGCGCCGTCGAGGCCCGGGCCGCCAGCGCCGCGGGCCTGTCGATGATGAGCGGCAAGCCCGAGCCCGAGGTGCGGATCGAGAGCCTGACCGTGCCCGGGGCCGAGGGTGACATCCCGGCCCGCGCCTATCGGCCGGGCGACCAGGACCCGGACGCGCCGCTGCTGGTCTTCGCCCACTTCGGGGGCGGGGTGATCGGCGATCTCGACACCTGCCACGCCTTCTGCAGCATCCTGGCCAAACACGCACGCTGCGCCGTGCTGTCGGTGGACTACAGGCTGGCGCCGGAGCATCGCTTCCCGGCGGGCCTGGACGACATGCTGGCCGCCTGGCGCTGGGCGCGGGATAACACCGCCCGCTTCGGAGCGCCGGACGGGCGTCTGGCCATCGGCGGCGATTCCATGGGCGGCAACTTCGCCGCCATCCTAGCTCAGGAGATGAAGAAGAGCGGCGAGCCGCAGCCGGTGCTGCAGCTGCTGATCTATCCGGCCGTCGACGTGGCGTCCGAGACGCCGTCGATGACCACCTACGCCGACGCCTATCCGCTGTCGCGGGACATCATGACCTGGTTCATGGGCCATTACATGGGCCCCGATGATGACCCGGCAGACCCGCGCCTGTCGCCGATCCGGTCGGCGGATCTCAGTGGCCTGGCCTCCGCCATCGTTGTCACCGCCGGCTTCGATCCCCTGGTCGACCAGGGCGAAGCCTATGCCCGCCTGCTCAAGGCGGCCGGCGTACCGGTGGTCTATCGCTGCTACGACGCCCTGGCCCACGGCTTCACCGCGTTCACCGGCGCCATCCCGGCGGCGGACGTGGCCTGCCGCGAGATCGCGGGGCTGGTGCGGCAGGGGCTTGAAGGGCGGATTGCCTGACCAATCCGTAACATACTGAATCAATTGTAATTTTCTGACGAAGGTTTAACGGCTCACGACGATTTTGCTGGTTGAGTGACCGCCGATATGTGACTAGTTCGCTTCCCTCGCTGTTCAAACCGATGGGGCCAACCATGATCGCAAACACCCTCAAAGCCGCCCTGATGGGCTCGGCCGTCCTTCTGATCGCCGCCGGTCCGGCGCCGGCTCCCAAGCAGACCGTGACCGGTCCCGTGGCCGTCTACTGGCTGAGCGCCTCGACGGCGACCGGGCCGATGGCCGGCATGAGCATGGGTGGGCCCGGCGGAGCGCCGCAACGGCCGAGCTTCGGCCAGATGATGCGCGGCGGTTACGGCGGCGGCGGTCCGGTCAAGACGCTCAAGCTGCAGCTGGGTTCCAGCCGCAAGGCGCCGTCCCCGGCCGCCGACCACTTCTGGAGCCCCGGTATGGACATGGGGACCTCGGTCCCGCTGCTGTCGCCCCGGCCCGCCGACCCGACGCCGCGCGGCGCCCCGGGCCGCACGGACGGACAGTATGAACAGCCCAGGGGAAAGCTGCTGATCTACTGGGGCTGCGGCGCCAAGGCCGGGCCCGGCCAGCCGGTCGTGGTCGACTTCTCCAAGGTTGCCCAGAACCCGCAGGCGCTCGCCGGGATGATGACCGGGCTGGACATCACCCCGATGAAGGAGCCGTCGGCCGACCGCTTCGCCACCTATGGCGAGTGGCCCAACAGCCGCAATTCCGACCCCGTGCCGGGCGGCGCCTCGCTGGTCGGGGAGCATCTGGTCAAGGGCAACTACAGCCCCGACATCAAGCTGAACCTGACCGCCGGCCAGGACTTCCTCGAGCCGATCCGACTGCGCCAGACGCCGGAGGCCGGCGGCGCGGTGGCCCTGACCTGGCAGCCGATGGCCCGCTCGCGCGGCTTCCACGCCACCGTCATCGGGGCCCAGGAGCAGAAGCGCGGGGCCGACCCGGTGATGGTCATGTGGACCTCCAGCGCCGCCCAGGTCGGCGCCTTCGCCACCCCCGACTACATCAGCGATGAGGACCTCGCCCGGCTTGTCACCAGGAAGGCCCTGCTGCCCGGCACGGCGACGGCCTGCACCGTGCCATCCGAGGTGATCAAGGCGGCCCCCAGCGGCCTGCTGAACCTGACCGCCTGGGGTGGCGAGGCCGACTTCGCCTTCCCGGCCCGGCCGGCCGACCCGAAGGTGGCCTGGAACATCCAGTGGACCGCCAAGGTCCGCTACCGCTCGACCGTCGGGACGATCCTCGGGATGCACGAGGCGGACTTCGGCGGCGACGACGAGGCCGAGGAGTCGCCGCGCGACAAGCCGAAGGAAGAAAAGGGCGGCAAGACCCGCAAGATCCTGCGGGGCCTGGGCATCCCCGGGACCTGAGGGCTCTGGACTTCCGTGGCGTCGGGGGCGGATGGTTGGGCCATGCGCGCCCTGATCGTCGACCATCTCGCCCCTGACTATGCCGGTGTTTCGCTGCGGGATGTTCCCGTGCCGACGCCCGGGCCGGGCGAGGTGCTGGTCAAGGTGCGGGCCGCCGGGGTCAACTTCCCCGACCTCCTGATGACGCGCGGCGAGTATCAGCTGAAACCGCCGCTGCCGTTCGGCCTGGGCATGGAGCTCAGCGGCGAGGTCGAGGCGCTCGGCCCTGGTGTCGAGGGTCTATCCATCGGCCAGGCCGTGGTCGGCGGGGCCAAGCTGGGCGGGTTCGCCGAATACGCCCTGCTGCCGGCGGCGGCCGTGCGGGCCAAGCCGGCGGCGCTGTCCTTCGCCCAGGCGGCCGGGTATGGGGCGGCCTATCTGACCGCCTATGTCGCCTTCGTGCGGCGGGCCAATCTTCAGCCGGGCGAGTGGGTGCTGGTGCACGGCGCCGCCGGCGGCGTCGGGCTGGCGGCCGTGGACCTGGCCAAGACAATGGGGGCGAAGGTGATCGCCACCTCGGCATCGGACGACAAGCTGGCCGTGCTGGAGCGGGAGTATGCCCCCGACGCCGTGCTCAACGTGACGAAGGGCTTCCGCGAGCAGGTGAAGGCGATCACCGGCGGCGGCGCCGACGTCATCTACGATCCCGTCGGGGGCGATGTGTTCGACGAGAGCGTGCGCTGCATCGGCTTCGACGGCCGGCTGCTGGTCATCGGCTTCACGTCCGGGCGGATTCCGGAAATCTCGGTCAACATGCCGCTGATCAAGGGCTTCTCGGTGGTCGGCGTCCGGGCCGGCGAATACGGCCGCCGGTTCCCCGAGCGCGGCCGCGAGAATCAGGCGGCCATCTGGAAACTGGCCGAGGAGGGCCGGGTGAAGCCCCGCGTCCACGCCGAGATACCACTGGCCGACTGGCGCGAGGCCTTCGAGCTGCTGGCCGGACGCAAGGTGATCGGCAAGGCGGTGATCAGGCCGGACCTCTGAACGGTTGACTCCCAAGACCTCATCCCGTATCCACCCCCGCTCAATCGCGACGGGCCTTCCCGCCGCGCTATAGCTAGTTATTTCTCGGAGCAGACCTGTGAAGCGCACCTTTCAGCCTTCGCGTCTTGTGCGCGCTCGCCGTCACGGCTACCGCGCTCGCATGGCCACCAAGAACGGTCAGAAGATCGTTGCGCGTCGCCGCGCCAAGGGCCGCAAGAAGCTGACGGCCTAAGCCCGTCACCTTCTCTGCATCGGGGGGCCTGTCCCTGCCCGAGCTTTTGAACATCGAACGCATGACGAGGCGGCCCCAGTTTCTGGCGGCCGCCAAAGGCGCTTATCGCGCCCATGGCGCCGTGGTGGTGCAGGTTCGCCATCGTGATGACGGCGATGAAACCGTCCATATCGGCTTTACCGCGACCAAGAAGATTGGCGGCGCCGTCGTGCGCAACCGCGCCAAAAGACGACTGCGGGAAGCGGCGCGGTCTCTGTTGCCCTCTTTCGGACGGCCCGGATGTGACTATGTCTTTGTCGCCCGCGACGGAACGCCCGGGCGCGATTGGGGGCGTTTGCTTGACGATGTGAAAAGCGCGCTGATAAGGCTCGCCGCCGACTTACCCGCCGCGTCCCCCTCCGTGTCCGGGGATGACGCGCCCTCTTCTCCTTCAGCGTTGGTCTGAACCCGCTCCATGCAAAAAGAAAACCGCAACACGGTCGCCTTCTTCGTCATCGCGATCATCCTGCTGTTCGGCTACCAGCTGTTCGTCCTCGAGCCGCAGGCCAAGGCCAAGCGGGCGGAGGCCGCCGCCAAGGCCGCCGTCGAGAAGAAGGTCCCGACGCCCGGCAAGCCGGTCACGCCGACCGCGCGGGCGGGCAACCTTTCCCGGGTCGCCGCCATCGCCGAGTCGCCGCGGGTCCCGATCGCGACCCGTAATGATGGCAAGCCGGTGTTGACCGGTTCGGTCAACCTGACCGGCGGCCTGGTCGATGACCTGTTCCTGCAGCAGTACGGCCAGACCCTCGAAAAGACCTCGCCGCGCGTCGACCTGCTGCGGCCGGAAGCCACCGCCAACGCCTTCTATTCGGTGTTCAGCTGGAAGGCCGACAACGTCCCCGGCCTGCCCGACCGCAACACTGCCTGGACCGTGAAGAGCGGCCAGGTGCTGACCGAGAAGACGCCGGTCGTGCTGACCTACACCTCGCCCCAGGGGCTGGTGTTCGACCGGACCATCGCCGTCGACGACCACTACATGTTCACCGTCACCGACCGGGTGACCAACACCGGCGCCGGCGCTGTCACCCTGCGCCCGGTCGCCGAAGTGCGCCGCGCCGGCCTGCCGCCGGAAGCCGGCAAGGGCCAGAACGTGCACGAGGGCGCCGTCGGCTGGCTCGACAAGTCGCTGCGGCTGCGGAAGTACCCGGCGTGGAAGAAGGAATCGGCCAAGGACAACCAGCGCTGGACCACGACCGGCGGCTGGCTGGGCATTACCGACAAATACTGGCTGACGGCGCTGATCCCGAACCAGGGCGAGGCCATCAAGGCCAGCTATCAACAGTTCACCGTCGAAGGCCGCGACTACTATATCACTGAAGCCGTCGGTGCGGACCGCACCCTCGCGCCGGGCGCCTCGGCCACTGAAACCACCCGCCTGTTCGCCGGCGCCAAGCGCGCCGAGGTGCTGAAGGACTATCAGCAGGGCATCGAGGGTCATGCCACCGCCCAGCCCGTTCCGGAACTGACCCGCGCCATTGACTGGGGCGTGCTGTGGTTCCTGACCCGACCCTTCTTCGCGGCCCTGGAATTCTTCTACGGCTTCGTCGGCAACTTCGGCGTCGCCATCCTGGCGGTCACCCTCTGCGTGCGCATCCTGCTCTTCCCGCTGGCCAACAAGTCCTACGAGTCGATGAGCCGGATGAAGAAGCTCACCGAGCCGATGAACGCGCTGAAGGAAAAGTACAAGGACGACCCGGCCAAGCTGCAGGCCGAGACGATGGAGCTGTACAAGCGCGAGAAGGTCAATCCGGTCGCCGGCTGCCTGCCGCTGTTCCTGCAAATTCCTGTCTTCCTCGCCTTCTACAAGGTGCTGTCGGTGACCATCGAGATGCGCCACGCCCCCTTCATCGGCTTCGTGAAGGACCTGTCGGCGCGCGATCCGACCAACATCTGGAACCTGTTCGGCCTGATCCCCTACGACCCGGGGACGCTGCCGCTGGTCGGTGGTCTGCTGACCACTCACCCCACCGCCCTCGGCTTCGGCGCCGGGGCCCTGGGCCTTGGCATCTGCGTGCTGATCTACGGCTTCACCATGTGGCTGACGACGGCGATGAACCCGCCGGCGCCGGACCCCATGCAACAGCGCATCTTCCAGCTGATGCCGATCCTGTTCACCTTCATCATGGCCCCCTTCGCGGTCGGCCTGATCATCTACTGGACGTTCTCGAACATCCTTTCGATCTTCCAGCAGTACATCATCATGCACCGGCTGAAGGTCGATAACCCGATCGACGACTTCTTCGGCCGGTTCAGCGCCAAGGCGGTCGGATGACGACCGACCCCCTGTTTTCGGACGAGGAACTGGAGGCGGCGCGGGTGCTGTTCGCCGGCCAGGCCACGTTCATGATGGGGGCGGTGAAGATGGACGGCCTGCCGGAGCCGGACCTGCCCGAGGTCTGTTTCGCCGGCCGCTCCAACGTCGGCAAGTCCAGCCTGATCAACGGCCTGGTCGGCCACAAGAAGCTGGCCCGGGCCTCCAACGAGCCGGGCCGGACGCGGGAGATCAACTTCTTCGTCCTGGCCGACAAGATCCGTCTCGTCGACCTGCCGGGCTACGGCTTCGCGCGGGTGTCGCGCTCGACGGCCAACAAGTTCCAGGACTTGGGCCGCCAGTACCTGCGCGGCCGGCCCAACCTGAAGCGGGTCTATCTGCTGATCGACGCCCGCCATGGCCTGAAAGAGGTCGACAAGGAGGCGCTCGACGCGCTCGACCTGTCGGCGGTCAGCTACCAGATCGTGCTGACCAAGGCCGACAAGATCAAGCCGGCCGAGGCGGCGGCCCTGGTTACCAAGACCCAGGGCCAGATCGCCAAGCGCCCGGCCGCCTTCCCGCGGGTGATCGCCACCTCGTCCGAAAAGGGCACGGGCCTTCCCGAGCTGCGGGCCGAGATCAAGGCTGTCTGCGAGGCCTGAAATTCGGTCTGGACGACAATTGTAATCTGATGCAGGCTGGGCCTCCAAATCAAGGAGCGTCCAGATGCGTGTCGCCGGTCTTGTTCTCGCCTCTCTGCTGCTTTCGGCCCCCGCCGCCATGGCCGGCACGCCGTTTCCGGTGAAGATGAAATGCGCGGTCGGCGGCGAGTCCTTCACCCACACCGAAACCGCCAGCTACAGCACCTGGGGCGCCCGGCCTGACGGCAAACCCTATGGCAGCTGGATCTTCCCCATGCCGCTGCCGGTCTGTCCGGGCAATGGCCTGGTCATGTACCGCGAGTTCGACAAGGCCGAGCTCGAGAGCCTGAAGGCGCTGGTCGTCTCCGCCGAGTACAGGGCGCTGGTGGCCGACAAGGAAACCCCCTACTTCCGCGCCGCCTGGCTGGAGGGCCGGCTGAAGCCCGGTTCGGAGGATCAGCCGTGGATCCTGCTGCGGGCGACCTGGGAGACCGATGACGATCCGCCCCGCCAGGCCCGGTATGACAAGGCCTTCGTCGCCGCCGTCGATGCGACGCCGGCCAAGCAGGGTGATCTGGTCTGGGCCGTGCTGCAGGCCCGCGCCGCCAACGCCGAACGCCAGCTGGGCCTGTACGGGGAGGCGGCAAAGCGGCTGGCCGGCGTCGACAAGGCGGTGTTTGCTCCGCGCGCCGGGTCCCAGCCCGATCCGGAAGCCGAGAACCGTCCGGGCTGGGCGAAGTTCTACGAGGAACTGGGGGTCGCCATCGCCCGGGGCGATCCGGCGCGCGAGCCGCTCGACATGATCGACGAGGATACGGCGGCGTGGAAATGCAAGGCCATGGCCGACCGGAGCAAGGCGCTGCCTGCCGGCTTTTGCCAAACCCCGGAGATGACCACGAAGATCGAGGCTCTGAAGGACTAGGGGCCCTTCACCACCTCGCCGCCCTTCATCACGAACTTTACGCTCTCCAGCACCCGCACATTGGCCAGCGGGTCGCCCTCGACGCCGATCAGGTCGCCCCAGGCGCCGGCCTTGATCTCACCGACCTCGCCGGTCTGTCCCAGGGCCTCGGCGGCGGTGATGGTGGCGCTCTGGATGGCCAGCAGCGGGGTGGCGCAATAACGGACCATGACGGCGAACTGTTTGGCATTGTCGCCATGCGGGAAGATACCGGCGTCTGTGGCGTAGACCTGCTTCACCCCGGCCTTCACAGCCTTGCAGAAGTTCTGCCGCTGGGCTTCTGCGATGTCGCGGTCCTTCTTCAGCTCGCTCTCGCGCACCCCGTTCTTGGGCCCTTCGGCCTGGGTGTATTCGGTGTTGTAGATGTCCATGCCGAAGTAGGCGCCGTGCTTGAGGGCGGCCTTGATGCCGGCGTCGTCGACGAGGGATGCGTGCTCGATGGTGTCCACGCCGCCCTCGATGGCGGCCAGGATGCCCTCCGGCCCATGGGCGTGGGCGGCGACCTTCATCTCGGCCATGTGGGCCTCGGAGGTGACCGCCTTGATCTCTTCCAGCGTCATCTGCTGGACGCCGACCGCGTCGTTGGAGAAGACCCCGCCGGTGGCGCAGATCTTGATCACCTTGGCCCCGTACTTCTTCAGCCAGCGGACCTTGGCGCGGGCCGCGTCCGGGCCGTCGGCGACGCCGGGGGCGGTCTGGTTGGCGCTGGGCGGGAAGTAGGTCGAATCGCAGTGGCCGCCGGTGGCGCTCATCGCATAGCCGGCCGGCACGATGCGCGGGCCCTTGGCGAAGCCTTCCTCGATGGCCTCCTTGACCGCCACATCGTTGAAGCGGTCGGCGCCGACGTTGCGCACGGTGGTGAAGCCGGCGTTGAGCGTCGCCTCGGCGTTCTTCACGGCGACCACGGTCCAGAAGGCGTCGGTGAAGCGCAGGCCGCCGTAACCGCCATACAGCGGCGAACTGTCGAGATGGACATGCATGTCGATCAGGCCGGGCAGCAGGGTCAGGCCGGGCAGATCGACCTTCGTGGCGTCAGCGGGGACGGTCATGCTGGCCTGGCTGCCGACAGCGGTGATCTTGCCGTCAGTGATCACCACCAGGGGCTTTTCGATATACTTGCCGGTGCGCACGTCGAGCAGGCGCCCGGCGGTAACCACGACGGTGGCGGCGCTGGCCGCGCCGGCGATGAGGCTGAGGGCGGCGGCGCCGATCAGGGCCAGTTTACGCATGGTGTAGGCTCCCCTTGGAAGCCGCCGACGCTAGAAGCATTCGGCGGCGAAGGAAACGGCGGGGTTGCGCCTGGCCGGCCCCTTGCGCCACCCTCGTCGGCATGACCGAGCATTTCGACAGTTTCGACGGCCAGAAGATCGCCTTCCAGCGGGTTGGTTCCGGCCGCCCGGTGGTGCTGCTGCACGGCTTCATCGCCAACGCCACGCTCAACTGGTTCGAGCCGGGAATCGCTCCGGCCCTGGCCGAGGCGGGGTTCGAGGTGATCGCGCCGGACCTTCGCGGACACGGAGCCTCGGCCGCGCCTCATGAGGCATCGGCCTGGCCCGGCGATGTGCTGGCCAGGGATCAGGCGGCGCTGGTCAAGCATCTGGGCCTGACTGACTACGACCTGGTCGGCTACAGCCTGGGGGCGCGGACGGCGGTGCGGTTCATGGTCGGCGGGGCGCGGCCCCGGCGCTGCGCGCTCGGCGGCATGGGCGATACCGGCATCATGGAGGCCGGCGCCCGGGCCGCGATGTTCGAGGACAGCATCCGTAACGGCGAGAACGCGAAGGATCCGCGGGCCGGCAGGTACATCCAGGCGCGGATCAAGGCCATCGGCCTAGATCCGCAGGCGCTGCTGGGCGTGCTCTCCAGCTTCGTGCCCACGACGGCCGAGGACCTGGCAACGCTGGACGTGCCGACCCTGATCGTCTGCGGCCAGGACGACGCCGACAACGGCAACCCGGAAAAGCTGGCCATGGCCATGCCCAATGCCAAGGCCGTGCGGGTCCCCGGCGACCACCTGACGGCGGTCGGCGAGCCGGCCCTGTGCAGGGTGATCGTGGACTTCCTGTCCGCCTAGATCAGCGGAACGGCGGCTCGTCGAAGGCGCGCAGCTTGCGGCTGTGCAGGCGCGGGCCTTCGGCGCGCAGCAGGTCCACCGTGGCGATGCCGATCTGCAGGTGCTGACCGATGGCGCGCTCGTAGAAGGCGTTGGCCTGGCCCGGCAGTTTGATCTCGCCGTGCAGCGGCTTGTCCGACACGCAGAGCAGCGTCCCGTAGGGCACCCGGAAGCGGAAGCCCTGGGCGGCGATGGTGGCGCTTTCCATGTCGATGCCGACGGCCCGGCTCTGGTTGAAGCGCAGGGCGCTGGAGGTGTAGCGCAGCTCCCAGTTCCGGTCGTCCGTGGTGACCACGGTGCCGGTGCGCAGGCGGCGCTTGAGGGCCTCGCCGCTCTCGCCGCTGATCAGCTTGGCGGCGTCGTAGAGGGCCCGCTGCACCTCGGCGATGGAGGGTATGGGAATATCCGGCGACAGCACCGCGTCCAGCACATGGTCCTCGCGCAGATAGGCGTGGGCCAGGACATAGTCGCCGATCCGCTGGCTGCCGCGCAGCCCGCCGCAGTGGCCGATCATCAGCCAGGCCTGCGGGCGAAGAACCGCCAGGTGGTCGGTGATGGTCTTGGCGTTGGACGGGCCAACGCCGATGTTCACGAGCGTGATGCCCTGACCGTTCGGGGCGATCAGGTGGTAGGCCGGCATCTGGTGACGCCGCCAGGCGCCGTTGGCGACGGCCAGCTCGGGGTCAGGGGTGTCCTTGGTGACATAGACCCCGCCCGAACAGCTGAGCGCCTCGTAGTGGCCCTCCTTGAGCTGCTCGCAGCCCCAGCGCACGAACTCATCGACATAGCGGTGGTAGTTGGTGAACAGGATGTACTGCTGGACATGCTCGGCCGGGGCGCCGGTGTAGTGCTTGAGGCGGGCGAGCGAGAAGTCGGTGCGCAGGCCGTCGAACAGGGCGAGCGGCCGGTCCTCGGCCATCAGCGGGTCCCACAGGCCGTCGGCCACCTCGTCGCCGATGTAGGCCAGCTCGGTGGCCGGGAAGAAGCGGGCGATCTCGCTGGCCTGGGCGTCGGCCAGGGAAAGGTCGCCGCCATCCAGCACGTAGGGGAAGGGGATTTCCTGGGTCGAGCGGCCGACATCGACATCGACATCGAAGTCTTCCATCAGGTGCGCCAGCTGTTCGACCAGATAGTCGCGGAACATGGCCGGGCGGGTGACGGTGGTGGCGTAATGGCCGGGGTCCGATAGCCGCGCATAGGCGCGGGTGATCACCGGATAGCCGCTCTCGCCCGACCAGCTGAGCCGCAGTTCGGGATAGGCGTAGGCGCCGTTTTCGCGCAGGGAGGGGTCCGGCCGCCGGCCTTCTTCGAGGAAGGCCTTGAGGTTCTCACGCAGGCAGGAGACGGATCGGTCGTATTCTTGTTCAAGTCGCTCGACGATGGCGACGGCTTCTTTTTGCTTTTTCATGGCGCCTTATAACGGCGACTTGTGAAAAATGGGAGACGCCTGACCCTGCGTCACAAACAACTCTTGGGTCTGATCATTACAAGGGGCGTTCCTTGGGACCGTTCCTTGGGGCCGTTCCTTGGGGCGTCCCCAAGCCCATGCTTGAACCGGCGGCGACGGCCACCACATCAGGTCCATGAACAACACCCTGCGCACCTTCATGCTGCTGGCGGCGTTGACCGCCATCTTCCTCGTCGCCGGCTACGTCATCGGCGGGGCCACCGGCGCCCTGATTGCCCTGGTTCTCGCCGGCGGCATGAACCTGTTCAGCTACTGGAACGCCGACAAGATCGTGCTGCGCATGTACGGCGCGGTGGAGGTGGACGAGAGCCACCCGGAGCCCTTGATCCGCACCTATGTCGGCGATGTCGTGGAGATGGCCGACCGGGCCGGTCTGCCGCGCCCCAAGGTCTACGTCATCGAGGGCGAGCAGCCGAACGCGTTCGCCACCGGGCGCAATCCTCAGAACGCCGCTGTGGCCGCCACGGTCGGCCTGCTCAGGATGCTCGACCGGCGGGAAATTCGCGGGGTCATGGCCCATGAACTGGCCCATGTGCGCCACCGCGACACCCTGACCATGACCATCACCGCGACCATCGCCGGGGCGGTCTCGGCTCTGGCCAACATCGGCCTGTTCTTCGGCGGCGACCGCGACCGGCCGGCGGGGCTGATCGGGACCATTGCGCTGGCCATTCTGGCGCCGCTGGCGGCGGCCGTGGTGCAGATGGCGATCTCGCGCGGCCGCGAGTACGAGGCCGACAAGGGCGGGGCCGAGATCAGCGGCGATCCGGACGCTCTGGCGAGTGCGTTGGCCAAGATCGACGGCTGGGCTCACCGCGAGCCCAATTTCACCGCCGAGCGCAATCCCGCCACGGCCCAGATGTTCATCATCAACCCGCTGTCGGGCCACGGGGCGGACAACCTGTTCTCGACCCATCCCAACACCCGCAACCGCATCGAGGCGCTGCGCAGGCTGACCGGCCGCGCGGGACCGATCGTCGAAGGGCCGCGTACGACGGCGGTGCCGACGACGAAGGATACAAGGAAGACCGGGCCCTGGGCTTGATCCGGCAGGGTCTGACCGCTATCTGACCCCTGTCACTGGGGAGTAGCCGACCGCGCATCCAGCGGGGACGCCGTCAACAAACTTGAGACCCTCGGGCTCATGGCGGCGTCGGCCTTTTAAGCCTGGCGAGACCTTTGGCGAACGTCGTGGCTCTTGCGGGGCTAAGCGACGTCACGCCAATGGTCCGTCTTCGGCCCCGCCAGGATATCCAATGGAAGCCTTCCTCGTCTCCACCGGGCTCGTGGCCATCGCCGAGATCGGCGACAAGACCATGCTGCTCGCCATCCTCCTGGCGGCCAGGTTCCGCCGGCCCGTTCCCATCCTGCTGGGCATTCTCGTCGCCACCCTGCTGAACCATGCGCTGGCGGCATTCGTCGGCCAGCTGGCGGCGGGCCTGCTGAACGGCCCGTGGATGAAGTGGGTGCTGGGCATCGCCTTCCTGGCGTTCGCCGGATGGGCCCTGATCCCCGACAAGCTCGAAGAGGATGAGGCGCCGCCGGCGCTGAAGGCCGGCTCGATCTTCCTGACTACGGCGGTGGCCTTCTTCCTGGTGGAAATGGGCGACAAGACGCAGGTGGCGACGGTGGCGCTCGGGGCGCAGTTCCACAATGTGGCGGTGGTCGCGGCCGGGACGACCCTCGGCATGATGCTCGCCAATACGCCGGCGGTGTTCCTCGGCGAAGTTGCGGCGACGAAGATCCCGCTGAAGGTGATCCGCTGGGTCGCGGCAGCGGGGTTCGCCGCGGTCGGGGTGTGGGTGTTGGTCGCGGGGTAGGACTTCAGGGAAGGCGCGAGACTCAAGCTCTCCGCCCTCTGGGCGGAGGACCGCTTTCGAGCCTTCAAGCGAGAAAGCAGGAGGCGGGCCCACAGGCAGTGGGTGATTAGCGCGTTCCCTTACACGCCGGCGCCCTCGGACACAGCGCACATCCGCCGGTGGAAGTCCCGCCTCCTGCTCTGTCGCTCGCGCTCCAGAGCTGTCCTCCGCCCCAAGGGCGGAGAGCGCATAGCAAAAGGGCCCGAGGTTTCCCTCGGGCCCTTCGCTTAAGCGTTGTCGCTTGAGATCAGGATCAGAAGTTGATCGAGATCGTCGAGCGGCGGTTCAGGGGTTCCTTCACCCCGTCGCCGGTGGCGACGGCGGGCTCGGATTCACCCTTCCAGTCCACGGCCAGCTTGCCGGTGTCGACGCCGAGGCCGACGAGGGCGTCAGCGACGGCCTTCGAACGGCGCTGCGACAGGCCGACGTTGTACTTGGCCGAACCGGAGGTGTCGGCGTGACCGACAACCACGATGCGGGTGGCGTTACCGGCCGAAGCGTACTGGGCGGCTTCCGAAACCACGGTCTGGGCTTCCGGCGTCAGGATCGATTGATCGAACGGGAAGTAGACGATGAATTCGCGCGCTTCGTACACCGGGGCCGGCGGAGGCGGCGGCGGTTCCGGCGGGGGCGGCGGGGGCGGGGGCGGCGGGGGCTCGACCACCGGCGGCGGCGGGGGCGGCGGCGGGCCAGCGAAGCTGTACCGGATGCCGACCGTCACCGACTGGTCGTTGAACTTGCCTTCCAGCGGGCCAGCCGTGCCCGGGTTCTCGAAGTTGAAGTCGTCGGTCTGGAAGAAGCGGTAGGTCAGATCGACGTTGATACGGTCGGTCGCCTTGGCGGTGACGCCGGCGATGGCCTGCCAGGCCCAAACAGCGTCGCTGTCGTCGACGATCAGGAACGGGGCGTTGACACCGTCCATCTGGGCGCCCGCGATACCCGCGCCGACCCCGACGAACGGGCTCAGGTCGCCGTCCGGGATCAGGTCAACGATGACGTTGCCCATCAGCGACCAGACTTCGAAGTCGCCGCCGTCCGGGAAAACGCCGCCCATGGGGGCCGGAATTTCACCCGGGCGATAAGCGCCTTCGAGTTCCACGCGCCAATGCGGCGACAGGCGGTAGCCCAGGCGAGCCGCGCCGATCCAGGAGTCGTCCGGATCAACGTTCAGGTCGCCCAGAGCGGAGTCGTAGTTGGTGTCGTCCGACCAGTGATAGCCGAGGTCGATAGCGCCGTACCAACCGGAATCCTGCGCCGAGGCGCCGGACGCCACGAGCGTCGCAGCAAGAGCCGCACCCGCCAGAAGCTTGAGTTTCATAGAAAGAGCCCTCTCTTGCCCACGATGCGACACGAGGTCGCTTCAGTCCCAGTTATAGCAACGCCTAGCGCCACGCAAAGTGCCCGCGAAGCCACACCGGAGTTCATTTTTCTGCCACGATCCCCTTTCGGGCGAATTAATCGGGCTGCGGTTGCAGTTTCGGGCTAGCGGACGTCGCGTAGCCGACGCCGCCCGCCCAAGGATTCCGGGCGGTTGAGCTCCTTTCGGAACTCATCCCGCCGTTCGTGGATCGAGGCGATGACCAGACCCATCGGAATGCCGATTTCCACCAGAGCGGCTTCGGAAAGCTGCAATGAGGCCTCGATCGTCTCCGGCACGGCGTCGGTGGCCCCCAGTTCGTAGAGCCGCTTGGCGTGGCGGGCGTCGCGGGCGCGGGCGACGATGGTCAGATCAGGGCGCATTTCCCGGACCGTGGCGACCACCGCTTCGGCCCCTTCCGGGCTGTCCATGGTGATGATCAGGGCCCGGGCGCTGTCGAGGCCGCAGTGTTTGAGGAAGTCGGCGCGGGAGGCGTCGCCGAAGAATATGCGGGCTCCGGCCCGCCGGCCCGATTCGACCAGACGGGGATCGCGCTCGACCCCGACCCAGGGGATGTCGTGACGCCCCAGCATGTCGCCGACCAGGCGGCCGACCCGGCCATAGCCGATGACCAGCACGCCCGAATCGACGGGCCCCTCGGCGTCGGGCTCAACGGCCACCCCTTGGGGGTTGGCGCCGGGCCGACCGCCCAGCCGGGCGCCGAAGCCGGCCAGGAAGGGGATGCAGATCATCGACAGGGTCGAGGCGACCAGGATGGTCTGACCGGCGGACTCGGCGACGACGCCGGCGTTCATGGCGCTGTCCAGGATGACAAAGGCGAACTCGCCGCCGGCGGCCAGCAGCAGAGCGGTCTCCAGGGCGACCCGGCTTTTGAGGCCGAACAGCCTGGCCAGGCCGAAGACCACGGCCCCGGTCAGCAGCATCAGGCCAATGGCCATACCGAGAATCGGCAGCGGGTCGGCGATCAGCTTGGACAGGTCCAGGCCAATGCCGATGGAGACGAAGAACAGGCCAAGCAACAGGCCCTTGAACGGCTCGATGGTCCGTTCGACCTCGTGGCGGTACTCGGTCTCGGCCAGCAGCAGGCCGGCGACGAAGGCGCCCAGCGCCATCGACAGGCCGGTCAGGGCGGCCAGCAGCCCGGCGCCAATGACCACCAGCAGGCTGGCGGCCATGAACAGCTCCTCGCTCTTGGCCTTGGCCACCGATCGCAGCATGGGCCGCAGCAGGAGCCGACCGATGACGAACAGGGCCAGCAGGCCGAGCACTGCCGGGGCGAAGGCCAGCAGGTCCTTGAGGACGAAGGCGCTGTCTCCCTGGCGTCCGAGAACGGCGAGGGTGATCAGGATCGGCGCCACGGCCAGGTCCTGGAACAGCAAAATGGCGAAGGTGGCGCGGCCGGCCTGGCTGTGCTGGCGCTTGCGTTCGGCCAGCAGCGGCATGACCACGGCGGTCGAACTGAGCGCCAGGGCGGCGCCGATGGCGGCCGCCGCGATCGGCGGCTGGCCCAGCAGCATTGCGGCGCCGGCGATGGCGGCCCCGGACAGGGCGACCTGCAGCCCGCCCATGCCGAAGACGTAGCGACGCATCAGGCGCAATCGCTCCCAGGAGAGCTCCAGGCCGATCATGAAGAGGAGGAAGACGACCCCGAACTCGGCGAGCTGGGCTATATCCTTCGGGTTCTCGACGGTAACCGCCGACAGCCATGGAAACTGGTCGCTGAAGGCGCCGAGGCCGAACGGCCCCAGCACAATGCCCGCGCCAAGGAAGCCGAGGATCGGGCTGATGTTCCAGCGGCGGAACAGCGGCACCACGATCCCGGCCGTGGCCAGGAACAACACAACATCCTTGTACTCGCCCGGAGAAACTTCCGTCGCCATTCCACCTCCTTGTTCGTGTGCGCCCAGTATGACCCACGCGGCGGTTGTTGCGGAACCCCTCCGGGTCGGTTTATGGCCGCGCCACTCAGAATTCCGCCCGGGGCGCCATACCCGGGTCACAAGCGCCCAGGACAACCCCACCCATGATCCGACGCACCCTGATCCTCGCCGCCACTGCCACCCTGCTGGCCACGGCGGCCTACGCCGCCAAGGCCGGCGCCATCGACATCTCCGGCGCCTGGTCGCGACCCGCGCCGCAAGGCGGCAACGGGGTCGGCTATGTCGTGCTGGCCAACGGCGGCAAGGCCGACCGCCTGGTTTCCGCCTCGACCCCCGTCGCCGGGCGGGTCGAGATGCACGAGAGCATGGTGATGGGCGGCAAGGCGATGATGCATCCACGCCCGCGCGGCATCGAACTGCCGGCCGGCAAGACCGTGGCCCTGAAGCCCGAGAGTTTCCACCTGATGCTGATCGGGCTGAAGAAACCGCTGAAGGTCGGTGAGACCGTGCCGGTGACCCTGAAGTTCGAGAAGGCCGGTTCGGTCACCGTCTCGTTCGCCGTACGGGCGGCCGGACCGGCTCCGGCGGCTGCCGCTCACCACTAGTTCGTTTTGACGAACGATTTCGCCGGGTCCAGCTTCACCGCATGGACCCGGACGTCTTCGCCATTCTGCGCGCCTATCCGCAGATCTACTTCGCCTGCCACGAGGAGCATCGCACCCGTGAGCGCTCGGCCCGTGGCCTGACCGGCCGCGAGGCCGGTGTACTGACCCACATCGATGTCGCGGAAGGCATCGGGGCCGGCGAACTGGCCCGCCATCTGGGGGTGGCCGCCTCGTCGCTGTCGGCGACGCTCAAGCGGCTGGCGGGCCTGGGCCTGATCGAGGACGCGCCGTCCGAGGATGCGCGGCGGCGACGGGTGCGGCTGACGAATGGCGGCCGGGCGGCGCTGGCCGAGGATTCGGTGCTCGACGCCGGCCGGGTGGCCGGGGTGCTGGGCCTGCTCGAACCGGCGGATCGTCAGCGGGCCGTCGAGGGCCTGGCGCTGCTGGCCCAGGCGGCGCGACGATATCGGGAGGGGTGAGATGGTTCTGAAGATCGCTCTGGGCCTGGTAGGGCTGTTGGTCGTGCTGGTCGGCGGCGTCCTGATCACCGGCGCCGTGCTGCCGCGCCAGCATGTCGCCACCGGCGAGGCCCTGATCGCCCAGGCGCCCGATGTCGTCGCCGCCCGCATCGTCGATCCGGCCGGCTATCCGGCCTGGCGCAAGGGGGTGATCACCGACCAGGTCCGGCGCGAGGGCGAGCGGGTGCTGTGGCGGGAAATCAGCCAGGGCGACAAGGTCGACTACGCCCTCGACGTCGAGGAGCCGGGGCGGCGCTGGCGCACGACCATCCTGACCAAGGGCATGGCCTACGGCGGATACTGGCTGATCGAACTGACCCCGGAAGGGACGGGAAGCCGCGTTCGGGTCAGCGAACACGGCTTCGTCGACAACCTGGCCTTCCGGGCGCTGGGCCGGTTCGTGTTCGGCTTCGACAGCACGCTCAAGACCTGGCTGAAAGAACTGGCCGCCGCCTAGCGTTCGGCCACCGCCTCGATCTCGATCAACAGGCGCGGATCCGCCAGGCCCTTGACGATCAGCAGGGTGGTCGCCGCCGGCGGCTGGCTGAGCAGGGCGGCGGCGGGCTGCGCAAAGCCGCCGAGACTGGCCTCGTCGGTCATGTAGATGGTCAGTTTGACCAGGTCCTCGACGCCCATCCCGCCGCTGGCCAGAACGCGCTTGAGGTTCTCCACCGCGATGGCGGTCTGCTCGCCGATCTCGCCGCCGACAGAGCCGTCGGGCCGCTGGCCGACCTGGCCGGAAATGTAGAGCCAGCGGTCGGGCGATCTGACCTCGACGGCGTGGCTGTAGAAGGGGGGCGCGGGAACGCCTTCGGGGTTGAACTTGCGCAGCATGGTTGTGTCCTCCTGTGTTGGCGGGACCATGCGCCACCCCTGCTGCCAACTGTCTGTCAGCATGCGTTGACACGACCCAGCGGAAGCCCGCTAACTCTCGCAAAACAAGTGTTTGAGGGAGTGACGAGATGGCCGGCTGGACCTTCGCGGACGTGTGGGAAGCGGTCGCTGCGGCGACGCCGGAGCGTCCGGCCCAGATCCAGGGCGATCGGGTGGTCAGCTGGCGTGACTTCGACCGGCGGGCCAACGCCCTGGCGGCGTATTTCGTGGCCAGGGGCCTGGGCCATCAGGCCAAGATGGCCGCCTTCCTCTACAACGCGCCTGAGTATCTCGAGAGCTACTACGCGGCCTTCAAGGCGGGGCTGGCGCCGGTCAACACCAACTACCGGTACGAGCCTGAAGAGCTGTTCTATCTGTTCGACAACGCCGACACCGAGGCGGTGGTCTTCCACGCCGGGTTCGCCGACAAGCTCGAAGCGATCAAGGACCGGCTGCCGGGGGTGAAGGCCTGGGTGGCGGTGGCCGAGCCGGGCGCGGCGATTCCCGCCTGGGCGGACGAGTATGAAGGCATCGTCGGGGCCGGCGCCGACCGGTTCGTGGCCCCCTGGGGTCGCTCGGGCGACGACCTGCTGCTGCTCTACACCGGCGGCACCACCGGCATGCCCAAGGGGGTGATGTGGCGCCAGGATGATCTCTTCCAGGTGCTGGGCGCGGGCGGCAATGTTGCGGCCGGCATCCCGCCGTTGGAGACCCCGGCCGAGGCTGCCGTGCGGGTGACGACCGGCAAGGCCGGCGATATCGTCCTGCCGCCGCCGTCCGTGGTGGTGGTGGCCTGTCCGCTGATGCACGGCACGGCGCAGTTCGGCAGTTTCGGGGCCCTGACCGGCGGGGGCTGCATCGTCAGCCTGCCCTCGCGCCGGTTCGACCCCATCGAACTGTGGAACGAGGTCGAGCGGACCGGGGCCAACAGCGTCTCCATCGTCGGCATGGCCTTCGCGGCGCCGATGCTCGACGCGCTCAATGCGACGCCGGGGCGGTGGAATCTGTCGAAGGTCCAGCGGCTGGGATCGTCCGGGACGGTCTGGTCCTATGAGAACAAGCAAGGCCTGCTGGCGCATCTGCCCGAGGGCTGCGTGATCTTCGATTCGCTGGGCTCGTCGGAGGCGGTGGGCCTCGGCGGCTCGCAGTCGGTGAAGGGGGCGGAGGCCGGAACGGCGCAGTTCCTGGTCGGGCCCAACGCGGCGGTGTTCAAGGAGGACGGCTCGCGGGTCGAGCCGGGGTCGGGCGAGCGCGGGCTGGTGGCGGTCGGCGGCTTTATCCCGGTCGGCTATTACAAGGACCCGGAGAAGTCGGCGAAGACCTTCAAGGAGTACGAGGGTCGGCGCTGGTCGCTGCCGGGCGACTTTGCCGAGGTCAACGCCGACGGGACGATGAAGCTGCTCGGACGCGGCTCGCAAGTGGTCAACACCGGCGGCGAGAAGGTCTTTCCCGAGGAAGTCGAAGAGGCGCTGAAACTGCATCCGGATGTGAAGGACGCGGTGGTGGTGGGGATCCCCGACGCGCGGTTCGGCGAGAAGGTCTGCGCGGTGGTCGATGTGCGGGAGGGGGTGTCGCTGGAGCTCGCCGACTTCACGGCCCACCTGAAGGGCAAACTGGCCGACTACAAGGCGCCAAGGGCCCTGGTGCTGGCCCCGGTGGTTCGCGCCCCGAACGGCAAGGTCGACTACAAGGGCGTCAGGGCCCAGGCGCTTGAGGCGCTGGGGGTCAAGGCCTGACTACTCGCCGATCTGTAGCGGCTGGTCCGGAATATCACCGGCGAGCAGCCTGCGCAGATGCCCGGCCAGTCCGCCCGGAAAGATGGGCTCCTCGCTGGCCTCGATCTCCTCGACCGGCCACCAGCGCATGGCCTTCACGACCTGGCGTTCGAGGTCCGTCCATCCGTGTTCGGACAGCCGCTCGTGCCCGACCCGGGCGATGAAATAATGCTCGACCAGCCGGCGCGGTTCGCCCTCGACCAGCATGTCGTGCTGACGCCGCCACACGACCGGACCGAAGTCGGCCTCCGCATGCCCCGTCTCTTCCAGCAACTCGCGCCTGGCCGCGCCGATCAGGCTCTCGCCGTCATCGACGCCGCCGCCGACCGTGCACCAGCCGGCGTAGCGTCCGTCATCGAAGTTCAGCAACAACAGCCGGTCGGCCGGCGACAACAGCACCAGCCGGACCGTCAGCCGCTCGCGCGGCGTCAGACCGTGCGCTTGGCCCGGTCCTTCTCGTTGGTCGCCCGGATCGCGGCCGTCGCCTGGGCCCATTGTTCGTCACCCCATTCGGTCATGCGCGCGAAGTTGCCGCCCGAGGCATTGTAGGCGGCGCCGTCGATGGCGATGGTCTGGCCGTTCACATAGGTCGACAGCGGGTGCAACAGATAGACGGCCAGGTTGGCCAGTTCGCGCATCTCGCCGACCCGGCCCATGGGGTTGCCGCGCATGTCGCCATAGGCGCTCTCGCCGGGGTTCAGCCGGGCGCTCATGCCCTCGGTCGGGAAGGGGCCCGGCGCGATGGCGTTGAAGCGGATGCCCTTGGGGCCCCATTCGACGGCCAGCGACTGGGTCATGACGTTGAGGCCCGCCTTGGACATGGCGCTGGGCACCGTGAACGGACCGCCGTTCCACACCCAGGTGGTCAGGATGGAGATCACCGAGGCGCTGAGGCCTTCCTTGATCCACCGTTTGCCGCAGGCCTGGGTGACGAAGAAGCTGCCCCGGAAGACGATGTTGGAAATGGCGTCGAAGCCGCGGGGCGACAGGTCTTCCGTGCGGCTGATGAAATTGCCGGCGGCGTTGTTGACCAGGCCGGTCAGGGGGCCGTCGGCCCAGATGGTCTCGACCATCTCCTCGATGGCCTCGGGCACGCGAATGTCGCAGGCGATACCGGTGACCTTGCCGCCGTCCGGATGGGCGGCCATCAGTTCGTTGGCGGTCTCTTCGAGAATGCCGCCGCGCCGACCGCAGATGTAGACGTCGGCGCCCAGCATCATGCAGCCCTCGGCCATGACTTTGCCTAGGCCCGTGCCGCCCCCGGTGATCAGGATGCGTTGGCCCTTCATCAGGCCCGGGCGGTACATCAGGTCGTCGGCGGCGAAGGTCATGGCGTGTCTCCCTTTTGCAGGGAGAGGGGAGGGGCTGACCTTGGGTCGGTCAAGCCCCCTTTACGCAAACGTCAGCCCCCGTAAGACCGCCCGCCGCCGCCGAAGCCGCCGCGCGACACCACCGTGCTGCGGGTCTGCACCCGCTGTGGCGCCTGGCGAACCGAGGCCGGGGGATCGATCCCCTGTCGGCCCACGGAGGTGCGTCCGGTGGCGTAGTCGTGGTTCACCCGGCCGCCCCAGCCGGTGTAATAGTCGCCGCCGCGCCGATAGAGGCCGGTGCCGCGGTAACCGCCGCCGTCCAGCATGCGGCCGATGATGAAGCCGGTCAGCAGCGGGGTGAAGAAGCTGCCCCCGCCATTGGCCTGGCTGCGCGGCACGCACTGGCCCTGGCCGTGGATTTCTTCGCAGCTCTTCTGTTCGGCGTACCTGGGCGCGTTGGCGTCGTCCTTGAGCGCGGCGGCATAGCCCTTGTCGCACTCTTCGTCGCTGACCTTGTTTTCGGCCTTGCACTGGTCGAGGCTGGCGTAGGCGAAGGCCTCGACCGGGTCCTTGTTGAGCTGGGCCTCGGCCCTGGAGATGTCCGGGGTGTTGTCGCAGGCCCCGATGGTCAGAGAGGCGCCGCACATCAGGCTGGTCAGGGTCAGGGATTTGGATCGCATCATGGCGGTCAGGGCCCCTTACGATGTCATGCAGGCGGCGTTGATCAGGCCGACCGCGATGGAAACGCTGCCCAGGTAGACACCCGTGGCGATCTCGCCCGCCTCGATGCGCGCCTTGACGTCCTTCAGGAAGAGGACGCGGACGATGGTGAAGGCGACGATCTGGATGACGCCGGCCAGCACGCCCCAGGCCAGCAGTTCGGGCAGGCTGGTGGTGTGGGCCAGGGCCGAAGCCAGGGCCAGGACATAGCCGACCAGGGCCCCGCCGAGCGCGATGGCCGCGGCGACGTTCCCCTGCTTGATCAGGTCGGTTTCCTTGTAGGGGGTCATCCACTGGTAGATGACCTTGAAGGCGATGGCGAGCACGCCCGAGGCCAGGAAGGCGATCAGGAAGTACAGGGCCTGTGTCTTGAAGATTATGAAGTCGAAGCTCATTCGGGTTCCCTCCCGTTGGACTCGGTTGCGGCCGTTCAGGCCGAGAATTCACCAATGGCCAGCGGCACGCCGACCATGATCTCGTGGGTCAGCTCGCCGCCCTTTTCCGGCTCCATGGCGATGGCCAGCAGCAGTTCGCGCCCCTCGCCGCCGAGGTCGCGGGCGTAGAGCATGCAGGTCTGGAAGATGCGGGCGTAGGGCGCGGCCGCGGCGCGGTCGTCCCAGATGTCCTCCCAGAAGCTGACCGGCGGTTGGCGGCCCTCGTCCTCGCTGAACCAGTATCGCTGGAAGGGCGGCAGGTCGTCCTCCAGCCACACCGGATCCTGCAGCCGGTCGTTCCACAGCCGCTTCTCCTGGCCGCTGGCCGGATATGCGCTGCGCCAGGGCATGAACAGGGTGAAGTCGTTGGCGTCGCTGCCGTCCTTCTCGTCGCTGACCGCCTGAAACAGCAGGTGATCGTCGGTGTAGAAGCGGTGCACATAGCCGCCGGCGTCGAGCCTGATCAGGCCCTGGGCGGTGATCTCCAGGGTGTCGCGGTCCATCTTGAAGCTGGCGTCCACGCCCAGCCGGCGCCAGGCCAGCGGATCGAGCATGATGGTCCGACCGACCGTGATGTTGCGCACCACCGCCAGATGATCGGCTGGGCCTGCCTCGTCCTTGCGCCCGAACAGCTTGCCGAACATCAGGGGGCCCTCACGCACACGTCTACGTTACGGAGTCTGGCCCGCGACGCGCGGCAACGCAATGTTTGCGATGATGCGCAAAACCGTCGTGACGGTTCGATATCCACCGGGCGGCGCCTCCTTGCGCCATTGGCCGATACGACGCCCTTCTTTCCCCCTTGTCAAGCGTTCATGGTACGCATACCTTGAACGCATGCCCAAGGCTCCCACCCGAGCGGACAAAGCCGTGACCCGGACCCGCGAATGGCGCGAGGCCCGCAAGCGCGCGGGGTTCGTAAAGCTGGAAGTGTGGGCGCCGGCGGCATGCAAGGCGGACATTCAGAACGCCGTGCGCGCCATCGTGATAGACTCCAGCAGAGCGCCCGGTTGGACCGGCGCACCGAAAGGCAGCAGGCCCATGGATCAGGTGATCGACACGGCGTGGACCATCCACGCGCTCAAGCGGGAGCTGGATTACAGCAGCCTGGTTCGCGAGGGCGAGCTCAAGGCCCAGGTGATCGAGGGCGCTGATCCGGTGCTGCTGGTCACCATGTGCGAGTACGGCGACCTGCCTATCTACGTCAGCGCCGGCCCCGAGCAGATTGTCGTCTCGGTCGTGCTGTGGCCCGTCGACGAGCAGGAGGACCAGAACGAGTTCAACGTCTTCCTCCTGAAGGCCCAGAAGCTGGTGCCGCTGTCCAACTTCGGCATCACCACCATCGACGGCCGCGACTACTACGAGCTGTTCGGCGAAATCGCCGCCAAGACCAGCCTGCAGACCATCCTCATCGAACTGCGCACCCTGGCCGAGAACGCGATCGACGCGGCCAGCGACCTGCGTGAATCCTTCAAGTCCGCGAAATAGGGAGAAGACACCATGTCCATCTGGAGCAAGTTTTCCGCCCTCTTCCGCGGCACCGCCCATGAGGGCGCGCAGAAGGTGATCGACGCCAACGCCCTGCGCATCCTCGATCAGGAAATCCG
Source organism: Caulobacter sp. SRI_014 (assembly GCF_057586315.1). Classification (NCBI taxonomy): domain Bacteria; kingdom Pseudomonadati; phylum Pseudomonadota; class Alphaproteobacteria; order Caulobacterales; family Caulobacteraceae; genus Caulobacter; species Caulobacter sp. SRI_014. The sequence continues at coordinate 596,456 of NZ_JBYCZQ010000001.1, read as the reverse complement.
CGACGCCGACACCGCCCAGGCCAAGGCCCGGGACGACATGGCCGGCCTCGTCGCCCGCCGCCGCATGCTGGAAACCGAGGGCAAGCAGTTCGCCCAGCAGGCCCAGAAGTACGAAGCCTCGGCCCGGGCGGCCATGGCCAAGGGCGACGAGGCCCTGGCCCTGGAAGTGGCCCAGCGCATCGCCGACCTTGAGCGCGACGCCACCCAGAAGGCCGAGCAGGTCCTCCAGCTGCGCCAGGCCGAGGACAAGCTGCGCGTCATCATCGCCCAGACCGACACCAAGATCGAAGCCCTGCGCCGCGAGATCGAGGTGGTGAAGGTCAACGACAGCGTCCAGCGCGCCCAGTCGGCTATCGTCGCCCGCAGCGGCAGCGCCAGCTCGACGGTCGGCTCGGCCGCCGACAGCCTGAAACGCATCAAGGAGCGCCAGGCGATCAACGAGGAAAAGTTCCGGGCGGCCGGCGAACTGGAAGACCGCCGCACCGGCGCCGACCTCGACGCCAAGCTGCGCAACGCAGGCATCCTGGCGGGCGAGACCAACGCCCATGAGGTGCTGGAGCGGCTGATGGCCCCCAAGGGCGAGTCGATGAAGCTGGAGGCCCCGCGCCTGCAGATCGAGGCTCCCGAGAAGGTCCCCGTGAAGAAGGACGAGCAATAGCTTGATCCGTCATTCCATCCAGCCGCGGTGGGACTGGAAGGCCGAGGCCGAGCGCGTCGGCTTCACCTTCCACCACATGGACGGCCAGCAGTACTGGGACGAAACCGCCTGGTACGGCTTTACCCTGGCCCAGGCCGAGGAGATCGAGACGGCGGCGGAATCCCTGCACGCCCTGTGTCTCGATTTCGTCGGCGAGGCGGTGAAGTCCGAACGGATCATGGAACGCCTCGCCATCCCCGAGGCCCACCGTGACTACGTGGCCGACAGCTGGCTGCGGGGCGATCCCAGCCTCTATGGGCGGTTCGATTTCGCCTACGACGGCAAGGGTCCGCCCAAGCTGTACGAGTACAACGCCGACACCCCGACCAGCATCTTCGAGACGGCGGTGTTCCAGTGGCTGTGGCTGGAGGCGCGGATCAAGGACGGTTCGCTGCCGGCCGATGCCGATCAGTTCAACAGCCTGTTCGAGAAGCTGCGCGACCGCTTCGGCGCTATCTTTCCGAACGGCGGCTATGTGCATTTCTCCAGCGATCCCGACCATGTCGAGGATCGCCAGACGGTCAAGTTCCTCGAGGACCTGGCTGTCCAGGCCGGCCTGACCCCCAAGTTCGTGTCAATCCACGACATCGGGCTGGACGGCGACGGCCGCTTCGTCGACGAGCAGAGCGACATCATCCAGGCGATCTTCAAGCTCTATCCCTGGGAGATGATGCTGCGCGAGGACTACGCCACAAACGTCGCCGCCTCGAAGACCCAGTTCCTGGAGCCGGCCTGGAAGAGCCTGCTCAGCAACAAGGGTCTGTTGCCGATGCTGTGGGAGCGCCATGCCGGCCATCCCAACCTGCTCGAGGCCTGGTTCGAGGACGATCCGGGGGCCGCGGCGCTGGGCGAGAACTATGTGCGCAAGCCTTTGTTCTCCCGCGAGGGGGCCAACATCGAGCTGGTCGAGGCGGGCGTCGCCGAACCGGTGCTCGACCAGGGCTACGGGGCCGAGGGCTGGATTCGCCAGGCCCTGCACAAACCGCCGAAGATCGACGGAAACTATCCCGTCATCGGCGCCTGGATCGTCGGGACCGAAGCGGCCGGGATGGGCATTCGGGAAGACAACGGCCCCGTCACCAAGAACATGAGCCGCTATCTGCCGCACGCCATCGTCGTCGACTAGGGCTTGATCCCGTAGGCGTCGAAGGCGGCTTCGATGCCATCCCAGGAGGCCTTGCCGGCGGCGATGTCGGCCTTGCCACCCTTGCGGTCACCCTTGCGGATCCTGGCGATGCCGCGGCCGTAAAGCGACCAGGGCTGTTTGGGCGCGCCTTCCAGGGCGCCGGTGTAATCGGCGATGGCGTCGTCCCAGCGGCCGGCGCGCAGATGGACCAGGCCCCGGCTGTCGAGGAAGGCCGGGCTGTTGGGGATGATCTTCAGCGCGGCGTTGCAGTCATCCAGGGCCTTGTCGAGCTCGCGGTTGAGTTCGGCCCGGGTCCAGCAGCGGCCGTTCAGGGCCTCGGACGACCGGGGGCGAATGGCCAGCACCTTGTCGAGATCGGCCAGTTGGTCGTCGTGCCGCTTGAGGGCGCTGTAGACCTGGGCGCGGACCAGCAGCGCCTCGGTATCGGTCGGACGCAGCGCCAGGGCCGCGTCCAGATCGGTCAGGGCCCCGGCGTAGTCCTCGCCCTGGGCCTTGGCCAGACCGCGCAGGGATCGGGCCAGGCCGAGGTTCTCGCCCTCCCAGATTCCGGCGTCGATGACCTGGGTGCAGCCGGCGATGCGGTCGGCGGCGGGGACCTTGTTGTCCTTGACGCAGAGTTCCCAGCCATCGCCCCCCTCGGTCATGGCGGCGCGTGCGGCCTGGCCGGCGCCAAGCGCGGCGAGCGCCGCCAGGCTGACGACGATGGTTCTGATGGCCGGCATGATGATCCCCCTGTTCGGAGAGAGGCTAGCGCGCCCGCCGCCGCCTGTGCAGCCACTACCCGCCGGCAAAGAGGATCAGATTGCCGTCCGGGTCGGCGATGATGAAGGTGCGGGCGCCCCAGGGCTCGGTGCGCAGCGGTTGGTGGAAGGCGACACCGGCGGCCTGGTATTCGAGGAACAGCGGCTCGGCGATATCAAGGGTGAGGGTCGCGCTGAGAGCGTCGCCCTCCTCGGCCATAAAGGCGTCGGAGAAGGGGCGCCGGTCGGCGTGGCGCAGGTTCAGCCGGGCGCCGTCGCGGACGACCTGGGCCCAGAAGGGCGGCTCGCCGTGGCTGATGGTCACCTTGAAGCCGAGCTTGCCCGTATAGAAGTCGAGCGCCGCCGCCATGTCGGTGGCGTACAGCTGAGGCTCGGCGGCGAGGATGGTCATGGCCTCAGCCTGCCAGTTCTTCCTCAACCTGTCCCAGCCGTTCCTTGCCGAAGAAGATCTCGTCGCCGACGAAGAAGGTCGGGATGCCGAAGGCGCCGCGGTCGGCGGCGGCGGCCGTGTTGCTGACCAGGATGGCCTTGGCCTCGTCGGTCTGGCCCCGGGCCATCAGGGCGGCGGCGTCGAGGCCGGCGTCGTTCAGGACCTTGGCGACCACCTCGGGATCGCCCATGTTCTGGCCGTCTTCCCACATGGCCTTCAGCACCACCTCCATGTAGCGCTCGCCGACGCCTTCCAGCCCGGCCGCGCAGAAGGTGCGCATGATCAGCAGGGTGTTGATCGGGAAGTGCGGGTTCATGCGGAACCGGGTCAGGCCATGTTTGGCCACGAAGCGCCGGCTCTCCAGCATCTCGTAGTCCATCTTGCCCTTGATGCCGCCGAAGGCGGTGAAGGGGGCCTGGTTGCCGGTCGCCTTGAACAGGCCGCCGAGCAGGCAGGGGATGATGTTCAGGGTGGCGCCCGTCCGCTCCAGAATGCCGGGCAGGACCATCGATGCCATGTAGGCGTTGGGGCTGGCGAAATCGAAGATGAAGTCGAGTTGCTTTGTCATTCACCAGGTCTCCGTCCAGGGGCGCAGGTCGATTTCGAAGGTCCAGGCCGAGCGGCCCTGGTTGTGCAGCCACACATAGTTGCGGGCGATTTCGTCGGGGTCGAGGATCTCGCCGCGCGCCAGGCGGGCGTCGGCGTCGGGCATGCGCTCGCGGGTGAAGACCCCGTCGATGCTGCCGTCGCAGATGATGTGGGCGATGTGGATGCCCTGGGGGCCCAGCTCACGGGCCATGCTCTGGGCCAGGGCGCGCAGGGCGTGCTTGGCGCCGGCGAAGGCGGAGAAGCCGTCGCGGCCCCGGACACTGGCCGTGGCGCCGGTGAACAGGATGCTGCCGCGACCCCGCGGGACCATGACCCGGGCGGCTTCGCGCCCGGTCAGGAAGCCGGCCAGGGCGGCCATTTCCCAGACCTTGGTGTAGACCCGCGTCGTGGTCTCGCGGATGTTGAAGTGGACGTTGGCCCCGATGTTGAAGACCACCACCTCCAGCGGGCCGATGTCCTTTTCGATGCGATCGAAGAGGGCGGTCATCTCGGCCTCGTCGCGGGCGTCGACGCCCATGGCGTGGGCCTCGCCGCCGTTGGCGCGGATCTCTGCGGCGAGGGTTTCCAGCTGGTCGAGATTGCGCGGCCGGCGGGTCATGACCACGGCCATGCCCTCGGCCGCGAAGGCCTTGGCGATGGAGCCGCCGACACCGATGCCGGCGCCGACGACGAGACAGACTTTGCGGTCGGACATGGTGGCTCCCGGGTTTGACGAGTAAGTACAGAATAAAAACTTACGCTGTCAATCACCGGTCTCAGGGTTCGGTGAAGCCCTTGGCGCGCAGGGTCAGCTGCCCGACGGCCGGATGGTGACTGAAGAACAGCCCGCCGCGCCGCCGGGAGTGATCAGGCACATAGTCGAAGGTCGCCTCGGCGGTTTCCGGGGCCTGACCGATCGGCGTCAGCTCGCCCTCGATAACCACGGCGGCGGCCGGGGAGCCGCCTTCGTTGATCACCTCGACCTCGAGCAGCCAGCCGCCCTTGACGGCGAACGCCTGGCGCGCCTCGACGGTGATCGACGGCGGCGAAGGGTCGCCGAACAGGGCCTCGTGGCCGATGACGCCGAGGGTCAGCAGCACGAGCGTCAGGCCGACGGCGCCGGCGACCCATTCCAGCAGGGGCGTGCCGTGGGCGCCCGGCGAGGGCTTGGCGGGTTTGCGGGCCATCAGATCACCAGCCGGGCGGTGGCGGCCCCGAGGCCGGCGGGAAAGGCGAGGACGACGGTCATCTGGGCGATCTCATGAAGGCTCGTGCCCTGCAGCCGCCCGAAGGCCCACAGGCAATACAGGCTGATCAGAAGGGCGATGGCGTAGCCGGGCAGGGTGAAGGTCAGCAGGGTGCGGAGGATGCTGTGATCGCCGCGCCGGTTGTCCTGGCCGGGAAAGCCCAGGCCATAGACGAAGCCGTGCAGCAGCAGGAGGGTCGCCGCCGCCAGCAAGAGCCCATGCCAGGGGCTCATCACGTAGGCGATGAGGATCATCTCCTCGGTCGGGGCGACGCTGAAGGCCAGGAAGATGGCCCCGACCGACATCAGGAACAGGCGACCGAGATAGCCGATATGTTCCTTCTGCCGTTGCCCGCCATCGCCCTTTCGGCCCCCGAACTGCTTGCCGGCGACCAGGGCGCCGATGCTGGCCGGAATGGCGCAGACGGCCAGCTTGCCGACCACCTCGCTGGCCGTCATCCCGGGCCCGATCTGGCCCAGCAGCGACAGGGAGATCAGGGAAACGAGCATGCCGACGGCGAAGGCGGCCAAGGCGTCCAGAACCTCGTCCAGCAGGCGGAAGGTCGGCTCGAAGCCGGCGAAATAGGACAGGCCCAGCAGCATCGGGATGGACGAGGCGACGAAGACCAGCAACCGCCAGCGCTCCATAGAATGACCCAGCCACCACATCTCCATGGTCATCAGCAGGGGGAAGGCGAACAGCAGCGCCCCGCCGGCCGCCCGCAGCAGGCTGGTCAGATAGTCGAGATTGGCCGGCGGCGAGAGCAGCGCGCTTCCCCGTCCGGCCTTTGCTTGCCCAGCCATCGGCTCTCCGTTCGGCTGCTCAGCGGTCAGACGGGCGAAGGGTTCCCGGGCGGCGGCCCGCGCCAGTTGCGGCGTATCTCCTCCATGGCCCGGCGCCAGCGGGCCCGCAGGATCAGCGGCCGTTCGGGGAAGCGCTCCTCCAGGAAATCGGCGGCGACCACGCGGTCGGTGCGGAAGTTGCGGAAATCGGTGCGCATCTCGCACCAGGCCACCAGGTTGCGGGTGGTGTCGCGGTAGCCGATGGCGATCGGCCAAACGACGCGCTGGCTCTCGCGGCCCTGTTCGTCGGCATAGGTCAGCCGCACCTTCTCGCCGGCATGGATGGCGGCCCGCAGCCGGGCCATGTCCAGGCCGTCTGCGGCGTTGGCGAAGTTGGGCGGCGTGCGCGTGGCCGGGTCCAGCATCATGGGGCGCAGGTGGTCGGGCACGGTGGCGGCGATCTTGGCCACCAGGTCCTGGGCCGCCCGGGCCAGGGCCGGATCGCCCCGGCTGGCCACCCACTGGGCGCCCAGGACAGCGGCCTCGACTTCGTCGGCGGTCAGCATCAGGGGCGGCATGTCGAAGCCGGCGTCGAGAACATAACCGACCCCGGCCTCGCCCCGGATTGGGGCCCGCTGGGCCATCAGGGCGGCGATGTCGCGATAGACGCTGCGCTTGGAGGTCTCCAACTCGGCGGCCATGGCGTTGGCGGTCACCGGGCCAGAGGCGCGGCGGAGAATCTGGATGATCTGGAACAGGCGGTCGGCGCGGCGCATGGGGTGAACCTTCGCATGCTGACAGCAGGCTGTCAGCAGGGTGGCGGTATGTCTTTGGGCATCCAAGGAGGACGCCCCGATGATCACACTTTACGTTGCCGGCCAGGGCTTCGGCCTGCCCGAAGTCAGCCCCTACGCCATGAAGACCGAGATCCAGCTGCAGCTGGCTGATCTGCCCTACGAGAAGCGCCCCGGCCGGCGCGAGGACTCGCCCAAGGGCCAGATCCCCTGGATTGTTGACGGCGACGATGTCCTGTCGGACTCGACCTTCATCCGGGCCCATATCGAAGGCAAATACGGGGTCGACCTCGACGCCGGCCTGACGCCCGAGCAACGGGCCCAGGCCTGGGCCTTCGAGCGGATGGTCGAGAACCAGCTGGGCTGGGTCGGCGCCCATTCGCGCTTCCTCGATCCCGAGAATTTCGCCAAGGGCCCGGCCCACTGGTTCGACCAGGCGCCGGAGGCCATGCGCGACACCCTGCGGGCCGGACTGATCGAGGCGGTCAACGCCAACCTGATGGCCGTCGGCGTCGGCCGCCACAGTGAAGCGGAAGTGGCCTGGCTGGGCGAGCGGTCACTGAACGCCATCTCCATCGTGCTCGGCGACAAGCCCTTCCTGTACGGCGACCAGCCGGTGGGGTCCGAAGCGGTGGTCTTTTCCATCCTGGCCACAACCCTGAACCCCTGGTTCAACTGCCCGCTGCGTGAGCGGTACGAGGCGCTGCCGAACCTGGGGGCCTATGTCGGGCGGATGATGGACCGGTTCTATCCCGAGCATGCGGCGCTGGCGGCGTGAGGCCTCGGTCCGGGCGGCTTGTCGAAGCGTTTGCCATTATAGCAGATTCCAGCCCGCCGCCCGGAAATATTTCACCTATAAATCAACACCTTAATGACCGTCCAAAGCTGCTATCCCGCCGCCCCCGGACCCACCGCAACACCATCCGAGATCCACCCGGAACCACGCTGTTGAAGCGCGGGCGAGGCAAGGCGACCACGACAGTCCTGCGGGCGCCGGGAATTTACCCTGGGTGAAATTCAGGCGGCGCCGAGGCGCTTCAGCACCCGCTGGGGGATGGCGTAGTCGCGGATGGCGGGGCGGTGGTCGCGCAGGCCCATGACCTCGCGCTGGACGAAGTAACGCCAGACGGCGTCGGCGGCGGCCTTCAGCAGGGCCGCATCGTCCGGGGCCGCTTGCAGCTCCGCCAGGCTGCGCTCGACGGCCTTGCCAAGACGGCCCAGAGCATTGGCGCCTTCACCGGCCAGCTCGGCTTCCAGGGCCGAATGCAGGCGGCTGCGGACGTCGGGGCCGGTCAGGCTCTGGGGCAGGCGAAGGGACACGCGCCATTGTAACGCGGCGATGGTCCGCGCTACAGCCCCCGCCATGTCGACCACCGCCGTCTTCGGCCATCCCCCGCTCGCCCTCGCCGATGTTCCGGCCGGCGCCGTCCAGACCTCGCCGCTGGTTCCCGGATCGCAGGCGCTCGAAGCGCTTGAGCCCGGCAGCCAGGCCGAGATCGTCATGCTGGCCCCGCCGGCCACGGTCGAGCGGCGCGGCGCCCTGGCCGCCGCCCTCAAGGCCCTCAAGGAAGACGGCCGGCTGATCGCCATGGCGCCCAAGGACAAGGGCGGCTCGCGCCTGGCCGGCGACCTCACCGCCCTGGGCGCGGCGTTCAATGAAAGCGCCAAGCGCCATCACCGCATCTGCCATGTGCGCCGCCCCGCCGACCTGGCCGCTGTCGAGGCGGCCATCGCCGACGCCGCGCCGCGCGAGGTCGAGGGTCTCGGCCGCACCCAGCCGGGCGTCTTCAGCTGGGACCGCATCGACGCCGGCACCGCCCTGTTGCTCAGCAGGTTGCCGGCCTTCAAGGGGCCGGGCGCCGACTTCGGCTGCGGCATCGGCCTTCTGGCCAACAAGGTGCTCGAAAGCGCCGCCGTCACCAGCCTGGCGCTGGTCGACATCGACCGCCGGGCCATCGAGGCGGCGAAGGCCAACGTCAGCGACCCCCGCGCCGCCTTCCACTGGGCCGACCTGCGCGGGACCGAGCCGGCGCTGGCCGATCTGGAGTTCGTGGTCATGAACCCCCCGTTCCACGACGCCGGGGCCGAGGACCGGGCCCTGGGCCAGGTCTTCATCCGCCGCGCCGCCGGGGCGCTTAAGAAGGGCGGGACCTGCTGGCTGGTCGCCAACCGCCACCTGCCCTACGAGGCAGTGCTGGGCGAACACTTCAAGGCCGTGGACCTGAAAGGCGAGGCCGGCGGCTACAAGGTCTATGAGGCCCGCAAGTGATTTCGGTCCGACTGGACCGTCTGCTGGCCAACATGGGCTACGGCAGCCGCAAGGAGATCGCCGCCCTGGCCGCCGCCGGCCAGGTGGTGCTCGACGGCCAGGCGATCCGCAAGGGCGACACGAAGGTCCAGGTGGCCCGCGACCTGCCCGCGCGGATGACGGTGCGCGGCGCCCCGCTCGACCCGCCGCCGGGTCTGGCGCTGATGCTGCACAAGCCGCTGGGGGTGACCTGTTCGCACAAGGAGGTCGGGGCGCTGGTCTATGACCTGCTGCCCCAGCGGTGGAAGGCGCGGGAGCCGGCCATTTCGACGGTCGGACGGCTCGACAAGGAGACCAGTGGCCTGCTGCTGCTGACCGACGACGGCGACCTGCTGCACCGGATCATTTCGCCCAGGGCCAAGGTGGCCAAGCGCTATCTGGTGACCCTGGCCCGGCCGATGGACGGGACGGAAGGCGCGGCCTTCGCGGCCGGGACATTGGTGCTCGAGGGCGAGGACAAGCCCTTGCTGCCCGCCGAGCTGGAGGTTCATGCGCCGACCAGCGCCCACCTGACCATCCACGAGGGCCGCTATCATCAGGTCCGCCGGATGTTCGCCGCCGTGGGCAATCATGTGGAGGCCCTGCACCGGGACCAGGTCGGGGGCCTGAGCCTGCCGGCGGATCTGGAGCCCGGCCGCTGGCGCCTGATGAGCGACGAAGACATCGCGAGGGTATTCGCCGGATAGGGGCGTGGGTTGGGCGCCCGCGTCGCCCCGTGGTATATGGAACGCGGATATATGGGGGCATGTATCGATGATGATCAGAACTTCGATGATGGTTGCCGCGGTGCTGGGCGGCCTGGCCGTATCGCAACCGACCCCGGCGCGGGCCGCCGGTTTGCTGACCCTGGAGGTCTGCAACAAGAGCGGCCGCAACGCGACGGTGGCGGCCTCCTTCATGGAGCCCGGCGACCAGCGCTGGGTCACCCGGGGCTGGTTCGCGGTCAACAACGGCGCCTGCATCACGGTCGGCACGACCGACAACGCCAACTTCTACATGTACGCCGAGACGCTGAATGACGGCGACTACGTCTGGAAGGGCGACCACACCCTGTGCGTCCAGTACCCTGGACCCTTCACCCGGTACGAGACCGGCTCGGGGCGGACCTGCGACACCTATGAAGAGCTGCGCGGCTTCACCAAGATGCATGCCGAGCAGGCCGGCAAATGGACCTGGACGCTGGATCCCTAGACCCTTTCAGGTTTTGATGTACGCATCAAAACCTGATCAAAAGGGTCTAGATTCAAACGTTTAGAGCATGTCCGGGCGGCCGAACCGCGTACACTTCGGCCTGACATGCTCTAGGGTCTGATCCGTTCGGCATACGACGCCGCATCTGGCTGGAAGAGGCGGGAACAATCCGGAGACCCGCGCGCTTCCTGATCAGAGCAGTCCGGCGTCGATTTCATGTCCCATCTGGCCAAGACCGTTATCGCCTTTACCGCCCTGGCCGCGGCCGGCTTCATGCTGGGCGCCAACAAGGCTCAGGCGGCGACCGGCAGTGTCTGCACGGCCCAGGCCCCGGCCAGCGGCGAGCTGCGCGGCCCCGTGCTGCAGGTCGAGGACGGCGCCACCCTGTGCGTGGCCCTGGGCGCGACGCCCGACCGATGGGTGCGTCTGACCCTGGCTGACGCCCCGGCCGCCAATCCCGTGCAACGGGCGTCCAACACCGACGAGAATCCGCGCGGCACGCTGATGGCGGTCGCGTTCAGCCAGATGGTCGATTGCCGGCAGCAGACCGACGGCCGCGCCGTCTGCCTGCTGCAGGACGGCCGCTCGGTCGGCAACCTCCTCAAGACCCGCGCCGCCTGGGCGGCCGGCAAGGAATGGCGTTAGTCGCGGTAGCGGACGAAGACGCAGGCCTTCCAGTTTGGCGAGCCCCTGATGATCAGGCTGGCGACCGCCCGAACGGCGTAACAGGACCTCACCGGCGCGGTCGAAGTCTGCTCGCCGCCGCCAGCGAAACGGACGAAATAGGCGCCCTGCTCGTTGGTGATGTTGCACATATAGACATCGAAGACCCCGCCGTTGCGCGGCTGCAGGTCGAGCCCGGATCCGCCGACCAGATCGTACATCACGTCATAGCGGGATGAGACCGGCCAGGCCGTCCCCGAATTCGGCGACGCAACCATGGTCACGCTACGGCAGGTCTGACTGGTATCCTGCGCCGCGACCGCGCCGGCGAACGCAGCCGCCGTCAGCATGCTGACCGCCCCGGCGACCCATTTTCTCAGCTTCAACATGTCGTCCTCCCCGGAAGAATGCTTCCGAAGACAACGCTATGCCGACTGGCCAGCAGAGGCCGTGACCGGCGTCACGCCACCCGCTGCTGCAGCGCCTGCGCCCCGTGCGGGGCCCGGACCTTGCCCTCGTGGATGATGAAGGCGAAGACGTCGCGTGGTTTTGAATCCGGGGTATGGGCCGGGTCGACCACCGGCAGATCGGCCGGAACGCCGCCGACCGCGAAGGTCTTCAGGCGGTCGGCCCACTGGTCGAGTTCGGCCGGCGGGTAGGCGGTCTCGCAGTCGTCGCTGCCGGTCTGCAGCCGGGCGTAGACGAAGTCGGCGGTGACGTCGGCGATCTCCGGATATTTCTCATGTTTGGCGTAGACGCAGGCGACGCCGTATTTGCGGATCAGGGCCGGGAAGTCCGGACTGCAGAAGCTGTCGTGGCGCACCTCGACGGCGTGGCGCAGGGGCCGGCCCTCAAGGGATCGGGGCAGCAGCTTGAGGAAGCCCTCGAAGTCCTCGGGATCGAACTTCTTGGTGTGGGCGAACTGCCAGAACATCGGACCCAGCTTGTCGCCCAGCTCGATCAGGCCCTGGTTCAGGAACCGCTCCAGCGACTCGCCGGCCTCGGCCAGCACCTTGCGGTTGGTGGTGAAGCGGCTGCCCTTGACCGTGAAGACGAAGTCGTCGGGCGTCTCGTCGCGCCACTTCTTCCAGCTGTCGGGCTTGAAGGTCGAATAGTAGGTGCCGTTGATTTCGATGCTGCGCAACTGGCGGCTCATGTAGCTGAGCTCATCCTTCTGCTTGACCGTCGGCGGGAAGAAGACGCCGCGCCAGGGCTCGAAGGTCCAGCCGCCACAGCCGGTGCGGATCGTGCCTGCCATCTCGCCTTTTCCCTTGCGCCTCTTGGTCCCGGACCTTCGGAACCTACAAGATGTTGGGGGTGAACAAAACGCGAAATCAGCACTTTCGCCGATTCGATCATGCTCTGTTTCCACGCTGTTCAGCGAGGGGTTAACAGGCGGCGGCCTGGCGTTAACCCGACCGGGCTCTCCGCACGAGCGTCGTCACTGTCAGGAGGGCCATGGCGGCGGCGGCGATCCACAGAGCCGCGCCGCCGACCCAGGCGAAGGCGAGGGCGCCGAGAAGGGCGCCGGTCAGCAGGCCCAGCCACAGCAGCAGCATCGGGATCCAGGCCCAGGGGTCGCCGCCGAACGGAATCAGGGCCAGGCGCTTGCCAAGCTTGACCAGGGCGCCGGTCATGTAGGTGACCCCGACGGGCGCTTCGGCCTCGTCGGTCAGGACGGTGTTCTCGGCCCCCATCGACAGGGCCAGCAGGCCGATCGCGACAGCTGTGGCGCCGAGCGCATGGCAGAGGGCGGCGACGGCAAGCCCGGCGGTGACCAGCGCAAGCAGGATTGACCTGTGACGCGCGCCGGTAAGGCGCCCGATCACCGTGCCGAGGCAGACGCCGCCAACGAACAGGCCGATCAACGCCGCCGCCACCAGGGCCGCCTGCGCCGCCTGGGCCAGGCCGACCGCCATGCGTGTGGTGTTGCCGCTCATGAACGAGATGAAGAAGCCACCGGTCAGCAGGAAGCCGACCGCGTCGACGAACCCGGCCACCGCCGAGAGGGCGGCGGCCAGAAGGCGGGTGCGCAGGTCGGCGGTCTGCATCGACTGGAGAGGCCCTTCAGGGTGACGGGTTCGCGCGCCGAGCACCCTAGAGGCAAGCAAACGCGCCGGAAACCGCTGAGGTCTCCGGCGCGCGCCTTACGCTTTACTGACGTGGCCGACTAGTTGCGGCGGTAGGTGGCCGGGTAGCGGTCGTCACGGATATCCATGCGGACCGTGCGGGCCAGGCTGTCGAGGCGGGCGTTGATGGCGCTCATGCCGCGCGGGCCGAGACGGCCGCCGTTGCGGCGGCGCATCTGCTCATCCGAGCGGCTGATGTCCGCCAGGGTGGTCAGGGCGTTGCGCGACTCGCGGCGGGTCAGTTGACCGTCGTTGCGAGCCTCACGGATGAACTCGCCGAGCAGGCTGGCCCGCTGACGGGTATCGGCCGAGGACCAGGCCTGACCGCCGCGATCGCGGCGGTCGCCACGATCATAACCACGGGTTTCGGTCTGGACGTAGGTCGTGCCGCCGACCCGCATCCAGCGGCCCTGGTTGTCGTAGTAGCCGCGGGTTTCGCCCACGACCCAGCGGCCATTCTCATAGTAGCCCGGCTGGGCGTCGGCGACCCAGACGCCGTTGCTGTCGCGACGGCCGGGGGCCTCGCCACGCATCCAACGACCGTTGCGGTCGTAGTAGCCCTGGGCCGGGCCGGAAACCCAGCGGCCGTTTTCGTAGTAGCCGCTCGACATGCCGGCGACCCACTGGCCGCGGCTGTCGTAGTAGCCGTTGGCGGCGGCGGGCACCCAGCGGCCGTCGCGGTCGGTATAGCCGCCGGCGCCGCGCGCCTCGACCCAGCGGCCGTTGTCGTAGTAGCCGTTCGGCTGGCCGTCGACGAAGCGGCCGTCGCGGTCGAAGTAGCCGCTGGCGCGGCCGACGTTGCGGTCGTTGGCGTGCCACAGGCCGTTGCGGTCGTAGTAGCCGTAGGCGCGGTCGCAATCGGCGCTGGAGCGGGCGATGGCGTTGCCGGCCACGGCCCCGACGATGCCGCCGACGACGGCGCCCTCGGTCCGGTTCTTGTCGGCCGCGACATTGCTGCCGACCACGGCGCCGACCAGGCCGCCGATGACGGTCCCGGCGGTGGTGCGGTTGTCACGCTGTTGTTCGCAGCGGTCCTGGGCGAAGGCCATGGACGGCAGCAGGGTAGCGACGGCGATGCCGGCGACCCAGATTGATTTTTTCAAGGGGAAGCTCCTCGGAGCGCATATGCGCGATCCGTTGGAGGGCTAACGGGCGGTTGGGGTGGAGGTTCCGGTTGGGGGTTGAAGGGGCGGGCAATTCCTCCTTCGGCAGGCCGCAGGCCTGACGGGGGAGGGGGACCGCCGGCGAAGCCGGTGGTGGAGGGGGCAGCGCGGTCGGGCAGGGTTTGCCATGAACGCCGCTGTTGCGACCGCGCCAGAACGCCCTTCATCCTGACAAGCCGGCGCTGCCCCCTCCACCCCCGCCGCTAAGTCGCGGCGGCGGTCCCCCTCCCCCGTCGCTGCGCGCCGGAGGAGGAATTTAGGGAGCGAGCAGTTCTTCGGCCCGGCGGGTCACCGCGGACAGGCGTGGCCCCCACTCCCGCGCCAAAGCCCCCGGATCATCCCCCTTGCCGGCGAACAGCGGGGCGTCCCAGACCATGGCGGCGCGGCCGAAGGGCACGGGGATCATGGCGTTGTCCCAGCTGCCCAGGCGCAGGGCCGGCTTGCAGGCCAGGCCGACGAGGAGGACCGGGGCGCCGGTGATGCGGGCCAGGGCGGGGGCGCCCGACTGCATCACCTCGTTGGGGCCGCGCGGGCCGTCGGGGGTGACGGCGATGCCGCCGCCCTGGCTGACCCAGCGGATCATCTCGCGGAAGGCCTGTTCGCCGTTCTTGTTCTTGGCGGGATCGGACTTCTTCTTGGAGGAGCCGCGGATGGCTGGAAAGCCGATGGCCTGCATGACCGTGGCGATGAACTGGCCGTCTGAGCTGCGGCTGATCAGGGCCCGCATGTCGTGGCGTTGTCCCGGCGCCTGGGGCCAGCTGGCCGGGGAGAGCGGGATGCGGCCATGCCACATGCAGAGGATGGCGCCCTTGCCGGCGTAGCCCGGCTGCCCGTCCCGCCAGGCGGCCCAGACGCTCTCGGCGCTGTCCTGGCCCTCGCGGGTCCAGCGCAGGGTCGCGAAGCACAGGCGCAGCCAGGCGGAGAAGATCAGGGCGAGGGCGTTCTGCACGCCCTCGGAGCGCAGCCACTTCTTCATGACGTCAGATCCGAGAGGGGCTCCGAGGCGTCGAGGTTCTGGGCCTGGGCGAGGCGGGCGTAGAGGCCCTTCTTGCGGACCAGGGCCGCGTGGGTTCCGGTCTCGACGACCTTGCCCTTGTCGATGACGTAGATGCGGTCGGCGTTCTTCACGGTCGACAGGCGGTGGGCGATGAGGATGGTCGTGCGGCCGGCCATCAGCCGTTCGAGGGCGGCCTGGACCTGGGCCTCGCTCTCGGTGTCGAGGGCGGAGGTCGCCTCGTCGAGGAGGAGGATGGGGGCGTCCTTGAGGAAGGCGCGGGCGATGGCGATGCGCTGGCGCTGGCCGCCGGACAGCCGGGCGGCGCCCTCGCCGACGACGGTGTCGTAGCCGGCCGGCTGTTCGAGGATGAAGTCGTGGGCGGCGGCGAGGCGGGCGGCCTGTTCGACCTCGTCCTGGGTGGCGTCCGGACGCGCGTAGGCGATGTTGTTGCGGATGGTGTCGTCGAACAGGAAGGGCTCCTGGGTGACCAGCGCGATCAGGCTGCGCAGGGACGGCGTGGTCAGGCCCCGCACGTCCTGGCCGTCGATGGTCACGGCGCCGGCCGTGACGTCGTAGAAGCGCGGCAGCAGGGAGAGGATGGTGCTCTTGCCGCCGCCGGAGGGGCCGACCAGGGCGATGGTCTCGCCGCGGCTGGCCTCGAGGGTGACGCCGTCGAGGGCCGGCACACCGTTGCCGTAGTGGAAGGTGACGTTGTCCAGGCGGATCGCGCCGTCCGAGGCGGTCAGCGGCCTGGCGTCGGGGTTCTCGGCCACTTCCGGCTGGACATCGAGGGCGTTGAACAGTCGGCGGGCGGCGGTCAGGCCTTCGGCGAAGACGGTCTGGGTGTTGGCGATCTGGCGCAGGGCGTTGGCGGCGGCGACCAGGGCTGCGGCGAAGCCCAGGAAGGCGCCGATGGTCATCTGGCCCTGGGAACTGCGCCAGCCGGCGTAGACGAAGACGGCGGCGAGGATCAGGTAGCCGATCAGCTCGGTGGTCGGAGCCGACTGGGCGCGGGCGTTGGCGCCCTTGATGATGTGTTTCTGGCGCTCGGCGACGGCGGCGGCGACACGGGCTTCCTCACGGGCCTCGCTGTTCTCCATCTTGACGACGCGGACGCCGTCCAGGCCCTCCATCAGCAGGCTGGACAGGGTGCCCGTGGCGGCCATGGCGCCCTTGGCCGCCTTCTTCGAGCGTCGCGAGAAGCGGTTCATCAGCTTGCTGGTGAACGGTGCGATGAGGAGGATAGCTAGGGTCAGCATCCAGTCGAAGCTGGCCATGACAATCAGCTGGCCCAGCACCATCATGATGCCCTGGGCGTAGTTGATGACCCCGGTGGTCGAGGCCTCGCGCATCAGGCCGGCGTCATACAGCACCTGGCTGACGAAGGAGCCGGAATGGGTGGCGCGCAGGCGGGCGAGGTCGGCGCGGACCATGCGGCCGAACAGCTGGACCTGCACATCGCCGACGATGCCGTGGCCGATGCTGTTGATCAGGTAGGACTGGACGATCTGGGCGATGGTCCGGGCCAGGGCCAGGCCGACGATGACGGCCGGGATGATCCAGACGGCCCCGGGCGAGCGCTCGACGAACAGGGCCTGCGAGCCGACGCCGAGGATGTAGCTGAAGCCACCGGCGCTGGCGGCGACCACAAGGGCGCAGAAGACGGCCACCGCCACGCCCTTCCAGCGGGGGGCGAGATAGCTCCTGGCGATGCGCGCGATCAATTGTCGGCTGCTAAGCTTGGGCGCGGCGTCGGCCAATGGAAGTCCTGAGAGGGTTTGCATCGCGGTGCGAGGCCACTACTTAGGACGCTCTGCGATGGAGCGCCACTTGTCTGGCTATGATCTGAGTACGCGTTGGGGCCGTTTCCGGGCCAACTGGGACTTCTTCTGGAAGGACCACGCCTTCCTGCGCCTGTCGTTCGCCAACGCCCACTGGATCGGTCCGGACATGGTCCGCGCCGCCCAGCCCTGGCCGTTCCAGCTGAAATACTGGAAGCGCGACGGGATCAGGACGGTGATCAACCTGCGCGGCGGGTTCGACGCCAGCTTCTATGTTCTGGAGCGCGAGGCCTGCGAGCGGCTGGGTCTGGACGCGGTCGATTTCACCATCACCTCGCGGGCGGTTCCGACCCGGGCCCAGGTTCTGGGCGCCAAGGAACTGTTCGAGACGATCAAGTACCCCGCCTTCATGCACTGCAAGTCGGGGGCGGACCGGGCCGGGATCATGTCGGTGCTGTACCGGCATTTTCACCTGGGCGATTCGATCCGCGATGCGATGAACGAGTTGGGCCTGCGCACCCTGCATGTGAAGCAGGGCAAGACCGGCGTGCTCGACTATGTGTTCGAGCGCTACCTCGAGGAAGCCGAGCCCAAGGGGATCAGCTTCCTCGACTGGGTGATGAGCGACGCCTACGACCCCAAGGCCATCAAGGGCGACTTCCAGGAAGCCTGGTGGGGAACGCTGCTGACGGATCGGTTGCTGAAGCGGGAGTAGGGCCCAACCTTCAGTCGCTCCCCCTCTGGGGGAGCTGGCGGCGCCGATAGGCGACGACTGAGGGGGCAGCGCCGGCACGGAATTGTCTTGGCGCAGATCACCTACGGCCGGTGCTGCCCCCACCACCACGCGCTTCGCGCGCGGTCCCCCTCCCCCAAAGGGGGAGGTACTGAATTCTTCCGCCTACCCCGGGAACCGGTCAAACACCGGGATGCCTTCGGGGATGCGGTGGAAGGCCTGTTTGTCCGCCGCCTGGATTACCATCGCCGGGCTGAAGACCGTCGGGTCGTCGAGGGTGCCGACCTTGAGGATCACCGCCGGCAGCATCTGCGGCCGGGTCGTGGTGTGGGTGCCGCAGTCGGCGCAGAATTCGCGGGTCGCGGCGCCGTCCAGGTCCTCGCGCATGAAGGTCTTGGGCGTCCCCTGGGTGTAGGTCACGGCGGGGATCGGGAAGGCCATGAAGACATTGGGCGAGCCGCCGGTGATGTACTGACACTCGCGGCAGTGGCACTGGCCCATCATCATCGGCTCGCCGTCGACGGCGTAGCGCAGCTTGCCGCAGTAGCAGCCACCTTCGAGCTTCATGTCGTCCTCCCGTTGCTGGCGGGAGGCTAGCACAGGCGACCGGTTTGATAACCCATCCGCCAACCTCACCACCGTCATCCCGGCCGCAGCGAAGCGGAGAGCCGGGACCCAGGTGTGCGTGAACTCGCTGTATCAACCGCCCGCGAGCACCGCCCCTGGGTCCCGGATAGCCCCTGCGGGGCTTCCGGGATGACGGAGGTGGGCGATCTCAGTGCTGGTGGTAGTCGTCGCTGCTCGGATCCAGCAGCTTGTGGGCGTGGATGATGAAGTAGCGGGCGTGGGCGTTGTCGACGGTGGCCTGGGCCTTGGCCTTCCAGGCCTTGTGGGCCTCGGCGTGGTTGGCGTAGGCGCCGACGAATTCGACCTTCGACAGGTCTTCGAACTGGATGTCGGTGACGTCTTTCAGTTCGCCGCCGATGACCAGGTGGAGCAGTTGCTTGTCCGGCATGTGGTTCCCGATTTTCAAGGTGACTTTGGGGAAATCAGTTTGGCAGGTCGATATGCGCAACGCGGTCCAGGATCAACGGGTGCACGCCCGGCGCGGCGCAGATCAGGCTGGGCATCAGAGGGACGGGCTTGTTGTAGCTGAAGGTCCGGCCCTTGTGGTCGGTCAGCACGGCGCCGGCCTCGCGCTGGATCAGATCGGCGGCCGCCAGGTCCCATTCGCTCTTGGCCGAGAGGGCCAGCGCCGCGTCGAAACGGCCGTCAGCCACGAGGCACAGGCGGTAGGCGATGGAGTTGCGGGTCTCGATCCGCATGTCGGGCCACGGGGTGCGCCAGGCCGGATGGCCGAACATCTTGGCGTCGCCGAGCATGCCCATGCCCTCGACGGCGCTGACGGCGGCGTTGGCCCGGATCGGCTGGCCGTTGAGGAAGGCGCCCTTGCCGGCCTGCGCCGTATAGGTCTCACCCATCTCAGGCGCGTGCACCACCGCGGCGATGGGCTGGCCGTCCTCGACGACGGCGATGCTGACCGACCAGTAGGGCTTGTAGTTCATGAAGGCGACGGTGCCGTCGATGGGGTCGACGACGAACAGGCGCTTGCGCTGCAGGCGGGCGGGGTCGTCGGCGGTTTCCTCCGACAGCCAGCCGTATTCGGGCTTGGCCTGGAGGAGCATGGCCTTCAGCAGGCTGTCGACCTCGATGTCGGCGTTGGTGACCGGGGTCTTGTTCTCCTTGCCCCAGATGCGCAGCCCCTCGGACTGCAGCCGCAGCGCCGTCTCGCCGACGGCGACCGCCGCCTCGCAGATGAGGTCGAGGTCGCTCACGAGCCGGCGATGGCCAGGCCATCGACGAGCAGCGACGGGGAATCGTGGCTGCCGCGGATGACCAGGTCGTTGCCCGGAACCAGGCGGGCGTAGATGTCGATCAGGTTGCCGGCGACGGTGATCTCGTTGACGGGATAGGCCAGCTCGCCGCCCTCGAACCAGAAGCCCGAGCAGCCGATCGACCAGTCGCCGGTGTTGCCGTTGAGCGAGGGGCCGAACATCGAGGTGACCAGCAGGCCCGCTTTCGCATCGCCCATCAGGCCGGCGAGGTCCTTCTCGCCGCCGGTGACGATGACATTGCTGGTGCCGACGCCGGGCGGGCCGGCGAGGCCGCGGCTGGCGTGGCCGGTGGTTTCGAGGCCCAGCTGCCGGGCCGAGGCGGTGTTGAGCAGCCAGGTGGTCAGTTCGCCCTCGTCGATCAGGGCCATCGGCTCGGTGGTCACGCCCTCGTCGTCGAAGGGCCCGGAGCCGAGGCCGCGCACCCGGTAGGGGTCGTCGAGGATGGAGACGTTCCTGGCGAACACCTGGCTGTTCAGCTTGTCCTTCAGGAAGCTGACGCCGCGGGCGATGCTGGGACCGCCGATGGCGCCGATGAAGGGACCGAGCACGCTCATGGCGATGCGGTTCTCGAAGATTACCGGGGCGGACTGCGAGGCGATCTTGCGGGCCCCGAGGCGACGGACCGCGTGGCGGCCGGCTTCCGAGCCGATCCAGGCGGCGTCCGGCAGGTCTTCATTGTGGCGGGTCGAGCGGCCTTCGCCGCCGCGTTCCATGCCCGAGCCCTCACCGGCGATGGCGCTGGCGCTGACCGAGAAGCCGCTGGCCCTGTGGCCGCCGTTGAAGCCGTGGCTGGTGGCCAGCATCCAGCGGCTGGTCGACCAGCCGGCGCTGCCGCCGTCGGAGTTGGTCACGCCCGGGGTGGCGCGGGCGGCGTCCTCGGCCTCGCGGGCGCGGGCTTCGAGAGCCTCGGCGCTGGGCTCGTAGTCGTCGTAGAGGTCGAGGTCGGGGTAGGGCCCGGCGGCGAGACGGGCCCGGTCGGCGAGACCGGCGTAGGGGTCTTCGGGGGCCAGGCGGGCCATGGCGACGACGCGCTCGACCAGCTTGGCCCGGCCGCTCTCGGAGATGTCGCTGCCCGAGACAGTGGCCTGGCGGGCCCCGACGAAGACGCGAAGGCCCAAGTCGCGGGCCTCCTCGCGCTCGACCTCTTCCAGGTCGCCCAGCCGGACCGAGACCGACAGGGATTGGCGTTCGGCATAGGCGGCTTCAGCCGCATCAGCGCCCGCCGCGATGGCGGCGCCGACAAGCTCGTTCAACAGGGTTTCGTCCATCAGGGGCTTATGGGCGCCCGGAAGACCTGCCGCAAGGGCTACTGGACCGCCTGGAACAGGCAGCTGGCGATGATGAAGATGTAGGCCAGCCAGGTCAGGACCACCCCGGCGGTGCGCAGCATGGAGACGCCGCCGCTGTTGCTGAGGCCGATGGCGTGCAGCACCCGGCCGACGAACATGACGAGGCCGCCGACATGGACCAGCAGCGGCGGGGCGCCGGTCAGCTCCAGCACCACCAGGCCGACCAGGCCGGCGGGGATGTATTCGACGGCGTTGGCCTGGGCGCGGATGGCCTGCAGCAACTCCGGGATGCCTTCGTCGCCGAGCGCGACCTTGTGCTTCTGGCGCTGGCGGACGACCAGCAGCGCCAGGATCAGCAGCAGCAACAGGTGAAGCCCGACCCAGAGGGCGGCGGCGTGGCCAACAGATTCCAGCGACGGCATGCGGGTTCCCCGGTCTTGAGGCCGGCGATTAGCCGCTCATTCGGTCAACGGATCAATAACGTTAAGGGCGAGCCGCGCCCGCCCTCGCGCATCAGAGCTCGCGGCCGATCGGATAGAGGCGGTAGTGCGTGTCGTAGAAGGGGGTGCGCTCGTAGAACCAGCTGAGGCGGGCGTCGGGATCGGCGGCGAACTTGGGGTCGGCCGCCAGCTTGGCCTCGAACTCAGCCTTGAGGGCCGGGTCGGCGGCCAGCATGCGGTCGGCCAGGGGGGCGACGGCGTAGCCCTCGATGTATTCGACCCGGTTCAGCACCTCGGGAATCATGCCCCAGGCGAAGAAGCTCTCGGACGATTGCGGCTCGAGCAACAGGACCACGATATCGCCGAGCGGCTGGTCGGTGGAGATGCGCACCGAACCGGCCGGATAGACCCAGTCGCGGGTCGCCGCGGTGACCTTGGTGACGGTGATCGGCACATGGCCCTCGTTGGTCGAGGCGGCGACCTTCGGGTCTTCGAGACGAAGCATCTCGACCTTGACGGTCTTCGGCTCGGTGAGGGTCTCCATGGCGACGCCGTGGATTTTCAGCCGCTCGATCAGGTCGGTGCGATAGCCCGGGACCCAGTAGGCCTTGGGACGGCTCAGCTGCAGGGTCGGGCGGCTGCCGTAGAAGGGCATCTGCCAGAGCTCCGGGTCGGGCTTGCCGAGCCAGCGCAGTTCCTTTCCGCCCGAGGCGGCGCTGTCGTAGGTCTCGTAGAGAATGCCCTTGAAGGGGCGGGTCGAGATCGGTTTGTCGGTCGGGGCGAAGTTGGCGGCGATCTTCGCCGGGCGCTCGGCGCGGTCCTTGTCGGTGGCGGCCCGCAGGTCGCCGCCCTTCTGGCTAAGCAGGAGCAGGGCTTCTTCGATGAAGACATAGGTGCCGAGGACGCGCTGTTCGTGCGGCTTGAGGCTGTGGTTCTCGATCAGGATGGTCGGGACGTGGGCGGCGGCGCCCCAGCCGTTGGAGAAGCGCTCGCCAAGGCCGCCGTCGCTGAGGCCCAGTTTGGGATTGCGGTCGTCGATGGCGAAGACCAGTTCGCCGGGGATGTGGCCCTGCTCTTCGAGGGCCTTGTACATGGCCGGCTTGAAGACGCTGTCGAGCCACTTGCTGCTCGCCGGCGAGCGGGTAAAGGCGCCGTCTTCGCCGTTGAAGCCGAAGGTGACGTCGTACTGGTAGTCGATGCCGTCGGTGACATGGACGTCGATATAGAGGTCCGGACGGTACTTGTTGGCCAGGGTCCGGACCGCGCGCATCTCGGGCTGGTCGAGCTTCATGTAGTCGCGGTTGAGGTTCTGGTTGGTGGCGGTGTTGCGCCAGCCCTGGATGCGCGGACCCCGCTGGTTGGGGCGGCTGTAGGCGCCGGACCGCTCGTGGCCGTCGACCGACAGGATGGGGATGAGGATCAGGTTGACCTTATCGACCAGGCTGTCCTTGCCGTAGAAGGCGATGTCGCGCAGCAGCATCATGCCGGCGTCCTTGCCGTCGATCTCGCCCGGATGGATCCCGGCCTGAACGAGGAGCACCGGCTTTTTCGGATCGAAGGTCGGGCCGTCCTTGCTGACCATCACCGCATAGATCGGCCGGCCCTGCGGCGAGACACCGAACTGTTCGATGCGGATCAGATCGCTGGCGGCGTCGAGCCTGTCGAACCAGGCGCGGGTGTCGGCGTAGTTGGGCGAGAAGTCGTGCTCGGGGTCCTGCTCGAAGGCGCTGGCCCAAGGGTCGCTCGCCGGCCGCAGCAGGGCCTTGGACTTGCCGTCCCATTCGGGCGCCGGGGGCAGGAAGGGCTGGTCCCAGGGTTTGGCGTTGGGGAGCGAGGACGGGGACTGGGACATGGCGGGACTCGACAACAGGAACAGGGCCGTCAGGGCCAGGGAGAGCTTGCGCATGGGTGGGGTGTAGGCCGTTTCGGAGAAGGTGTCAGGACGCGCCGCCACGCACGCTCCAGGGCGGGCCGGTAAGCAGGGTGGTCCCGTCGACCACCACGCCGAACAGTTGATAGCCGACCAGCAGCAGCATCAAGGCCAGGACGATCCGGCGCTGGGGCAGCAGGGCGGCCGCCAGGGTGACGAGCATGAAGAAGCTGGTGCGGGCGATGGTGATGGGCGGCAGGAGGAGCGCCAACTCGCCCGAGCGGCCGGCGATGACGACGAACACCCCGACCATGAACATGTTGGCGGACAGGACGCCCAGCAGCACCCAGCGACGATGCTCCCAGAAGTGCTGGTCCAGGTTGGTCCGGGCGCCGATCTGGCGGGGGAAGACCATGCTGGCCGCGATGTAGAAGACACTGGCCACGACCAGACCGACGAACAGCAGGGCATAGTTGAAGGGCGCGTTGCGGAAGGCGACCCAGGCCTGGACCCAGAAGGTCGAGATGTCGGTGGCGACGAACAGGCCAAGCAACGGGGTCAGCAGGCCGAAGTGGACCTGCTTGCGCTCATGGACGACGCGCGCAAAGCCGCCGACCAGCTCGGCGACCGAGAAGCCGAGCAGCAGGCCGTAGAAGGTAAAGAAGAACTCGAACGCGCTCATGTCGCCCCCCGGCGATGGTTCAGACGTGTGTCGGCGGTTCTGTGCTGTGGATGCGCAGATGGTTGCCGATGCGGCTGTTGCGGCCGGTCACCAGCTTGTCGATCAGGCCGAGCGGCCGCCAGGCCCAGTAGAGCGCCTTGCCCGGCAGGTTGACCGGATAGATGACGTACTTCTGCTGGTCGCGGATCCAGGTGCGGGTCTGGGTCTCGCGGAACCAGACATAGCCGCCGACGTAGGTCACGAGCGCGACGAGGATCAGGGCCAGGGTCCGGCGGGGCAGGCGCATCACCAGATCGGCTTTCCTTCGCCGGGCAGGCCCAGCCGGCCCCACATCTCGCTGACCTTGTCGACCACCTCAGGGTTCATCGCGATCTTCACGCCCCATTCGCGGTGCGTCTCCGGCGGCAGCTTGTCGGTGGCGTCGAGCCCGATCTTGCTGCCCAGGCCGCTCTCGGGGCTGGCGAAGTCCAGGTAGTCGATCGGGGTGTTCTCGATGACGGTGATGTCGCGGGCCGGGTCCATGCGGGTGCTGAGCGCCCACATGACGTCCTTCCAGTCGCGGGCGTTGATGTCGTCGTCCACGACGATGACCCACTTGGTGTACATGAACTGGCGCAGGTAGCTCCAGACGCCGAGCATGATGCGCTTGGCGTGGCCGGGGTAGGCCTTCTTCATCGACACCACGGCGATGCGGTAGCTGCAGCCCTCGGGCGGCAGCCAGAAGTCGACGATCTCGGGGAACTGCTGGCGGATCAGCGGGATGAACACCTCGTTGAGCGCCTCGCCGAGGATCGAGGGCTCGTCCGGCGGCCGGCCGGTGAAGGTGGTGTGATAGATGGCGTCCTTGCGGTGGGTGATGGCCGAGACCTGGAAGACCGGGAATTTCTCGACGCTGTTGTAGTAGCCGGTGTGGTCGCCGTAGGGCCCTTCATCCTCGAACTCGTCCAGCAGGACATGGCCCTCGATGACGATCTCGGCTTGGGCGGGGACCATCAGGGGCACGGTCTTGGCCGGCACCAGGTCGAGCTTGGCGCCGCGGAGGATGCCGGCGAACTGGTATTCGGAGAGGGTGTCGGGCACCGGCGTCACGGCGGCCAGGATGGTCCCCGGATCAGCTCCGATGACGGCGCAGGCGGGCAGAGGCTCGCGTTTGCCCGCCTTTTTGTGGCGGCCGTAGTGCTGGGCCCCGCCGCGGTGGGCCAGCCAGCGCATGATCGCCCGGTCCTTGCCCAGAACCTGCATGCGGTAGATGCCGAGGTTGTAGTCGTCTTCCTTGCTGTCCGACGGCCCCTTGGTGACGACCAGCGGCCAGGTGATCAGCGGCGCCGGCTCGCCCGGCCAGCAGCCCTGGACGGGGAGCTTGTTCAGGTCGATGGCGTCGCCCTTGAGGACCACCTGCTGCACGGGTGCGGTCTTCACCGTGCGCGGACGCATCGACAGCACCGTGCCGGCCAGCGGCAGCAGGTCGAAGGCGTCCTTCAGGCCGCGCGGCGGGTCCGGCTGGCGCAGGAAGGCCAGCAGTTCGCCGACCTCGCGCAGTTCCTCGCCCGTGGTGCGCGGCTTGCCGCCGAGGGTGACGCCCATGGCCACGCGTTTGACCGTGCCGAACAGGTTGGCGAGGCAGGGCATGTCCGACTTCGTGCCGTCGGCCTTGATGACGTTCTCGAACAGCACCGCCGGGCCGCCGCTTGCCAGCAGCCGGGTGCAGATCTCGGTCATCTCCAGCTCGGTGGAGACGGGCTCGCTGACCCGCACCAGCTCACCGGTCTTTTCCAGGTGGGCGATGAAGTCGCGGAGCGAGCGGTAGGCCATGGAAGGTTCCTTGTCTGGCGTTCGATCTAGCGCTCTTCGCGCACAGGGGAAACGGAGCAGTTCGCATGAGGCTTTCGGGGCACGCCGACGCCGGCATTCCGGCGGCGGCCAATTTCGTGATTGCGATGCATTCTCAGGACGGCTATCTGCGACCCCTTCTCAATTGATGGGGGTGTTCCTCGATGCGCTTCGTTCTGCTGGCTCCGGCCGCCATGGGTCTGGTTCTGACGGCGGGCGCCGCATCGGCCCAGGAGACGGCTGAGGGCGACGTCGACGCCGTGGTTATCACCGGCTCTCAGGTCGAACTGCCCGGCGAATACGAAGGCGGCCAGGTGGCGCGCGGCGGCCGGGTCGGCCTGTTCGGCGCCCTGGACAACATGGACACGCCCTTCTCGGTCACCGCCTACACCGAGAAGCTGGCCCGCGACCAGCTGGCCGACGGGGTCGGCGACATCCTGCAGAACGATCCGGTCGTCCGGGTCGCCAAGGGCTTCGGCAACTTCCAGGAGCTGTACGTCATCCGCGGCTTCCCCGTGTACAGCGACGACATGACCTACAACGGCGTCTACGGCATCCTGCCGCGTCAGTTCGTGGCCGCCGAGTTCCTGGAACGGGTCGAGGTTTTCCACGGCGCCACCGCCTTCCTGAACGGCGCGGCCCCGGGCGGCAGCGGCGTCGGCGGGGCCTTCAACCTGGTGCCCAAGCGCGCGCCGGACGAGGCCCTCAATCGCGTCACCGCCGGCATCGAGACCGGCGGCGCCCTCTACGGGGCCTTCGACGGGGCCCGGCGCTTTGGGCCGGAAGGCGACTTCGGCGTGCGCTTCAACCTGGCTGGCCGCGACGGTGAGACGTCGGTCGAGAACCAGGAGCGCAGCCTGCTGGTCGGCGCGCTCGGCGTCGACTACCGCGGCGACCGCTTCCGCTTCTCGGCCGACGTCGGCCTGCAGGACAACCGCATCGACGCCCCCCGCCCGAGCGTGACGCCCAACAGCACGATCCCGCGCGCGCCGTCCGCCGACGGCAACTTCGCCCAGCCCTGGACCTATACCGACGAGCGCCAGCTGTTCGGCGTCGCCCGCGCCGAGTTCGACGCTACCGACGATCTGTCGCTGTGGGTCGCCGTCGGCGGCCGCAACGGCCGTGAGCGCAACGTCCTGGCCAATCCCAACGCCAATCCGGACGGCAGCCTGACCGCCTACCGTTTCGACAACGCTCGCGAGGACAACATTCTGTCCGCCGACGCCGGCCTGCGCTGGGAGATCGAGACCGGCCCGGTCGGCCACCGTCTGGTCGCCTCGGTGTCGTCGGTGAACCTGGAATCGGCCAACGCCTACGCCTTCTCCAGCTTCTTCACCCCGTTCGCCACCGACCTCTACAACCCGGTCGATGTGCCGGCCCCGGCCGCCACCTTCTTTACCGGTGGCGTGCTGAAGAACCCCAAGGTCACCGAGCGTGTCGAGAACCGCAGCTTCGCCGTGGCCGACATGCTGTCGCTGATGGATGACCGGCTGCTGATCACCGTCGGCGCCCGCTGGCAGGAGATCGACACCACCACCTATGACTACAATACGGGCGCCAGCTTCGGCGGCTACAAGGGCGACACCATCACCCCGGCCGTCGCCGTGCTGTTCAAGCCCTCCGACAAGGTCTCGCTCTACGCCAACTACGCCGAGGCCCTGATCCCCGGCCAGATCGCTCCGGCCACCAGCGGCGGCGTGCCGGTGACCAACGCCGGCGCGGTGCTCGACCCCTTCAAGGGCAAGCAGATCGAGGCCGGCGTGAAGTATGACTCAGGGTCGTTCGGCGGCACGGCCAGCGTCTTCTCCATCACCCTGCCCAGCGCCTTCGTGCAGAACAACCGCTTCGCTGCCAACGGCGAGCAGCGCAACCAGGGCGTCGAACTGACCGTCTTCGGCGAGCCGGCCGAGGGCTTCCGCATTCTCGGCGGCGCCACCTGGATCGACGCCGAGCTGACCAGGACGTCCGGCGGCGCCCTCAACGGCAAGCGCCCGATCGGCGTGCCCGAATGGCAGGTCAACGCCAACCTCGAATACGACCTGCCGATCGAGGGCCTGACCGTTGACGGCCGCGTCGTCTACACCGGCGAGCAGCCGGCCAATGCGACCAACACCGTCAGCCTCGACAGCTGGACCCGCCTCGACCTCGGCGCCCGCTACAGGGTCGCCCTCGGCGGCAAGGACGTCACGTTCCGGGCCCGCATCGAGAACGTCACCGACGAAGCCTACTGGGCCTCCAGCGGCGGCTATCCGGGCGCCAACTACCTGGTGCTGGGCGGGCCGCGCACGGTCAGCCTGTCGGCCTCGGTGGACTTCTAGTCTTGATGAAGCCGGCAACGATCAGGGTCTGGTCACTGGTCCACAAATGGACCAGCCTGATCTGCACCCTGTTCCTGCTGATGCTCTGCCTGACCGGCCTGCCGTTGATCTTCCACCATGAGATCGACGACCTGCTCGGCCATGACCAGTGGAAGCCGGCCAATCCGTCCGGCCCGCTGATGGACTATGACGCGGTCCTCAAGACCGCGCTGGAGCGGCAGCCCGGCCATGTGCCGCTGTTCATGAGCTTTGACGACGACCGGCCGGTGGTGAACGTCACCTCCGGCCCCCGTCCCGACGCCAAGGAGGGTGAAATGGTCTTCGCCCCTATCGACCAGACCAGCGGTGACCTGGTCCCGCCGGTCCCGGGCGGCGGGGTGATGGACTTCATCCTGCAGCTTCACACCGACCTGTTTCTGGGCCTCGGCGGCATGCTGTTCCTGGGGGCCATGGGGGTGCTGTTCACCGCCTCCGTCGTCTCGGGGGTCGTGGTCTATGCGCCCTTCATGCGGCGGCTGGATTTCGGAACGGTACGGGCCAGCCGCTCGCCCAAGATCAGATGGCTCGACTATCACAATGTGCTGGGCATGGTGACGGTGGCCTGGGTGCTGGTCGTCGGCCTGACCGGGGTGATCAACACCTTGGCCACCCCCATCTTCGACACCTGGAAGACGACCCAGCTGGCCGCCTTGACCGCCCCCTACAAGGGCCAGGCGGCGCCGGTGAAGATCGCCTCGGTGCAGCAGGCGGTGAACACCGCCCGAAAGGCCATGCCGGGCATGACGGTGCAGTACGTGGCCTTCCCGGGCGGCGGCTTTTCGACCGACCACCACATGGCGGTCTTCCTGCACGGCAATACGCCGCTGACCAAACACATCACCACCCCGGCCCTGATCGACGCCCGCACCGGCCAGCTGACCGCGGTCAAGGACATGCCGTGGTATGTGAAGACCCTGGCCCTCTCCAAGCCGCTGCATTTCGGCGACTACGGCGGCCTGCCGCTGAAGATCCTCTGGGCTCTGCTCGACCTGATCACCCTCGTGGTGCTGGGCAGCGGCCTTTACCTCTGGCGGGCCTCGGGCCGTCGGCGGGTGGCGGTCGATCCGGCCGAGGCGCGGGCATGAGGCGCGTCCTGAAGATCTTCGGCTGGCCGGTGCTACTGGCCCTGATCACCCTGGTGGGCCTGCTCGGCGCCCTGGTCGGCGATGGGCCCTGGGACTGGCTGTCCTGGCTGTGCCTGGTGGCCCCGATGGGGGTGCTGGCCTGGGTCCTCACGACCCGGCGCGGCTAGCGTTTGGTCGCGGTCAGAATGATCCGCCCGCGCGCTGCTCCCGATTTCAGCGTTTCACCGACCGGCGGACCGATCGGCAGCTCGCCGGTGAACCCGGTCGCATTGTCGGTGATTGCCAGGGTCTCGGGGAAGGTCTGGCCGTCGCGCGAGGCATAGCCGTACGTCACCAGCTTGGCGACGTTGGCCGGGTCGATGCGGAACAGCACCGTATCCAGCAGCACCTTGAAGTCGGGCAGCGTCTTGTCGTCGAAGAAGCCGCCGCCCTTCTTCTGGAAGCGCGGCGCCTCCAGACCCAGCTGGAGGGTGAAGACCATCGGGCCATCGACGTCCTTCTTGGTCTCGGCGCTGAGATCGGCGCGCAGGAACAGCGAGGCGACGACGCTGCGGTTGTCCTTGTCGTCGACGACTTTCACCGAGTTGGGTTTGTCGCGCTGGAACTTGTGGAAGAAGGTGACGGCGGACTCGGTCAGCACCAACCGTTCCTGCAACGGCGCGATGGCGCCGCGTACGCCGCCGACCACGTCCATCAGATAGCTGCCTTCGATGGTGTCGCCGGGCTTCTTGAGTTCCGCGACGATGTCGTCCGGTGGCCGGATGTCGTCGAGCACCACCTCAACGTCGATACGCCAGTCGCCGAACAGGAAGCGGCGCAGGTTCTGGTAGCCCTCCTCGCAATTGACGATGCCGTAGGGGCCGCCATGGGCCCGGCGAACGAAGGCGCGGGGTGAGCCGCGGGTGTAGGCGTTGCGGCACAGCACCAGGCCGTCGCCAGGGCCGCCGGTCGCCCATTTGGAGACGTCGATGTTGTAGTCGCGATAGGCCGTGCCGATCAGGCAGAAGGTGTCGTCGGGCGGGAAGGCGCCGTCCAGGTCGTTCGCCTCCTTTGCCTTGCTGGCGAAGTACTCGCGCATGGCCGAGCGGTTGAAGAAGCCGGTCTGCAACGGATCGAAGTTACCGAAGCTGGGCACGTTCATGCCGCCGACCTCGATGCCGTTGTGCGGCGTCGCATAGGTGAAGAAACGCGAGACGTAGGTTTCGTTCTTGCCGGCCTTCAGCTCGTCGCCCGCCTTGAATTTCTTCCTGTCGGCCTCGCTGGGACGACAGATGCGCTGCAGGTATGTGCGGGCCACCAGCCCGCCCATGGAGTGGGCGACCAGATGGACCTTGAAGGCGGCGCGCGCCTCGGCGCTGTCGCCGCAGAGTTTGTCGCGAATCTTCAGGATCGTACGGCGCAGGCCCAGGGCGTATTCGAACATCGGCAGGCGCTTGCCGCCGCCGAAGGTGGTGTCGACCTCGTCGTAGTAGCGGTGGACCCACAGCGACTTCGCACCGAGCGGCCGGGGCGACTCGAAGCCGTAGAGATTGTCGTTGAAGCTGTCCTCGTAGCCATGGTCCTTGATCAGCCGCATGACCGGCGACTGGAAGAAGATCGGTCGGCGCTGATACTCGCCCCCTGCCTCCCGCGCCCGGGTCGAGCCGGCTTCGAAGCCCTGGTAGACCTGGTTGGCGGCCTCGCGGATGTCGCTGTCGCTCATCGCGAAGCCGCGGATGAAGACGATGGGATAGTAGGGCGCCTTGAACTCGACCATCGCTGACCTCCCGTCCGGTGAGAACGGCGGTATCTGGCGCTCAGGACCCGCTCAGGTCAACTGTGGGCGGCATCGTAGGCTTTGACATCCTCACGTTTCGCCATCTTGCGCCAGCGGCGTTCGAGAAAGCCGCGGGCCTGATCCGGATCGAGGCTGGCCAGCCGGGCCAGGACGATGGGATAGCCGCGATAATGGTCGGTGAAGTGAAAGGTCTCCGGGTCGGCTTCGATCAGCATCTCCCGCTCGTCGAACGGCACCTCCTGCAGCACCACACTGTCGTCCTCCGACCGGATGCGGGTGAAGAACTTGCCGCGCACCTTGAAGCTGGGGACGCCATAGCTGGTCCCGGCCTCGCAGGTGGGGAAGGCGAGCGCAATGGCGGCGAACTCCTCTCGGGTCATGGCGGGTTCCTAGTAGGCGAGCGCGATGCCGTCCTTGCGCATCTCGGTGGCGGCGGCGTAGCGGCCGGGCCAGCGCTGGATGGCCTGGTAACCGCCGAAGCCGCCGTCGCTGGCGCCGATCTTCCAGCCGATCTTCTCGAGGCCGGCGCGGGTGGCGGCGGGGACGCCGCTCTCCAGCCGCAGGATGCCCTGGACGCCCAGCTGCTCGCCGGTCGGCTCCATGCCGCCCTCATGGTGCCAGCGCGGCGAGTCGCCGGCGGCGGTGATGTCGAGGCCGAAGTCGACCATGTTGGAAATGATCTGGGCCTGGCCCTGGGGCTGCATGTCGCCGCCCATGACCCCGAAGCTGAGCCAGGGCTGCCCGTCCTTGACCGCGAAGCCGGGGATGATGGTCTGGAATGGCCGCTTGCCGGGGGCGTAGACGTTGGGGTGGCCGTCGGTCAGGGCGAACAGCTCGCCCCGGTCCTGGAGCATGAAGCCGAGGCCGTCGGGCGACAGGCCGGACCCCATGCCCCGGTAGTTGGACTGGATGATCGAGACCATCATCCCGTCCTTGTCGGCGGTGGTGAAATAGGTGGTGTCGCCCTTGCTCGGCGCCTGGCCCGGATAGATGGGGTCGAGGATGCGGTCGGGGCGGATCAGGGCGGCGCGCTCCTTCGCATAGGCCTTGGAGTTCAGCCATTCGAGCGGGGCCGGCGAGAAGGCCGGGTCGGCGAAAAAGCGGGCGCGGTCCTCATAGGCCAGGCGCTTGGCCTCGACCGCGTGGTGGATGGCGGCGGTGGACTGGAAGCCCATGGCCTTGATGTCGAAGTTCTCCATGATGCTGAGCATCTGCAGGGTGGAGAGGCCCTGGCTGTTGGGGGCGAGCCCGTAGACGTCGATACCGCGATAGCCCGTCATCAACGGCGTGGTCCATTCGGTCTTGTGGGCGGCGAGGTCGGCCTTGGTCATCCAGCCGCCGATGCGCTTGAAGTAGCGCTCGATGCGGTCAGCGATCTCGCCCTCGTAGAAGCTGCGGGCGCCGCCTTTGGCGATCATGTCGTAGGTGTCGGCCAGGGCCGGGTTCCTGAACACCTGGCCTTCGACCGGGGTCTTGCCGTCGATGGTCCAGACCTTGAGGAAGTTCTCGACCTCTTCGATCTTCGAGTCCGGGTTGGTGAAGCGGCGCTGGCTGGCTGCCAGGTAGAAGGCGACGTTCTGGGTGACGGGCGTGCCCTCGCGGGCCATGTGGATGGCCGGGTCGAACAGGTCTTTCCAGGCCAGCTTGCCATAGCGGGCGTGCAGGTCGCCCCAGGCCGCCACCGTGCCGGGCACGCTGACCGAGACGGCGCCGAACGAGGGGATGGTCCCCTTGGCGCCCGCCCGTTCGCGCACCGTGGCCAGCGACAGGCCCCTGGGCGAGCGGCCCGAACCGTTCATCCCGACGACCTTTTTCGTCTTCGGATCCCAGAGCAGCACGAAGCAGTCACCGCCGATGCCACAGGCAATGGGCTCGAGCAGCCCCAGGCAGGCGTTGGCGGCGATGGCCGCGTCGACCGCCGAGCCGCCCTTCCTCAGGATATCGATGGCCGCCAGGGTCGCCAGGGGATGGGCTGTCGCCGCCGCCCCGTTGACCCCCCAGGCCGTCGACCGGCTGGCCCAGGTGGCGCCGGCCACCCGGTCGCCGCCGCGCAGGTCGGTGCGGCCGATCTCCGGGTTGCCGTCCTTGGGCCGGGGAATCTGCGCCAGCGCCGGCCCGGCGGCGAGCGTGGCGGGCAGGGCGGCGAGGAAGGTGCGGCGGCGCATAAGGTCACTCCCGGACAGCTGGGAGTGGGACTATAGGGCGGATCAGCCTTCCGACCAGACCGCCAGTTCGTTGCCGGCCGGGTCGGTGAAATGGAAGCGGCGGCCGCCCGGGAAGCTGAAGATCGGTTTGACGATGGTCCCGCCGGCGGCCGTCACCTTGTCGGCCATCGCCTCCAGGTCGTGGGCGAAGAGCACCGGCAGGGGCTTCTGCGTCTCGGTGTCGGCGTCGAAGCCGCCGTCCAGCCCCTCGTTGAAGGCCGCGTAAGACGGGCCGTAGTCGATGAACTGCCAGCCGAAGGCGTCGGCATAGAAGCTCTTGGTCGCCGGCAGGGCGCCGCCGGGCAGTTCCAGATAATCGAGTTTGCCGTCTTCACGCATGGTCGGGTCTCCAATGTTCCTTATTTGTTCTCAGCCGGCGCAGAGAGTCAACGGCTTCATGGGAACGCCCAGACGCTGGTCCGCTTGACCTCGAAGTCCTCCAGCTCCCGCGTCGTCGGCACCTGGTACTCGGCCAGATGGATCAGGCCCTCGCGCGGGAAGTAGGTGCGCATGGGATCGCCGATCAGCACGGTCTTGCCCTCGGCCCGGGCGGCGGTCAGCCACGCCAGGACCCGGCCCGCCAGCGGCTGCTCGTAGCAGATGTCGCCGGCCAGGATGACGTCGGCGTCCGGCGCGGGGCCGTCCAGCAGGTCGGCGTCGGTGTAGGCGACTTCCACCCCGTTGACGGCCGCGTTGAGGGCCACGGCGGGTCCGCAGAAGCTGTCGACATCGCTGCCCAGGACGCTCAGCGCGCCGGCCCTCATGGCGGCGATGGCGACCAGGCCCGAGCCGGTCGCGAAGTCGATGACACGCTTGCCGGCGACGACGTGCGGATGGTCGAGGACATAGCGGGCGACCGCCTGGCCGCCGGCCCAGGCAAAGGCCCAGAAGGGCGGCGGCAGGCCGATCTCGCTGAGCGCCTCCTCGGTCATCCGCCAGATGGGGGTGATCTCGTCGGCCAGGTGCAGCTGGATCTCCGGGCAATGCGGCGGCGTCTGCAGCCGGGTGTTGCCGAGGATGAAGGCCGTGCGGTCGAGGATCATGGCGGCCCCATAGCAGGCGCCGGCCGGAAATAGGTCCTGATTTGTGCAGCCCCGCCGACCCCGAAATGGGGCTAGGGTCCTTCATCCAACGGATGTGAGGGCAGACACATGGGAACGGACGGTCCAGGGATCTGGAGCATCACGGTCGAGATCTTCAACGCCAGCGGCCAGGACCTGGTGCTCACCCCCGCCAACACCACCCCGCCGATGAGCTGGATCGGCGATCCGCCGGAATGGGGCTCGACCCTCTACGAGAACACCAGCGTCACCATCGGCGCGGTGGTCGACACGCCCGAGCCGGGCGTCACCCTCTATCTTGGCTATCGGAACGGCAATCAGGTCCCGGTGGGAGTTGCGGCCGGGGTCGGGCCGGACACGCAGAACGGCTGTTCGGTCATTCAAGGGTCCGGGGTCGGCGGTCAGGTCACGCAACTGGAGCCAGGCGACCCACAGCACCTGACTTTCGCGGTCCGGTTGGTTGCTGTCTGAGGCCGCCGCGGCCGCTCCGGCGGAAGCGGCGGCCGCCGCCCCGGCGACGCCTTCGGCCGAGTAGGCGTCAGGCGCCCGCCGCGCGGAACCAGGCCGCCACGCTGAACCGTTCGCCCGTTTCGAGGGGCGTCACCTCATGGGTGGTTTCAGCGCGGAAGGCGATGGCTCCCCCGGCGGCGACCTCGGCGACCTGACGACTGGGCCCGTGGAAGACCAGCCGGCCGCCGGTCCAGTCGCCCAGTGCGCTGAGCAGCAGGCTGAGCGAGACGCGGCGGTGGCGGGTGTCGTCATGGATCAGCGGGGTGTTGCCGTCCTGGTGAGCGACGAAATAGTCGCCGGGGGCGTAGCGTAGAACCTGCAGGGGTTCGAGTTCGCCGAGCGGACGGTCGAACATGGCCTCGAGCCGGGGGCGCACCGCCAGCAACCGCTCGCGCAGCAGGGCGTCGATATCGGCCGCGACGGTCAGCCGCGCCGAACGCCGGGCCAGGTTGACCACCGGCCGTTCGGCGATCCCCGACACGGTCGAGGCCTCCGCTTTCGCCCCGGCCAGGCCCCGGCGGACGGTGGCGAGGTCATCAGGGCCAAGGAGACCCGGCAGCAGCTGGAAGAGGGCGTCGGTCATGCATGGTCGCCATAGCCGCTTCATGGCAAATTAACCATGCGGACCGAGAGCATGGCGTATCCATGGAGACGGAACCACCGGCATGACCCTGGCTCAGCCTGTCCCGGCCGGGACGACCCTGGTCGATGACTTCGCCACGGCCGGCGTCCACCTGTTCGGCGACGTGCTCGATCCCGCCGCCTGCGCGACCCTGCTGGCCGAACTGAAGGCCGGGCGGGACTGGGGCGAGGGCCTGTTCCTGACCGAAGAGGAATTCGACGCCGATCCGCAGTACCGGGGCGTCAACCCCCGGCCGGGCCGCAACCTGCTGGAAGGCTATGAGGCGCGGCTGAAGCTGGTCGAGGCCAATCCGGCCATCGTCGCCGGCCTGACCGCCCTTCTTGGCGAGGACTATCGGCTGATGGACCGCAAGGTGGTCTGCGGCGTGCCGGCTAGCGTCATCCCGGCCTGGCTGAAGCGGCGGATCGCCGGCAACCCGGTCAACAACCTGGGGGCCTTCGTGAAGCCCCGGTATCGGGACGTCACCTACTTCTACGGCATCGACTTCCACCAGGACCTGATCGACTACAAGGATCGCGAAGCCGACTTCGTCACCCTCTACATCTATCTGGCGCCGGTCACCCGGGCCGACGCGCCACTGTTCCTGCTGGAAGGCAGTCACCGGCTGGGCGCCTCGGTGTTTCCCCATGATCTGGTCCAGCAGGGCGAGACCTGGCGCTACCGGAACGAGGGCGGCGAGACCCTGTGCCAGCAGCGGGTTCTGACCGGCGGGACCGGCTATGCCGCCATGTGGCACGCCTGCACCTTGCATGGCACCCAGCCGGACGAGGCCGACCACGAGCGGATCTCGCTGCGGTACCTGCTGACGCGCGGGCCGGCGGCGGAAGCGGGGATCGACCGGGTCAACGCCGCGCTCGAGGGGCCGTTGGCCCTCGACGCCACCCGCATCGATCTGGACGCCGCCGGCGCGGCGCGGATCAAGGCCAACAGCGTCAACCAGGCCTGATGGAGCCGCTGCGGGTCCATCGCGGCCTGATGCCGCCGGCCCTCATCGCCGAGGCCGTCGGCACCCTGCGCGACATGCTGTGCCCCGAAGGGCCGGGGGCGGCGGACCTCGACGCCCTGGTCGACCGGGTGCGGGCCGAGGACCGGGCCCGACTGGGGGCGGTCTATGACGCCTTCCGCGAGACCCTGATCTTCCAGCAACTGATCGCCGCCCCGCCGCTGGTCGAGGCGGCCCGGGCGATGGTCGGGGCGGCGCGGGTGCATGCGCCGTTCCAGCATGCGGTGTTCCGCATGGACCTGGCCGGCGAGGCCTGGCGCGGTTTCCAGTGGCACCAGGACGCGCCCTACAACGTCTTGTCCGACGCTTACGTCACCGCATGGCTGCCGCTGACCGACAGCGGCAGGGCCAATGGCTCCATCGAGGCGGCGGCGGCGATGTCGCACCGGCTGTGGCCGGTGGACATCCGCTACAAACGCGATGGCGAGGGCCGGCGCCTGGCCACCCGCGACGCCTTCATCGCCGAAGACCTGCAGCCGGGCTTCGAAGCGGCGGCCGAGACGCTGGAGCTGGCCGCCGGCGATGTCGCCCTGTTCCACAACCGGCTGGTCCACCGGTCCGGTTTCAACCCCGGCCCGCGCCACCGCTATTCCGTCCAGGTCCGCTTCGGCGACCTGCTGGCCCCCGAGATGCTGGCCCGAGGCTGGCGCAACCGGCGGGTCGACGGCTTCGAGACCTTCAAGACCCTGCACCCCGACCTGATCGCTTCCGAGGAAACGCCATGACCACCGCCCCCAAGATTCAGGCCGACGAGACCCTGCGGTCCCTGCTCAAGGGCCACCTCGACGATCACGACCTGATCGCCAACCTGGGCAGCTTCGCCCGGCGCATGCACTTCATGAAGGCCTTCGCCCACTATGAGGTGTTCAAGCTGATCCAGGACCTGCCGGGCGATATCGTCGAGTGCGGCGTCTACAAGGGCAGTTCCCTGCTCAGCTTCGCCCGGTTCCTGGAGACCTTCTGTCCCGGCGACCGCACCCGCAAGGTGCTGGGCTTTGACCACTTCCGGGGCCTGGCCGACCGCACCGAGAAGGACGGCCTGGACGACCGGGTGGGCAATACCGCCGAGGGCTGGAACCCCGGCGCCTTCCGCGACACCCTGTTTGCCCTGGTCGACGCCTTCAACGCCGACGCCTTCGTGCAGGTGCGGCCGCGGATCGAGCTGGTCGACGGGGATGTCTGCCAGACGGCCGGTCAGTATGTGGCCGAGAACCCGGGCACGCGCATCAGCCTGCTGCACCTGGACATGGACCTCTACGAGCCGACCCTGGCGGCGCTGAAGGCCTTCTGGCCGCGCATCCTTACCGGTGGGGTGGTGCTGTTCGACGAGTTCGCCATCCGCGAATGGCCGGGCGAGACCGAGGCGGTCGAGGAGTTCTTCGACGGCAAGCCGCCGCGCATCGTCAAATTCCCCTGGGCGTCGGCCCCCGGGGGGTACTTCGTGAAGGCCTAGGCTGGACGCCGGCCGGCCCGCGCCGTCGCCACCGTCGCCGCCAGCAGGCCGAAGGCGAGGGGCAGCAGGTTCTGGGCGTAGTCGGGCGCGAGCATCTTGATCAGCTTGGATATGGGTGCGTTGGAGTTGATCATCTGCGGGCTGACGAAGGCGATGACCGTGGCCAGCAGGCCAAGCCCGGCCACCAGCATCGCCATGCTGTGCAACTGGCGGGTAGCGTTCTCCGGGCGTCTGAAGGGCAGAACCGACCGGACGGTCACGGCCAGCGACAGCAGGATGACGACCTTATCGATCACGTCGGAGTAGATGAACAGCCAGGGCACGTCCCAGCCGAGCTCGCCGTAGGCTGCGAGGCCGATGACGGCGGCGAAGGCCACCAGCGTCGCGGCGCCGAGCGCCAGAGGAAGACGCCTCATGGACGGGCGGGCCTAGGCTTCGGCGGGCCGCTTGCCGGCCCGCACCGCCGCGATGGTCAGCGTCAGCAACCCGAGCGTCACGGGCAGCAGGCCCTCGGCCAGGCCCGGGGCGATGACCCGCAGGTTGGTGGTCCCGGTCATCTGGATGGCCCGCATGATCATGGAGGCATTGAACAGGGTCCCGAGCAGGCCGAGCCCGAGGGCCAGCCACCCGACGATCATCAGCAGCTCACCTCGGCGGCCTTTCGGCAGGAAGAGGGCTCCGGCCAGCATCAGCATCACCAACATGTCGACCATCTTGGTGATGAGCTCGGCGTCGACGAACACATAGAGCAAGGTTGTGATCGGCATGGTGGAGTAGAGCCAAAGGCCGATGATGGCGGCGAAGCCGGTCAGGGTCAGGACGCCGAGCGCCAGAGGAAGTGGTTTCATGTCGGCCCCCCGCCGTTATGCGACGGGTTGACCATAGCGGGTAGTGGTCAACTGGCAATCACCGCGTGTGATCCGCCGACAGGTCAGCGGCGTAAGGACCTGTCCTGACCCCTCACTTCCGGAAGTTCGCCGTGCGCCGCGCCCTGATCGTTTCCTGTTTCAGCCTGTTCATCGGGACCGGCATCCTGCTGTGGATGCCGCCCCGGGTTCAGGCGGCCGACCTTTTGGCCCTGGCCCCGCTGTAGCGGAACTCCGGCGCGTCGAGGTCGATTTTCGGCAGGTCGTCCTTCTCCCGCCAGTAGTCCTGGGTGTGGCGCCATTCCGGCCGGTCGCCGGCCTTGGGCAGCAAATGCATGCCGCGCATCAGATAGCCGGGGTTGAAGTTCTCCGGGTCGATCCAGGGCAGCAGCTTCATCCCCTCGTCCTCTGGGCGAAGAACCGGCTCGACGCGGCTGACGCCCTTGGCCTTCATGTGGTTCAGAAGGCGGGTGACGAAGTCGCCCAGCAGGTCGGCCCTCAGGGTCCAGCTGGCGCGGAAATAGCCCATGACCCAGACCATGTTCGGCACGCCGGTGAACATCATCCCGCGATAGGTCACCGTCTCGGCGAAATCGACCGGCTTGCCGTCGACCCAGAAGGCGATGTCGCCCATGACGTTGAGGTCGAAGCCGGTGGCGGTGATGATCACATCGGCCTCCAGCGTCTCGCCGGATTTCAGCAGAATGCCCTTCTCGACGAAGCGGTCGATATGGTCGGTGACGACGCTGGCCTTGCCCTTGTTGACCGCCTGGAAGATGTCGCCATCGGGGACGAAGGCGATGCGCTGGCGCCAGGGGCGGTAGCTGGGCGTGAAGTGCTTTTCGACCACGTCCGGCGGCAGGAACATCGACACTCCGGCCAGCAGTTCGGCCTTCACCGTTTCCGGCTCGGCGATCGCGCGCTGGGTGAAGGCGTCCTGGTCGAACAGGCGCTTGCGGCGGACGAGTTCATGGGTCCAGTCGTCGGGCGCCTGGATCTGGCGCAGGATGTCGGCCAGGTCGTCGGCGTTGCGCCCCGGGATGAAGTAGGTCGGCGAGCGCTGCAGCAGCGTCACATGCTCCACCTCGTCGGCGATGTTGGGCACCAGGGTGGCGGCCGTGGCGCCGCTGCCGATGACCACGACCTTCTTGCCCTTGAGGTCGATATCGTCGGTCCAGGTCTGGGGATGGACGATGCGGCCCTTGAAGTCGGCCATGCCGGGCCATTCAGGGGTGTAGCCCTTCGAATGGCGATAGTAGCCCTGGCACATCCAGAGGAAGTTGGCGGTCAGCTTGACGCGCTTGCCGTCGGCGACGGCCTCGATGGTCCAGACATTGTCCTCGCTGGACCAGTCGGCGCGCTCGATGCGGTGCCCAAAGCGGATATGGCGGGCCAGATCGTTCTCTTCGATCACCTCGCCCATGTAGGTCAGGATCTCTTCGGCCGTGGCGATCGGCGGGCCGACCCAGGGCTTGAAGCGGTAGCCGAAGGTGAAGAGGTCGCTGTCCGAGCGGATGCCCGGATATTTGTGGGTCAGCCAGGTGCCGCCGAAGCTTTCCAGAGTCTCCAGGATGACAAAGCTGCGGTCCGGCGCCTGCTGCTGCATGTGGTAGCCGGCGCCGATGCCGGAAATGCCGGCGCCGACGATCAGGACGTCGAAATGCTGGGTGGTCATGCACAGCTCCCTGCTGACCGTCGTAGCGGCCTTGGCGCGACTGTAGGTCCGGTCCGCGCGTCCCGCATTTGATCAGGATCAAGCCAGGTGAACAACGATCAGGAATATTTTTTGCGACGGCCGGCGCGGATCGTCAGGCCGT
Source organism: Caulobacter sp. SRI_014 (assembly GCF_057586315.1). Lineage (NCBI taxonomy): Bacteria > Pseudomonadati > Pseudomonadota > Alphaproteobacteria > Caulobacterales > Caulobacteraceae > Caulobacter > Caulobacter sp. SRI_014. Next base: position 556,263 of record NZ_JBYCZQ010000001.1, on the reverse strand, counting down.
TGTGCCTGGCCGCAAGAAGCCGTTCTAGAAGCCGGCGGGTCTCCACAGACCCGCGGCCAGTCCGACCACCACCACGGCGCCGGCCCAGACATTGGACTTGAACAGGGCCAGCGCGCCCTGGGGGTCGTCGAGCCGCAGGGCCGCCGCCTGGCGTGACAGCATCAGGCCGAAGACCGCCAGGGCCGGCAGCATCAGGGGGCCGAGCCCGCCCAGCCAGCCCGCCGCCAGGATCAGGGTGAAGCTGAGGGCGTAGAAGATGACGACCCCGCGCGTGGTGTGCTCGCCCAGGGCGCGGGCCGAGGATTTGACGCCGGCCAGGGCGTCGTCCTCGAGGTCCTGGACGGCGTAGATGGTGTCGTAGCCAAGGGTCCAGAAGATCAGGCCGACGTAGAGGACGACCGCAGGCCAGGCCTCGAGGGGACGGGGCTCCGGCTCCCCGGCCAGGCCGATGAGGCTGAGCAGGGTCGGGCCGCCGAGGGCGGCGGCGAAGCCGAGCGGGGCGCCCCAGTTGAAGGTCAGGCCCAGCCAGGCCTGCGGCCACCAGGTGATCCGCTTCATGAAGGGATAGGCGGCGACCAGGCCGAGCGAAGCGACGCCGAGGCCCACCGCCCAGAGGTTCATGGTCAGCAGGATGAGAAGGCTGACCAGGCTGCAGCCGATCAGGAAGGCCCAGGCCTGCCTCACCGTGATCTGGCCGGCCGGGATCGGCCGCATGGCGGTGCGGGCGACCTGGGCGTCGAAGTCGCGGTCGACGATGTCGTTGAAGGCGCAGCCGGCGGCCCGCATCAGGGCCGCGCCGATGAAGAACTGGATCAGCAGAACGGGGTCGGGCCAGCGCAGCTGCATGGCGCCGGCCAGGGCGATGCCCATCCAGCCGGGCAGCATGAGGAGCCAGATGCCGGCCGGCCGATCGAAGCGGCCGAGCTTGAGCCACGGGCGAAGCCTAGGCGGCGCGTGGCGGTCGACCCAGTTGGTCGGGACGGCGTCTGGCAGGACGTGAGTCATCGGGGGGTTATCGCCGGTTCGAGGCCGCTGTCCAACGGTTGGCGACAAACGGCCTGTCTGTCGAAGCGGACCCATTATATCAGGAAGCCCGGCTGGGGGTGAAAAAGTTACGTAAGAATTTCAAGGCCATAGGTCCAATCGAAGACCCATCCGCTGTCCGCCAGGGGGTGGCTTTCGACCCCTCGGGGCGCCGCCCTGGACCCTCCGGAAACCACCCTCGGACGGCGGGGTGGGCCAGGGGCGGGAGCGATCCGGCATTCGCCCGCCAGACCGGATTTGAATTTGGGGTACGGCGCGGGTCGGCCTACCGCTTCAGCCCATCCATCAGCACATCGACAAGCCGCCGGGCGCTGTCGGCCCAGCCGGGTTCGCCGGCGCCGAAGCTGAAGCCGCTGAGCAGGCGCTTGATGTCGGCGGGCTGGATGTCGGGGCGGATGTCGCCGGCGTCGCGGGCGGCGGCGACCAGCTGGTCGAGGGCGGTGACGATCAGCTGGCCGGAGACGGCGTAGAGGTCGTCCTTGGGGCCCGACAGTGCGGCGACGATCAGCTTCTTGGCCGCCATGTAATCGACCAGCAGATGCATCCACTGGCGCAGGGCCTCGCCGGGCCGATGCTGCGCCAGCAGGGCGGGGACGGTCCCGGCCAGGGCCTCGACCTCGCGCCGGTAAACGGCGCCGACCAGGGCGTCGCGGGTCGGGAAGTGGCGGTAGAGGGTGCCGATGCCGACCTCGGCCCGGCGGGCGATCTCGTCGAGGCTGACGTCCGGCCCGGTCTCGCCGAAGCCGGCGCGGGCGGCCTCCAGCAAGCGCTCGCGGTTACGCTGGCTGTCGGCGCGCGGTTTGCGGGCGGATTGAACGGACACGAAAAGCAGGCCTTGATAAACGGAGGATGCCTCCGTATATGAAGCGGAGACTTCCTCCGTTTTAACGGCGCGGCCATCGGTTGGCAATGCGCGGAGGGGTCGGGAGAGCAGATCATGAGCAAGACCTTTGGAGCGACCTCCACCACCGATGAGGTGCTGGACGGCGTTGATCTTTCCGGCAAGCGCATCCTGGTGACCGGCGTCTCGGCCGGTCTGGGCGTCGAGACCGCCCGCGCCCTGGCCGCCCGCGGCGCCGCCGTGGTCGGCGCGGCGCGCGATCTGAAGAAGGCTGAAGGCGCCACCCAGGTGGTCCGCGAGCAGGCCGCCAACGGCGGCTCGCTGGAGCTGATCGAACTGGACCTGGCTTCGCTGAAGAGCGTGCGCGCCGCCGCAGACAGGCTGCTGGCTGACGGGCGTCAGTTCGACGTGGTGATCAACAACGCCGGGGTCATGGCCTGTCCCAAGAGCACCACCGCCGACGGCTTCGAAACCCAGTTCGGCACCAACCACCTGGGCCACTTCGTGTTCGCCAACCGCATCGCCTCGCTGATCAAGCCGGGCGGCCGTCTGGTCAGCCTGGCTTCGTCGGGTCACCGGTTCTCGGACGTCGATCTCGAGGACCCGAACTTCGAGACAACCGAGTACACCCCGTTCGGCGCCTATGGCCGCAGCAAGACGGCCAATGTCCTGTTCGCCGTCGAGTTCGACCGCCGCCACAAGGACCGCGGGGTGCGCGCCATCGCCGTGCACCCAGGCGGCATCATGACCGAGCTCGGCCGCCACATGACCGACGAGATGCGGGCCGCGATGCTGGCCCAGGTCAACGCCAACCAACCGGCCGGCCAGAGCTTCCAGTGGAAGAGCATCCCGCAGGGCGCGGCGACGTCGGTCTGGGCCGGCATCGTCGCCGATGTGAACGAGGTCGGCGGCCTCTACTGCGAGGACTGCCACCTGGCCCACAACGAAGAGAGCCCGACTGCGCGGAGCGGGGTGCGGGCGTATGCCATCGACCCCGCCAACGCCAAGGCGCTGTGGGAGATGAGCGAGGAGATGGTCGGGGAGACCTTCTAGAGGCGCAGAGGCGGAAGAGTCAGCTCTCCCCCCGCGAAGTGGGGGGAGGACAGATTTCGAGCCTTGGCGAGAAATCAGGAGGCGGGCCCCACCGGCGGTGGGGAGGTTCCTCCTGAAGCGGGGTTGCCCCCCTCCTGCTTTGTCGCATCCGCTCCAAAGCGGTCCTCCCCCCGCTCGCGGGGGGAGAGCTTGATTGGTGGCGCCGCTCCGCATCTGAGGCCTGTCGCCTTCATGCCGCGTGGCCACTATTTCGCCCCTCGCCCCTCCCGCCGAACGCCGGTCTGGCCTATGTCGGGCCTCCTATGACCGAGCACTACGAAGACGAGGACGCCAGCCGGGGACGGACGCTGTCCAACGGCCAGGTCCTGGCCTTCATCGCCCGCCTCTGGCTGCGGCGGCCCTGGCTGCTGACCGGGGCGGTGGGGCTGATGCTGGTGGCGGTAATCTTCGACCTGATGCTGCCGAGCGCCGCCAAGGCGCTGATCGATGCGGTGTCCTCGCCGGTGAAGGATGCGGACCGGGCCTGGGGGGCCTGGGGGCTGTTCGTCGGGGTCTATGTGGCGTTCGTGGTGACGCGGAACATCGGCTTCCGCTTCTGGAACCCGCTGGCGGCGCGCAACATGCGCGAGCTGACCGACGAGGCGTTCCAGAAGGTCCAGAGCTTCAGCTCGGACTGGCATGCTGACAACTTCGCGGGCGCGACGGTGCGCAAGGTCAGCCGGGCGATGTGGGGATACGACTCGGTATCGGACGCGGTGATCCTGTGGCTGGGGCCGGCGCTGCTGGTGCTGGCCGGGCTGTGCATCCAGATGGCGTTCCGCTGGCCGCTCGTGGGTCTGCTGGCCGGGGTGGTGGTGGCCGGGTTCATCTGGGCCAACCTGTGGCTGGTGAAGGTCTATGTGCGGCCGACCAACCTCAAGTCCATCGCCCTGGACAGCCGGATCGGCGGGGCGCTGGCCGACGCCATCGGCTCCAACCCGACGGTGAAGACCTTCGGCGCCGAACGGCGCGAGGAGGCCAGGTTCGGCGAGCTGACCAACACCTGGCACATCGCGGTCCAGAAGACCTGGGGCCGGTTCATGGACGTCTGGGTGGTCCAGAACATCCTGACGGTGATGCTGCAGGCCGGCAGCACCGGCATCCTTGTGCACATGTGGCTGCAGGGGCGGGCGACGGCCGGGGACCTTGGGTTCGCCATCACCGCCTTCATGTTGATGAGCGGCTATCTGCGCAACATCGGCGAGAACGTGCGGATGCTGCAGAAGGGCCTCGACGACGCCGAGGACGTGGCCGCCTATTACCGGATGCCGCCGCAGGTGGCTGACCGGGACGGCGCGCCGGACTTTGTCCCGGGGGCGGGCGAGATCGTCTTCGAGGGCGCGACCTTCCAGTACAAGAGCGCCGAGGCGCCGCTGTATGACGGATTCTCGGTGCGGATCGCGCCGGGAGAAAAGGTGGCCCTGGTCGGACCGACGGGAGCCGGCAAGTCGACCTTCGTCAAGCTGGTGCAGCGGCTGTACGACCTGCAGGGCGGGCGGATCCTGATCGACGGCCAGGACGTGGCGGCGGTGACCCAGGGCTCGCTGCGCCGGGCGATCGCCCTGGTGCCGCAGGACCCGGCCCTGTTCCATCGGACCATCGCCGAGAACATCGGCTATGCCCGCCCCGGCGCGACGGCGGAGGAGATCCGGCTGGCGGCGACGCGGGCGCGGGCTCACGACTTCATCGAGCGGTTGCCGAACGGGTATCAGACCCTGGTCGGGGAGCGGGGGGTGAAGCTGTCGGGCGGCGAGCGTCAGCGGGTGGCGATTGCGCGGGCGTTTCTCGCCGATGCGCCGATCCTGGTGTTCGACGAGGCGACCTCCAGCCTCGACGTCGAAACCGAGCGCGAGGTGCAGGCGGCGATGGAAGAGCTGATGGCCGGGCGGACGACGATCGTGATCGCGCACCGGCTGAGCACCATCCGTGGGGCGGATCGGATTCTGGTGTTCGAGAACGGGCGGGTGGTCGAAGAAGGCACGCACGGGACGCTGAAGGCGAAGAAGGGGATGTATGCGCGGTTGGCGGCCTTGGCCGAGGGGACGGCGTAGGTCTCCTTCCCTCCCCATTCGGGGAGGGAGGTTAGAGGGCGTCTTCGAGCGCCGGCGCCAAATCGCCCTTGCCGACGACTTCGACCCGCTCCAGGCCCAGCCATCCCGCCATCAGCTTCAGCTCCGTCGCCAGCGCCGCCGCCGTCTCGCCCGTCGCGTCAGCCTCGCGCCAGGCCGCCTGGACCAGCAGCGTCCCGGCCTTGCGGTCGCTCTTCAGGTCGACCCTTGCGGTGATCGCCTCACCCTCCAGGAACGGAAGCACGTAGTAGCCGTGCTCGCGCTTGTGGGCCGGGGTGTAGATCTCCAGCCGGATGCGGACGCCGAAGATGCACTCGGTGCGCTCGCGGAACCAGATCAGGTTGTCGAACGGCGAGAGCAGGGCGCGGGCGTGGATACGGCGGGGTATCTTGGTCTCGGGCCAGAGCCAGGCCGGTTTGCCCCAGCCCTTCACCGTCGCCGGGATCAGTTCGCCGGCCTCGACCAGTTCGGCGATGCGCTGCCTGGTGTCGGCCACCCCCAGCCGGAAGTAGTCGCGCAGGTCGGTCTCGGTGGCGACGCCCATGGCCCGGGCGCTGATCCGGATCAGTTCGCGCTGGGCGTCCTCTTCGCTGGGTGTCGGGGCAGCGACCACGGCGCGGGGCAGGGTGCGTTCGGTGAGGTCGTAAACGCGTTCGAAGCTGCGCCGGGTCTTCGTCGTGATCTGGCCGGTCCAGAACAGCCATTCCAGCGCCCGCTTGCCCTCGGACCACGACCACCAGCCGGGGGCGCCGCGCGGGCCGGTGGCGAAGTCGCCGCCGGTGACGGGGCCTCGGCGTTCGATCTCTTCGAGGATGCCGTCGATGTAGTCGCGGCGCTCGCGGGCGAAGCGGGCGATGCCCTTCCAGATGCCGTCGCCGGCCTCGGCCCGGGCCATGCGCCAGCGGAACAGGGGCTGGTTGGCGACCGGCATCAGCGAGGCCTCGTGGCCCCAGTATTCAAACAGGCTGGGCTTCTTGCCCCAGGCCTCGGTTTCCAGCGTGTCGCGGGCGTAGTCGCCGAGGCGGGAGAACTTGGGCAGGTAGTGGGTGCGGGTGACGACGTTGACGCTGTCGATCTGCACGACGCCCAGGCGGTTCACCGTCTTGATGAAGTGGCGGCGCGAGGGCTGCTCCGGGCGCGGCTCGGCGAAGCCCTGCGCGGCCAGGGCGATGCGCCGGGCCTGAGCGGCCGTGAGGGTGACGCCGGTGTTCATGAAATGTTTCGTGCCATGATTCTCTGGGGATGGGCATTGACCACATTCCGTCATCCCGGAAAGCGCGCAGCGCTTATCCGGGACCCAGGGGCTGCAGCGCACCGGCCGAACAGCTGCGTTTGATAGCGAGATCGCGCACCGCCTGGGTCCCGGATAGCCCGCTTCGCGGTCTTCCGGGATGACGGGAGGGGGGTATGTCAGGCGTGATCGAGCACGGGTTTGGGTTGGTAGGGCTTTTCGAGCGCCTTGATCTCATCCGCCGTCAGGGTGAGATCGAGCGCCGCCAACGCCTCCGACAGGTGATGCAGCTTGCTGGCGCCGACGATGGGGGCGGTGATGGCGTCGTTGCGCAGGACCCAGGCCAGGGCGACCTGGGTGTTGGAGACGCCGCGGGCCCTGGCGATCTCCTCGACCGCAGCCACGACGGCGTGGTCGGCGTCGCGGTAGTAGAGGCGGGGGCTGAATTCGTCGGTGCGGGCCCGCTCGGTATTGCCCTCGCCGACCTTGCCGCGGCCACCGGCCAGGAAGCCGCGCGCCAGCGGCGACCAGGGGATGACGCCGACGCCTTCCGCCTTGCAGAGGGGCAGCATCTCGCGCTCCTCCTCGCGGTAGACCAGGTTGTACTGCGGCTGCATGGAGACGAACTTCGTCCAGCCGTGCTTTTCGCTCGTGGCCAGCATCTTGCCGAACTGCCAGGCGAACATCGAGCTGGCCCCGATGTAGCGGGCCTTGCCGGCCTTCACCACGTCATGCAGCGCCTCGAGGGTTTCCTCGATCGGGGTGGCCGGGTCGAAGCGGTGGATCTGGTAGAGGTCGATGTAGTCGGTGCCGAGGTTCTTCAGGGAGCGGTCGACCGCCTCGAAGATGTGCTTGCGCGACAGGCCGCCGGCGTTGGGGCCGGGGCCGTGTGGGAAGAAGACCTTGGTCGCGATCACCGTGTCGCTGCGGCGGGAGAATTCGCGCAGCCATTTGCCGGTGATCTGTTCGCTGACGCCGTTCGAGTACATGTCGGCGGTGTCGAAGAAGTTGATGCCGCCCTCGATGGCGGCCTTGAAGAAGGGTTCGGCGGCGGCCTCGTCCAGCACCCATGGACGCCAATCGGGCGAACCGTACGTCATACAGCCGAGACAAAGCCGTGAGACCTTGAGTCCGGTGTTTCCGAGGCGGACGTAGTCCATGGCGTTCCCTCCTGGCTGACACCTCCTAACTGGAGGGGCGAGATGAGTTTGGCAACGGACAGCGTGGCGCTGGCGGGTCGTGACCTGGAGAATGACCTGCAGGCGTTTCATCTGGTCCGCTATGCCGGGGCCGTCGACGGGTTTCTGGCCACGGCCAAGAACAGCGGCACCCACTGGCTGCGGTTCATGGCCAGCCACGCCATCGCCCATCGCCTGAACCTGGCCCCGCCCGAAACCTCCAGCGGGCCGGGCAGCGACGCCTTTATCGGCCATCCCAAGCATGATCGGGTCCACGCGAGGGCGCCGCGTATCGGCAGCTCGCACAACATTCCCTCGCGGCTGATCACCGTGGCGGCGGAGGCGGGGATGCTCGACCTGCCGCCGACGGTGGTTCTGGTCCGCGATCCGCGCGATGCCCTGGCCAGCTACTATGTGAAGTGGGCGGAGGCCTATGATCTCGGGACCTTCTCGCAGTTCCTGCGCCGCCCGGCGCCGGGCCGGAAGAAGGTCGATGATGTCTGGTGGTTCGTGCGGTTCTTCAACCGTTGGGGCGCCCTGGCGGCGGCCCTGCCGGACCGGGTGCTGGTGTTGAAGCACGAGGAGCTGAAGGCCGATCCCGGCGCCGGGGTGCGGCGGCTGTGGGCCCATTTCGGCGTGCGGCTGGACAGCGCCGACGTGGCCGCCGCCGTGGCGGTGTCGAGCAAACAGGCCATCGCCGAAAAGCTGGACCCGGCTTATGGCGAGGCCATCGTGCCGAGCGAGGCGAGACGGGCGGTGGTCTGGACCGACGAGGACCGGGCCTGGCTGTCAGGACTGCTGCGCGGGCATCTGCGCCACGGCTTCGGCTACCTGGATCACTAGCGCTCCAGCCGCCCGTCCGTCAGGGCCTTGGCTGTGAACCTGAACAGGACGTCCTTGTCAGGCCTGGCCACCCCCTTGCGCAGTTCGGGCGGGGCCAGCTCGTGCAGCAGGTGGCGCATGATCGCCAGCCGGGCCGGCTTCTTCCTGTCGCCGCGCACGATGGTCCAGGGGGCGTGCTTGCTGTGGGTTTTGCTCAGCATCAGGTCGCGGGCGCCGGAATAGGCGTCCCAGCGCACTTGCGCCTCGGCGTCCAGCGGGCTGGTCTTGAGCAGCTTCAGGGGATCGGTGCGGCGTTCCTCGAGCCGCTCGGCCTGCTCGGTCTTGGAGATGTCGAGCCAGAACTTGATCAGCTTCACCCCGCTGTCGGTGAGCATGTCCTCGAAGGGCACGACCTCGCGCAGGAATTCGTCGCGCTGCTTCTCGGTGCAGAAGCCCATCACCGGCTCGACCCCGCCGCGGTTGTACCAGGAGCGGTTGAACAGCACGAGGTCGCCGGCCGCCGGCAGGTGGGGGGTGTAGCGCTGGAAGTACCACTGCGACTTTTCGCGGTCGGACGGCTTGGGCAGGGCGACGACCGGGGTGGTGCGCGGCGGCAGGTATTCGACAATGCGGCGGATGGAGCCGTCCTTGCCGGCGGCGTCGCGGCCTTCGAAGATGACCAGCACCTTCTCTTCGGACTCCAGCGACCATTTGCGCCAGCCGACGATGGCTGTCTGCAGGGCGATCAGGTCTTCGTCGTAGGTATCGGCGTCTTTTCCCATGCCACAGGCTAAACACGGACGGGTTCTGCGCGCTAGAAGGCGGGCATGATCCGTCTGTTCGTATCCGCCGACCTGAAGGCCGGGGCCGCCGTCGCCCCGGGCATGGAAGCGTCCCGCTATCTGATCGCCGTGATGCGCCTGACCATCGGGTCGGAGGTGCTGCTGTTCAACGGCCGCGATGGAGAGTGGCGGGCCACGGTTGTTGATCCGGACAAGCGGCGGTGCCGGCTGACCGTCGGCTCGCGGGTGCGGGCGCAGGAGACGGGTCCGGACCTGACCCTGATCATGGCGCTGGTGAAGCGCGGGCCGCTGGAGACGGTGATCGAGAAGGCGGCGGAGCTGGGGGCGGCGCGGGTGCAGCTGGTCCAGACGCGGCGGACCAACGCCGACAAGGCCAATATCGACCGCCTGCAGGCCATCGCCGTCGAGGCGGCCGAGCAGACGGGGCGGCTGGACGTGCCGGAGATCCTGCCGCCGGTGAAGCTGTCGAAGCTGCTCGACGGCTGGGACGGCCGGCGGCTGATGTTCTGCGACGAGACCGGCGGGGCGCCGGTGCTGGAGGCGCTAAAGGGCGCGGAAGCCGGGCCGTGGGCCATCCTGATCGGGCCGGAGGGCGGCTTCGATCCGGAGGAGGCCGAGCGCCTGCGGGCCATGGACGGCGCCAGCGTGGTGTCCCTGGGCCCGCGCATCCTGAGGGCGGACACCGCCGCCATCAGCGCCATGACCCTGTGGCAGGCGGCGCTGGGGGACTGGTCCTAGGGCTTGGCGGCGATGTCCGCGTCGGCGGCCTTGACGGCATAGGCCAGCAGACGTTCGAACTGCTCCCGGCTCAGCCGCATGTTGGAGGGCGCGTTGCCGCCGCCAAGCAGTTGGCCTGCCCGCGCGCCCGTCAGGTAGCGCCCGCCGCCGGGCAGGCAGCGGACGGCCGCGTTCAGATCGAAATAGTCATCGGTGGTGAAGGTGTCGGCCGCCTCACCCGGCTGGGCGCCGTAGCGCTCCATCAGGGACTGAATGGCGCCGAACTGGGGATGGCTGGGCTTGATGTCCTTGTAGGCCGACACGCTGGTCGTCTGGGAGGGGCCGTCGAGATCGCAGTGGCCCGGCGCGAACAGCACCGCCATTAGCCGATCCTGGCGGGCCGGATCGGAGCCGTGCCGATCGGCCAGGCCGTCGAAGGCGTCGTTGATCTTGGCAACCGCCTCTCCGCGCCGGATCAGCGCCGGGTTGCGGGGCGGCGGCGCGGAAGGCTGCGCGGCCAGGAGAAGCGACGTCAGGGTGAGGGCGATGATCATGCCGGCGAGGCTAGGGCGCCCGGCGGGAATTGGGCAACAAGCGGTTTGCAACAGCTCGGCGTGATCTTGCGAACGACGTGATTGTCTCCCACCTCCTGAACAGCGTAAAGATCGCCGCCGGTTGGGGAAGGGCCTCCCCCGCCATCGGATTTGAATAGCCTGGGGAGGCATACATGGCGGATGCAGCGACGGACGATCGTCCGCTGACGCTCGAAGACCTGACGGGCTATTTCGCGAACGGTTCGAAGCCGAAGAGCGAATGGCGCGTGGGCGCCGAGCACGAGAAGTTCGGCTTCAACCTCGCCGATAACTCGACCGTGCCCTACTACGGCGAGCGCGGCATCGAGGCCCTGCTGAAGGGCTTGATGCGGTTCGGCTGGACGCCGGTGCTGGAAGACCGCGCCGACGGCGGCCAGACCATCATCGGCCTGGAGCGCAACGGGGCCAACGTCAGCCTGGAGCCGGGCGGCCAGTTCGAGCTCTCCGGCGCGCCGCTGAAGACGATGCACGACATCTGTTCGGAGACCGGCCAGCACCTGGAAGAGGTGAAGACCGTCGCCGACGAACTGGGCCTGGGGTTCCTGGGGCTGGGCTTCCATCCGACCATCCGCCGCGACCAGGCGGAGATCATGCCCAAGGGCCGCTATGTGATCATGCGGCGCTACATGCCGCTGGTCGGCAACCTCGGCCTCGACATGATGCTGCGCACCTGCACGGTGCAGGCCAACCTCGATTTTTCGAGCGAGGCCGACATGGTGGCGAAGTTCCGCACCTCGCTGGCCCTGCAGCCGATTGCCACGGCCCTGTTCGCAAACAGCCCGTTCACGGAGGGCAGGCCGAACGGGTTCCTGTCGTCGCGGGCCAACGTCTGGACCGACACCGATCCGGACCGCACGGGCCTCTTGAACTTCGTCTTCGAGGACGGGTTCGGGTTCGAGACCTACGCCCGTTATGCGCTGAAGGTCCCGATGTACTTTGCCAAGCGCAAGGGTCTGTACATCGACCTGGCCGGGCAATCGTTCGAGAAATTCATCGACGGCAAGCTGGACGACATGCCCGGCCAGCGGGCGACGATGAAGGACTGGGCCGACCACACCACCACCATCTTCCCGGAGGTGCGGCTCAAGTCCTATCTGGAGATGCGCGGCGCCGACGCCGGGCCGTGGAGCCGGCTTTGTGCGTTGCCGGCCCTGTGGACGGGCATCTTCTACGACGACGCGGCGCTCGCCGCCGCCTGGGACCTCTGCAAGGACTGGACGGCCGAAGACCGCGAGGGCCTGCGCCGGGATGTGCCGCGGCTTGGCCTCAAGGCCCAGGTGGCCGGGCGCTCGGCGCGGGACGTGGCGGTCGACATGGTCGCCATCGCCCGTCAGGGGCTGAAGAACCGCGCCGAGCTCGATGGCGGGTTCATCGACGAGACGACCTACCTCGGCGAACTGGAAGCCATCGCCGACAGCGGCCTGACCCCCGCTGACCGCCTGCTGGAGCAGTTCCACGGCGAATGGAAGGGCGACATCAACCGCGTCTTCTCGGACTGCGCCTACTAACTGAGTGGATCGATGTCCGCGTAAGGCGGATCGTGCGGCGGCACCTTCAGCGGAGGTTGCGTCCCGGCGGCGTCCATCTCGATGTCCACATGCTGCGGATAGAAGGCGATGTGGTCCTTGATGACGCCGGCGCCGTCGATCGGGTCTTCATAGGACCAGGCGGCGTTGTCGATCACCTTGGCGTCCCGATAGATGGTGAAGTAGCTGGCGTCGCCCTTGTGGGGACAGTGGGTCGAATGATCGGTGCGGCGCAGGGCCAGCATCTCGACATCCTCGCGCGGGAAATAGACGACCGGCGCATAGGCGCCCTCGTTGAGCACCAGGGCATTGGCCGAATCGGCGATCTCGTGGCCCTCGAACAGGGCGCGGACCCTCCCCCCGGCGGCGGCGATCTTCAGGTAGGGCTCGGTCATCGGGACGGCTCCTTGTGGCTACGGCAGGGTGAACGCTTCAGATGGGAAGCCGGCTCCCCGGACGCCATCCCGTCGAACGCCGTACGGTAAACCGTTGCTTGTGAAACAATCGCCCGCGTGATTTTCTCCCGGCAAATCGGGGAGGTTGGGGTGGAATCCGTTTCCGGGCCTCCCTCGAAGCCACACAGGGTCATTGAATGAACAGTATCGTCATCATGCTGGGGATCCTCGTGACCCTGGCGACCGGCATTCCGGTCTTTCTCCAGCTGCGAAAACACCCCAAGGGGCTGTTCATCCTGTTTTTCGCGGAGATGTGGGAGCGCTTCTCCTACTACGGGATGCGCGCCATCCTGATCTTCTACCTGACCCAGCACTTCCTGTTCGAGCGCAAGTTCTCGACGGGGCTGTATGGCTCCTACACCAGCCTGGTTTACCTGCTGCCGCTGATCGGCGGCATGCTGGCCGACCGCTACCTCGGCACCCGCAAGGCCGTCGCTTTCGGCGCCCTGCTGCTGGTCGCCGGTCACGGCATGATGGCCGTGGAAGGCAAGCCCGCTCAGGAATTGCTGGTCTATCAGGGGGCCAAGTACGAGTTCGTTGTCGATGGCCGCGGCGATGACCGCGACGTTCGACTGCAGGTTGGCGACAACAAGTACGAGTTTGGTCCCGCCGCCGACGGCGGCCTGGCCATCGAGGGCCTGCCGGCCGACGCGCCGCTGCCGGCCACCCTGACCAAGGGCAGCTTCACCAAGGAAGTCATCAACCGCGACTCCACCTATGTGAACATCTTCTACCTGGCGCTTTCGCTGATCATCATGGGGGTCGGCTTCCTCAAGCCGAACATCTCGACCATCGTCGGTCAGCTGTATCCGCAGGGCGATCCCCGGCGCGATCCAGGCTTCACCCTCTACTACTACGGGATCAACCTCGGCGCCTTCTGGGCGGCCATCCTCTGCGGCTACCTCGGCGCCAACTACGGCTGGGGCTGGGGCTTCGGCCTGGCGGGGATCGGCATGCTGGCGGGCTACATCGCCTTCGTGCTCGGCAAGCCCTGGCTGGAAGGCAAGGGCGAGCCGCCGGTTCCCGAGCGTCTGACCCGGTCCATCCTCGGTCCGTTGAACGTCGAGGGGCTGATCTACCTGGGCGGCATCCTCGGTGTCGGCGTGGTCTGGTTCATGGTCCAGCGCAACGCCCTGGTCGGCACGGTCCTGCTGATCAGCACCATCCTGTCGCTGCTCTACATCGCCTTCTTCATGGTCACCCAGTGCAACGGCACGGAGCGCAAGCGGATGGGCATGGCCCTGGTGCTGATCTTCGGGGCGGTGGTGTTCTTCACCCTGTTCGAACAGGCCGGCACCTCGCTGGCGCTGTTCGCCGAGAGCAACGTCGACCTGTCGCTGATCTCCAGCCCGGTCACCTTCGAGCTGCTGGGCAAGACCGTCTTCATGGGCACCCGCGAGATGGTCATGGCCCCCGGCGTTCCGGCGGACGTGGTCTGGATCGACATGGGGCTGAACGCGTCGCAGACGGCCTCCTTCAACTCCGGCTTCATCCTGATCTTCGCGCCGGTGTTCGCGGCCATGTGGCTGTGGCTGGGCAAGCATAACCGCGACCCCAACCCGGTCATGAAGTTCGGCCTCGGGATCATCCAGGTGGGCCTCGGCTTCCTGGTCGTGGTCTGGGCCGGCGGCATGGTGGATGCGGCCTTCCGCATGCCGCTGATCATGCTCGGCCTGCTCTATCTGCTGCACACCACCGGCGAGCTCTTCCTGTCGCCGGTCGGTCTGTCGGAGATCACCAAGCTTTCTGTGGCCAAGGTCGTCAGCTTCATGATGGCCGTCTGGTTCCTGTCCAGCTCGATCGCGCAGCTGGTCGGCGGCTGGATCGCCGGTCTCATCGAGACCGACACCGCGGGCGGCAAGGTGCTGGACCCCAAGGCGGCGCTCGACGCCTCCCTGGAAGTCTTCGACAAGCTGGGCTGGGGCGGCGTCATCATCGGCGTCCTGTTCATCGTCATCAGCTTCTTCATCAAGCATTGGGGGGCGGGCGTGAACGACGCGTCCGGCCACCATCCCGAACAGGCGCTCGACGCTGATCGCCAGGCGGGCCCGGATCGCAACCCGGCCTAAGGCCGGAGCGACCCACGACGGACAAGGGCCCCGGAGAAATCCGGGGCCCTTTTTCCATGGTTGGCTACCAACTGGCCGGGTTCGCTGAGGGGAAGGAGAAGGGGGAGCGGCGCCCTGTCCAGCGGGACTGAAGGCTCTTGGTCTGGCGGGGGACTACCGCCTGGGCGCGACCGGCCTTCGAAGGACAGGGCGCCGCTCCCCTAGTCGCCGGCGTCACCGGGGCTTGGTGACGCCTGGCGCAGTTGGCTCAGAACGTCTTGCGGATCCGCATGTAGAAGAACGACGGGTAGTCCAGCGGACGCACCTCGCTGTAGCGGACAGCGCCGGTGTCGCGCGGGGCGTCGTAGAGCTGGCGGCTGAACTTCAGGTCGCGGCCGGCCAGGTTGTGGGCCTCGAAGCGGATGGCCAGGTCCGGATAGGGCTTGTACTCGGCGTACAGGGTGACCCAGGTCTCCAGCTCCAGCTGGTCGGTGCGGTCGAAGCGGTAGTAGCGCTCCTCGAAGGCGCCGAAGACGTCGACTCCCCACTGGGTCTTGTACTTGGCCAGATCCTGCGAGAAGCGGATCTCCCATTCGAAGGGCGCCTGGCCGCTGATGCGGCGCTTCTCGCCGGTGGTCGGATCGGTGACCTCCGACTTGCTCCATTCGAGATTGGCGCGCAGCAGGCCGCCGGGGACGCCCAGCTTGCCGAGCGGCAGGGTCAGGGCGATTTCCAGCTCGTCGTTGGTGCCGTCGCCGATGTTGCCGGGGGCGTCGAAGTTGCAGCTGAGGTCACTGGTGTCGGGCACACCGGCGACCAGCGGGCAGGCGGTGATGTCGGTGACCCGGATTCGGTCGGTGGCGTCGGTGATTTCCTCGTGGGTCAGCTTCACCGTGACCGCGCCGTCCTTCCAGAACTTGCGCTCATAGGCGGCCTCGAAGACCGTGGTCTTGCTGGGCTCCAGATCGGCTCCGCCGGCGGTGACCGTGCCGCCGGTCGACAGCGAGATCGAGCTGGCGAAGTCGCGGAAGTTCAGCTGGCCGACTTCGCGCTCGATGCGCACGCGCACCTGATCACTGGCGGTCGGCGACCAGGTCGCGATCAGCCGGGGCTTGTAGTAGGTGAACTCCTTCGAGAGGGTCGTCGCCCCCGACTGGCTGATCGTCGAGGCCTCGACCTTCAGCCCGCCCTCGACGGCGAACTTGGGGTTCCAGCGCCAGTTGGCGGTCAGGAAGGCCTCGCCGCGCTCCTCTTCCACCCGCACATTGGCCTGCGGCAGGACGACCGGCAGGCCGTTCTCCTCATAGGCGGTCGAGGTGTCGAGGAAGTTGAAGGCCCCCTCGGCGCCGCCCTCGACGATGAGGTTGGGCGAGAAGGTGTAGCGCAGGGCGCCGCGCACGATGCTCTCGCCTCGCTCGGCCTCTTCGCTGAACAGGGCGCTGTCGGTCCCGTCGTCGAAGCGCGAGGAGAACTCGACCTCGCTGCCGGTCTGCAGGGCGGTGACCTCGAAGCGGGCCTTGCCGAAGTCGCCCTCCCAGCTGCCGCCGAACTCGGCGTCGACACGCTCGTTGCGGTCCTTGACCACGAACAGGCGGCTGGTGCGCGGGTTGTCGAAGGCGTTGAGCGACCAGTTGTAGGTGTCGGGGTGGTAGCGGGCGTTGACGGCGACGCGGCCGCCGAACAGCGGGCTCTTCCAGCCGGCCTTCAGGTCATAGCCATGGCCGGTGCCGGTTTCGTCCCAGGCGGTGCGGGTGACCAGGCCGGCCGAATCGACACTGCGCTGGACGCCTTCGCCGGCCCCGTCGTCGATGCCGACGTAGACCAGGTTGGACCAGTTGAAGGTGCCCGGGCCGACCGGAGCGCTGCCCTCGAAGCGGAAGGCCGGCTGGGTGCGGCCGTCCTGGTGGATGGCGTTGGCCACGGCCAGCAGCCAGCTGCCGCCACGGTTCTTCTTCAGAATGACGTTGGCGATGACGGTCTTGCCCTGCATGTCGATGCCGGGGGCGCCGCCGCGGATGATGTCGATGCGCTCGACGTCCTTGGCCTGGATGCGGCGCAGGGAGTCTTCTAGGCCCTCGGACTTCGACGCGTTGCGCTGGCCGTCGACCAGCACGTTGCCGGCCGCGCCGCCGTAACCGCGCACCTGGTCGCCGCCGTCGAAGGCGAAGCCGGGGATGCGGACGATCATGTCCATGGCCGAGTTGGGCGAGGCTTCGGCGAAGAAGCTGGCCGGGTAGGGGGTGACACCCTGGTTGGCGACAGGGGTGGCGGCGGCCGGCGCCGCTTCCTGGGACAGCATGATCGCCGGCGCCGGGGCAGCCGTGGCGATGACTTCAGGTGACGCGGCCGCCAGCAAGGCGATAAACGGGCTCATACAGGTTCTCCCCCTTCAGAGCCCCCCGGCCCGTCAGGTGGCGGCAACCTGCCTGCGCCCCGTGGCGGGGGCACGTTACAAGCCTGAAATGTAGATTAAATCTGTGAAATGTTGCCGGTGATCAGGTGGGGAAGGGCAGCGCCGCGCACTGACGATGCGTCAAAGGCGCCGGTCGATCTATTCCACTATCTCGCCAAGTCCCAGTCGGCGAAGGCTCAGCTGTTCTCTAGGAACAATTTCGACGCTCCCATCGAAGGCGATTTTTCCAGGCGCCTCTCCCTTCGTAATGACATAAGCGGCGTTTGTTCTGCGAACTTCATTTGAAGCCCCGGTTTGATAGTGAACGCAGACGAGAAGCATGAGGCTGAATTCCGGTCCGTGCCTCTTTATGGACTGTATGTCGTCCCAGCTCGCGAGTGGGAGTTGCTCCATCAGCCGCACGGTTTCGCCGGGAAAGACTGCTTGTCCGCGGTGCGCCTCTGGCGGGTCGACATCACACTCGGCTGGCACAGAACCTGCGGGCCGAGTTCTTTTTCCCTGTGGGCCCATAAGAATTGGGTAAAGGTGCGACTTGACCCACGCAGCACGAACCGGAAGGTTACCGACGTTCGTCACCTGAATTTCAAAGACACCCTGTGCGCCTCTGTTTGGAATGACCCCGAAGTCTATTATTGGAGTAGTCTCGACACGAAGCCACCCGCGTTGTTGAGCAACGGCATTATCGAGTTGTTCTCGCGTCATTGCGGTTTGATAGGCCGTTATGGCCATGGAGGCGCAGACCACGAATGCGCCGATGATCGTAGCTACAAGAGTGATCCAATCAAACGCATCACGGCGGCTTGGCTCACGGTCGGCATCGCCGCAGCTTGCTCGCCCCGCCCGAAAGTGGCCAGGCCTAAATGGCTTCCGGCTTGGCCTATTCACCCGCACCCCCGTCAAGGCTGCTGGAAGGTGCCAGCACAACCCCGCCGGGATTATACAGCCGTCCCGCCGACCGTCAGCCCCGTGATCTTCAGGCTGGGCTGACCCACACCCACCGGCACGCCCTGGCCCGCCTTGCCGCAGACGCCGATGCCGGGATCCAGCGAGAAGTCGTTGCCGATCATGGTCACCCGCGTGAGCGCGCTCGGACCGTCGCCGATCAGGGTGGCGCCCTTGACCGGGTGGGTGATGCGGCCGTCTTCGATGAGGTAGGCCTCGGTGCACTGGAAGACGAACTTGCCGTTGGTGATGTCGACCTGGCCGCCGCCGAGCGAGGCGCAGTAAAGGCCGCGCTTGGTCGAGGCGATCATCTCTTCCAGCGTGTGCGACCCACCCAGCATGACGGTGTTGGTCATCCGGGGCATGGGCATGTGGGCGTAGGACTGGCGCCGGGCGTTGCCGGTCGGGGTCAGGTCCATCAGCCGGGCCGACTGGCGGTCGTGCATGTAGCCGGTGAGGATGCCGTCCTCGATCAGCACGGTGCGCTCGGTCGGGGTGCCCTCGTCATCGACGGTCAGACTGCCGCGGCGGCCGGGCAGGGTGCCGTCATCGACGACGGTGACGCCCGGCGCGGCGACGCGCTCGCCGACGCGGCCGGAGAAGGCGCTGATGCCCTTGCGGTTGAAGTCGCCTTCCAGGCCGTGGCCGACCGCCTCGTGCAGAAGCACGCCGTTCCAGCCCGGGCCAAGGACCACGTCCATCTCGCCGGCCGGGCAGTCGATGGCTTCCAGATTGACCAGGGCCTGGCGCAGGGCCTCGTCGACCTGGCCCTGCCAGCTCTCCGGAGTGATCCAGGTCTCGAAGCCGGCGCGGCCGCCGGCCCCCGAGGTGCCGGTCTCGCGGCGGCCGTCCTTCTCGACGACGATCTGGACGTTGACGCGGCTCAGCGGCCGCACGTCGCGCACGAGGCGGCCATCGGCCCGCAGGATCTCGACGACGCGGCGCTCGCCGGCCATCGAGGCGGTGACCTGGACGATGCGCGAATCGCGGGCCCGGGCGAAGGCGTCGATCTCCTGGAGCAGGGCGACCTTCTCCGAGAAGCCGGGGGAAGCGACCGGGTTGTCCTCGCCGTAGAGGCGGATGTTGGTGCTGCGCGGGCCCTCGGCGGCGACGCCGCTGTAGCCGCGCTTGGCCAGCTTGGCCGAATCGGCGGCGCGGCCGAAGGCGGCCTCGCTGATCTCGCTGGCGTGGGCGTAGCCGGCCGTCTCGCCGGCCACGACCCGCAGGCCGAAGCCTTCGCCCGAATCGTACGACGCGGTCTTCAGCCGGCCGTCGTCGAACAGGAAGGCCTCGCTCTCGCTGTGCTCGAGGAACAGCTCGCCATCGTCGGCGTCATGCAGCGCGTCGGCGAGGATGGAACGGGCGCGATCGGTCTCGACACCGGCGGCGTCAAGAAGGGAGGGGGCAAGGGCGGGGAGGCTCATCCCCTGAACGTAAGGAGGGACGGGGCGTTCGTCACCCCGTCCCTCCAAACTGTGTGACGAATGGTGGCGATCATTGCCCGTCTTCGTCCTCGCCCGGCGTCACGGTGCGCCCGCCGACATAGACATCGCCGCTGCCGGCCACATCCTGTTCGAGCTTCACCGGGGTGCGGCTCAGGGTGACGTCGCCGCTGCCCGAGACCTTGATGACCGCCGCGTCGGTGGCGTCGGCGTTGATGTCGCCGCTGCCGGCGATGGTCAGCGAGGCGGTCCTGGCCTGCAGATAGCGCAGGTCGACGTCGCCGGAGCCGCGGACATCGACGGTCAGCTGGTCGGTGGCGCCGCGTCCATCCACGTCACCGCTGCCGGCGATGTTGATGGCCAGAGCCGGCTGCTTGTAGTCCTTCAGGGTCACGTCGCCCGAGCCGTTGATGGTGACCTTGCTGACCTTCGGCGCGGTGACGACGATCTTCAGGCCCCGGTCGTCGTGCCAGACGATGTGACGTTCACGCCGGGCCCCGTCCTGCCAGAAGATGCGGCCGCCTTCGACGCGGACCCTGTCGACGTCGCGCTGCAGGCCGGTGACGACCACGCCGGGCTTGTCGCCTTCGACCAGGGTGACATCGGCCGCCAGATCGACGGTCAGTTCATCGGTCCCCGTCCATTCGAAGGTCTTGTCGACCTTCGGGGTGTCGGGGCCGACGTAGTCGTCGCCCTGTTCGATGCGTTCGAGAACGGCCGGGATGACGAACCCGTCGCGGACGATTTCCGGACCGCCCAGGGCGATGACCGAGGTGAGGCAGACAACGAAGGTCAGGAACCCCGCGCCGGCGATGATGGCAAGTGTGCGGATCATGGCTGTTGCTCCCCTTAGGCCTGATCGATGGCCGGCTTCAGCAGCCGGAAGTGCAGCCTGGCGTACCAGACCAGGAAGTTCACCAGGCCGACGCCGGCCATGATGGTCAGGGCGCCGATGCAGGTGGAGGCGCCGACGAGGCCGAGGCCGGCCAGGAAGGCGATGCCCGCGCCGCCGGCGTAGCCGACGATCGGCCCGCCGATCATCACGACCCCGCCCATGATGAAGGCCATGATCACGACCATGGCGATCGAGAAGAAGACGCTGATGATGCTGAACAGGATCGGCGCGAGGATGAGAATGTCGATGGCGCCGAGGCCGAGAAGGGCGAGGATCGCCCCGGTCGCATTGCGCGGGCTCTTCTTGTCTTCCCAGGCCTTCAGCCCGTACTCGGCGCGCAGTTCGCGGGCCAGGCGGTCGGGATCGCCGAGCGCGGCGGCCGCTTCCTCTTCACTGCGGCCCGCCGCCGCGGCGTCGGTGAAGTGGGCCTCGTAGTCGGCGGTGATCTCTGTCTGCGCGTTCAGGCTGAGCGCGCTCAGGCCGCGTCGCAGCCTGGCCATGAATTCAGCTCTGGTCATTGCCCCTCTCCCAGAATGATGTTGTTCACCGCCGTGGAGAAGGACGACCAGTCGGCCTTCTGCTGGGTGAAGCTGGCGCGGCCGGCTTCGGTCAGGCGGTAGTATTTGCGCGGCGGACCGGCCGGTGATTCCACCAGGTAGGTCTCCACCAGGCCGTCGCCCTGCAGCCGGCGCATCAGGGGGTAGATGGTGCCTTCCCCCATATCGATGGCCGAGGCCAGGCGGCTGGCGATGTCATAGGCGTAGCCGTCCGCCTTGCTGAGCAATGCCAGCACGCAGAGGGCCAGGACGCCCTTCTTCAGTTGTGGTTCGATGATGTCTGGCACGGCGTTCCCCGTCCTTGTTGATGGCTCCCTTGTATCGACCAGTAGTGTGCGTGGCAAGGTACCTATTATTACATCTTAGTAAGGTGGATTTGAGGGATGATTGCGAGCGTCTCGCAACTAGGCTCGAACCTCCCCCGAACGCTTGCCGAAAGCCGTGGCAACGCCTATGCACCGGCCCGATAATTGGCGAATGGGCGGGTGCTTTAGGCTGGCGTGCGGGATGCAGGCCGGGCTATGCGCTTTCCCAGTCAGAAAAGACGGTCGATGGATTCTGTCGGCCCCAACGGACGTGAGGCTTATGAAGGCGAAGGTTAAGGGGATGCGTTGGCTCGCGACGGCCCTCGGGGCCGGGCTGACCAGCGTTTTGATGGCGGCGCCCGCTCTGGCCGTGGATTTGATGGGGCAACCCACCGACGGGGCTCTGGGCCTGCAGCCGGCGGCTTCGCCGCTGAAGCACCACGCCCATTTCTTCCACGACGTGATCCTGTTGCCAGTGATCATCGCGATCAGCCTGTTCGTGCTGGGCCTGCTGCTGTGGATCGCCGTCCGCTACAACGCCAAGGCCAACCCGGTCCCGGCCAAGTTCAGCCACAACACCCTGCTCGAGATCGTCTGGACCCTGGTGCCGGTGCTGATCCTGATGGTCATCGCCATCTTCAGCTTCCGCCTGCTGTTCGAGTACCACGACACCCCGAAGGTCGACCTCACGGTCAAGGCCACCGGCTACCAGTGGTACTGGGGCTATGAGTACCCCGACCAGGAGATCGGTGAGATCACCTCGACCATGATGGCCGAGGAAGACGTCGCCAAGGCCGGCCTGCCGGCCAGCCTGTACCGCCTGAAGGCCTCGGAGCCGCTGGTCGTGCCGGTGAACAAGGTCGTCCGCGTCCAGGTCACCGCCGTCGATGTCATCCACGCCTTCGCCCTGCCGGCCTTTGGTCTGAAGACCGACGCCGTCCCGGGTCGCCTGAACGAAACCTGGTTCAAGGCCGAGAAGGAAGGCACCTACTACGGCCAGTGCTCGGAGCTGTGCGGCGTTGATCACGCCTTCATGCCCATCGAGATCAAGGTCGTGTCTCAGGCTGACTTCGACGCCTGGGTTGCTTCCAAGAAGGCTCCGCCGGCGCCCGCGGCCACTCCGGCCGCCGGTGCGCCCGCCGCCGGCGCGGCTCCTGCCGCGACCCCCACCGCTACTCCGGCTGCCGCCGCGCCCGCTCCGGCGCCGGCTGCCAAGCTCTGATCGCAGGTACCGATACGATGGCTCACGCTGCCGCCGCACATGACGACGCCGAACACATCCCGGGTTTCTTCACCCGCTGGTTCCTGTCGACCAACCACAAGGACATCGGCACCCTCTACATCCTGTTCGCCATCATGGCGGGCCTGGTGGGTGGCGCCCTCTCCGGCCTGATCCGCTGGGAACTGGCCGAGCCGGGCATCCAGATCTTCAAGGAAGGCTCGTCGGTCCATCTGCTCGGCCTGATCGAGCAGTCCAAGCACGGCTATAACGCCGTGGTCACCGCCCACGCCCTGATCATGATCTTCTTCATGGTCATGCCGGCGATGATCGGGGGCTTCGGCAACTGGTTCGTGCCGATCATGATCGGCGCGCCGGACATGGCCTTCCCGCGGATGAACAACATCTCGTTCTGGCTGCTGATCGCCGCCTGGATCCTGCTGGTCATGTCGATGTTCAGCGACGGCGGGCCCGGCAAGGGCTTCGGCGGCGGCTGGACCATCTATCCGCCGCTCTCGACCTCGGGCCATACCGGTCCGGCCATGGACCTGGCGATCTTCTCGCTCCACCTGGCCGGCGCCAGCTCGATCCTCGGCGCCATCAACTTCATCACCACCATCTTCAACATGCGCGCGCCGGGCATGACCCTGCACCGCATGCCGCTGTTCGTGTGGTCGATCCTGATCACCGTCTTCCTGCTGCTGCTGGCCCTGCCGGTTCTGGCCGGCGCCATCACCATGCTGCTGACCGACCGCAACTTCGGGACCCACTTCTTCGACCCCGCCAACGGCGGCGATCCCGTCATGTTCCAGCACCTGTTCTGGTTCTTCGGGCACCCGGAAGTGTACATCCTGATCCTGCCCGGGTTCGGCATGATCAGCCACATCGTCTCGACCTTCTCGAAGAAGCCCGTCTTCGGCTACCTCGCCATGGCCTACGCCATGGTCGCCATCGGCTTCGTCGGCTTCATCGTCTGGGCCCACCACATGTACACCGTGGGCATGGGCATCAACCTGCGGGCCTACTTCGTGGCCGCGACGATGGTCATCGCCGTGCCGACCGGGGTGAAGATCTTCAGCTGGATCGCCACCATGTGGGGCGGTTCGATCAGCTTCAAGACGCCCATGCTGTGGGCGATCGGCTTCATCTTCCTGTTCACCGTCGGCGGCGTCACCGGCGTCGTTCTGGCCAACGCCGGCATCGACTACAGCCTGCACGACACCTACTACGTCGTGGCCCACTTCCACTACGTGCTCAGCCTCGGGGCCGTGTTCGCGATCTTCGCCGGCTTCTACTACTGGTTCGAGAAGATGTGGGGCGTGAAGTACAACGAGTTCCTCGGCGCGGCCCACTTCTGGATCATGTTCGTCGGCGTCAACGTCGTGTTCTTCCCGCAGCACTTCCTGGGCCTCCAGGGCATGCCGCGCCGCTACGTGGACTACCCGACCGGCTTCTCCTACTGGAACGAGGTCTCCTCGATCGGCTACGTGATCACCCTGGTCGGCGTCGGCGTCTTCCTGCTGGTGCTCATCGAGGCCATGGTCCGCCGCCGCAAGGCCGAGGCCAACCCCTGGGGCGAAGGCGCCACGACGCTGGAGTGGACCCTGTCCTCGCCGCCGCCGTTCCACCAGTTCAACGAACCCCCGGTGATCGAAGCCGATCACCACTAGTGACCAGACCCGCCGCGTCCTGCCCCAGGCATAAGGGGAGGGGCGCGGCGGTGTCGCCTTAGAAGGAAGACCGCCGCCTCCGCGCGGCGTTCACCGTATGCCCAAGCAGACCACCATCGAGGACGTTGCGACCACCGACCGGACCCCCGGCCAGTGGAGCGACTATGTCCAGCTGATGAAGCCCCGGGTGATGAGCCTGGTGGTGTTCACCGCCTTCGTCGGCCTGATCTGTTCGGGCGCGCCGATCAATCCGGTGCTGGCGGCGGTCGCCATCTTCTGCATCGCCGTCGGGGCCGGCGCCTCGGCCGCCTTCAACATGTGGTACGACGCCGACATCGACAGCATCATGCGCCGCACCCAGGGCCGCCCCGTTCCGGCGGGCAAGGTCCAGGGGGCCGACGCGCTGGGCCTCGGCGTTGTCCTGACCCTGCTGTCGGTCATGCTGCTCGGCATGACCACCAACTGGCTGGCGGCCGGCCTGCTGGCCTTCACCATCTTCTTCTACGCGGTGGTCTACACCATGTGGCTGAAGCGCTGGACGGCCCAGAACATCGTCATCGGTGGACTTGCCGGGGCGCTTCCGCCCGCGATCGGCTGGGCCGCGGCCTCCGGGACCGCCCCGGCGAACGCCTGGCTGCTGGTGCTGATCATCTTCATGTGGACCCCGCCCCACTTCTGGGCCCTGTCGCTCTACACCAGCCAGGACTACGCCAAGGCCGGCGTGCCGATGATGCCGGTGGTCAAGGGCGCCAAATCCACCCGCCTGCAGGTGATGATCTATTCGCTGCTGCTGATCCCGGTCTGCGTCGCGCCCTTCTTCACCGGACTCGGCGGCTACGCCTACCTGGCGGTTTCGGGCCTTGGCGGCCTGGTCTTCCTGCTGCTGGCCTGGCGCCTCTACCGCAGCCATGCCGGCGAAGGCGCCGACCCGCGCAACACCCCGGAGCTCTACGATGTGAAGGCCGGGGCGGCCGACGCCCGCAACCTGTTCGCCTTCTCCATCCTCTATCTGTTCGCGATGTTCGCCACCCTGGCGGCCGAGCGCCTTTTGGGGCTGACGCAATGACCGACCAGCCGAGCTTTCCCGCACCGCAGAAGCCCCTGACGCCCGCCGAGCAGGCCGCGGCCAAGGCCGCCCAGCGCAAGCGCAACATCGCCATCGCGCTCGGCCTCGTCGGCTTCATCATCCTGGTTTACGTCGTCACCGTGCTGAAGATGGGAGGGGCCATTGCAAACCGTCCCCTCTAAGGACCCCCAGGCCAGGGATCTGGCCAAGCGCAACGCGCGGATCGCCATCTACTGCGCGATCGGCCTGTTCGGCATGGTCGGCGCCGCCTATGCGTCGGTCCCGCTGTACCGCGCCTTTTGCCAGCTGACCGGCTTCGACGGCACCATCCGCAAGGCCGAGGCCGCGCCGGCCCAGGTGCTGGACCGCAAGCTCCTGATCCGCTTCGACGCCAACGTCCGCGACCTGCCCTGGGACTTCAAGCCCAGCCAGGTGACGCAGGAGGTCAAGATCGGGGCCACGGGCCTGGCCTTCTACAAGGTCACCAACCACGGCAAGACGCCGGTCACCGGCCGCGCCAGCTACAACGTCGTGCCGGAATCGGCCGGCGCCTATTTCCAGAAGCTCGAATGCTTCTGCTTCAACGACCAGACCATCCAGCCCGGCCAGACGGTCGAGTTTCCGGTGGTCTATTTCGTCGATCCGCAATTCGCCACCGACTTCGAGACGAAGGGCAAGCAGGAGGTCACCCTCAGCTACACCTTCTTCCCGGTCGAATCCCAACAAGCCAAGGCCTCTGAGCCCGCATCGCCTCTTGGCGGCGCGGCCAAGGCGGGGCTATAGGCAACCATCCGACGTCGCGGTGCGGCGCCGAGTCTGAAGAATTGAGAAGGGCAGGGCTCTAGAGACATGGCTCACGGCGCCGTCAAGCACGACTACCACCTGGTCAACCCCAGCATCTGGCCCCTGTACGGCTCGTTCGCCGCCACGGTCATGATGATCGGCGCGGTCATCGGCATGAAGGGCCTGTTCGGTCTGGAGAAGGGCAACTGGCTCGTCGCCGCGCTCGGCTTCGCCATGGTGCTGCACACCATGCTCGGCTGGTGGATGGACGTGACCAAGGAAGCCAACGCCGGCGACCACACCCCGGTCGTGGCCATCGGCCTGCGCTACGGCATGATCCTGTTCATCGCTTCGGAAGTGATGTTCTTCGTCGCCTGGTTCTGGATCTTCTTCGAAGGCGCGCTGTTCTGGGAACACCGCACTCTGACCCCGATGGTCGGCAACTTCGAAGGCGTCGCCGAGGCCTGGAAGCAGTGGCCGCCCAAGGGCGTCGAGCTGGTCCCGGCCATGCATCTGCCGCTGGTCAACACCCTGACCCTGCTGCTCTCGGGCACCACGGTCACCTGGGCGCACCACGCGCTGCAGCAGGGCGACCGCAAGGCGGCCCGCACCGGCCTGATCCTGACCGTCATCCTTGGGGTGCTGTTCACCGCCATCCAGGCCTACGAGTACCAGCACATCCTGCATGAGAAGCTGTTCTACTCGGAAGAAGCCGCCAACTCGGGCCTCTACGGCTCGGCCTTCTTCATGGCCACCGGCTTCCACGGCTTCCACGTGCTGGTCGGCACCATCTTCCTGTTCATCTGCCTGCTGCGCCTGATGGGCGGCGGCTTCAGCCCCAAGCAGCACTTCGGCTTCGAAGCCGCGGCCTGGTACTGGCACTTCGTGGACGTGGTGTGGCTGTTCCTGTTCGCCTTCATCTACGTGATCTTCGGAACGCTCTAGTGGCCAACCCTTACCTGGCAGGGGCGGCCGGTCGCTGCCCCCGCTGCGGCGAGGGGTTCCTGTTCGATGGTTTCCTGAAGGTGGCGCCGGCGTGTGATGCGTGCGGCGCCACTTTCGCGAAGGCCGACAGCGGGGACGGACCCGCCGTCTTCATCATCCTCATCGCCGGCTTCCTGATGGCCTTCGGGGCCATGTTCCACATGATCGCCTTCAACCCGCCGATCTGGGTTCTGCTGGTGGTGTGGTTGCCGCTGACCGTGCTGGTCGTGCTCGGCCTGCTGCGGCCGATGAAGGGCCTGATGATGGCGGCCCAGTTCGCGAACAAGGCCAGTGAAGCTGGACGTGACGATGTCCGGCGATAATCACTCCACCCCCCTTTCCGTCATCCCGGGCGCCCGCAGGGCGACCCGGGACCCAGGGGCGGCCGTGCGTTGTAGTGGCCCCTGGGTCCCGGCTCTCCGCTTCGCTACGGCCGGGATGACGGATGTGTTGGGACACGCGGCATGAAGCGCTTTCCCATCGGGCTGACCATCGCCGTGGCGATCAGCCTGGTCATCCTGATCGTGCTCGGGACCTGGCAGGTTCAGCGGCTGAACTGGAAGGCGAAACTCATCGCCGACATCGCGGCGGCCCAGACCGCGGCCCCGGTCCCCATCGACGACATCCTGCGCCTCAAGGCGGCCGGCAAGAGCGTCGAGTGGCGCAAGGTCCAGATGACCTGCCAGCCAGCCACCGCTGGCGCGCCGGCCATCCTCTACGGCCTGTTCGACGGCGAGATCGCCTGGAGGGTCGTCGCCCCCTGCCGCCTGGCGGGCCAGACCATCGCCCTGGAGCGCGGCGTCCTCCACGCCATGGACGGGGTCGTCGAGCCGACCGCCATCCCAGCCTTGCCCGCCCCGCAATCGGTGGTCGGCATCGTTCGCCTGGTCGCCCCGGCCTCCAGCCTCGCGCCTTCGGCGCCGGAGAAGATCACCGGCGGCTTCCGCGTCCGCGCCCGCGACACGGCCGCCATGGCCGCCGTCACCGGGCAAAGTCCGTCTTTGGGCGGCGCGTCCGACCTCTACGTTTCGGTGGTCTCGGAGACCCCGGCCGCCACCGATCTGGAACCGGCCCCGACGCCGCCCGACATCCCCAACCGCCATCTCGAGTACGCCCTGACCTGGTACGGCCTGGCCGGGGCGCTGCTCGCCATCTACGCCGCCATGCTCTGGCGCAGGTTCAAGGCCCCCTGAGATCCCTATGAAATACGTCTCGACGCGCGCCGGCGATTCGGCGGCCCAGCCCATAGGCTTCCTCGACGCGGTGCTTGCCGGCCTGGCGCCCGATGGCGGCCTCTATGTGCCCGAGACCTGGCCGACCTTCAGCCCTGAAGAAATCGCCGCCTTCGCCGGCCAGCCCTATGCAAAAGTGGCCGCCGCCGTGATCGGCAAGTTCGCCGACGGCGAGATCGCGCCCGCCGTGCTGGAAGAGATGTGCGCCGAGGCCTACGGGACCTTCGCCCACGCCGCCACCTGCCCGGTCACCCAGCTTGGCCCGGGCCTCTGGCTCGCCGAGCTGTTCCACGGCCCGACCCTGGCCTTCAAGGACGTCGCCATGCAGCTGCTCTCGCGGCTGTACGACCATATCCTGGGCGCCAAGGGCCGCACCCTGACCATCGTCTGCGCCACCAGCGGCGACACGGGCGGCGCCGCCGTCGAGGCTTTCCGCGGCCGCAACAATGTCCGCATCGTCGCCATGTTCCCGGAAGGCCGCATCAGCGAGGTGCAGCGCCGGTTCATGACGACCGTCGAGGACAAGAACGTCGCCAACCTGTCCCTGCAGGGCAGCTTCGACGACTGCCAGGCCATCCTCAAGGCCATGTTCGCCGATGGCCAGTTCGCGAAAGCCGTCGATCTCTCGGCCGTCAACTCGATCAACTTCGCCCGTATCGCCGCCCAGGCGGTCTACTACTTCACCACCGCCGTGGCGCTCGGCGCGCCGCATCGCAAGGTCGCCTTCGCCGTGCCGACCGGCAACTTCGGCGACGCCTTCGCCGCCTATGTGGCGGTGAAGATGGGCCTGCCGGTCGAGAAGATCCTCGTCGCCACCAACAGCAACGACATCATGGCCCGCGCCTTCGAGGACGGCCGCTATTCGCGCGGCAACGTCGCCGCCACCCAGAGCCCGGCCATGGACATCCAGGTCGCCTCCAACTTCGAGCGCCTCTATTTCGAGGCCGTCCGCCGCGACGGGCTGGAGACCGGCCGCGCCTTCCGCGCCTTCACCGAGACCGGCGTCATCGACATCCCCCCAGGAGCGCTGGGGACCATGCGCGAGCTGTTCGGCGGCGCCTCGACGGGCGAGGCCGATACCAGCCGCGCCATGCTGGCCACGCTGAACGAGACCGGCCGCCTGATCGACCCCCACACCGCCGTGGCCATCAGCGCCGCCAAGCGCACCACCCTGTCGAGCGACGCCGTCCCGCTGATCGTCCTCTCCACCGCCCACCCGGCCAAGTTCCCTGAAGCCGTCAGCGCCGCCACGGGCGTCACCCCGACCTTCCCGCGCGCCGACCGGGGCCTCGAGAGCAAGCCCGAACGCTTCGACCGCCTGCCCGCCGACGCCGCCGTGGTCATGGACTATGTCCGGAGTTTCGCGGGGAAATGATTCCGGCCCAAGACATACCTCCTTCCGTCATCCCGGGCGCCCGCAGGGCGACCCGGGACCCAGGGGCCACCAGCGCCGACGGCTGCCCCTGGGTCCCGGCTCTCCGCTTCGCTGCGGCCGGGATGACGGGGATTGGGAAAACCTGGTGACCACCCCCCGCATCCACACCCTCCCCAACGGCGTCCGCGTCATCTGTGACCCCATGCCGGGCCTCGAAACCCTGGCCCTCAGCGTCGTCGCCGGCCGCGGCGCCGCCAGCGAAGACCTGCACCGCTCCGGCTGGTCGCACCTGCTCGAACACATGGTCTTCAAGGGCGCCGGCTCGCGCACCGCCCGCGAGATCGTCGAGGTGGTCGAAAGCGCCGGCGGTCAGGTCAACGCCGCCACCGGCTATGAGCGGACCAGTTTCCAGATCCGCGCGCTCAAGGGCGGCGCAGCGCTCGGCATGGACATCCTGTCGGACCTCGTCCTGCGCCCGACCCTCGACGCCGGCGACCTGGCCAAGGAAAAGTCCGTCGTCGCCC
The DNA here is from genome assembly GCF_057586315.1 of Caulobacter sp. SRI_014. Classification (NCBI taxonomy): domain Bacteria; kingdom Pseudomonadati; phylum Pseudomonadota; class Alphaproteobacteria; order Caulobacterales; family Caulobacteraceae; genus Caulobacter; species Caulobacter sp. SRI_014. Next base: position 526,437 of record NZ_JBYCZQ010000001.1, on the reverse strand, counting down.
AGGAGATTGCCGAGGCCGCCGACACCCCCGACGACCTGGTCTTCGAACTGGCTCAGCAAGGCGCCTATCCCGACCAGCCGCATGGCCGCCCGATCCTCGGCACGCCCAGAACACTGAAACCCGCCGATGTCTCCGCCATGGAGGCCTGGCGCGCCGCCCTCTACGCCCCCGACCGTCTGGTGATCAGCGCCGCCGGGGCCGTCGACGAGGACGAGCTGCTCCGCCTGGCCGAAACCGCCTTCGGCGCGCAGCCGGCGGGCCAGGGCGCGCCCACGCCGCCCGCACCGGTCTTCGCCCCCGGCCGCGCCGCCAAGCTGCGCCGCCTCGAACAGGCCCATCTCGTCCTGCTGCTCCCCGCCTTCGGCGCCAAGGACGACGACTACTTCGCCCTGCGCCTGTTCGTCGAGATGCTGGGCGGCGGCATGTCCTCGCGCCTGTTCCAGGAAGCCCGCGAGAACCGGGGCCTCGCCTACGCCATCGACGCCTGGAGCGACACCTACGCCGATGCCGGCATGCTCGGCATCTATGCCGGCTGCGCCGCCGGGAACGCCGAACCCCTGGCCCAGGTCGCCGCCCGTGAAACCGTCGCCCTGGCCTCGTCGGTCGGCGAGGCCGAACTGGCCCGCGCCAAGGCCCAGCTGAAGGCCCATCTGTTCATGGCCCGGGAACAGCCGCTGTCCCGCGCCGAGACCTCCGCCGGCCAGGCCCTGCTGTTCCAGCGCCTGTTCGCCGCCGGCGAAATCGCCGAAGCCATCGACGCCGTCACTGCCGCCGATATCGCCCGTGTCGGCGCTCGCTTCCTGGAGCCGGGCCTGGTGGCCGGTTCGGTGCTCGGTTCGAAGGCTTCGCTTGGGGCGGTGGATGCTTTCGCTGAAGCGCTGAAGGCGGCCTGAATTTACTCCGGGTAAAATTCAAACCCCCGGTTTCACGCCTTTCCCGGCCGACCGGTCGCCGTAGGCGCCATCGCCCTCAAACGCACCTACATTCCCCGCGCCCAGACCACGCCCGGGCCTACGCCCGGACCTACGTCCACAGCCTCCCGGCCAACCCGGAAGTCACACCCCTTCAACGCCTTCCGCCAAATTCGCCTCCTTGCGCCCCGATCGCGCGGTATAATCGTAGGCCGCTTCGGCAAGCCCGCCCTTGACGCCCCGTCTCCAGCCTTCACCCTGTCCCCCATGGCCCTCATCGACTGGACCGGTCTGGACTCCGCCTTCCGCCTCGACGGCGGGACCGTGCGGCTGCGCCCGCCCAAAGCCAGCGACTACGCCGAATGGGCCGCCGTCCGCGCCGCGTCCCGCGACTTCCTGCAGCCCTGGGAGCCGGTCTGGGCGCGCGACGACCTGACCCGCAGCGCCTACCGCAGGCGCCTCGACGCCTGGCGTCGGGACCTCGAGCAGGGGATCACCTATCCCTTCTTCGTCTTCTCCAACGAGACCGGCGCCCTGACCGGCGGCATTACCCTCAGCAACGTCCGGCGCGGCGTCGCCCAGGTTGGCACCATCGGCTACTGGAGCGGCGTCAACACCACCCGCCAGGGCCACACCCTGACCGCCGTACGCACCGTCAGCCGGTTTGCCTTCCGCACCCTTGGCCTCTCGCGCCTCGAGGCCGCTTGCCTGCCGAGTAATACCGGCAGCGCCGCCCTTCTCCTCAAGGCCGGCTTCGTCGAGGAGGGCTTTGCGCGGGCTTATCTGAAAATTAACGGCGAATGGCGAGACCATCGCCTGTTCGGGTTGATTTCGCGAGAGCGGGAGCAGTCCTGCCCGGACTAGGTTCAAGGCAAACGGACTGCACAGGAAACCGGTATTCCAAGCCGGGCCGAAGCACCGTATGCCTCAAAGTGGGCGCATCGCCCGCAGGCTTGAGGGGCGCGCCGCATGGCGCTGGGAAACGACCGCAAGGGGTGGGACACCGCGCTCACGCTCGAGGCGCTGAGCGCCGCGGGCGTCGCCCTGTGGACCTGGTCGCCGACCGAAGACCGTCTGAAATTTTCCGGCGCCTCGCGGACGCTGGGACTGGGGCCGCTGGCGCCTGAATGCAGTTCAGCCGCACTGCGGGCTCTGGTGTTTCCGCAGGACCGGCCGCTGGCCGAGGAGCTGCTGCGCGAACAGCCGCCGCACACCGAGATCAACCTTCGCCTGCGCATGCGCGGCGGTGAGGTGGGGGTCTGGCGCGGGGTCTGGCTGGAGGAGGGCAACCGGGCCGCCGGGGTTGTTGCGCCCGAGACCGCCTTCGCCGCCTCCGAGACCGATCCGCTGACCGGCCTGCTCGACCGGCGCAGCTTCGTCGCCCGAGCCCGTGAGCGGCTGCAGACCGATCAGGCCTTCACCCTGGTCGTCGCCGACCTCGACCGCCTGCGCCGATTGAACGAGGCGCTGGGTCACGAACGCGCCGACCTGGTGCTGGCGGCGCTGGGCGCCCGGCTGGCCGCCGCCTTCCCGCCGGAGTCGCTGATGGCCCGGGTCGGCGAGGACGAGTTCGCCGTGCTGGCCCCTGGCCTGATCCCGGCCGGCACGCGGCTGCGTGAGGCGCTGGAACGGCCCTTGCGGGTCGCCGGCTTCGATATTCACCCCACCCTCGCCGTCGGCGCGGTCGAGGCCCAGGGCGGGGACGAGGCGCCGGACGCGGCCGAACTGCTGCGCCGGGCCGAGTTGGCCGTCGAGGCCGCCAAGGCCGCCGGGCGCGGCGGCGGCGCGGCCTACGGCTCAGGCATGGAAAGCGATGGCCTGTCGCGGCTGGCGCTGGAAGGGGATCTGCGCGGCGCGGTCGGTCGTGGCGAGATCGGGCCCTTCTTCCAGCCCATCGTGCGGCTCGACACCGGCGAACTCTCGGGCTTCGAGGCTCTCTGCCGTTGGCGTCACCCGCGCCGGGGCCTGTTGCCGCCGGACGAATTCCTGCCCTTGGCCGAAGAGATGGGCCTGATGGAGGACATCGGTGAGCTGATGATCCGCGCCTCGGCCCGCCAGCTTTCCGAATGGCAGGCGCGGCATGCCCCGGCCTGGCAGCTGACCTGCAGCGTCAACCTGTCGACCGGCGAAATTCACCGCGCCGGCCTGGTCGAGGACGTCGGCGGGCTGATCGCCAAGTACCGGCTGCGCAAGGGCGCGCTGAAGCTGGAGATCACCGAGAGCGACATCATGCGCGACCCCGAAGGGGCGGCGGTGGTGCTGAAGGCCCTGCGCGAGGTCGGCGCCGGCCTGGCGCTCGACGACTTCGGGACGGGGTTCTCTTCCCTCAGCTACCTGACGCGGCTGCCCTTCGACACCCTGAAGATCGACCGCTACTTCGTGCGGACGATGGGCGCCAACCCGGGCTCGGCCAAGATCGTCCAGTCGGTGGTCAAGCTCGGCCAGGACCTCAACCTCGAGGTCGTCGCCGAGGGGGTGGAGAACGCCCTGATGGCCAATCGGCTGCTGGAGCTGGGCTGCGACTACGGTCAGGGCTTCGGCTACGCCCCGCCGCTGTCGCCGCAGGAGGCCGAGGTCTACCTCAACGAAAGCTACGTCGACGGGGTCGCCCCCGTCCGCCGCCAGGGGTGATTTCCCCAGTACCTCCCCCTTTGGGGGAGGGGGACCGCGCGCGCAGCGCGGGGTGGTGGGGGCAGCACCGGCTCCGGGTAGGTTCGCTCCAGGACAATTCAGGCAGCGGCGCTGCCCCCTCAGTCGTCGCCTATCGGCGCCGCCAGCTCCCCCAGAGGGGGAGCGACTGGATGATGATCAGGCTCTGCCCGCCTCACTCGACAGGTGATCGGCGCTGATGCCCAGCTTGGCCAGGGCCGCCGACCATTTGTGCTCGTGGTCGTCGCCGAAGATCAGGGTGCTGTCCGGGTCGCCGACCAGCCAGACGTTCTGGCGCATCTCCTGCTCCAGCTGTCCCGCGCCCCAGCCGGCATAGCCGAGCGCCAGGACAGCCTTGCGCGGCGGGCCGTCGGCGGCGAGGGCGGCAAGGACCTCGCGGCTGGTGGTCAGGGCCACGCCCTCGGCCACCGGCAGGGTGCCGGCCGGGCTCCGGTAGTCGTCGGTGTGGAGCACGAAGCCGCGCTCGCGCTCGACCGGTCCGCCCATCAGGACGATGTCCTCGCGATGGTTCTCGGTCACGGTGACGCCGAGCTTGGTCAGCAGGTCGGGCATCTTCAGCCCGTCGACGGGGCGGTTGAGGGTGATGCCCATGGCGTGCTGGTCGTCGTGGGCGCAGACATAGATGACCGCCCGCTCGAAGCGTTCGTCGTCGATGCCCGGCATGGCGATCAGCAGCCGGCCGGAGAGAAATTCGGGGTCTTGATCCTGGGCCATGGACGCAACATCGGCGCGCATCACGACCGTTTCAAGTCACACCGCTTGGCGAGCGGGCGCTGCGGCTCTATTTGCCTTGGTCGAAGCCCGAAGGCGGGCAAGGGAGAGACAAGATGACGATCCAAGTGGGCGACAAGGTGCCGGACGGCATGTTCATGACCAGCGGCGCCGAAGGCCCGCGCCCGATCAGCACCGATGAGCTGTTCGCCGGCAAGACCGTCGCCTTCTTCGCCGTCCCCGGGGCCTTCACCCCGACCTGCTCGGCCAAGCATGTGCCCGGGTTCAAGGAGCACGCCGCCGAGTTCCGCGCCAAGGGCGTCGACACCATCGCCTGCGTCTCGGTCAACGACGTCTTCGTCATGAAGGCCTGGGGCGCCGATCAGGGCGTCGGCGACGACATCATCATGCTGGCCGACGGCAACGGCGACTTCACCAAGGCCCTCGGCCTGGAGATGGACGGCAGCAAGTTCGGCATGGGCACCCGCAGCCAGCGCTACTCGATGCTGGTCAAGGACGGCGTCGTCCAGACGCTGAACATCGAGCAGGGCGGCGAGTTCAAGGTCAGCGCCGCTGACTACATGCTGCCCCAGCTGGGCTAGGCAGCAAGGGCGCCCCCGCCTTCGGGCGGGGGTCAGCCTTCGAACGCCTCCAGCGGCTCGGACCCCTGGGTCACCGCCGCCAGTTGGCCGGGCACGCCACTCAGCACCTGGCCGGCGAAGAGGGTGGCCAACGGAGCCATGCGGGCGTCCAGATGGGCCTGTTTGGCCAGCATCCAGCCGCCGACCGTCTCACCGCACAGTTTCAGATAGGCCGTGGCCCCGGCCAAGGCGTCGGGCGTGCCCTTGCGCTCACTCAGCCAGTCGGCCCCGGCCGCCATGGCGTCGACCGCGGCGCCCAGCCGGTCGCCGACGCCGCCCAGGTCGCCCTTGAGGGCCCGGGCCGTCTCGCGGATGTCGGAGACCAGCGAGGCCATGGCCGCGCCGCCTTCGAGGGACAGTTTGCGGCCGACCAGGTCGATGGCCTGGATGCCGTTGGTGCCCTCGTAGATCGGCAGGATGCGGCAGTCGCGGTAGTGCTGGGCCGCTCCGGTCTCTTCGACGAAGCCCATGCCGCCGTGGACCTGCAGCGCCTCGGACGCCGCCCAGACGCCGACGTCGGTCGACCAGCCCTTGGCGATCGGGGTCAGCAGTTCCTCGCGCAGCTTCGCCGCCGCATCGCCGTGATGGGCCAGGTCGGCGGCCACGGCGGTGGCCAGGCAGATGCCGCGAGCGGCGGCGGTCCTGGCCTTGATTAGCATCAGGGTGCGGCGAACGTCGGGCAGATCCCACAGCGGGGCCGGGTTCTCGCCGGTCCAGGCCGACCGGCTCTGCCTGCGCTCACGGGCGAAGGCGAGGGCCTGTTGATAGGCGCGCTCGGCGATAGCCACCCCTTGGGTCCCGACCTGCAGGCGGGCGGCGTTCATCATGGTGAACATATGGGCCAGGCCCTGGCCCTCGACCCCGACCAGTTCGGCGCGGGCGCCTTCGAAGGCCATGACGCAGGTCGGCGAGGCGTGGATGCCCAGCTTGTGCTCGATGCCGGCGGGCCGCAGGTCGTTCGGCGCTCCGGCCTTGCCGTCGGCGGTGAGCATGCGCTTGGGGGCGACGAACAGGCTGATGCCCTTGACCCCTGCCGGAGCGTTCGGCGTGCGGGCCAGGACCAGGTGGACGATGTTGTCGGCGGCGTCGTGGTCGCCCCAGGTGATGAAGATCTTCTGGCCGGTCAGCAGCCAGTTTCCGTTCCCGTCCGGCTCGGCCCGGGTGGTCAGGGCGGCAAGGTCCGAGCCGGCCTGCGGCTCGGTCAGGTTCATGGTGCCGGTCCATTCGCCGCTGACCAGGCGGGGCAGGTACCTGGCCTTCTGATCGGTGGTGCCGTGGGCGGCGAGGGCCTCGATGGCCCCCTGGGTGAGGATCGGGCACAGGCCGAAGGCCAGGCTGGCCGAGTTGAACATTTCGAAGACGGCGATCTCCAGCGCCTTGGGCAGGCCCTGGCCGCCGTAGCGCGGCTCGGCCGACAGGCTGTTCCAGCCGCCCTCGGCGAATTCCCGCAGGGCCGCCGCATAGCCCGGCGCGGCGGTGACCTTGCCGTTGGCGTACGAAGCGTGGGCCAGGTCGCCAGGCCGGTTCAGCGGCGCGATGATGTCGGCGGCGAACGCACCGGCCCCGTCCAGCACGGCCTCGACCGTGGCGATGTCGGCTTCCGGGAAGTCGTCGGACAGCCGATCGAAGCCGGCGGCCCGCATGGCCAGGGCGATATCGCGGAGCGGCGGGGTGTAGGTCATGAAATGGTCCCAAGGCTGTCGGCGACTACCTAGACCGGACGTCCACTGGAACAAAGGCCTGGATGGGTCTTTCATCGCCCGGCGGGAGGCCTATGTTCCGTAACGCGTACAGCTACAGTTGGAGCGCCGCCTTATGATCCGTTCGCTTGCCGCCGTGCTGATGGCGGCCTGTCTGATCTCCGGACCGGCGCTGGCCGCCCCGGCCACCGATCCGGCCAAGATGCCGGCCGGGACCTACAGCCTGGAAAAGAGCCACGCCTCCCTGCTGGCCCGGGTGCGGCATATGGGGCTGACCAGCTACACGATGCGGTTCAACCGCTTTGACGCCTCCTACGACTGGGATCCGCAAAGGCCCGAGGCGGCCAGGCTGTCGGTGAGCATCGACATGACCTCGCTGGACGTCGGCGACCCGAAGACCAGCAAGGACTTCGCCGAGGACTTCCTCGACGCCAGGAAGAACCCCAAGGCGACCTTCGTCTCCACCGCCATCGTGCGGGACGGCGACAAGGGCAGGGTGACCGGCGACCTGACCTTCCACGGCGTCACAAAGCCGGTAACCCTCGATGTCGTTTTTCGGGGCTATGAATCGGGCCTGCTGGGGGCCCGGGCGGGCTTTTCTGCGACCGGGTCGTTCAAGCGGTCCGACTTCGGCTCGGACAACATGAGCATGTTCGCAGGCGATGACATCGAACTGATCATCGAGGTGGAGTTCCTTCGGAAATGAGCACAGACCTGTCCGCCGGGCGCAGCCGCTACTCCGCGGTCGCCATGACCTTCCACTGGCTCATCGCCGCCCTGATCATCGGCAATGTCGCCCTTGCCTGGATCTCCGACGAGGTTCCCCGGTCGACCGCCGCCGGCCTGATGGCCTGGCACAAGACGCTTGGCATAACCATCCTGATCCTCAGTCTCGCCCGGCTGGCCTGGCGCCTGACTCACAAGGCCCCGCCGCTCGGGGCCCACCTCAAGACCTGGGAGCGCTGGCTGGCCCACATCGTCCACTGGGGCTTCTACGTGCTGATGATCGGCCTGCCGTTGACCGGTTGGGCCCTGGTCTCGGCCAGCCCGCTGATCAAGGTCTATCCGATCGACATGTTCGGTCTGTTCGACTGGCCGGCCATCGGCCCGCTGGCCAACCTGCCGCCGGCCGAGATGAAGGCGGCGCACGAAACTTGGGAAGAGGTCCATCATCTGATGGCCAAGGTGATCATCTATGGGCTGATCCCGCTGCACATCCTGGGCGCGCTGAAGCATCAGTTCCTCGACAAGGACAATGAGCTCGGTCGCATGATCCCGTTCCTGAAGGCTCCGAACTGATGCGCCGCTTCCTAGCCGCCCTGGCTCTGTTCCTGTTCGCGGCGCTCCCGGCCGCAGCCGCGCCGGCCCCGGCCTGGACGGTCGACAAGGCGGCCTCGAAGATCGCCTTCGCCTCGACCTTCGGCGGTCAGGGCTTCAACGGCGGCTTCGCCCGCTGGGACGCCCAGATCCGCTTCGATCCGAACAACCTGGCCGGCTCCAGCGCCGTGGTCAGCATCGACACGGCCAGCGCCTGGTCGGGCGACAAGGACCGCGATGCGGCGATGAAGGAGCCGAACTGGTTCTCCGCCCAGGCCTTTCCAAAAGCCACCTACAGGACCACCGGCTTCAAGGCGCTGGGCGGCGGCAAGTACCAGGCCACCGGGACCCTGACCCTGCGCGGACAGACGAAACCGTTGACCCTGCCCTTCACCCTCGTCATCACCGGCAACCAGGCGAAGATGACCGCGCGCGTGACGGTCAATCGCCTCGCCTTCGGGGTTGGACAGAACGAGTGGAAGAAGACGGACGTCATTCCCGATCCGGTGACGGTGACCATCGCGGTGACGGCGAAGCGATAGAGGCCGCCGTCAGGGCTTTGGAGGCCGGGCAGCTCGTCACCTTCCCGACCGAGACCGTCTACGGCCTGGCCGCCGACGCCGCCGATCCGCTGGCCGTGGCCAAGGTGTTCGAGGCCAAGGGTCGGCCGCGCTTCAATCCGCTGATCTCGCACGTCGCCGATCTTGAGGCTGCCCGCCGCATCGCCGTGCTCGATGAGCGGGCCCTGAAACTGGCCGAGGCCTTTTGGCCCGGGCCACTGACCCTGGTCGCCCCGTTGGCCGACGCCGGGGCCGTCTGCGACCTCGCCCGCGCCGGTCTCGACACGGTGGCCGTACGCGTCCCTGGCCACCCCCTGGCCCGCGCCCTGCTGGCCCGCTTCGGCCGGCCGGTCGTGGCGCCGAGCGCCAATCGCTCAGGCCGACCCAGCCCGACAACCTATGCCGACGCCCGCGAAGAGACAGGCGAGCAGACCGCCGCCGGTCTCGATGGCGGGCCCTGCACCGTCGGTCTGGAATCGACGGTGGTCTCGGTGCTCGACGGTCAGGCGCGGCTGCTGCGCCCTGGCAGCGTCACACGCGCCCAGATCGAAGCCCTGATCGGCCCGCTGGCCGAGGCAGAGGCCGACGCCAAGCGTTCGCCGGGGCGGATGGCCCTGCACTACGCGCCCGACGCGCCGGTGCGGATCAACGCGGTTGCCCCGGATGCGGGGGAGGCCTTCCTCGCCTTTGGACCGTCGGACAGCCCGTTCAACCTCAGCCCGACCGGGGACCTGGCCGAGGCGGCCGCCAACCTGTTCGCCATGCTCCGGGCCGCCGACCGAACGCGGCCGAGCGCAATCGCCGTCGCGCCGATCCCGGACGAAGGCCTCGGCGAAGCGATCAACGACCGACTCAAGCGCGCTGCCGGCTTCGTCGGCTGACAGCCGCCGGGTGAGGGCGTATCCTCTCGCGCCATGACCATCCCCGTTCCCGCCGATGTCGTTTCCCGCCTGAAAGCCGTGCTCGGCGAGGGCGGCTGGAGCACCGATCCCGACCGCATCGCGCCCAAGCTGGTCGAATGGCGGGGCCGCTGGGAAGGCACGACGCCGCTGCTGGTCTTGCCGCGCTCGACCGCCGAGGTCTCGGCCGTGGTCGGGCTGTGCGCCGAAGCCGGGGTCGCCATCACGCCCCAGGGAGGCAACACCGGCCTGGTCTCCGGCCAGATTCCGCAGGGCGAGATTCTCCTCTCGACCGAGCGGCTGAACGCCGTCCGCGACATTGACGCTTTCGACGATGTCATCGTCGCCGAGGCCGGGGTCACCCTGGCGGCGGTGCATGAGGCGGCGGCGAAGCTGAACCGCCGCTTCCCGCTGGGCCTGGCCTCGGAGGGCTCGGCCACGGTCGGCGGCGTGGTCTCGACAAACGCCGGCGGCACCCAGGTGCTGCGCTTCGGCACGACCCGCAGCCTGGTGCTGGGGCTGGAGGCGGTTCTGCCCAACGGAGAGGTCTGGAACGGCCTAAAGCGCCTGCGCAAGGACAACACCGGCTACGACCTCAAGCAGCTGTTGATCGGGGCCGAGGGCACGTTGGGGGTGGTGACCGCCGCCAGCCTGAAACTGTTCCCCCGGCCGGTCGGGGTCGCCACGGCCATCTGCGGCCTGAACAGCGCCCGCGACGCCATCACCCTGCTGGCCCGAGCGAAGGAAGAGACCGGCGGCGCCGTCGAAGCTTTCGAGCTGATGGGCCGGGCCGGGGTCGGCTACGCCATCAAGAACATCCCCGGCCTGCGCGAGCCGCTGGAGGGTGTGCATCCCTGGTACGTGCTGGTCGAGACCACCAGCGGTGAGCCCGGCGTCGCCGAGGCCGCACTGGAACGTCTGCTGGCCCACGCCCTGGAAGACGGCCTCATCGCCGACGCGGCGGTGGCGCAGACCGAGACGCAACAGAAGGCCTTCTGGGCGGTGCGCGAGAACCAGTCCGGTGGCCAGAAGGCGGAGGGCGCCGCCTGGAAGCACGACGTCTCGGTGCCGGTCTCGAAGATGGCCGAGTTCATCGAGCGGGCGACGACCCTGGTCGAGACCTTCCGCCCCGGCGTCCGCGTCGTCGCTTTCGGCCACGTCGGTGACGGCAACGTCCACTATGACGTCCTGCGGCGCGAGGGGGAGACGGACGAGGACCACAACGCCCTGCGCGACGAAGGCTCACGTCGGGTTCACGACCTGGTCATGGAACTGGACGGTTCGATCAGCGCCGAACACGGCCTGGGCGCCGCCAAGACCGCCGACGCCCTGCGCTACAAGAGCCCGATCGAAGTCGAGGCCCTGCGCGCTATCCGGGCGGCGCTCGACCCCAAGCGGATCATGAACCCGCGAGTCCTCTTCTAGCTCTGGTCTTCGGCGCGGCCCCGGCCTATCAGCCGCGCCATGCTGATGGTCATCTCTCCCGCCAAGTCCCTGGACTTCACGGCGCCGCCAAAGCCGCTGCCCCTGACCGAGCCGCGCCTCAAGGCCGATACGGTCGAGCTGGCCAAGGTCGCCAAGGGCCAGAGCGCCCGGCAGCTGAAGCGGCTGATGCATCTGTCTGACGCCCTGGCCAGTCTCAACCATGCCCGCTTCCAGGCCCTCGATCCGCTGGCCGAGGACGGGCTGCAGGCGGCCGTGGCCTTCAATGGCGATGTCTACACGGGCCTCAAGGCCCGCGCCCTCGACAAGGCGGCGTTCGCCTGGGCCCAGGAGCACCTGCGCATCCTGTCGGGTCTCTATGGCCTGCTGCGGCCGGCCGACGCCATTCAGCCGCACCGGTTGGAGATGGGCACGCGGCTGAAGACCAGGCGCGGGTCGAACCTCTACGACTTCTGGGGCGACAAGGTCGCGCGGCAGCTCAACGCCGACGCCGAGGGGCACGCCGACCCGACCCTGATCAACCTGGCCAGCCAGGAGTATTTCGGGGCCGTCGACGCCGCCGCCCTCAAGCTGCCGGTCGTCACCTGTGTTTTCCTCGAGGAGAAGGACGGCGAGACCCGCCAGCTCAGCTTCTTCGCCAAACAGGCGCGGGGTCTGATGGCCCGCTTCGCCATCGACCAGCGGATCGAGAACGCGGGCGATCTGAAGGCCTTTGACACCGCCGGCTACACCTTCAAGGCCCATCTCTCCAGCGAGGTGGAATGGGTCTTCGCCCGGCCGCAGCCGCCGCCCGTGGCGCAACAGCGCGCCGCGGCCTCTCGTAATTCATCAGGGGATGAATTATAGGCGCTCGTATGATGCGGCGCGAAGGGCTATGTTGCGCCGCACAATAAGAAGACGTCGGAGCGCACTATGGACTACGGGCTGAAGGGGCAGGCGGCGATCGTCACCGGCTCGACCAGCGGCATCGGCCACGCGATCGCCGAAGCCCTCGCCAAGGCGGGCGTCGATGTGGTGCTCAACGGCCTGGGGGACCCGGCCGCCATCGAGAAGACCCGCGCCGAGCTTGAAAGCCAGACGGGCGTCCGCGTCCGTTGCCACGGCGCCGACATGACCAACGGTGATCAGATCGCCGACATGGTCGCCTTCGCGCAGACGGAATTTGGCCGGCTCGACATCCTGGTCAACAACGCCGGCATCCAGTTCGTCTCGCCGATCGATCAGTTCCCGACCGACAAGTGGGACAAGATCATCGCCATCAACCTGACCTCCAACTTCCACGCCATCCGCGCCGCCCTGCCGATCATGAAGGCTGCCAAGCACGGCCGGATCATCAACATCGCCTCGGCCCACGGCCTGGTCGCCAGCCCCTTCAAGGGCGCCTATGTCGCCGCCAAGCACGGGGTTCTGGGCCTGACCAAGACGGTGGCGCTGGAGATCGCGGAACAGGGCATCACCTGCAACGCCATCTGCCCGGGCTATGTCCACACGCCTCTGGTCGACGGCCAGATCAAGGACACCGCCAAGGCGCGGGGTCTCAGCGAAGAGCAGGTGGTGCGGGACGTCATCCTCGCCGCACAGCCCAGCAAACAGTTCATCAGCTTCGACCAGCTCAATGGCATGGTGCTGTACCTGGCCAGCGCCGCCGGCGGCGGGGTCAACGGGGCGCATCTTTCCATCGACGGCGGCTGGACGGCGGGCTAGTCCCGCCTCCATGAGCCAGCCACCCCTCGAAGAGACCGCCTCGCCGCGCCCGGTGCCGACCGTCGGCGTCGTCTGTCTGCGCGGGAACGAGGTGCTGCTGATCAAGCGTGGCAATCCTCCGCGCAAGGGTCAGTGGAGCCTGCCCGGCGGTCGGCTGGAGTGGGGCGAAACCCTCAAGGATGGCGCCCTGCGCGAACTGCGCGAGGAGACCGGCGTCGAGGCGGAGATCCTCGGCCTGATCGACGTTGTCGACGGGGTGATGACCACCCGCCACTACATCATGATCGACTACGCCGCCCGCTGGACGGCCGGCGAGCCGGTGGCCGGTGACGACGCGGCCGACGCCCGCTTCTTCCCGCTGGCCGAGGCGCTGGCGGTGGTCGAGTGGGAGGAAACCCGCCGGGTCATCCGCGAGGCAGTGGAGCGCTTCGGCGCTTGACGCCCGCCGCGTAACCCGCCCTTTCATGCCTCCACGACGGGCGGTGAACGGCCCGCGGGGAGAATCACCATGACCCTTCACACCCCCCTCTGCGACCTCCTGGGCGTCGAGCATCCGATCATGCTGGCCGGCATGGGCGGGGTTTCCTACGCTGAGCTGGTGGCTGCCGTGACCAACGCCGGCGGCTACGGGACCCTGGGCATGGCCGGACGTGGTCCCGACTTTATCCGCGAGCAGATGCGTGCGGTGCGCAAGCTGACCGACGGACCGTTCGGGGTCGATCTGCTGGCCGCCTCGCCGGAAAGCCTGACCGCCAGCGTTGAGGTCATCATCGAGGAGGGGGCGTCGGCCTTCGTCGCCGGTCTGGGCATTCCCATGCCGATCATGGAGCGGCTGAAGAAGGCCGGCCTCAAGGTCATGGTCGTCTGCGGCGCGGTCAAACATGCGGTGAAGGCCGAGCAGGCCGGCTGTGACGCGGTCATCTGCCAGGGTGGCGAGGGCGGTGGGCACACAGGGCTCGTCGGCACCCTGCCGCTGGTCGCCCAGGCAGTCGAGGCGGTAAAGATCCCGGTGGTGGCGGCCGGCGGCCTCTACGACGGCCGGGGCTTGGCCGCCTCGCTGGCGCTCGGCGCAACCGGGGTCTGGATGGGAACCCGCTTCATCGCTTCCACCGAAGCCCATGCGGGCGAACTCTACCGCCAGACCATCGTCGAATCGGCGGACGAGGACACTGTCCGCACCCGCTGCTACAGCGGCAAGCCGATGCGGGTGCGCAAGAACCCCTACGTCGATGACTGGGAATCGCGTCCGGGCGACATCCAGCCCTTCCCGGTCCAGGCCGGCATCTCGGTGCAGAACAACGCCATGGGCGGCATCGGCGGCCAGACCGAGAACCTCGACCCCGACAAGAGCTGCTTCGCCATGGGCCAGAGCGCGGGGGGCGTGCACGACGTCCTGCCTGCGGGCGAGATCGTCCAACGCATCATGGCCGAAGCCGAGGCCTCCATCGGCCGGGTGGCGGCGATCCGGAGCAGGGAACCGGCGACGGCCTGACGCAGCGTCGAAAAGGCTAACATTTTCAAGGCTTTAAATACTCTCTCACTAGCCTTGACGCACCGCAGCAGGGTCTATAGGTTCCGCGCCGATCAAGCCGGGCCCGGAGGGTGTTCTTCCAGGCCGTTTGTAGAGCTGACCGCTCCCATGCCGAGGGCCGACGAAAACCGCGAAGAGGCGCTGAAACGCCTCGACGAACGGGCCGCCGCACTCAAGGCGCGCACCGCCAAACCCGTGTCACACGTGGGCGGCGAGGCGGCGGTCAGCCAGGCATGGCGGATCATGGCCGAGCTGATCGGCGGTGTGCTCGTTGGCCTGGCGCTGGGAGCGATCGTCGACTGGCTGCTGCCGACCAGGCCCTGGGGCATGATCGGCGGGGTTCTCGGTGGTTTCGTGCTGGCGCTCTGGATGGCCAAGCACACCGCCGACCGGTTGATGGCGATGGCGAAGGCCGAGCAGGGCGATGCCCCGCTTCCGACCGTCGCCGACGACGATGAAGACGAAGATTAAGGAGCGATAGGCCCGTGGCCGATCCGTTGCACCAGTTCCAGATCGAGAAGATCCTCGACCTGCCCGACGTCACCCTGCCGGTCATCGGCACGGTGGATCTCGCCTTCACCAATTCGCATCTCGCGATGACGGTCGCCTTTGTCGTGATCATGGGCTTCATGGCCCTGGTCACCGGCGGCGCCAAGGTCGTTCCGGGCCGGGCCCAGGCGGTCGGCGAGCAGCTGTTCGGCATGATCGACAACCTGACCAGCTCGATCATCGGTCACGACGGCAAGAAGTACGCGCCGTTCGTGTTCACCATCTTCACCTTCGTGCTGGCGATGAACTTCATCGGCCTGGTCAACGTGCCGGGCGTGTTCCACATGTTCACCGCCACCTCGCAGCTGGCGGTCACCGCCACCTTCGCGGTCCTGACCATCGGCCTGGTGCTGATCGTCGGTTTCGCCAAGCACGGCCTCGGCTTCTTCAAGCTGTTCGTGCCGAGCGGCGTGCCGTGGGGGATCCTGCCGATCATCATCGTGATCGAGTTCATTTCCTTCCTGCTGCGTCCGGTCACCCTGCTGCTTCGTCTGTTCGGCAACATGATGGGCGGCCACGTCGCCCTGAAGGTGTTCGCTGGCTTCGTGGCTACCGCGGCCGCCGGCTCCGTCGGCTTCCTCGGTCTGCTGATCGGCCCGCTGGCCTTCGGCATGGTCACCGCCCTGACGGCCCTCGAGTTCCTCGTGGCCTTCCTGCAGGCTTTCGTCTTCGCCGTTCTGACCACCATCTATCTCAACGATGTGGTCAATCTCGGTCACGGGCACTAAAAGCGCCCCAAACCGACCAACCCTTGAACCTTATCACTTAGCTAGGACTAGACTCTCATGGATCCTCAAGCCGCCAAGTTCATCGGCGCGGGCCTCGCGACCCTGGGCATGATCGGCGCCGGTATCGGCGTGGGCACCATCTTCGGCAACTTCCTCGCCGGCGCTCTGCGTAACCCCTCGGCCGCCGCCAGCCAGATCGGCAACCTGTTCGTGGGCGCCGCCCTCGCCGAAGCCCTGGGCATCCTGGCCTTCGTGCTCGGCATGCTGATCCTCTTCGGCTAAATCCTTCTGACTAGGCTGGCGCGACCGTTCCGTTCACCGGGGCGGCGCGCCGCACTGGAACACCGGCATGGCCACTCCTGATCCGCACGCCGCCCCGTCTACGACCAAGGGGGCGGGCGAAACCCACGCGACCACCGAAGCCGAACACGGCAGCGGTGGTTTGCCGCAACTCCAGATGCAGCACTGGGCGGGTCAGATCGCCTGGCTGCTGATCCTGTTCGCCATCGGCTATGTGCTGATGTCGCGGGTCTTCATCCCGCGTCTGCGCCGGGTTCTGGACGAACGCGAAGGCACCATCGCCGGCGCGCTCGAACAGGCTCGCAAGGTGCAGGAAGAGGCCAACGCCCAGGCCGCCCAGGCCCAGACGGACCTGGCCGACGCCCGCGCCAAGGCTCACAAGCTGGCCTCCGACGCCCGCGCCAAGGCTGCCGCCGAAGCGCAATCGCGTCAGGCCGCCGAAGACGCCAAGCTGGCCGAGAAGATGGCCGAGGCAGAAACCCGCATCCGCGCCTCGCGTGACGCGGCCATGAGCCACGTTTCGACCATCGCCTCCGACACGGCCTCGGCCATTGTCGAGAAGCTGACCGGCGCCGCGCCGAAGGCCGCTGACCTCACCGCGGCCCTCACCGCCGCCAAGCAAGGGGTCGCCTGATGCCTGAAGCCGTCATCGCCTTCCTCGGCAGCGCCGAGAACTGGGTCGGCATCGCCACCTTCGTGTTCATCGGCATCGTGATCTACGTCGGTGGCTTCAAGAAGGTCGCCGCCGCCCTCGACGCCAAGTCTGCGACCATCCAGGCCGACCTCGACGAGGCCGCCCGCCTGCGGGCCGAAGCCGAAGCCCTGCTGGCCGAAATCCGCGGCCAGAAGGAAGACGCCGAAAAGCAGGCCGCCGGCATGCTGGCCGCCGCCGAAGCCGACGCAGCCCGCATGGCGGTCGACGCCCAGGCCAAGCTGGAAGAAACCATCGCCCGCCGCGCCGCCCTGGCCGAGCGCAAGATCGCTTCGGCCGAGGCGCAAGCCTCCGCCGAGGTGAAGGCCGCCGCCGCCGATCTGGCCACCCAGACCGCCGAGCGCCTGCTGACCGCCCGCATCGCGGCCGCCAAGTCCGACCCCAGCGTCGACGCGGCGATCGCCCAGCTGGCGGGCCGTCTGCAGTAGACCCCTTTTCGTGGGTGGCTTCCGCCGCCGCTGAAAGACAAGATGCCCTCCGATCCTGATCGGGGGGCATTTTCTTTGACGCTCGCATCTATCCTTGTCGCCCTGGCGCTGACCACGCCGGCCCTTTCGACGCCGTCCGATTGCCTGTGGGACGCTGTGGGCCCGAGCCAGCGGCAGACCATGCTTGGCCAGTACAGCAGCGATCCTGGCGCCCTGATGAAGACGACGCTGGCCGCCGACGTGACCGAGGGCCTGGCCGTCACTTGCAAGGTCCCGGCCGACAAGGTGCGCAACCTGCTTCTCGCCCGCACCATGGAGATCGCATCCGAGACCTGGTGGGATCGCGAGATGCAGCAGCCGGGCGCCCTGGCGCGCAGCTGGGCGGCGCTCAGCGAGGCCGAGCGTGTTCAGCTGCGGCGCTGGGCCGAGACGGCCATCGACGACGGCAATGGCGACGAGATGGAGATGGGCGGATTTGAGCCCTTCGCCAAAGGCGCGGGCCTCAAGGATTTCAACGGCCCCGCCGTAATGCATCTGATGGGCTACATGCTCGGCCGTGGCTATCGGGAGTTCGCCGGCGGTTGAGCCGGCCAAAGGCGGTGGCCAACCGACAACGGCCTGCTAGGCTGGGCGCCTGTCTTCTCCGGAGCTTGTTGTGATCCGTCTTCGTCTCATCGTCCCGACCGCTCTTGCCGTTGCGTTAGGCCTGCTGGCCGCGCCCGCCTTGGCCGCGCCGAAGGGCGATTGCCTCTGGAGCAAGACCTCGAAGGCGGTGCAGGACGACTACCTCGGCCAGTATCGGGTGCTCGGCGCGGACGCTCTCTCCAAGCTGAAGTTCGGCGATGAACTCGGAGAGTCCTTCAAGGCCTGCGGCGTCGCCGACAACTACGAGGCCAACTTTGAGGCCGGCGCCATCCTCGGGGCCCTGATCATGGAAAACGGGTCCGAACTGGTGCTGTCCGAGCAGGCCAGCATGCCGGTCGGAACCTTGCCCAACCTGTGGCGCGTATTGCCGGAGTCCGATCGTGAGAAACTGCGCGTCATGGCCCGCGGCATGATCAGCAAGGGCGATGACGAGGCTGCCAACGCGTCGGGTTTCGCGGTCCTCGAGCGCCTGCTCGACGGCGCCGGCTTGAGCGAGGCGATGGGCGTCCATCTCGCCATCTACTTCGTCGCCCGCGCCACGCGCGATGTGCTGGAGGCCGGCGGCATGCCGAAGCCGGCCGACCGCTCCTAGGCCGCCCGGCGACGCCTGAAGCCCCGCCGCCAGCCGGCCATGACGCCGTGGCCGTGGGTGACGAAGCGCTCGGCGCGCAACATCATCTGCCAGAAGATCGAGACGAACGGCGAATTGCGCCGCAGCAGGCGGCGGATCGGCGACAGGGCGCGCGGCCAGCGGCGGTAGGCCTTGATGAACAGCCGCTTGGCGCCGGTGCTGGCGCGCAGCACCAGGATCAGGCCGAGCGTGATGACCGGGACGCCACCGGGGCCCGGCAGCGGCGCGACCAGAACGCCCAGGACAATGACCAGGAAGCCGAGCGCCATGCCGGCCGCCTTGTTCAGGCGGCGCAGGAACGGAGACGCATCTGGGCGTCGGCGGCGTTCGGGCAAGGCGAAGGTCACGGAAGTCATCGGGGCGGTCTGTCTGGCCGTCCCGGGAGATCCGGTTCTTCAGCCGTGTCCCGACATATGGTGCTCGGCGGGGCGTTGGAAAGATGGCGCCCGGCGTTCTGACGAAGGTTTAATCTACAAGGTTACTTCGATTTTCTGTGCACGGACCGTGCAGGCGCCGCCAAAAGCTATACAGGACAAGGAATCCGCCTGTCGCGGCCGCGCGGGTATGGATAATGTGAATTCGAAGACAGAATTCGTTGTTACTGATTGTTGCGTGGGAAGTGATGGACGCGGGCCGGGTCAGCCCGCGTCCCGGCGCTCTGCCTACTCCGCCGCCAAGGCCGCCGGCGCTTCCGGCCGCCAGCGCAGCTTCGGCTTCCGTGCCGCCAAGGTCTCGTCCAGCCGGCGCAGGGGGGCCAGGTGCGGGGCGCCTTTGAAGCGGTCGGCGTCGCCAGCCTTGGCAGCCCCGGCCAGCGCCCGCAGCGCGGTGACGAACCGGTCGAGTTCCTGCTTGGATTCCGTTTCGGTCGGCTCGATCAGCATGGCCCCGTGGACGACCAGCGGGAAGTACATGGTCATCGGGTGGAAGCCCTCGTCGATCATCGCCTTGGCGAAGTCGAGGGTGGTGACGCCGGTCCCCTCCAGCCATGCGTCATCGAACAGCGCCTCGTGCATGCAGGGGCCGTCCGGGAAGGCAGGGGTCATCAGGTCGCTTAAGGTGGCCTTGATGTAGTTGGCGTTGAGGACGGCGTCCTCGGCCACCTGCTTGAGGCCATCGGAGCCGTGGCTGCGCATGTAGGCGTAGGCGCGGACGTACATGCCCATCTGGCCGTGGAAGGCGCTCATCCGGCCAAAGGCGCCGGCCGCCTCGCCGATGGCTTCCTCCTGCAGGCTGAGACCGTCCGGCCCGTGGACCAGCCAGGGGGTGGGGGCGTAGGGGGCCAGGGCCTCGCTGAGGACCACGGGACCGGCGCCCGGACCACCGCCGCCGTGCGGGGTGGAGAAGGTCTTGTGCAGGTTGATGTGCATGGCGTCGACGCCGAGGTCGCCCGGGCGTACCCGGCCGACGATGGCGTTGAAGTTGGCCCCGTCGCAGTAGAAATAGGCCCCCGCCGCATGGGTCAGCCGGGCGATCTCGACGATGTCGCGCTCGAACAGGCCGCAGGTGTTGGGGTTGGTGACCATGATGGCCGCCACGTCGGGGCCGAGCTTGGCCTCGAGGTCGGCCAGATCCACCCGGCCATCGTCGGTCTGGGCGATCTCGCGGACGCTGTAACCGACGAAGGCGGCGGTGGCGGGGTTGGTGCCGTGGGCGCTGGTCGGGACCAGCACCACCTTGCGGGCGTCGTCGCCACGCGCCTTGTGAGCCGCCTGGATGGCGAGGATGCCGCACAGCTCGCCATTGGCGCCCGCCTTGGGGGTCAGGGCGACAGCGGGCATGCCGGTCAGGGTCTTCAGCCAGTGGGCCAGGCGGTCCATCAGCTCCAGGGCCCCGGGGACCGTCGACTGCGGCTGCAGCGGGTGGATATCGGCGAAGCCCGCCAGCCGCGCCATCTTCTCGTTGAGGCGCGGGTTGTGCTTCATCGTGCAGCTGCCCAGCGGATAGAGGGCCAGGTCGATGGCGTGGTTCTTCTGGGACAGGCGCACGTAGTGGCGCATCGTTTCCGGCTCCGACAGGCCGGGCAGACCGATCGGCTCAACGCGCACCAGGTCGCCGAGCTCATCGGCGGAAATCGAGGCTTCCGGGATATCCACGCCAGTCTTCGACCAGCCGTCCATCTCGAAGATCAGGGCCTCATCCTGCAGCAGGCCGCGCCCGCCGGTCAGGGAGGCGAAGCCGCCGGTGGCGGTATCGGCTTGCGGCGTCGTGGGCCGTCCAACGCTGTTCATGCTCATGCCAGCACCTCGGCCAGTTCGGTCTTGAAGGTTTCGATGTCGCCGTCGGTGACGGTCTCGGTTGCGCAGACCAGCAGCACGTCGTCGAGGCCCGCGTGGGGGTCGAGACGGCTGTAGGGCACGCCGGCCAGCACGCCGCGTTTGGCGAGGGCTTCGACGACCTCCGCGGCCGGCTTGCTGAGCTTCACCGCGAACTCGTTGAAGAACCGCGGGGTGAGCACCTCGACGCCTTTGACGCCACTCAGCGCGATCTTCGTCTTCAGCGCCTGCTGGTGATTGAGCAGGGCCAGTTTCCTTAAGCCAACCTCGCCCAGCAGCGACATATGGATGGTGAAGGCCAGGGCGCAGAGGCCGCTGTTGGTGCAGATGTTGCTGGTCGCCTTGTCGCGGCGGATATGCTGCTCGCGCGTCGACAGGGTCAGCACGAAGCCGCGCCGCCCGTCAGCGTCCACCGTCTCGCCGCAGAGGCGGCCAGGGGCCTGGCGGACCAGCTTTTCCTTGCAGGCGAAGAGGCCGACGTAGGGGCCGCCGAAGTTCAGGGCGTTGCCGATCGACTGGCCCTCGGCGACCGCGATGTCGGCGCCCATCTCGCCGGGCGATTTCAGCAGGCCGAAGGAGACGGCCTCGGTGGTGACCACGATCATCAGGGCGCCGGCAGCTTGGGCCGCCGCGGCGATCTTCGTCACGTCGGTGGCTGTGCCGAAGACGTTGGGCGTCTGGACGACCACGCAGGCGGTGTCGGCGTCGATGGCGGCGATGACCGCATCCTCGGCGTCGATGGCCGCCTTCAGGCGCTCGGTGGCGACGCCGGCCGCGTGGGCCAGGGTCTCGACCGTCTGGACGTAGTGGGGATGCAGGCCGCCCGACAGGATGGCCTTGCTGCGCCGGGTGACGCGGCTGGCCATCATCACCGCCTCGCCGGCGGCGGTAGAGCCGTCGTAGAGGCTGGCGTTGGCGACATCCATGCCGGTCAGGGCCGCGACCTGGGTCTGGAACTCGAACAGCACCTGCAGGGTGCCCTGGGCGATTTCCGGCTGATAGGGCGTGTAGCTGGTCAGGAACTCCGACCGCTGGATGATGTGATCGACCGAGGCCGGCACATGGTGGCGATAGGCCCCCGCGCCGCAGAAGAAGGGCACGCTGCCCGCCGCCACGTTCAGGGCCGCCAGAGCGCCGAGCTCACGCTCGACCTCCAGCTCGCCGGCGAAGCCGGGCAGGTCGACCGGACCGTCGAGCACGGCCGATTTGGGCACATCGACGAACAGGTCGTCGACGCTGCCGGCGCCGATGGCGCCAAGCATCTGACGCCGGTCGTCAGGGGTCAGGGGAAGATAGCGCATCGATCAGAGAGCCTTGCCGAAAAGGGCGTCCGACAGACGCCGCAGAAGGGAGTGGGAGGGAGCGCTAACCAGGTCGGGCAGCGGCTTGCGGGCCTTGAGGGCGACGGAGCGGCGGTCGTTGACGGCCCTGGCGACAGCCTCCTTGCGCAGCACCTCGGTGGCTTCGCCGGCCTGCCAGTCCTCGAAGAGGTGGGCCAGCAGCGCTTCGAAATCCTGCGGATGCTGCACCGCCTGGGCGCCGGGAAAGCCCAGCGCCAGGCTGCTGGCGACCTGGCCGCCGGCCGGCAGGGCGAAGTAGCGGCCGCCGGCCTTGACCATCGAGGCGGTCTCCCCGGCCATCCGCCACAGGGCGGCGGCGACGGCGGGGGTCATGGTCTCGGTGGTCAGCATGGCGATGTCGTCATTGCCGTCGAGGAACAGGTGGACCTGGGTGCGGTCGCTGAGACGGACCGTTTCGGCCGCCGCCGAATGCTGTGCATCGATAGCGGCCAGGGCGCGGGAGACGCCTGCGTTGAAAGCCTTCGGACCTCCCGTCGCCGTGGTCGGATGCAGGAAGATCTCGAAGGCCATGGCTTACAGCGTCCCCAGGTAGTCTTCGTAGGCGCCGCGATCCATCAGGGCTTCGACTTCGGCCGGGTTGCTGAGCTTGACCTTGGCGAACCAGCCGCCCTGTTCCGGCACGGCGTTGACGGTCTCCGGCGCGTCACCGAGGCTGGCGTTGGACTCGACCACCTCGCCCGACACCGGGGCGTAGACATCGGAGGCGGCCTTGACGCTCTCGACGACGGCGAAGCTGTCGCCCTGGCTGACGGTCTTGCCGACTTCCGGGGTCTCGACGAACACCACATCGCCCAGCTGTTCGGCGGCATAGGCGGTGATGCCGACGGTGGCGACGCCATCCTCGACGACGACCCACTCGTGATCCTTGGTGAAGCGCATCGGGTCTCTCCTCCTAGAGCTTGCGAACGTAGCGTTTGGGCACGAACGGCATGGCCACGACCTCGGCCGCGCCCGCCCGTCCCCGGACAATGACATTGAGCTTGGTCCCGACCGCCGCATGGGCCGGCGGCACGAAGCCCATGGCGATGGGGTGGCCGAGGCTGGGGGCGAATCCGCCGCTGGTCACTTTGCCGATGACGGCTCCGGCGCCGTCGGCGATCTCGGCGCCTTCGCGGGCCGGGGCGCCTTCGAGGACTTTCAGGCCGACGCGCACGCGGCTTGGCCCCTCCGCCAGTTCCTTCGCGATCCGCGAGGCGCCCGGGAAGTCCTGGGCGTCACGGCGTTTCTTGCTGACGGCGAAAGCCAGGTCCGCCTCGATGGGGCTGGTGGTCTCGTCGATGTCGTGGCCGTAGAGCGGCAGGCCGGCTTCCAGTCGAAGCGAGTCCCGGGCGCCCAGGCCAATCGGCTTGACCCGCGGGTCGGCCAGCAGGGTGTCCCAGACCGCATGGGCGCTGTCGCCGGGGATGGAGATTTCGTAGCCGTCCTCGCCGGTATAGCCCGAGCGCGAGACGAAGGCCGGCAGACCGAAGGCGGTCATCGCCCGGGCCTCGGAGAAGACCAGGGTCAGGGCGTCCGGCGCATGCTGCGCCATGACGGCGGCGGCCTCGGGGCCCTGAAGGGCCAGCAGGGCGCGATCTTCCAGCCGCTCGATCTTCACCTGGGGCGCCAGCTCGTTGTCGATGACCTTGAAGTCGTTTTCCTTGCAGGCCCCGTTGACGATGACGAACAGGCCGTCGTCGTCGGGCCGCGAGGCCATCAGGTCGTCGATGATTCCGCCCTTCTTGTTGAGCAGCAGCGAATAGCGCTGCTTGCCCAGGGCCAGGCCGATGAAGTCCGACGGCGTGATCTCCTCGAACGCCGACAGCGGCGAGACCCCGCGCAGCCGCGCCTGGCCCATGTGGCTGACGTCGAACAGGCCGGCGTGCTCGCGCGTCCACAGATGCTCCTTCAGCACGCCGTCGGCGTACTGCACCGGCATCAGGTAGCCGGCGAACGGGACCATGCGGGCGCCAGCGGCGACATGGGCGTCGTAGAGCGGGGTTTTCTTGAGGTCGGCGGTGTCGGTCATGGCGGGCTCTTCAGGGTCGATGCGTCCACGCCCGGCTCATCACCGGTCGGATGGTCGCCCCCGCTGTCCCTTGCGCCTGAGAGATTTCAGCGGACCAACAGTCCCGCCTTGCTCCTTCGGCGAACCGCTTGCGGCGGTTCTTTCCAGCGTTTCTCGTGTCGCGCGGTCCGTTTGCCTGAGCGTTTCCGGGGCGGTTGCGCCTTCGGCCTCGGGACGAATGAGAATCCCGATGTCTCCCGCGAGACAGGGACGTTCCTGATCGACCGGTGAGGGCGAGTCAAGGCGGGCGCCATCACAAGCGCGGGGCCGGCGTGACTCGGTCGCCCTGGTTGCCTAGTCTGGACGCAAGAAAGCGCCGGGGAGGGCGTCATGAAGCTTATCGGGAAGATCGTCCTTGGGGCGGTCGCCATCTTCGCCGTGCTGGTCGCCGTCGTGGTCTTCCGGACCCTGACCTTCAAGCCGCCGGCTTCGGTCGACGTCACCAGCGTCAAGCTCGCCCCCGCCCCGGCCATCGACCAGGCCGCCGCCGCCCAGCACCTGTCGCAGGCGGTCCAGATCAAGACGATCTCCAACCAGAACAAGGCCGAAAACGACTGGGCCGAGTGGGACAAACTCCACGCCTGGCTCAGCCTCACCTATCCGGCGGCCCACGCGGCCATGACCCGCGAAATCCTGCCCAACAAGGCGCTGGTCTACACCTGGACCGGCAGCGATGCGTCGCTCAAGCCCATCGTCCTGATGGCCCACCAGGACGTGGTGCCGATCACGCCCGGCACCGAGAAGGACTGGAAGCACCAGCCGTTCGGCGGCGAGATCGCCGAGGGCGCGGTCTGGGGTCGCGGCTCCATCGACGACAAGGGCAGCCTGGTGGCCTTGTTCGAGGGCCTCGAGGCCCTGGCCAGGTCGGGCTTCAAGCCCAAACGCACCGTCATCGTCGTCAGCGGCCAGGACGAGGAAGCCGGCGGCACCGGCGCCCAGGCCGCCGCCGCTTTGCTCAAGAGCCGGGGCGTCCAGGCTGAATGGGTGCTCGACGAGGGTTCGGCGGCGATCAATGACCATCCGATCACGGGCAAGCCCGCCGCCGTCATCGGCATCGCCGAGAAGGGCTATGCGACCCTGGTCGTCACCGCTCCGGCCAAGGGCGGCCACAGCTCGGCGCCCCCAGCGGAGACTGGCGTCGGCACCCTGGCCCGGGCGATCACGGCCATTACCGACAAGCAGTTCCCGATGCGCCTCGATGGCCCCGGCGCCCAGATGATCTCGACCCTGTCGGCGGAGGGCTCCTTCGTCACCCGCATGGCCATCGCCAACCAGTGGCTGTTCGGCCCGATGCTGAAGAAGACGGTGGCCGAAACCCCGGCCGGGGCGGCCCTGCTGCACACCACCATCGCCCCGACCATGCTCAAGGGCAGCCCCAAGGAGAACGTCCTGCCGCAGGACGCCGCCGCCTGGATCAACTACCGCATCGCTCCCGGCAGCACGACGGACGACGTCATGAACGCCGCCAAGCGGGCGACCAAGGGGCTCGACGTGCAGCTGAAGTGGGCCGGCGCCGTGATCAACCCCTCGCCGGTCAGCTCGACCTCGTCGGAGGGCTGGAAGATGATCGCCGCCCTGGCCTCGGACGGCGGCAAGCTGCCGGTTGCGCCGGGCCTGGTCGGCGCCGGCACGGACAGCCGCTACATGACCCCCATCGCCAGCGACATCTACCGCTATCAGCCGATCCTCGCCGACCTGAACACCTTCGGCATGATCCACGGCACCAACGAGCATATGACGCTGGAGAACCTGGCCCGGATGACGACCTTCTACGCCCGGCTGGTGGCTTCGGCGGCGGGCTGACGAAAAAGTTCATCCGGTTTGTCGGGACTCAAAGATGTGCCCCGTCCTAGGGTCACATCAGAGAGGAACCGACCCGATGCGTATGATCTTCGTGAACCTGCCGGTGAAGGACGTGAAGGCGAGCCGCGCCTTCTTCGAGGCCCTCGGCTTTACGATCAACGAGCAGTTCTGCAGCGAGGACACCGCCTGTGTCGTCTTCGCCGACAACATCTTCGCCATGCTGCTGGAGCACAAGCGCTTCAAGGACTTCATCAAGGGCGACATCGCCGACAACTCGAAGAACAAGGAAGTCCTGACCTGTCTGTCCTGCGAGAGCCGGGCCGCGGTCGAGGAGATGAAGACGAAGGCGATGGCAGCCGGTGCGACCGAATGGATGCCGGCCCAGGACTACGGCTTCATGTACGGCGACAGCTTCTGCGACCTCGATGGCCACGTCTGGGAGTTCAACTGGATGGACATGGAAGCCGCCGCCCGTGGCGAGCACCTCGAGATCGAGACGGCCGGCTGATGGCCGAGAAGATCGAGGTCGAGAACGTCCTCCAGCCGGGCAAGACCTATCGCGTCGATGCGGCCAAGTACCAGGCCCTGCGGGCGGCCATGGAGGCCGCCCTGCCCACCAGCGCGCCCGGCCTCGACGCCAAGGCGCTGAAGGCGGCCATCCTTCCGTTGCTGCCGGACGACCTGTTCCCCGGCGGCGACACCGCCGGCTGGTGGATCAAGTGCGTGCAGCTGGACCTCGAGGCCAAGGGCCTGGTGGTCCGGGAGGGCAAACCGCTGCGGTTCCGGAGGGCGGCCTGAAGCTCAGGTGACCCGCGCCAGCTTGCCAAGGTCGCGGATGATCCACTTTCCCATGTGCTTGTCGAGGATGCCGGCGGTCTTCAGGGCGGTGACCTCGCGCTGGACGCTCTGGCGGGTGACGTCGAAATGGTCGCCGATGTCGCTCTGGGTGATTGGCAGGCTGATGACGCAGCTCTGACCCACCCGCTCCTCCCCGCACCGCTCCGCCAGACTTTCGAACAGCAGGGCGATACGCTTGCCCAGGCGGTGGTTGGCCCGCATGTCGCGGTTGGCCATCTGGCGCGAGATCGAGTTGGCGAACTTGCGGCACAGGGTCTCGGGAATCTCCGGATGGGCCCGGTAGAGGTCCCAGAAGTCGTCGGCGGCCAGCACTCGCACCCGGCAATCGGTCAGCGCCAGGGTGGTATGATGATAGGGCCTTTTCGCGATCACCGCCGTCTCGGAAAAGCAGTTGCCCGGCGAATAGATGGTGATGATCGACTGGCGCCCGTCCTCGAGCAGGCCGACCAGCTTCACATAGCCGCTATCCATCTGATGCATACGGCTGGGCTGCTCGCCGGCCTGCTTCAGCGGCGCGCCGGCGGCCACGTCGATGGTCGTCATGCGGGCGTGGATCGCCGCCGCCACGGCGGGCGGAAGTTCCGCGATCCAGTTCTCGTTGCTGGTGATTCCGTGCATGGCGGTGTTCCGGGCGCACTCCCTCAGGATAGGGTTTGAGCATACCGCGGCCCCCTCGGGGCGAAAATTTCGCAGAATGTAAAAAAGGTGTCACCGATTTCACCGGCGACCGCATCACACCTCCCGCCAACGAGACCAGACGGCGACCAGCGCCGCGGCATCGGGAGGAGGATAGACATGACCCAACGGACCCACCTGCGCGCCCTGCTGTGCGCCGCCACCGCCCTGACCGGTCTCACCATGGCGCTGCCGAGCTTTGCCCAGGACGCCTCGCCTGAAGAGAGCGCCGTCGAGGAGGTGATCATCACGGCCCGCAAGAAGGCCGAGTCGCTGCAGGACACCCCGGTGACCGTCACCGTCTTCTCCGGCGAGAAGCTGCAGGAAGAGGGCATCACCGACTTCCAGAAACTGGCCGACGCCACCCCCGGCGTGACCATCGACGCCTTCCCGCGCGCAGCGCCGCGTCCCTTCTTCCGGGGCATCGGCAGTTCCAACCAGAGCGCCGGCGGCGACCCCAGCTCGGTGGCCTTCCTCGACGGCGTCTATCTCGGCCGCGGGGCCATGCTGGCTGTCGACACCTTCGACCTTGAGCGGGTCGAGGTGCTCAAGGGCCCGCAAGGCACCCTGTGGGGCAAGAACGTCGTCGGCGGCGCCGTCAACTTCGTCACCGCCCGGCCAAAGCATGAGTTCTTCGGGCGCGGCGCGGTCACGGTCGCCGAGTTCGACCAGTTTAACGCCAACCTGATGCTCAACATTCCGCTCGGCGACACCGTCGCCTTCCGGGGCTCGATCGGGCGCCAGTACAACGAGGGCTTCCGCAAGAACAGCAACACCGGCAAGGGCCTGGATGACGACAACCGCTGGAGCGGTCGCGCCCATCTGCTGGTCGAGCTCGGCGAAGACTCCAGCCTGCTGTTCACCGCCGACGCCGTCAGCGACGACCTGGCCGGCGGCGCCCGCTACAACCTGCGTCCGTTCGGCGACCGCGACATCGACAAGCCGCGCAGCGCCAACCCTGACCGCCCCGGCTTCATCACCCGCGACACCGGGGGCCTGAAGGTCGAGTACAACACCGACGCGCTCGGCTGGGCCAGCCTGACCGGCATCGCCAGCTGGCGGACGCTGGAATACGACAGCTCCGAAGACCTCGACGGCACAAACGTCGCCGGCAACGCCGCCGCCGGCATGGGCGCGGTCACCGGCCTGCAAGTCCTCGCCAAGGAGGAGGCCGACAGCTACTCGACCGAATGGCGGCTGGCCTCGAAGGGCGACGGTCCGGTCAGCTGGACCGCCGGCCTCTTCTACCTGAAGGACGAGGTGCGGCGTGAACGCGAGACCGAGACGGCCGCCGTCGACCTGTCCGAAAACCGCTTCATCGGCGAGAACGTCACCAAGAGCTTCGCCGCATTCGGCGAGCTGGAATACGGCTTCGACTTCGGCCTGAATCTCTTCGCCGGCCTGCGCTACACCGACGAGGAAAAGGAATACGAGGTTACCCGCCTGACCGGACCTCAGGCCGCGCCGGTGGCCAACTTCACCACCAGGGGCAACCCGGGGATCAGCAGCGAGCAGATCTTTACCTGGCGGGTCGGCGGCGACTGGCGCTTCAATGACAACGTCTTCGCCTTCGCCAGCGTCGCCACTGGCTTCAAGTCTGGCGCCTTCCAGGAACAGCCCAACGTCGCCACCGCCCGGATCCCGACCGATCCGGAAGAGGTGATCAACTACGAGGGCGGGCTGAAGACCGACTGGTGGAACCGCCGGGTCCGCGCCAACGCCTCCATCTTCTACGCCGAGTACAGCAACCTGCAGACCATCCAGTCTGTGCCCGACGCCAGCGCCGGTCCGGGCGGCGCCTCCATCGTCGTCGACACCGGCGACGCCACCATCGCCGGCCTGGAAGCCGAGTTCCGCCTGGTCCCCGACGACCACTGGGAGGCGGGCCTCAGCTACACCTACCTCGACGCCACCTTCGACCGCCTGACCCAGACCTCGGCCATCCTCGCCGACGGCACGGCGGTGCGGAACGACCTGTCGGGCAACCGCCTCAGCCGCACGCCCGAACATGCCGTCAGCCTCGACGTGAGCTACACGACAGCTAAGTTCGCTTGGGGCTGGGTAAAGGTTGGGACCTCGGCCAACTACGAGAGCGAGGTGTTCGACGACAACGCCAACGACTTCGTCGAATACCGCAAGGCCCGCACCCTGTGGGACGCCAGCGCCACCTGGCACTTCAACGACAAGTACAGCCTGCAGGTCTGGGGCCGGAACCTTGGCGATGTCGAGTACCGCACCCACCAGGTCGAAACCGGCGGCGGCTTCTTTGTCCAGTACGGCCCGCCGCGCCAAGTCGGCGTCACCCTGACCGCCGAGTTCTAGAGATCCCTCCTTGCGCCATCCCGGCCCGGGCCGGGATGGCGGCTTTTCCGCCCCCTCCGGAGTCCATCGATGGCCAAGCCCGTCAAAGTCCTCGTCCCGACCGGCGCGCTCGGCGCCGGCTGTCCGGAGGACGCCTTCCAGCGCGGGGTGTCGCTCCGGCCGGACGTCCTGGCCGTCGACGCCGGCTCGACCGATTCCGGTCCCTACTATCTGGGCGCCGCCGTCTCGAAGATGACCGACGCGGCCACCAGGAACGATCTGCGCCAGCTGATGCTGGCCCGCGACAAACTCGGCGTCCCCCTAATCGTCGGCTCCTGCGGCACCAGCGGCACCAACGCCGGCGTCGACTGGATGGCCCGCCTCTGCGAGGAGATCGCCGTCGAGGAGGGCCTGACCGCCACCGTCGCCCTCGTATATTCCGAGCAGACCGCCGCCGGCCTTGCCCCCTATCTGGCGCGCGGCGCCGTTACCCCGCTGCCGCCGATGGGCGAGCTGACCCAGGACCGGCTGGAGGAGTGCGACCACATCGTCGGCCTGCTCGGCTACGAACCCCTGGCTGCCGCCATCGAGGCCGGCGCCGACATCGTCCTGGCTGGCCGCACCACAGACACCGCCGTCATCGCCGCCGTGCCCCTGATGCGCGGCCTGCCGGCCGGGGCCAGCTGGCATGCCGCCAAGACCGCCGAATGCGGCGGCCTCTGCACCGTCCAGACGCGCCGGGGCGGGGTGATCATGACCATCGATGACGCAGGGTTCGATGTCGAACCGCTGGCCGCAGACAACGCCTGCACGCCGTTCACGATCAGCAGCCATCTGCTCTACGAGAACGCCGACCCCTACCGTCTGACCGAGCCCGGCGTCGTGCTCGACGCCAAGGGCGCGACCTACGCCGCCGTCGACGACCGCACCGTCCGGGTCACCGGCTCCCGGGCCGAGATCAAGCCTTACACCATGAAGCTGGAGGGCAGCGGCGCGGCGGGCTTCCGAACCATGGTCTTCACCGCCGTCTCCGACCCCAAGATCATGGACCGCATCGGCGACTGGCTGGGTCGGCTGGAAGCCTTCCTGCGCGAGGGCATAGGCAAGGTGCTGAAAATCGACGCCGCCGAGTACCAGCTCGACCTGCGTCCCTATGGCTGGAATGCGCTTGACCCCCGCCGGGCGGCCACAGAGCGGCCGCCGCTGGAGGTTGGGCTGATGGTCCTGGCCACCGCCGCCACTCAAGGACGCGCCACCGAGATCGCCAAGTTCTGCAACCCCTACCTGCTGCATTTCCCGCTGAACCTGGACGATCCGCTGCCCAGCTTCGCCTTCCCCTTCTCGCCGGCCGAGGTGGCGCTCGGGGCGCAATACGAGTTCAAGCTGAACCATGTCGTCCATCTGAACGACCCCTGCGAGCTCGCTGTCACCCGCACCTTCATCGCCGGCCGGGGAGAGTTCCATGCGGCAGCTTAAGGACGTCGCCCGCTACGTCCGCTCCAAGAACGCCGGCCCCTTCTGGATCACCGTCGATGTCTTCTGCGGCGACCAGGGATCCTACGAGACCCTTTGCGCCGCCCCGGCCCTCGGGGCCGTGGCCATCGCCGAGCTCTACGGCGTCGGCTCCAACCACGTGCGGATCTTCCACGACGACAACCTGAAGGTCATCAAGATCTCCTTCCCCCGGCCGATCGCCCAGGGCTCGACCCTGGATGTCGATTCTCACGCGGGGCAGCAGTTCGTGCCTTTGCTGTCGGTCGCGGTCTAAGGTCGGGCAGCAATGACTCTCGCCCTGCTCGGTTTTGCGATGATCGCGGTGTTCATGGCCCTGGTCATGACCCGGCGGATGAGCGCCGTCGTCGCGCTGATCATCGTCCCCATCGTCTTCGCCTTGATCGCCGGAGCCGGGGCGGGGGCCGGGGCGATGATGCTCAAGGGCCTGACCCAGACGGCGCCGACGGCGATCATGCTGATGTTCGCAATCCTCTATTTCGGGGTGATGATCGACGCCGGACTGTTCCAGCCCCTGGTCCGGAGCATCGTCGCCTGGGCCGGCGACAACCCGGTCAAGCTGATGCTCGGCCATGTCGCCCTGGTGGCCATCGTCGGCCTCGACGGCGACGGCACGACCACGGTGCTGGTCGCCGTCTCGGCCCTGCTTCCGGTCTATCGCAGGCTCGGCATCGACATTCTGAAGTTCGCCGTGCTCGGCTCGATGACCTTCATCCTGATGAACATGAGCCCTTGGGGCGGACCCGCCGCCCGGGTCGCCGCCTCGCTGAAGATCGATCCGTCCGAGCTGTTCGTCCCCATGCTGCCGGTGGTCGGCGTCGGCTTGCTGTCGGTCTTCGCCCTGGCCTGGTGGTTCGGCTGCCAGGAGCGGACGCGCCTGGCCGCGCAGCCGGCGGTCGCCACGCTGGACGCAGTTCCCGACGTTTCCGATACCGCCCTGGCCGGCGCCTTCCAGTCGGACCCCGCTGCCCTGCGTCCGCGCCTGATCTGGGTGAACTTCGCCCTCACCGCCGTGCTGATGGTCGCCGTCGTCCTGCGCCTCGCGCCGCTGCCGGCCCTGTTCATGGCCGGCGTCGCCCTGGCCCTTGCCATCAACTATCCGCGCCTCGCCGACCAGCGCGACCGGCTGGTTTCCCACGCCGGCAACGTCCTCAGCGTCGGGGTGATGGTACTGGCCGCCGGCGCCTTCACCGGGGTGTTGAGCGAGACCGGGATGATCAAGGCCATGGCCGATTCCATCCTCACCGTCCTGCCGCCGGAGGTCGGGCCGTTCCTGGCGCCGATCACGGCCCTGATCAGCATCCCGGCCAATTTCCTGCTCTCGGCCGACGCCTGGTACTTCGGCATCCTGCCCGTGATCGCCGAGACCGCCGCCCCCTACGGCGTCACCCCCGAACAGATCGGCCGCGCCTCGCTGATGGGCGGACCGGTGCATTCGCTCAGCCCCCTGGTCGCCGCCGTCTATCTCAAATGCGCCCTGCTCAACATCGAGCTGGCCGACCTGCAGCGCTACGCGTGGAAGTACGCTCTGGGGCTCTGCTTCGTGCTGATCGCGGCGGGACTTCTGTTCGGTGTCATTCCGCTGGTCGCGGGCTGATCAACCGCCAGGCGGCCAGCCCCGGCAACACAGCGCACCCCGCCGCCGCCGCGGCTTTCGGCGTCGCCGTCAAGGCCGGCGGCTAGTCCTCGACCTGGGTGTCCGGCCGGTCGCCGCCTTCGGCGATCTCCTTGTGCCATTGGCCACGCTCGTCCTCGTAGAGGATGCCGGTCGTCTCGCCGCCCAGCCGCTGTTCGCCGGCCGCCCGCTTGGCGGCGGCCACGGCCTGGTCGCGGCTGTGGAAGGTCTCCGAGTAGGTGCCGTCCGCCCGGTAGGCCCAGCCTCCGTCATGTTCGACGATCTCATAGGTCACCGTGGTCATCGGCTGTCTCCTGCTGGCTGCCAATTCAGTAAGCGCCCAGAGCAGGGCTGGTTGCAACGGCCTCGGTGATTGACGCCCTTCGCCCCAGTCGTTAGCCCAGCCCCATGACCGACCTGCCCGCCGGCCTTTCCGCCCTCGCCGACCGCTACGATGTCCTGCTCTGCGACGTCTGGGGCGTCATCCACAATGGCCGCGAGAACTTCCCGGACGCCTGTGTCGCCCTGGCCCGCTGGCGGGCCGAGGTCGGGCCAGTGGTGCTGATCTCCAACTCGCCGCGCCCGGCCAGCGATGTCATCGCCCAGCTGGATGGCCTGAACGTTCCGCGCGAGGCCTGGAGCGCCTTCGTCACCAGTGGCGACGCCACCCGCGTGCTGCTGGCCGAGCGGGCGCCGGGGCCGATGTGGAAGATCGGCCCGGCCAAGGACCTCGTGCTCTACGAGGGACTGGGTCTCGATCTGGCAGAGGCCGACCGGGCCGCCTTCGTCTCGGTCACCGGCCCCGACAATGACGATGTCGAGACGCCTGAGGACTACCGCGAACGGCTGACGGCCGCCGCCGCCCGCAATCTGCCCCTGATCTGCGCCAACCCTGACCTGCTGGTCCAGAAGGGCGACAAGCTGATCTACTGCGGCGGGGCCCTCGCCGACCTCTACGCCAAGCTGGGCGGTGAGGTGCTGATGGCCGGCAAGCCGTTCACACCGATCTATGAGCTGGCGCTTGCCGAGGGCGAGGCCCTGCTCGGCAAGACCCTGGACCGCAAGCGGGTGCTCTGCATCGGCGACGGCGTCATCACCGATGTGAAGGGCGCGGCCGACCATGGCCTGGACTGCCTGTTCATCGCCCAGGGCATCCACGGGGTGAAGGCGCTCGGCGCCGACGGAAAACTGGACCCGGAAAAGGTCGCCGGACTGCTTGAAGAAGAGGGCCAGACCGCGGCCTACGCCATGGCCGATCTGGTCTGGTAGGGGAGATCAACGATGCAAGGCCTGTTTCTCGAAGACCTCACCGTCGGCCAGTCGGCCGAGATGACACGCACCGCCGACGAGCGCACGGTCCAGCTGTTCGCCGAGGTCAGCGGCGACAACAATCCGCTGCACCTCGACGAGGCCTATGCCGAGACCACACAGTTCAAGGGCCGTATCGCCCACGGCATGTTGTCGGCCGCCTATATCTCGGCGGTGATCGGCACCCAGCTGCCGGGGCCGGGCGCGGTCTACATGGGCCAGAGCCTCAGCTTCCGCCGGCCGGTGCGGATCGGCGACGAGGTGCGCACGCTCGTGACGATCAGGGAGATCGACGCCGACAAGGGCCGTGTGACCCTCGACACCGTCTGCTCGGTGAACGGCAAGGCGGTGCTGACCGGCGAGGCCCTGATCCTGGCGCCCAAGCGCGGATGAGCCTGAAGATCGTCCATGGCTGGAAGCACCTCGACCCCGCCGATCGCGGGGCCTCGGTGGCGCTCGGCAACTTCGACGGGGTGCATCTGGGCCACCAGGCGGTGATCGGCATGGCCGCCGATGCGGCCCGCGATAAGGGCTGTCCGCTGGGGGTGATCACGTTTGATCCGCACCCGCGCCGGCTGTTCCATCCGGACGAGCCCAGCTTCCGCCTGATGACCCTGGACCAGCAGGCCCGGGCGCTGGAGGCGCAGGGGGTTAGCCGGCTTTATGTGCTGAACTTCGACTTCGAGATGGCCAGCTTTTCGGACCGCGAGTTCGCCCAGTTCGTGCTGCACGAGGGGCTGGGCGTTCGCCACGTCGCCGTCGGTTTCGACATCAGCTTCGGAAAAGGCCGCACCGGCAGCCCGGCATTGATGAAGGCCTATGGGGAGGCCTTCGGCTTCGGCGTCTCGGTGGCGGACGCTGTGGGCGAGGGCGAGGGCAAGTTCAGCTCGACCGGCGTGCGCGATGCCTTGCGTGATGGCCATCCGGAGGCGGCGGCCGCCATCCTGGGGCGGCCCTTCGCCATCGAGGGCGTGGTGCGCCGGGGCCAGCAGCTGGGCCGCCAGCTGGGCTTTCCGACGGCCAATGTGTTCATGGCCGACTATGTGACGCCGCGTCTGGGCGTGTACGCGACGCGGACGAGGTTGCCGGACGGGCGGCTGCTGCCGGGCGTGGCCAACATCGGCAACAACCCGACGACAGGCGAGGTCGAGACGCGGCTGGAGGTCTGGATCTTTGACTTCGACGAGGACCTGTATGGCCAGGTCATCGAGACGGAGCTGCACGCGTTTCTACGGCCGGAAGAGAGGTTCGGGTCGATCGAACTCATGGTCGAACAGATCCACCGGGACGAAGCCGCCGCCCGCCAAATCCTCCTCCGTCCGTAGGGCGGGGGAGCGATGAAAAAGGGCCCGGCGTCGCCGCCGGGCCCTCAATCTTCAACGATGACGGGCTGACTAGCCCAGCGCCGCCATCAGTTCGGGAACGACCGTCTTGTAGTCGCCCACGATGCCGTAGTCGGCGACCTGGAAGATCGGCGCGTCGGCGTCCTTGTTGATGGCCACGATGACCTTGCTGTCCTTCATCCCGGCCAGGTGCTGGATAGCGCCCGAGATGCCGATGGCGATGTACAGCGCCGGCGCGACGACCTTGCCGGTCTGGCCGACCTGGTAGTCGTTGGGGGCGTAGCCCGCGTCGACCGCCGCGCGCGAGGCGCCGACGGCGGCGCCCAGCTTGTCGGCCAGGGGCTCGATGACGCCCTGGAACTCTTCAGCCGAGCCCATGGCGCGACCGCCCGAGACGATGATCTTGGCCGCCGTCAGTTCGGGACGGTCGGACTTGACCATCTCTTCGCTGACGAACTTGGCGCCGTTGTCATTGCCGCCGGCCGTGGCCGACTCAACGCTGGCCGAGCCGCCGTCAGCGGCCGCCTTGAAGGCGGTGGGGCGGACGGTGATGACCTTCTTGGCGTCCGAGGACTGCACGGTCTCCAGCGCGTTGCCGGCGTAGATCGGACGAACGAAGGTGTTCGCATCGACCACTTCGACGATCTCGCTGATCGGGGCGACGTCCAGGTGGGCGGCGATCCGGGGGGCGAAGTTCTTGCCGCCCGAGGTGGCCGGGATCAGGACGGCGTCATAGCCGCCCATCAGGCCCTCGACCGTGGCGGCCTGGACCTCGGCGACGCCGTGGCCCAGATCGGCGCTCTCGGCCAGCAGCACCTTGCGCACGCCGGCGATCTTGGCGGCGGCGTCGGCGACGGCCTTGGCGCCCTGACCCATGACCAGCACATCCACATCGCCCGAAAGCGCGAGGGCGGCGGTGACGGTCTTGTTGGTGGTGTCGCGCAGGTGCGCGTTGTCGTTATCGGCGACGACCAGGACGGCCATTAGAGCACCCCCGCTTCAGTCTTGAGTTTGGCGACGAGTTCGGCGGCGTTCTCGACCTTGATACCGGCCGAGCGCTTGGCCGGCTCGGTGACCTTGAGGACTTTCAGGCGCGGCGCGATATCGACCGCGTAGTCGCCGGTGGTCTTCAGGGCGATCTCTTTCTTCTTCGCCTTCATGATGTTCGGCAGCGAAGCGTAGCGCGGCTCGTTGAGACGCAGGTCGGCGGTGATGACCGCCGGAATGGCGACCTCGACCGTCTGCACGCCGCCGTCGACTTCGCGGGTCACTGTGGCCTTGCCGCCGGCGACTTCGAGCTTGGCGGCGAAGGTGGCCTGGGGCCAGCCGAGCAGGGCCGAGAGCATCTGGCCGACGGCGTTGTTGTCGCCGTCGATGGCCTGCTTGCCCATCAGGACCAGGTCGGCGGCTTCTTCCTGCGCAACGGCCTTGAGCAGCTTGGCGACGGCCAGGGGCTCAAGGTCGCCATCCGACTGGATCAGCACGCCGCGGTCACCGCCCATGGCCAGGGCCGTGCGGATGGTTTCCTGGGCCTGAGCCGGACCGATGGAGACGATGACCACCTCGGTGGCGACGCCTTTTTCCTTGAGACGCACGGCTTCCTCGACCGCGATCTCGCAGAAGGGGTTCATGCTCATCTTGACGTTGGCCAGGTCGACGCCGCTCTGATCGGCCTTGACCCGCGCCTTGACGTTATAATCGATAACCCGTTTGACCGGGACCAGCACCTTCATGGGTATTGTCCGCCCGTTTGTTGCGTTGCGAAAAATCTTGCGCGGACAGGCGGATACCACCTTCCCGGCGCATTGCAAGTTTCCCCACGGGCGCAATCGCCGAAGTGGATACCGGTTCGGCGGCAAATTGCGCCCGCGACTAAAAAGTGTTGAGCCTGTTTATCCCAACCCGATCCCAAGATCGGGTTGGGACAGGCTCAGCGGTCAGGATACGGCGAAAAATCGCCGCGAAGCCGCCGCTGGCGAGCGCTTTGTAATTCCGCTAGAGCGCTGGGCCATGAACAACGCCATTACCCGTCTCAAGTGGATCTTCCTCGGCGTCTTCGCCATCGGGGTCGTCGCCGTCTGGGCCTATCACATCATCTGGGCCTGGCCGGCCAAGAAGTGCGAGGGCGAGGGCCGCTGGTGGGAAGGGAAGACGCTGACCTGCGTGACGCCGGTCTACCTTCCCGACATCACTGGCCGGCCGGCCGGCGTCAGCCGCGAGGACTGGTCCAAGCAGCAGGCCGCCAGGAAGCTGCAGCGTGAGCGGCTGGGCGAGCGGGCCGTGGCCGGACAGCCTGATCCCGCGACTGCCCAGCCGGCTGAAAAGCCGGTGGCGAAACCGGCCGAAGCGCCGGCCAAGAAGTAGCTAGCGATTGGCCCCCGGCGTCCACAGGACGTCGCCGGCGCCCTTGCCGTTGGCCCAGCGGCTGGCCACGAACAGCAGGTCCGACAGGCGGTTGAGGAACTTCACCGCCTCGGGGCTGACGACCTCGTCCTCGAGGGCGGCCAGGGCGACCGCATCGCGCTCGGCCCGGCGGCAGACAGTGCGGGCCAGGTGCAGGGCCGCCGCCGCCGGCGTGCCGCCCGGCAGGACGAAGCTGGTCAGGTCCGACAGCTCGCTGTTGAGGAGGTCGATCTCCCGCTCCAGCCGCTCGACCTGGCTGGCAAGGATGCGCAGCGGCTCCCACGCCAGCTTCTGGCCGCGATCAGGCGTGGCCAGATCGGCGCCGAGATCGAAGAGGTCGTTCTGGGCCCGCATCAGAATTCCGTCGAGC
Source organism: Caulobacter sp. SRI_014 (assembly GCF_057586315.1). NCBI lineage: Bacteria > Pseudomonadati > Pseudomonadota > Alphaproteobacteria > Caulobacterales > Caulobacteraceae > Caulobacter > Caulobacter sp. SRI_014. The sequence goes on along the minus strand of NZ_JBYCZQ010000001.1, from coordinate 488,488 downwards.
ACAGGATCGCCGGCGGTGTGCAGGCGGACCAGGCCCAGGCAGGCGTTGGTCTCGTCCACCGCGCCATAGGCGCCCACGCGCGGGTGGGTCTTGCTGACCGGCTCGCCGCTGGCCAGCCGGGTCGTGCCGCCGTCGCCCGTGCGGGTGTAGATCCTGTTGAGCGTCACCATCAGTGGGTCGTCCGCCACCAGTAGGCGCCGATCAGCACGATGACGGCGATGAACTGCATCAGCACCCGAAGCCGCATCAGCTTGTTCGACCGCGACCGACCGTAGTCCCCGCCCTTGAAAAGGGCATAGAGCCCGAAACACAGGGTGACGAGCACCGCGATGAGGGCGGCCGGGATCAGGATGTCGAATATGTCGCGCACGGAAACGCTCTTAGCGGGTTCCGCTTAACGCCGGAATCAGAATCGATGGGCAAAACTAAAACCGCAGTTGTGGAACCCTCGTTCGGCGCCATATGTTCAGTGACCGTGTTCGGTGAGTTCAATTGTCACATTCCACCCCAGAATGGGTCGTGATAGCGGTGACATCGGCGTTTTTGTTAAGTTTCCCTTGCGTGACAATTTGTCTTGATCTCGTCGTAATCAGCCGCTACACGCCCGCCCCCGGTCGTTGAAGCCGGTTCGTTGAACATGATCGACCCCTTACCGCGGATCGGTTCGACGCACGAAACAGCGGGAAGGCATGAGAGGCGCACTATGGCAGCCATGCCTGCGCCGGCGGAGCAATCGCCGGCCGATGAAATGAGTGACGCGTTGGCGGAAGTCCGTCAGCTGATCGTCGACCTGCGCGACGCCGCGCAGGACGGCCGTGAACTGGCCCGCCGTTATTCCGAGATTTTGCAGAACGTAGTCGATGAGTACTGCGTTGAGTTTGAGCAGCGCGCCGAGAGCGCCCTGACCCGTCTGGAGTCCATTCGATGAACCACATCCCGATGCGCGTGATCGCCTCCCCGGCCGTGCGTCCCGCCAAGCCGACCCGCCGGGCGCTCGCCAAGCAGCGCACCCGTGAGAAGGTTCTGGCCGCCGCCCGTCAACTGTTCACCGAGCGTGGCTACGAAGGCGCCACGATCCGTGACATCGCCAAGGCCGCCGGCATGTCGACCGGCGCCGTGTTCGCCAGCTTCGCCGACAAGAGCGAACTGTTCGACGAGATCCTGGCCCAGGACTACGCCCTGCTTGGCGAAGCCATGCAGGACGCCGCCAACAATGGCGAAACCGTCGACAAGGCCCTGACCGACCTGTTCAGCGTCGCCTACCGCTTCCACATGAGCCAGCTGCCGCTGCTCCAGGCCGGCATCTCCGCCAGCTGGACCCGCACCGAAGCCGGCGAAAAGCGCAACCGTGAAGCCCTGAAGCCGGTGATGACCATGGTCAGCGACACGCTGCGCCGTGGCGTCGAGCGCGGCGAACTGTCGCAGCGCGCCGACCTGCGCTTGATCGCGGGCGTTCTGTGGGACGTTTACCTTGCCGGCTACCGTCGCGCTGTCTTCGACGGCTGGACGGCGGACGACCTGACCTCGCGTCTGTCGGACCAGATCAATCTGATCCTGGCCGGCGCGCGTACGTAAGGCAGAACGGACAAGACGCCCCGACGGGACTCGGGGCGTCTTTTCTATCGGACTAACCCCGGGGGAGCTGGTTTGGGGGTAAGGGACACACAGAAGGCCGCGACGCGCGAGAAGGTGCTGTCGGCGGCCCGCGATCTCTTCCACGAGATCGGCTACGACGAGACGACGATCCGCGCCATCGCGGACCGCGCCGGCGTGTCCGTGGGCAGTGTGTTCACGACCTTCAGCTCCAAGGCCGACGTGCTCAGCCAGGTGATGGCCGACCGCGTCGAACCCCTGCAGGAGGAGCTCACCCGGGTTCTGCCCTATCTGCGCGGCTCGACCTGTGACCGGCTGTGCTCGATCTTCGCGATCCACTACGACTTCGAATGCCGGCGGGTGAAGCTGTTCCTGGCCCACATCGCGGCCAGCTATAATCCCTCGCTGGAAGAGACGACGACGCCGTTCGGCCGCAACGCCGGCTTTCAGGCCATGCTGCGCGAGACCCTGACCGAGGGCATCACCCGGGGCGACGTCAGTCCCGACGCCGACCTCGACGTGATCCTGCAGCTGCTGATCGCCGCCTACGCCTGGAACTACAGCCTGGCCGCCCAGCTGGGCGCCGACGCCGTGGCCTTGACCGCGCGGATGGACAGGCAGATCGAGCTGATCATGAACGGCGCCCGGCCGCAGGTGGGGGCCCTCGGCGCGGTCTAGTTCCCGTCTTCCAACAGGCGCCGCGCGATCACCTGGGCCTGAATTTCCCCGGCCCCTTCGAAGATGTTCAAGATTCGCGCGTCGGCCAGCACGCGGCTGACCTCGTATTCCATGGCAAAGCCGTTGCCGCCGTGGATCTGCAGGGCGTTGTCGGCGGCGGCCCAGGCGACGCGGGCGGCGATCAGCTTGGCCATGCCGGCTTCCAGGTCACAGCGCTTGCCCTCGTCCTTCTGGCGCGCGGCGTAGTAGGTCAGTTGGCGCACCCCCATCAGCTCGGCCGCCATCATCGCCAGCTTGTTAGCCACGCGCGGAAAGCCGAAGATCGGCCCGCCGAACTGCTTGCGGTCGAGGGCGTAGTTCAGCCCCAGTTCGAGCCCGCGCTGGGCCACGCCGACGGCGCGGGCCGCGGTCTGGATGCGGGCGCTCTCGAAGGTGGCCATCAGCTGCTTGAAGCCCTGGCCCGGCGTGCCGCCCAGAAGGTTGGCGGCCGGCACGGTGAAGCCGTCGAAGCCGATCTCGTATTCCTTCATGCCGCGATAGCCGATCACCCCGATCTCGCCGCCGCTCATGCCGGGCGTCGGGAACGGTCCGCTCTCGTCGCCGCGCAGCTTGGGGGCCAGCAGCATGGAGAGGCCGCGATAGTCAGTGGTGTCCGGCTCGGTGCGGACCAGCAGGGTCATGACGTCGGCCCGGGCCGCATGGGTGATCCAGGTCTTGGCGCCGGTGACGACGTACTGATCGCCTTCGAGCACGGCGCGGGTGCGCAGCGAGCCCAGGTCCGATCCCGTGTTGGGTTCGGTGAAGACCGCGGTCGGCAGAATTTCGGCGCTGGCGATCTTCGGCAGCCACTCGTCCTTCTGCGCCTCTGTGCCGCCGGTCAGGATCAATTCGGCGGCGATCTCCGAGCGGGTGGCCAGCGAGCCGACGCCGATCCAGGCGCGGCTCAGTTCCTCCGAGACGACGCACATGGCGGTCTTGCCCATGCCGGCGCCGCCGTATTCCTCCGGAATGGTCAGGCCGAAGACGCCCAGGTCACCCAGTTCCTTGACCAGCTCCAGCGGGATCAGTTCGTCGCTCAGGTGCCACTGGTGGGCGAAGGGGATGACCTTCTCCTCCGCGAAGCTGTGGAACTGGTCGCGGATCATCTCGAAGGTTTCGTCGAGGCCCGTGTCCTCCACCGTCGCCTTGCCGCGTGCGTCTGCGACCAGCCGGGCCACCCGGCTCTTCACCGCCTGGCCGCCGCCGGCGGTGAGGAAGCGGACCAGGGCCGGGGCGAACAGCCGGTTCATGGTCTCGCGGCTGTCGGTCAGGTCGGCCGGGCGGACGATCTCGCCCTGGTTCATCGGAATGCCGCCGACCAGCTGGGCGCTGTATTCCGCGAACAGCAGCTGGGCCAGGAGGGCGTCGGTCTCGCTGAACTTGCCGGCGGCTTCCAGGGCGCCGGCCCAGCCGGCCACCTGGGTCATCAGCTCGGCGTAGGAGGCATACCAGCCAAAGCCGTGCACGGCGTGCTGTTCGGCGTCGGCCAGCTTGCGGTCGATGCGGTCGCCGGCGGTTATCTTCGCCTTCACCGCGCCTTTGGCCTCGGCCACGAAAGCCTGGGCTTCGGCGGCGGCGTCGCGCAGCAGGCCGGTCAGACCATCCAGGATCAGGCTGTCTTCGGCAGCGGACGCGGCGACGGTCATGCAATGATCTCCCGGGATTCTTGTGCGGCGCACTCTATGTATCTCGCAAACGCACATTAGACAGCCGATGGGCGCATTATTTTACCGCGGCGTCGCCGGAGCGGCTAACCTCGCCGAAACACCAGGGAGGCCCAATGCTCACCGTCCACCACCTCAACGAAAGCCGCTCGCAGCGCATCCTCTGGCTGCTGGAGGAGCTGGGCCTGCCCTACGAGATCAAGTTCTACAGCCGCGACGCCACCACCCGCCTGGCCCCGCCGGAGCTGAAAGCCGTCCACCCGCTCGGCAAGAGCCCGGTGATCACCGACGGCGACATGACGGTCATCGAGAGCGGCGCCATCATCGACTACATCATCCGTCGGCACGCCAACGGCCGCATGGCGCCCGACGCCGCGACCCCGGCCTATGACCACTATCAGCAGTGGCTGCACTACGCCGAAGGCAGCGCCATGCTGCCCCTGATGCTCAACATGTATGTCAGCCGCCTCGGCGAAGGCGGCGCGCCGCTCAGCCCCCGCATCGAGAGCGAGATCGCCAACCATCTGTCCTATGTCGAACAGAGCCTGGCCGGCCGCGACTTCCTGCTCGGCGGTGAACCGACCGGCGCCGACGCCCAGATGAGCTTCATCCCCGAGGTCGCCAAGGCCATGGGCAAGTTGCCCAGCTATCCCAACATGGCCGCCTGGATCGAACGCATCCACGCCCGCCCGGCCTGGAAGCGCGGGCTGGAAAAGGGTGGCCCCTACGCGCTCGGCGCCTGACCGATCTCGTACAGGCGAGCGGGCCAGACTCCCGATCCGGCGGCCTCCAGCAGGTCGCCGATCGTCAGGCCGGCCGTCTGGAACAGGACCGGAGAGCCGCCCCTCGTCGCCAGCCGGTACGGCAGGGACATCCGGACCGCATCCGGGACCTTCACGTCAAAGGCGTCCTCGACATCGTCCAGCAGGTCGGGAATGAGCGTCGGGTGGATGCCGATGTCCGCCTCCAGGCGGGTTGTCGGCTGGAAGTCCCGCGACCCGTCTCCAGGGAGGTGATCGTCGATCGCCTGGATCAGCCTGGCCATCAGGGCATGGGTCACCCGAACGGATCGTCCAGATAGCCGTCGAGGAAGTCGAACACCGTCGCCTTGAGCAGGGCGTGCGGGATGGCGTTGAAGTGGTCGCAACCCTGGACGGTGACCGCCTTGGCGCCGCGGATGTGGTCGGCCAGCCCCTGCGGGTCGCCGGCCAGCGCGTCGCGGGCCCCGGCCACGACCAGGGTCGGCACGCCGATGGCGAAGAGGTCGTCGGGCGTGATCGTCAGGCTCTCGGCGCGGGAGGCGGCGGCCAGGGCCAGGCGGTCCTCGCCCTGTTCGTCGGCGAACTGGCGGAAGCTCTGCAGCATGGGTTCGGGAATCGTCGCGGGGTCGTCGGCCTCCATGGCCTTGCCCATGGCGTCGTCGCGCGGTGAGGGGGTGAACAGCCGCTCGCCAATGCCGCCGACCACCAGCTGGTCGATCCGGTCCGGCGCCGTCATGGCCAGTGACAGGGCCAGCCGCGCGCCCATCGAATAGCCGACGACATCGGCCCGCGCGACGCCCAGGTGATCGAGCAGCTCGGTGAGGTCGGCCAGCCGCCGCTCCGGCGCGTAAGAGGCCGGATCATGCGGTTTGTCGCTCCGGCCGTGGCCGCGCGTGTCGGGGGCGATGACCCGCTGGCCGCGCCGCTCGAAGGCGGCGTACCAGCCGGTGCGCTTCCAGCCCTCGTCGCGGTTGGAGGCGAAGCCGTGGATCAGCAGCACCGGCTTGCCGTCCGGAACACCGGCGTCGTCATAGGAAATGGTAACGCCATCACTGGCGGTGAACTCGGCCATCAGCCCCCCTTGCCCGGTTCGAAGAGTTCGACGGCATTGCCCGACGGATCTTCACACAGGGCCTGCGATCCCCCCGGACCGCTGACAATTGGACCTCGAAACGCTACCCCGCTTTGGGTCATGCGCGCCACCAGTCCCGCCAGGTCGTCGACGACCAGCACGATCCGGTTCCAGCCACCCGGCGCCGGTTGTGCGCCGCCCTCCAGCGTCTTGCCGGCCGAGGAGGTCGGTCCCGCCAGCCACAGGTCCTGATCGCCGCGTACGACGATGGCCATGGCCGGGCCAAACCGCTGGCGCACCTCGAAGCCGAGGGCCTCGGTGTAGAAGGCGACAGCCGCCGCCACGTCGTGAACCAGGTACCGCGCGGTCGCCATTCGGCGTTTCTCTCCCTGCGTGTAGAGTGACTGCCCGAAACGGGTCGGTCCAGTCCCCACAGTGAGTCGCGTTTTGCCGCGACCTACCGCGCGTTCGCCGAGGCGATGGCGGCCCGAACCGTCAGGGCCTGAACCGTCTCGCGCACGTCGTGCACGCGGATCATTTCGACGCCGGCAGCGGCGCCGGCCAGCGCCGCCGCCAGGGAGCCGCCGAGCCGGGCGTCCGCGTCCTTGCCCTGCGGGTCGAGGCTGGCGATGAACCGCTTGCGGCTGGCCCCCAGCAGGATCGGGTAACCAGTCGCCACGAAGCGGGGCAGGGCGGCCAGCAGGGCGAGGTTATGGGCCACGGTCTTGCCAAAGCCGATGCCGGGGTCGAGCCGGATGAATTCGCGCGCCACCCCGGCCGCGATGGCCGCCTCGGCGCGGGCCAGCAGGAAGGATTCCACCTCGGCCACGACATCGTCGTATCGGGGATCGTCCTGCATGGTGCGGGGCTCGCCCTGCATGTGCATCAGCACGACCTCGCAGCGCAGGTCAGCGGCGGTCTCCAGGGCGCCTGGGCCGGTGAGGGCGGCGACGTCGTTCCAGATGCTGGCGCCGGCGGCGATGGCGGCCCGGGCGACGGCGGGCTTCATAGTGTCGATGGAGATCGGGACCCCGGCGTCCGCCAGGCCTTCGATGACGGGCAGGACGCGGGTGATCTCTTCTTCCGCCGAGACCGCCGCTGCGCCGGGACGCGTCGACTCGCCGCCGATGTCGAGCAGGTCGGCGCCGTCGGCGATCAGCTTGCGGCCGTGAGCGATAGCCGCCGCCGTCGTGTCATAGCGCCCGCCGTCGGAGAAACTGTCCGGCGTGACGTTGACGATGCCCCAAATCTTGGGACCCATGACTTTGGGGCGCTCTGGGGGGCGCTCTGGGGTTTCCCACATTTTTGAGTGATGCGGCGCCGCCGCTCATCGCGCAAGGAAGAGGGGAAGGGGATTTTCAGATGAAACGCATGCTTCTAGCCGCGAGCCTGTCTCTGGGCCTGGCGACCTCGTCCGTCGCCCAGAGCCCGCCCGCGCCCTACCTGCCGCCGCTGCCGAGGCCCAAGGTCCATCTGGCCCCGCCGCAATCGCTCTCGCCCCTCGCCGTCAGCCTCGACCAGTTCACCCGGGGCACCCTGCGTTTCATCATCCTGCATGAGCTCGGCCACGGCCTGGTCAGCCTCTACGACCTGCCGGTGCTGGGCCGTGAGGAGGACGCCGCCGACCGTTTCGCCACCTTCTGGATGTCGCCCGACAGCCAGGGCGAGGACGGCACCGACGCCATCGCCGCCATGGAATGGTGGCTGGCCTCGGCCAGGCAGAGCGACGCCACCCGCGACCAGCTGCCCTGGTGGGACGAGCACGGCATGGACGAGCAGCGGGCCTACCAGATCGCCTGCCTGCTCTACGGCGCCTCGCCGGCCGACTTCGGGCCCCTGGCCGGGCGGATGGGCATCCCCGAGCGCAGCCGCCAGCGCTGCCTGAACGAGGCGATCCAGAACAACAACAGCTGGTCCCGCCTGCTCAAAGGCCAGGTCAGCCAGCTGCGCAATCTCGACGGCTACTTCACCAGCCTGACCTATGAGACGCCCGGCGAGGCGACGGCACAGGCGGCGGGGGTCGCCCAGCGCTACCAGATCCTCGAGGAGGCCCGGGGGATCATCCGCCAGTTCAAGTACACCGACGTCAACACCACGGTGAAGCTGGTGGCCCGTGACTGCGGCAGGTCCAACGCCTTCTGGGACGGCGAGGCGAAGGAACTGATCCTCTGCTACGAGCTGGTCGATGAGGTCGTCGCCACCGGCGTCGCGGCGGGCTTCAGGAACCGGTCATGAAAAACCCCCGGTCCTTGTGGGCCGGGGGTTGATCTCTAGTCCGCGGACCTGGCCGTGGCCGTTCCGGGCCTCGGCGACAGAGGCACCGAGACCGACGGGCCACCGGGGCGGCGCGGCTCGCTGTCCTCGCGGACGGGCTTGACGCCCTGCAGCAGGTTGGTGATTTCCTCGCCGCTGAGGGTCTCGTACTCCAGCAGACCCTGGGCGACGATCTCCAGATCGGCGGCCTTCTCGGTCAGGATGCGCTTGGCCTCGTTGTATCCGTCGTCGACCAGGCGCTTGACCTCGGCGTCGATCTTGCGGGCGGTTTCTTCGGAGACGTTCTGGGTCCGGGCCACGGAATGGCCGAGGAACACCTCTTCCTGGTTATCGCCGTAAGCCACGAAGCCCAGTTCGTCCGAATAGCCCCACTGGGTGACCATGGCGCGGGCCAGGTTGGTCGCCGCCTTGATGTCGCTGCTGGCGCCGGAGGTGATGTTCTCCTTGCCGAAGATCAGCTCCTCGGCGACCCGGCCGGCCATCATGATGGCGAGGCGCGAGGTCATCTGGACGTACTTCATCGAATAGCGGTCGCCCTCGGGCAGCTGCATGACCATGCCCAGAGCGCGGCCACGGGGCACGATGGTGGCCTTGTGCACCGGGTCGGCCGAGGGAACGTTCATGGCCACCAGGGCGTGGCCGCCCTCGTGGTAGGCGGTGTTGCGCTTTTCTTCCTCGCTCATGGCCATCGAGCGGCGCTCGGCGCCCATCATGACCTTGTCCTTGGCGTGCTCGAAGTCGTGCATGGTGACCATGCGGCGGTTCTTGCGGGCGGCGGCCAGGGCAGCTTCATTGACCAGGTTGGCCAGATCGGCGCCGGAGAAGCCGGGGGTGCCGCGGGCCAGGGTTTTCACATCAACATCGGCGGACAGCGGCACGTTGCGCATGTGGACGCGCAGGATCTTCTCACGGCCTGAAACGTCGGGGTTGGGCACCACGACCTGGCGGTCGAAGCGGCCCGGACGCAGCAGGGCCGGATCCAGAACGTCGGGACGGTTGGTGGCGGCGATCAGGATGATGCCTTCGTTGGCCTCGAAGCCGTCCATTTCGACCAGCAGCTGGTTGAGGGTCTGCTCGCGCTCGTCGTTGCCGCCGCCGAGCCCGGCGCCGCGATGGCGGCCGACGGCGTCGATTTCGTCGATGAAGATGATGCAGGGGGCGTTCTTCTTGGCCTGCTCGAACATGTCGCGCACGCGGCTGGCGCCGACGCCGACGAACATTTCCACGAAGTCGGAGCCCGAGATGGTGAAGAAGGGCACGCCCGCCTCACCCGCGACAGCGCGGGCGATCAGCGTCTTGCCGGTGCCGGGAGGGCCGACCAGCAGGGCGCCCTTGGGGATCTTGCCGCCCAGGCGCTGGAACTTGGCCGGGTCCTTCAGGAAATCGACGATCTCCTGCAGCTCTTCCTTGGCCTCATCGACGCCGGCGACGTCATCGAAGGTGATGCGGTTCTTGTTCTCGGTCAGCAGACGGGCCTTGGACTTGCCAAAGCCCATGGCGCCCCGGGCGCCGCCCTGCATCTGGCGCATGAAGAAGATCCACACCCCGATCAGCAGCAGGATCGGCAGGGCGCCGGACAGCAGGCTGAGCAGGTTGAACTTGTCGCCGCGCGGGAAGCTGACGTCGATGCCCTTGGCTTCCAGACGTTTCAGCAGGTCCTCGGTCGGCGGGGCGGTGGTGAAGTAGCTGACCTTGGGGTCGGCCGTGCTCAGGCGCACGCGGGTCGACGACTGCCAGTCGAGCTTGCGGATCTCGCCGGAGTCGACCTTGGTCAGCATGGTCGAATAGCTGATGTCGCCGCCCGGCTTGGCGCCGGCAGGGCTGAGCGTCTGGTTGTTGCCGCTCAGCACGCTGTAGATGCCGATCATGACGACGACGATGACGCCCCAGACCGCGAAATTCCGCAAATTCATGCTGTCTACTCAGGTCCGCAAAAAGGGTTGTGACACATCAATGTAGGACGCCGCCTTCGGGTTCGCCACGATCTGCGACCGAACGCGCATCCGCCTCCTTTGTGATCAGGCCCAACGCCGCTTCGAAACGGGGCCGGACCAGCGATCGGATACGGACAGACGGGCTAGCTGCAAGGATCGGGCAAGTCCACCCCCCGGCGCCGTCGCTGACCAGCGGCAGCCCGCCCCGGACGGCGGTTGGCAGGGCTTTCAGAGCCGATTGCTGGGATTTTGGCAGTTTGGCCGAGTGTCCCCAAAGTGGTTGTACCGTCAGGCCTGGCGCGGTGGCGGTCAGTTCGAAACGGCCGTCGAACACGGCTGGTTCGTTTTGGCACAACGGCAAGAGCGGCAAGGGGGCGCGCGACAATTCGCCGGCCTCCCGGTAGACGGTGATGTGGTCGCCGGCGGCTTCGATGCGGGCGCCGGCGAGGGTGGCGACACCGTCCGCCATGGCGAGGATCACATTCAGCTGTTCGGTGCGCGGCGGGGTGCTGGTTCCGGCGGCGCAGAGGCAGGCGGCGGCGAGTACCTGGGCGGGGGCGTCGCGCAAGAGCGTGATCTCGCCGCATTCGCCAACGCGAGCTTCAACGTTGGCGCGGGGGCCTCGGGGCAGTTCGGCAGGACGGGCGAGCGCGCCAGACAGACGGGCCCGAGCCCGGGCGAACCGCAGGTCGAGGTTGGCCGGGTCGTCGATCCAGCGGACGCCCTTGGCGGCCAACCAATCCTGAAGCTCGCCGCGCTTCAGTCCCAGCAGGGGCCGCAGCACGAAGACGTCCCGCCCCTCCGGCCAGACGGGCGATGGTCCCCACTCTCGCGCATCCGGCACTGACGACCCCTCCGCCCGCATGGCGGCGCTTTCGCCAAGGTCGCTGGCGGTGTGGCCCATCAACAGAACCCTCGCCCCGGCGTCGCGGGCGGCCCGGGCCAGAAGGGCGTGTCGGGCGGCGCGGGCGGCTGCGGGCAGGCCGGTCTTCGGTTTGTCGCCCTCCCACACCAGGGTCCGGTGGGCCCGGCCCCGTTCGGCGGCCAACGCGGCACAGCGCTCCGCCCAGGCGGCGCTGTCTCCCTGTAGCCGGTGATCAACGGTCAGGGCGATGACCGGTCGGCCGTTCATCCGGCCCCAGGCGCTGACCAGCAGGAACAGGGCGAGCGAATCCGAACCGCCGGACAGGGCCACGGCCAGGGGCGCGTCACTGTGGGTCTCGAGTCGCTCGTCGAGGACGGCGGCGACCCGCTCTGTGACCGGGTCGCGGACCTGGACGGTCAGCCCGCGCACTTGGCCTGCGCACGGACCGCCTGGGCCCGGGTGGTGACGCTGGCGGCGGCGTTGGGATAGCGGCGCGGCAGCTCGCCCAGCGCCTGGCAGGCGTCGCCGGGCAGCTTCTGGGCCACCAGGCTGCGGGCCAGTTCGACCACGGCGTCGGGGGCCCAGCTGGTCTTGGGCCAGCCGCGTACGGCGCCGAGATAGGCGCTGGCGGCCTTGGAGTTGTCGCCCCGGGCGCTCAGCGTCTTGCCCAGCCAGTAGCGGGCCTCGGGCGCCTTGGGGGTGTCGCCGAACTCGCCGACATAGCGGTCGAAGCTGACCTCGGCGGCCGAGTAGTCGCCGTCGGCCATCTGCTTGCGGCCGAGCGCGAACAGTTCGTCGGGATCGACCGGGGTGTCGGCGACCGCGGCCTGTTCCTCGGTCGGCGAGGCGGCGGCGGTCGCTTCCAGGGCGGCGATGCGGCCTTCCAAGGCGGCGAGGCGATCGGACAGACTCTTGTTGTTGGCTTCGGAGGTGGCCAGCGCCTGCTTGGTGCGGTCCAGGTCCATGCCGAGCTCTTCATTGCTCGCGTTGCTGCGGGTCAGGGTCTGTTCCAGATCGGCGACGCGGTCGGTCAGGGCGGCGACCATGCCGCCGGTCTCGGCGTCCTGCACGACGACGGGTTTGCCGCTGTCCCGGCCCTGGAAGACGATGGCGCGCAGCTCGCGGACCACCTTCTCCATCTTCTCCAGCCGCCTGACCGAGCGGTCGTCCAGCGGGTCGGGCATCGGGGTCTGGGCGACGGCGGCGAAGTGCACCGAGACGGCGATCAGCACCGCAAGGAACGGGGCGGCTTTCAGCGAGGAGGAGAGCGTCGGCTTCATGAGGGGCATCAAGTCCTGTGTCCGGCGTCAAATTTACGGCGAGCATACGAAAAAGGGGGCCGCGGATGCAGCCCCCTTTCCGCTGTTGCTGGGCCAGGGCCTAGTAGGCGCCGCTGGTGATGATGGTCTGGCCGTTGCGGTTCTGTTGGTAGGACTCTTCGTCCGTGCCCGGGTTGATCGGCCGTTCCTTGCCGTTCGACAGGGTCATGATCCGGCTGGGCGAGACGCCGCGCGAGACCAGGTAGTCCTTGACCGCGTTGGACCGGCGGCTGCCGAGGGCGAGGTTGTACTCGCGGGTGCCGCGTTCGTCGCAGTTGCCCTCGATGCGGATCGAGACGTTCGGGTAGCGGCGCAGCCAGGCGGCCTGGGCGTCGAGCACCGGCATGGCGTCGGCGCGGACGTCGTAGCTGTCGAGGTCGAAATAGACGAAGTCGCCGACGTTGATGATGAAGTCCTGGCTCGAGCCCGGGATCGGACGGGTATCGACGGGACCGGGACCCTTCGGCGGGGTGTAGGTCTGGCCGGAATCCCCCCTTGGCGGCGGATCGCCGGCGCCGGGGTTGGTCTTGGGCTTGGTCGCGCAGGCGGCCAGAGAGGCGGCGGCGACGGCCACCAGGGCCAGTCTCATGACGCTTTGGGTGTTGAAGCGCATGGCTTCCTCCTTCGGCTAGTTTTGTCGCGCCGATAGTGGCGCCGATCCTTGAACGCTTGCGACTTAAAACTCTGACCGGGCCTCACAATGCCGTGGGACTGCGACGCCCGGACAACAATTCTTCTGAGGATTGAACCCCCTGTTCCTGCCTAGTCCAGCAGAGGCGACCACGCCGGGTCGGACCCCGAGCCCCGATAGGGGGCCGGACGTAGAATGCGGCCGGTGATATCCACGTTCCACAGGCGCGGTTCGCCGCCCCGGCCCTCGCGGAAGAACATCAGCACCCGGCCGTTCGGGGCCCAGGTCGGACCCTCGTCGAGATAGCTTGTGGTCAGGATGCGTTCGTCCGAGCCATCGGGCTTCATGACCCCGATGTGGAACTGGCCGCCGGCCTGCTTGGTGAAGGCGATGAAGTCGCCCTTGGGGCTCCAGACCGGGGTGGTGTAGCGGCCGCCGCCCCTCGAGATCCGGCGCACGCCCGAGCCGTCGGAATTCATCACATAGAGCTGGGGCGAGCCGCCCCGGTCGGAGTTGAAGACGATCTGGCCGCCGTTGGGCGAGAAGCTGCCGGAGGTGTCGATGCCGGGATCGCTGGTCAGGCGCGTCTGGCCCCGGCTGCGCAGGTCCATCAGGTAGAGGTCGCTGTTGCCGTTCTTCTCGACGCTGAAGACGACGCGGTCGCCGCTCGGCGAAAAGCGCGGGGCGAAGACCATGCCGGGGAAGCGGCCGATGGTTTCCTGGCGGCCGGTCGAGATGTTGAACAGGTAGATCGACGACCCCGTCGGCCGCAGGGCCATGTAGGTGATCTCCTGGCTGTTGGCCGAGAAGCGCGGGGTCATGACGATGTAGCTGCCGTCGGTCAGGTAGCTGTTGTTGGCCCCGTCCTGGTCCATGATCGACAGGCGTTTGACGCGCTTTCCGCGCGGGCCGCTCTCGGCGATGAAGACGACGCGCGTGTCGAAATAGCCGCTCTCGCCGGTCAGGCGGGTGTAGATCTGGTCACTGATCTTGTGCGCCACGCGGCGCCAGTTTTCCGGCGTCGAGGTGAACTGCAGGCCGAGCAGCTGGGTCCCCGAGCCGATGTCCCACAGGCGGAAGTCGACGCGCAGGCGGCCGTCGCCCTCGGTGGTCACCTGGCCGTTGACCAGCACCTGGGTGTCGATGGTCTTCCAGCTCTCGAAATTGGGCTGGATGGCGATGTCGAGATTGCGCTCGGGGAAGGCGGCCGGATTGACCGGCGCGAACAGGCCCGACTGCTCGAGGTTGGCGCTGATGACGCTGGCGATGTCTCCGCCACGGCCGCCGCTGAAGGCGGGGATGGCGATCGGCACCGGCTTGAGGTTGCCCTGGTTGATGTCGACCTCGACCTGGGCGGTTGCGGCGCCTGGCAGGGCGGCCGTGCCGATAAACAGGGCGCAGAGCGCGAAGAGCAGGTGTCTGAAAGTCATAAGGGGCTCCTCAGGGCGCTTGGCTTCGCAGCCTTGCGGACATCGGGGACGGGATTGTGGCCGAGGCTCATAGGGCGCAGGCCTTCTGGGCGTCGAAATTGAGAACCAACGGCTCGCCGGCGAAGTCGGCGGGCACGTCCTTGAAAGGTTGGGCTCGGTTCAGGGCCAGGATGGCGCGGGTCTCGCCGGCCTCGACGAGCTTGGGGTCGGCGCCGGAGCTGCGGACGATCTCCGGCTTGCCGATCACGCGGCCCGACGGCGACAGGGTGACCTTGACCGACACCTTTACCGACCGGCCGCCTTCGACGAAGCAGTTGGGGTTCCAGTATTCGTAGAGCGCCGCCTGCAGGCCCTTGAGCCATTCGCCGGGCGGACCGCCGCCGGCCCCGCCCTTGGGGGTGAGCTTCGGCGAGGTCGGGGGGCGGGGTTGGCCCTTGTTTCCGCCGCCCTTGGGCTGGCCGCCGCCGGTATTCTGGAGGCGCTTTTCGAGGTCGTCGAAGTCGAGGTTGGCCTGCTTCTGCGGCTTGGGCGAGGGCTGCGGCCTGGACTTCTCCTGGGCCTTCTCGGGCACGGGCTTGGGGGTCGGGGTCGGCTCGGGGGCCGGTGGCGCCACCGGTTCAGGCGGCAGCTCGGGGATCGGCTCCTCGGTCAGGGCGTCGAGTTCCTCTGGGCCAGCTTGCGTCTTGCGCAGCTCGGCCGGGCCGTCGCTGACGATGGTCACTGGCACGGCGCCAAGTGTGATCGGCCTGGACTGATGGGGCCAGGCGAACAGAGCAAGCGCCGCCACGCCCAGGTGGACGACCACCGAGGCGATCAGAGCGGGGGCAATCTGTCTCCGCTCTCTGGCCATGGATCAGACGCGCCCGGTCAGGGTCATTCGGGCGCCGCCTCGGACTTGGGACCGCTGCTCGGACCGCCGGTGTCGGTGATCAGGTTGATCTTCGTGAAGCCGCCGGTGCTGAGCGCCGCCATCACCTGGGCCACAACCTCGAAGGAGGCCAGGCCGTCGGCCCGGACATAGATCGGCCGCTCGAAGTTCTCGTTCGACAGGGCGCCCAGCCGGGCCTTCAGAACGGCGAAGGGAATCTCCTCCTCGCCGACATAGAGCTTGCCGTCTTTGCGGACCGTCAGGGTCAGGGGCTCGGACTGGTCCTGCAACGAGCCGGCCTCGGTCTTGGGCAGCTCGATGGAGACGCCGCTGGTCAGCAGCGGGGCGGAGATCATGAAAATGATCAGCAGCACCAGCATGACATCGACCAGGGGGGTGACGTTGATCTCCGACAGCGCTCCGCGCCGCCCACGGCCCCGCCGCCGACGGCGACCGCCGCCCGCGCCGAAGGCGTCGTTGGAGGAAAGGGCCATCCCCCTAGACCTTCTCGGCCAGGCGACGCTGGATGGCGGTCGACAGGTCGTCCGCGAAGCCCTCCAGCCGGGCGGCGAACTTGCCGGCGTCGGTCGAGAACTTGTTGTAGGCGATATAGGCCGGGATGGCGGCGATCAGGCCGAGCGCCGTCGCGAAAAGGGCCTCGGCGATGGCCGGGGCGACGACGGGCAGGGAGGTGTTCTGCTCGAGCGCGATGTTCTTGAAGGCGTTCATGATGCCCCAGACCGTGCCGAACAGGCCGATGAAGGGGCTGGCGGTGGCGACGATGGCCAGTGTGCCCAGGCCCTCTTCGGCCTTCTGGCTCTCGCGGGCGATGTTGCTGTCCAGGACGCGGTCGATGCGCTGGATGAGGAGGGCGGTCTGGGTGTCGCCGATGGCGCCCTTGGCCCGGGTGTCGCGCCATTCGCGCAGGGCGGCGTTGAGCAGGCGCGGCAGGGGGTGCTTCGAATTGCCGGCCTCCTGGGCGATCTCTTCCAGGGGACGGCCCGAGCCGACCTTGTCCTCGAAGGCGTTGGCCTGGCGGTTGAGGCCGCCGAAGCGGACGAACTTGTCGATGATCACCGCCCAGCTGACCAGCGACAGCACGGCCAGGCCGACCATGACGCCCTTGATGACCCAGTCGGCCTTCAGGAACAGGGCGACGAAGGAGAAGCTTTCGGGCGAAACGGCTGACGGTTCCATGCGGCTTTGGGCTCCCCCGGGATCAGTGTCGTCTTACCCGCATCATCTGCGCGGCTTTGGTGACAATAAGGCGTCGAAAAGACATGTGCCCTAGTGGTTAACCAGCTGTGACCGGAATGCACGCCCGCTCGTCGGCTGCGTGTAAGGCCGGCCGGGCGGAGGGCTGTCGAAGCGGACCAGCCATTATACCGTGGCGCCGGGACGGCCAGAGGCGGAAATCGCGCAAGGCCTTGAAAGTGCTGCGTTCCGGGGTGGCGACAGGCGCGGGGAATGTAGGCGCCGGCGTAGGCATGACGTAGGCGCCGGGGCTGGGAATGTTGATGTGAATGTGAGGCCGGCGCCTACGCGGCGAGAAGCTGCGCCGAAATCCCCGAAATGGGCGAAAAACAATATGTCTAGACTTATTCATCCGCCGCAGCGGGCGCGAACCACGGGCTCAGTTTGGCGGCCATGCCGGGCGGGGGTTTGGCGGGGCGGCCATCGAGGCGGATGCAGGCGGCGTTGACCACCGCCTCGGCGATCAGGTCGTCGCCCCGGGTGATGCGCTGGGTGATGAACAGGCGGGGCCCCTTGACCCGGTCATAGGTGGTGCGGACGACCAGGGCGTCGTCGATGCGGGCCGGGCGCTTGAAGTCGAGTTCGATGCGGGTGACGACGAAGGCGATGGGGCTGTCGCCGTCCAGCAGGTCGCTGTGCGAGACCCCGGCCATCCGCAGGAAGTCGCTGCGGCCGCGCTCGAAATAGCGCAGGTAGTTGGCGTGGTAGACGACGCCGGAGAAGTCGGTGTCCTCGTAGTAGATGCGCACGGGCAGGCGGTGCTCGCGGCCGACAAACTGGCCGGCGGTGGGTTCGGGCAGATCGCTCATCGAGAGGCCTTCAGATCGGGGTCGCGTCCGTCATAAGGGCCAGCCGCTCGATGAGGAAGGCATGGTCTTTGGCCGGATCGCCCCGGCCGAGCAGAAAGGCCAGGACCACGCCGATCAGCAGGGCGGGGGCGATGATCAGAAACGGCCAATAGCGTTCGAACAGGCCGCCGGCCACGGCGAAGACGCTGATCAGGCCGACGGTGGCGACCAGCAGGCCGAACCAGCCGCCGGCCAGCAGGGCGGCCAGGGGGTGCAGGCCACGGCGGCAGATCAGGGTGGCGCCGTCGCCGCTGCCCACGATGCTGACGTCCAGGCAGACGCGGAACAGGCTGCGCCAGCGCACCCGGCGGCGCAGGCTGGCGTAGCGGGGGCTGACCTCGCCGATAATGGCCTTGCCGCCGAACACCCGCCACGGGCTGTCGACGCCGGCCCGCAGGCGGGCGACACAGGTCTGTTGATCCAGCGGGGAGTGCATACGCGTCTCCGGGATCAGGGCGGGGCGGAAGGGGGAAATGACACGAACTCAAGGCGACCTGATCCCGCTACAATCGGATAGAGCGTGCCGAGGTTCCCCTGCGGGCAAGGGTTGAATGGCCCGTATTGGGTTCTCGTGGGCCTAGCGGACGATGGTGTCGCGCGGCCGTTGCGGCGCGATCTTCCCGTTCGAGGCCTGGAGCATGACGTCGACCAGCACGCTATCGGTGTTGTCGGCGGGGTCTCGCTGGGCGAGCGAGTAGAGGGTGATGCCGCCGCTGACCAGCAGGCCAACCAGAAGGCCCAGCAGGGGCGGGATCGGCCTGGGCAGCAGGCCGCCGAGAAGGGCCGCGGTGGCGATCCCGGCGAAGACACCCGGGATGGCGATGCCGGCCAGGAACAGGGGCGGCCCGATGAGCAGCCAGATGCGGGATTGGCCATGGCGGGGGAGGATGACGAACAGGCTGGTTCGGGACGCCGTCGCCTGGGTTCGATAACTGTAGAGACCGGCCGGGCCGATGGTGGCGCCGGTCAGCACGGTGGGGCCGTCCGGGGTCACCTCGCGGAAATCGTTCTCCAGGGCGTTGACGACGGAGATCCAGTCGAGGTCGGTGTCGATCACCGTCAGGCGCCACATCGCCATGACTACTCGCCCTCAAACAGGCTTCCCTGCGCCTTGGGCGCCAGGCCGGGCGGGGTCGGCGGTTCCGCTAAGCCCAGGTGCAGATAGGCCTTGCCGCAGGCGACGCGGCCGCGCGGGGTGCGCTGGATGAAGCCCTGCTGCATCAGGTAGGGCTCGATGACGTCCTCGACGGCGTCGCGGGCCTCGGCGATGGCGTAGGCAAGGGTTTCGACGCCGGCCGGGCCGCCGTTGTAGTGCTCGATCAGGGCCCGCAGGTAGCGGCGGTCGAGGCTGTCGAGGCCGTGTTCGTCCACCTCGAGGCGGGCGAGAGCGCGGGCGGCGTGCTTCTGGTCGATGACCTCGGCCCCGTCGGCGGCGGCGAAGTCGCGGACCCGGCGCAGGAGGCGGCCGGCGACGCGGGGGGTGCCCCGCGAGCGGGCGGCGATCTCGGCGGCGCCGTCGTCGCTGACGGCGATGCCCATGCGGCGCGAGGCGTGGTCGATGACCAGCTTGAGTTCGGCCTGGGTGTAGAACTCCAGGCGGATCGGGATGCCGAAGCGGTCGCGCAACGGCGTCGCCAGAAGCCCGGCGCGGGTGGTGGCGGCGACCAGGGTGAAGGGGGCGAGATCAATGCGGATCGAGCGGGCCGAGGGGCCTTCGCCGATGACCAGGTCGAGGACCTGATCCTCCATGGCCGGGTAGAGGATTTCCTCGACGTTGCTGCTCAGGCGATGGATTTCGTCGATGAACAGGACGTCGTTGGGTTCGAGGTTGGTCAGGATGGCGGCCAGATCGCCGGCCTTGGCCAGGACGGGGCCGCTGGTGGCGCGGAAGTTGACCCCCAGTTCGCGGGCGACGATCTGGGCAAGCGTGGTCTTGCCCAGGCCCGGCGGGCCGAACAGCAGGACGTGGTCGAGCGGCTCGCCCCGGGCCCGGGCGGCGTCGATGAAGACCTTGAGGTTGGCCTTGGCCCCCTGCTGGCCGACGAACTCGGCCAGGGTCTGGGGCCGCATGGCCTTGTCGGGACCCTCGGTGGGGGCTTCGGAGGGGGAGACGATGCGGGTCATCTTCCGTCCCTCCCCGAATGGGGAGGGCAGGCGCGCGTTGCGCGCCGGGTGGGGCAGTGGGTCACTGGCCCGGGCCGGTGAGGCGTCTTCATGGTCCTGCAGAGGAGTCGGCTACCGACTTCCCCACCCGACGCGCGTAACCGCGCGTCTGCCCTCCCCATTCGGGGAGGGAGGTTTGCCGGGCTCATCGGCCCAGCTCCTGCAGGCCGGCCTTGATCAGGGCCGAGACCCCGGCGTCTTCACCCAGCCGGAGATGGGCCTGTTCGACCACGCGGCGGGCCATGGGTTCGGCGACGCCGAGGCCCATCAATGCAGACACCGCTTCACCGGTCGCGCTCGGCGCCGCCGCGCGGGGGGCGGCAGTGTTCGGCGCGAAAATCGCCGGGCCGTCGCTGATCGGCTTGTCCTTCAGTTCGGTGACGATGCGTTGGGCCAGCTTGGGACCGACGCCGTTGGCGCGGCCGATCAGGGCCTTGTCCTCGCGGGCGATGGCGCCGGCCAGTTCGGCCGGGGAGGCGACGTCGAGCACGGCCATGGCGGCCTTGGGCCCGACGCCCTGGATGGCGCGCAGCAGGACGAAGGCGCGGCGCTCGTCGCGGGCCAGGAAGCCGTAGAGCTGCGGGCCGATCTGCTCGCTCCAGGGGTTTTCGGTGTGCAGCACCGTCTCCTCGCCGACGGGCGGCAGGCGGCTGAGCGTGCGGGCCCCGCAGCGGACGACATAGCCGACGCCGCCGACATCGATCAGGCATTCGTCCTCGCCGATCTCGGCGACGATGCCGCGCAGCCGGCCGATCATGCGACTCTCCCGAGCGCCTTGCGCAGGCTGTGGTGGGTGACCTGGCCGATGGCGCGGGCCTTGCGGGCGTGGGCGTGGGCAATGGCGACGGCGAGGGCGTCGGCGGCGTCGGCGGTGGCGCCGCCGGCGGTCGGCAGGAGGCGGGCGATCATGTAGGCGACCTGGGTCTTGTCGGCCCCGCCGGTGCCGACCACCGACTTCTTGACCTCCTTGGCCGAGTATTCGGCGACGAGGAGACCCGCCTTGGCGGGGGCGATCATGGCGGCGGCGCGGGCGTGGCCGAGCTTCAGCGTCGACTGGGCGTTGGTGTTGAGGAAGGTCTCCTCGACCGCGGCCTCATGCGGCGCGTAGGTCTCGATGACGCCGGTGATGCCCTCGAACAGGCAGAGCAGGCGGTCGGAGAAGGGGGCCTTGTCGTCGGGCGAGATGACCCCGTGCGCGACCCAGCTCAGCCGGGCGCCCTCGACGTCGATGACGCCCCAGCCGGTCTTGCGAAGGCCCGGATCGAGCCCGAGGAGTCGGATCGTGTTCGCCATATGTTTCCCTACATTGGCGAGGATTCTGAAGAAAGTGCAAACGTGGGGTGGCGCAACACCGTCCTGCTCCCTTCCCCTCGAGGGGGAAGGGTCGGGGTTGGGGTGCTCGCGCCGGCTTTGAAGGGGAGGAATAGGAGGGCGCCGGCGCCTCTCGAGCCCTTCCGGACGCACCGAGCGAGCACCCCTCCCAACCCTCCCCCTCGAGGGGAGGGCTTTCAGTTCAGTGATTCCGGGGCGCGATCTCGAATTCCACCACGTTGCGGTTGTCGCGCAGCATGGCGGCCAGCTCGTCCATCTTGGCGCGGCTCCTGGCGCGGACGGTGGCGCCGTGCTCGATCAGGCTGCCCTTCTTCATCAGGCGGTGGCTGAAGGGGGCCGGGTCGAGGCCCAGTTCGAGGATCTGGCGGCGTAGCTCGGCGGTGTCGGGGGCCGAGTCGCGGGCGTAGCGGATGGTCACCTCGGCAAGGGCCTGTTGCGGCAGCCAGCGGTCGATGGCCCGGAAGGTGTTGAGGATGATCAGGGCCAGCACCGTGCCGCCGATGGCCACGCTCCAGAAGCCGACGCCGTAGAGGATGCCGAGCGCCGAGGTGATCCAGATCGAGGCCGCCGTGGTCAGGCCGTGGACGGTGAAGCCCTCGCGGAAGATGACGCCGCCGCCCAGGAAGCCGACCCCGGTCAGGATGCCGTGGCTCATGCGGACGGGATCGATACGGATGACGTCATGCGGCGTACTGCCGCCGGCCCAGGCGAACTGGTGGTTGGCCGCGACCATCAGCATGGCGCTGGTCAAACATAAGAGGGCGTGGGTGCGAAAGCCTGCCGGCTGGCCGCGATGGCCACGCTCGACGCCGATCAGGCTGCCGGCGACGAGCGCGCCGAGCAGAGGCAGAAAATACTCGGGATGAAAGACCCGAGCGTCGAGAAATTCCATGGATAACCCTCCGGGAGCGGATCATTGACCCGTTCGCCGGAATTGCAAATAGCCTTGTGAATCGAACGGCTTGCGGCCGATCAACCCAGCTTCGCCAGGTCCTCGTCGCTGATGTCGAAGTTGGCGTAGACGTTCTGGACGTCGTCCTCGTCGTCGAGGGTGTCGATCAGCTTCATGATGGTCGCCACCGCGTCGCCCTCGACCGGGACCAGCATCTTCGGCCGCCAGGTGATGGCGGTGGTCTTGGGATCGCCCAGCGTACCGGTCAGGGCGTCGATGACGGCGGTCATGTCCTCGAAGGCGGTCCAGATGACGTGGCTGTCCTCGTCGGACTCGACGTCCTCGGCGCCGGCCTCGATGGCGGCTTCCATGACAGCGTCTTCCGAACCGGCCGACGCCGGGTAGGTGATCTGGCCCATGCGGTCGAAATTGAAGCTGACCGAGCCTGTTTCGCCCAGCGCCCCGCCGTTCTTGGCGAAGATCGAGCGGACGTTGGCGGCGGCGCGGTTCTTGTTGTCGGTCAGGGCCTCGACGATGACGCCGACGCCGCCCGGGCCGAAGCCTTCGTAGCGGATCTCGTCATAGCTTTCGGCGTCGCCGCCCTGGCCCTTCTTGATGGCGCGTTCGATGACGTCCTTGGGCAGGCTCTCGGCCTTGGCGTTGTTGACCGCCAGGCGCAGGCGCGGGTTCATCGAGGGATCCGGCAGGCCGGTCTTGGCGGCGACGGTGATTTCGCGGGAGAGCTTGGAGAACAGCTTGGACCGGGCGGCGTCGGCGCGGCCCTTGCGGTGCATGATGTTCTTGAACTTTGAGTGGCCGGCCATGGTCGGTCTTCTGTCTGGACGTGAATTGAAGGACGGCGGTTCTAGCCGGACAAGGCGGCTCTGTCATCCGGGCGCGGATTCGGTCTAGCCTTGCGGGAAATACGGGGAGACGGGGATGAGTGACGCGAAGCGCGGCGGCAGCCATCTGACGGTGATCGGCGGGGCGTCGGCGGGCACCATCTTCGAATGGTACGACTTCTATCTGTACGGCTCGCTGGCCGGCTTCATCTCCAAACACTTCTTCAGCGGGGTCAACGAAACCACCGGCTACATCTTCGCCCTGCTGGCCTTCGCCGCCGGCTTCTTCGTGCGGCCGTTCGGGGCCGTGGTGTTCGGACGGCTGGGCGACCTGTGGGGGCGCAAGAACACCTTCCTGGTCACCATGCTGCTGATGGGTGGCTCGACCTTCGTGGTCGGGCTGTTGCCGGACTACAAGACCATCGGGGTGGCGGCGCCGATCCTGCTGGTGCTGATGCGACTGATCCAGGGGCTGGCGCTCGGCGGGGAGTACGGCGGGGCGGCGACCTATGTCG
Organism: Caulobacter sp. SRI_014; assembly: GCF_057586315.1. Taxonomy (NCBI): domain Bacteria; kingdom Pseudomonadati; phylum Pseudomonadota; class Alphaproteobacteria; order Caulobacterales; family Caulobacteraceae; genus Caulobacter; species Caulobacter sp. SRI_014. The sequence goes on along the minus strand of NZ_JBYCZQ010000001.1, from coordinate 465,514 downwards.
CCGAGCATGCGCCGCCCGGGAAGCGGGGGCTCTACACCAGCTTCATCCAGACGACGGCGACGCTGGGCCTGTTCCTGTCGCTGATCGTCATCCTGGGGGTGCGCGGCCAGACGGGCGAGGACGCCTTCGCCGACTGGGGCTGGCGGATACCGTTCCTGGCTTCGATCCTGCTGCTGGGCGTCAGTCTGTGGATCCGGCTGAAGCTGGGCGAGAGCCCGGTGTTCCAGAAGATGGTCGAGGAAGGGCGGGCGGCGAAGAAGCCGCTCAGCGAGGCCTTCGCCGACGGCAAGAATCTGAAGCTGGTCATCCTGGCGCTGGTGGGCCTCACCGCCGGTCAGGCGGTGGTCTGGTACACGGGCCAGTTCTACGCCCTGTTCTTCCTCGAGAAGACGCTGAAGGTCGACGGGCCGACGGCCAACACCCTGGTGGCGATTGCGCTGTTGATGGGGACGCCGTTCTTCATCGTCTTCGGCTGGCTGTCGGACCGGATCGGGCGCAAGCCCGTGATCCTGGTCGGCTGCCTGATCGCGGCGCTGAGTTTCTTCCCGCTGTTCAAGGCCCTGACCGTGGCGGCCAATCCGGCGCTGGCGGCGGCGACCGCCAGCGCGCCGGTCAAGGTGATCGCCGATCCGGCCGCCTGCAGCTTCCAGTTCGATCCGGTGGGCAAGACCGCCTTCACCAACAGCTGCGACGTGGCCAAGTCTGCCCTGGCCTCGGCGGGGGTGTCCTATGAAAATGTCGCCGCCCCGGCCGGGAGCGTGGCCGTGGTCGAGGTCGGTGGGGCTAAGGTGGCCTCCTTCGAAGGCGCGGGCATGGCGACCAAGGCCTTCACCGAAGCGCAGACCGCCTGGCGCAAGGAACTGGGCGCGGCGCTGAAGACCGCCGGCTATCCGGCCAAGGCCGACGCGGCGGCGATGAACAAGCCGTTGGTCGTGGCCATCCTGTTCGCCCTCGTGCTGCTGGTGACGATGGTCTACGGTCCGATCGCCGCCGCCCTGGTCGAGATGTTCCCGGCCCGCATCCGCTACACCTCGATGAGCCTGCCCTACCACGTCGGCAACGGCTGGTTCGGCGGCTTCCTGCCGACCACGGCCTTCGCCATGGTCGCCGCCACGGGCAACATCTACTACGGGCTCTGGTACCCCGTGGTGGTGGCTGCGGCGACGGCGGTGATCGGGTTCCTGTTCGTCAAGGAGATGAAGGGCGCCGACATCGACGCCTAAGTTCCTCCCCCATCGGGGGAGGGGGACCATCGCGCAGCGATGGTGGAGGGGGTCCCCACCGGCGGTTCAGCTTCGAGAAGTTTACCCGCCGACCTGGGCGGTGACCCCCTCCGTCAGCGGCTTCGCCGCTGCCACCTCCCCCGAGAGGGGGAGGAACTATGGACGCACCACGATCGACGCAAAGACGCTGTGGAACTTGCCGTCGGCGCCCGGCGGTTCGAGGAACACTGTCGACAGCATGACCTCCCCGGCGACGTCGACCGGCAGGGTGACGACGCCGGCCGCGTCGGTCTTGAGATTGCGGCCGGGCTTGCCGGGGGTGAACAGGCGCACCGTCTGACCGGGCAGGAACAGGGTGACGTCCTTGACCAGCTTGAAGCGGCGCGGCGCCGGGCCAGGGTCGAGGGCGACGAACTCGACGGGCTGGCCGACCGGGCGCATCGCCGTGCGGCTGTCGGCGCACGGGGCGACACAGGTCAGGGCCTTGGCGGCCTTGATGTAGACCTCGTTCCATTCGCCGCCGGCCTCGAGGGCCTTCCAGGCATCGCGCACGGCGGGGGTGGGGTCGGCCTCGTCGAAGTATTCGGCGACGTCGCTTGAGGCCATGGTGATCGGCTGCGGGCTCAGGGTGACGGCGGCCACGGCGACGCCTGGTCGGTCAGGGGTGAAGGCGAACAGCAGTTCGCCCTGGCCGGGACCGGTGATTTCCAGCGGGACGGTGTCGTCTTCCTGCAGGGTGATGGCCGACTGGACGCGCGTGGTTTTGGGGCCGGTGTCGGTGGCCGGGAAGGCCATGCCGCTGGTGAAGCCGACGGTGAACGGCTGGCCGACGTTGGCCGGGCCGGCGGAAGGGCGCAGCCAGGACTCATGGGCGGCAGCATCAAACGTGACGAAGGAGGCCACCGCGAGTAAGGCCAATAGCCGGGTTGCACGGTGTCGCTGGCCCATAGTGCCCATTACAATCGACGCTCTATTCACGATCTGTGGGAAGACGGGCAGCTCACGTCTTGTCGACAGGTCCGGGCTTGGGTTTCGGCTGTGCGACGACCTTTTTCTCGGCGAGCTTCATCTCGATTATTCTCGGAGCAAGATTACCAATGCCATTAACACTGGCTTGCTCGCCTGATTTTCCTAGGCGACCCAAGAAGTCGATGGAAGATCGCGGATCTCGGAAGCGGTTCATTTCATTTCTTCTGGGCTGATGTACCCGTGTTGGCCGGCGTAGTCGGCTGAGTGTTCGAACTCGGCTGAGTTGGTTGCTGTGAATTCGAGGGGCTGAGACGGCCGAGGCCACTCAGGCTCTTTTGCATCGGCGCTTCTATTCGAGTTCGCGGATCAGAGTTTGAGTCGGTCATTTCGGCTTGTCCTTCTTTGCATCGGGCTTCGGGGGGATCGGCGCAGGTTTGGGTGCCGGTGCCGGTGCCAGTCGCCCGATGCCCGCTAGACTATCTTGCCCAAGCTTGGGTGGCGGGCCCGCCTTATCTGGGGTCTTCAAAGACGCGATCTCCTGCCGATGAAGTTTTTCGATTAGCAGCTTCGCCTGCATCCCACCCGCAACGACGATGAGGACAATGGCGATAGCAAATATTACGCCCAAGGCGTTGTCGAGCCAATCCAAGCTGGACTGCTCGCTGCCGCTTATACAATTTTCAAGAATACGCCCATTGTGTTGGAATATGTAGACGGCGATGAGCGCGGACAGCGCAAACGCAGAACCACTTGCGCAATATAAATAGATGGCCGCCGAGTTTAGTGTTGTTGATTGAGCTAAGACTGCAAAAATAATTGCAATTCCCCCTGACGATATCGTCAGAATGGATTTGTCTTTTTCTAATCTTGTTTGAATCCACCCATTTACGCACGCTTCATAGAACGCCAACTCTCTTGCCGCCAAATCAGAGGAACCCACAGGCTGGGTCTCCGCGTTGGTCGGCGCAAGAAACGCGCGAATCGCATTTTGAAGGCGAAGTTCTAGGGTCATGCTCTTCCAAGGAGAGCATGACCCGAGTCGTGATTCGGCGGCTAGGCCGGTTGCAGGCTCTTGTCGATCTTGATGGTCAGTTCGCCGCTCTCGTAGCGCTTGGCCATCTTCGCCGTGCTCAGCGGCTTGATCTTGCCGGCCCAGCCCTCGGCCCCGAACTCCTCGAAGCGCTGCTGGCAGATCTTGCGCATGGCTTCCTTGGCGGGCTTCAGATAGGCGCGCGGGTCGAACTCTCCGGGCTTGAGGGCCATTACCTTGCGGATGGCGCCGGTCATGGCCATGCGGTTGTCGGTGTCGATGTTGATCTTGCGGACGCCGTGCTTGATGCCACGCTGGATCTCCTCGACCGGCACGCCCCAGGTCTCGGGCATCTCGCCGCCGTAGGCGTTGATGATCTCCTGCAAGTCCTTCGGAACGGACGAGGAGCCGTGCATCACCAGGTGGGTGTTGGGCAGGCGGTGGTGGATTTCCTCGATGACGTTCATGGCCAGCACTGCGCCGTCGGGCTGGCGGCTGAACTTGTAGGCGCCGTGGCTGGTGCCCATGGCGATGGCGAGGGCGTCGACCTGGGTGCGCTTGACGAAGTCGACGGCTTGGTCCGGATCGGTCAGCAGGGCCGAGTGGTCGAGCTTGCCCTCGAAGCCGTGGCCGTCCTCGGCCTCGCCCATGCCGGTCTCCAGGCTGCCGAGCACGCCCAGCTCGCCCTCGACGGAGACGCCGCAGCTGTGGGCCATCTCAACGACGCGGCGGGTGACCTCGACGTTGTACTCGTAGGAGGCGGGGGTCTTGGCGTCCTCTTCGAGGGAGCCATCCATCATCACGCTGGTGAAGCCGTACTGGATGGCGGTGGCGCAGGTGGCCGGGCCGTTGCCGTGGTCCTGGTGCATGCAGACGGGGATGTGAGGGTAGATCTCGACCAGGGCGTCGATCAGCCGGGCCAGCATGATGTCGTTGGCGTAGTTCCGCGCCCCGCGGCTGGCCTGGATGATGACCGGCGCGTCGACGGCGTCGGCCGCCTCCATGATGGCCAGGCCCTGTTCCATGTTGTTGATGTTGAAGGCGGGCAGGCCGTAGTCGTGCTCGGCGGCGTGGTCGAGCAGCTGGCGCAGGGTGATGCGGGCCACGGGGAACTCCTTGCGGGGCGTGTTTTGATTTTGTGGGGCGGGTTTAGCCGCGAGGGGCGCGAGAGTCACCCCCGGTTGTCACGGGCGCGTGATCACGATTGGGGCGGGGCCAACTCCTGCGGCAGGCCGTCGCCGATCTCGTAGTAGTCGCCCTTGCTGCCGACGAAGATGTGCTTGCTGAGCTTCAGGCCGGTCGGGCCGTCGAGCGCTCCCATGGCGAAGGCGATCTTCTTGCCGTGGACGGGGTCCCAGAACAGCTGGGAGCCGCAGGTTCCGCAGAAGCCGCGACGGACCTTGTCGGATGAGGCGTACCAGCGAAGGGCGTCCTGGCCCTCGATGGTCAGGTCTTCCTTGAGGACGTCGGCCGAGGCCCAGAAGTGGCCGGAGGCCTTGCGGCACATGCCACAGTGGCAGGCGTCGGAATGGTCGATGACGGCATCGGTCGAAAAGCGCACCGCGCCGCAGAGGCAGGAGCCCTTGTGCATCATGCACTCCGGAAGAAAGGGGCGCCGGCCGTCAGAGGCCGGCGCCGATAGGTCCTACAGGCGGTGCATCGCGCACAGCTTGTTGCCGTCGGGATCGCGCAGGTAGGCGAGGTACAGCTTGCCGACGCTGCCTTCGCGCACGCCGGGCGGGTCTTCGATGGAGGTCCCGCCGGCTTCGACGCCGGCGTCGTGCCAGGTCTTGACCTGCTCGGGCGAGTCGCAAGCGAAGCCGATGGTGCCGCCGTTGGCATGGCAGGCCGGCTGGCCGTCGATGGGCTCGGAGACGCAGAAGGCGCCCTTGGGGCTCATGTAGAACATGCGGTAGCCATCGACCATCGACGGGCCGACGCCGAGGGTGGCCATCAGCTTGTCGTAGAAGGCCTTGGATTTCTGAAGGTCGTTGGTGCCGACCATGACGTGCGAGAACATTGTGGTTTCTTCCCCTTTGATGACGGGCGTCGGCTGAGACAAACGCTCGTTCGAATCCGATCTTGAAGGGAAGTGGGGCGCCCGCGCAACCTTCCAGGACGCGCGCCCGAAGGCGCTAGACCTCCAGCGCCGTCACGCCGGGCAGTTCCTTGCCTTCCATCCATTCGAGGAAGGCGCCGCCGGCGGTGCTGACGAACGTCATCTCGCCCGCCACGCCGGCATGGTTCAGGGCCGCGACGGTGTCGCCGCCACCGGCGACGGCGACCAGCTGGCCGGCGGTGGTCAGCTGCGCCGCATGCCTGGCGGCCGCGACTGTGGCGGCGTCGAAGGGCGGGAGTTCGAAGACGCCGAGGGGGCCGTTCCAGATCAGGGTGCTGGAGGCGTCCATGGCGGCCAGCAGGCGTTTGGTGGTCTCGGGACCGGCGTCGAGGATGCGGTCGTCGGCGGCGAGGGCGTCGAGGCCTTGGATCTTGTGGGCGGCGCCGGCCTTGAACTCGGTGGCGGTGACGACGTCGACGGGGAGCAGGAGTTCGCAACCGGCGGTCTTGGCCGACTCCATGATTTCGCGGGCGGTGTCGCCCAGGTCGTGCTCGCAGAGGCTGGCGCCGACGTCGATGCCTTGCGCCGCCAGGAAGGTGTTGGCCATGCCGCCGCCGATGGCCAGGCGGTCGAGCTTGGTCACCAGGTTGTTGAGGAGGTCGAGCTTGGTCGAGACCTTGGAGCCGCCGACGATGCCGAGCACCGGGCGCTTGGGTTGGCCGAGGGCGGCGTCGAGAGCCTCCAGCTCACGCTGCATCGAGAGGCCCGGATAGGCCGGCAGCAGGCGGGCGATGCCGTCGGTCGAGGCGTGGGCGCGGTGGGCGGCGCTGAAGGCGTCGTTGACGTAGAGGTCGCCGAAGGCGGCCAGCTCGGTGACGAAGGCCGGGTCGTTGGCCTCTTCGCCCGGATGGAAGCGCAGGTTCTCGAACAGCGCGACGCCGCCGTCTTCGAGTTTGGTGACGACCTTGTAGGCGGGCTCGCCGATGCAGTCGTCGGCGAACAGCACCGGTTGTTCGAGCAGGGCCGACAGCGGCTCGGCGATGGGGGCCAGGCTCATGGCCGGCACGCGCTTGCCCTTGGGCCGGTCGAAGTGGGCCAGCAGGATGGTCTTGGCGCCCTTGGTCGACAGGTAGCGGATGGTCGGCAGCACGGCGCGCAGGCGGGTGTCGTCGGTGATCACGCCGTCGGCCATGGGGACGTTGAGATCGACCCTGACCAGGACGCGCTTGCCGGCGAGGTCGGCGGTTTCGAGGGAGCGGAAGGGCATTTTCAAACTCCGTCATCCCGGCCGCAGCGCGAAGCGCGAAGAGCCGGGACCCAGGGGCCACCAGTACAGGCGGCGGATACAGCGAGATCACGCACCCCCTGGGTCCCGGATCAGCCCTGCGGGCTGTCCGGGATGACGGGAGTGAGTAGGTCTTAGAGGAACTTCGCCATCACCAGGGCGGTGTCGCTCATCCGCGTCGCGAAGCCCCATTCGTTGTCGTACCAGGTCAGGACCCGGGCCAGCTTGCCGTCGACGACTTGCGTCTGGGGCAGGGCGGCGGTCGAGCTGGCGGCGACGTGGTTGAGGTCGATGGAGACCAGCGGGTCGTTGGTGGTGGCCAGGACGCCCGACATCGGGCCGTCGGCGGCTGCCTGCAGGGCGGCGTTGATCTCGGCGACCGTCACGTCGCGGCCGGCCACGACCTTGAGGTCGACGACCGAGACGTTGGGGGTGGGAACGCGGATCGAGCTGCCGTCCAGCTTGCCCTTCAGTTCCGGCAGCACCAGGCCCAGCGCCTTGGCGGCGCCGGTCGAGGTCGGGATCATGCTCAGGGCGGCGGCGCGGCCGCGGTAGAGGTCCTTGTGCATGGTGTCGAGCGTCGGCTGGTCGCCGGTGTAGCTGTGGATGGTGGTCATGTAGCCACGCTCGATGCCGAACAGGTCGTTGAGGACCTTGGCGACCGGGGCGAGGGCGTTGGTGGTGCAGCTGCCGTTGGAGACGACGATGTCGTCGGCGGTCAGGGTTTCGTGGTTGACCTTGTAGACGATGGTCTTGTCGGCGTTGTCGGCCGGGGCCGAGACGAGGACGCGCTTGGCGCCGGCGGTCAGGTGAGCGCTGGCCTTGTCCTTGGACGTGAAGATGCCGGTGCATTCGAAGGCGATGTCGACGCCAAGCGCCTTGTGCGGCAGGTTGGCCGGATCGCGCTCGGCGGTGACCTTGATCTTGCCCATGCCGACGTCGATCCAGTCTTCACCGGTCGTCACCGTGCCGGGGAAGCGGCCATGGACGCTGTCGTAGCGCAGCAGGTGGGCGTTGGTCTCGACGGGGCCGAGATCGTTGATGCCGACAACCTCGATGTCCGTGCGGCCATGTTCGGCGATCGAGCGGAGGACGAGACGGCCGATACGGCCAAAGCCGTTGATGGCGACGCGGATGGTCATGGGTGGAGGGCTCCCGGCGACGATTTCGTGAATGGCCGGGGGTTTTGCGTTTGGGGGGCGGGAAGTCAACCCTTGGGGCCGTCAACCCGCGTTACCGGATGTAATCCGCACCCCGCCTGCACGGAGCTTTCAGTCCCGCCGCAGCCGCTGGCCGCCCGGTTGCAGGCTGCCCACGATCTCGAAGGCGATGACCTTGCCGGCGGGGTCGCGTTCGAAGACGACGCGGCGGCCGGGGTCGACCTCGGCGTAGAAGACGTCCTTGGCCACCGGCTGGATGGCCCAGGCCGGGCGGCGGCCGCGCTTGACGACCAGCTTGCCGCCCTCTTCGGCGATGGCGACGTCGCCAAAGCTGCCGATGTAGTCGGCCTTGGCATAGGCGGGCGGGGCGGCGCGGGCCTTCAGGGCTTCGAGGGCCCAGTGGCTGTCGTTGGCGACGGGGCCTTTGGCGGTCTTGAGGATGGCTTCCAGAGCCAGGACCTGGGCGGTGTCGAGGGCCTCGGTGGCGGGGACCTTGACGTCGGGCTGGACGCCGGCCCCTTCCCAGTTGGCCTTGGTGATCGGGTTCACGGGGCTGCCGCGCGAGATGAAGATGGCGTAGCCGTCGCCGAGCGGAGCCGGGCCGCCGGGATTGGCCGCGCCGCCGGTGGCCTCGCCGACGATGGTGGCGCGCTTGGCCGCCTGAAGCGTGTAGGGCAGGGCCTCGGCGGCCGAGCCGGTGCGGCCGCTGGTCAGGATGTAGACTGGAACCTCGAGGCGGGGCCTGGCGTACCAGACCGGCGGGGTCTCGTCGTTGGTCCCCTGGCGGCTGTGGAAGACGTTGTAGATCGGGGCGTTCTTCGCGGTGAAGGCGCTGACCAGATAGCCAACCATGGCCGGCGAGCCGCCGCCGTTGTCGCGCAGGTCGATGATCAGGGCGTCGGCGTTGGCGACCAGGGCCAGGGCGGCGTCGGCGGCGGCCTTGGCCGGTTCGCCGTCGGCCTCGAAGTGGGCGAACTGGCTGATCTGGATGTAGCCGATGCCGCCGGGCAGCAGCTTCACTTCCTTGAAACCGTAGTTGGCTCGGCGGACGGCGGCCTCTTCGTCGGGGCTCGGCGGGCGCGGGCCGGGGCCGCCAGGGCGGGGACCCGGCGCGCCCGGCCGGTAGCTGACGTTGAAATGGTGATCGAGCGGGCGCAGGCGGGTGCTGAGCGCCGTGGCCAGGTCGCGCGGGTCGGTCAGGTTGTCGTACTGGCCGGCCGCCGCTTCCTTGCGCAGGTCGGCCGCGATCGCCGCGCCCTTGGCGGGGTCAAAATAGAGGTCCTCGATGGCCTTGGCCGTGCGGGTGACGACCTCGCGCGGCGGCGGAGCCTGCTGGGCCAGGGCGGTGGTGGGCAGCAGCAGGGCGAGCGCGGCGGCGGCGGCGCGAATGAGCATTGGGGGTCCCTCCGATATCGCCTTCAGTTGGACGATTGGCGAGGGGTTAGACCAGTGAATTTGCCGTAAGGTGTCGGCGGTGAAACAGAGGCGGGGGAGCGTCTAGGAACCGCGGACGACTTTCACCTTCGAAGCCGCCTCGGCGGCCCGGGTCCGCGCCTCGTCGGTGTCCGCCCCCCGCGCAATCGCCACGCCCATGCGGCGGCGTTCGAAGGCTTCGGGCTTGCCGAACAGGCGCACGTCTGCGCCCGGGACCGCCAGAGCGTCGGCCACGCCCTCAAACCCGACCCCGACCGCTTCCATGCCGCCGTAGATCACCGCGCTGGCGCCCGGGCGCTCGAGGGTGACATCGACCGGCAGGCCGAGGATGGCGCGGGCGTGCAGGGCGAACTCGCTGTAGGTCTGGGTGGCAAGCGTGACCAGGCCCGTGTCGTGCGGCCGGGGGCTGACCTCGCTGAACCAGACGTCGTCGCCCTTCACGAACAGCTCGACGCCGAACAGGCCACGCCCGCTGAGCGCGGCGGTGACCTTGCCGGCCATGTCGCGGGCGCGCTCGAGGGCCAGGGGGCTCATCTGCTGGGGCTGCCAGCTTTCGACGTAGTCGCCCTTGACCTGGCGGTGGCCGACCGGGGCGCAGAAGCTGGTCTGGATCTGGCCCGCCGCATCGAGCGAGCGGACGGTGAGCAGGGTGATCTCGTAGTCGAAGGCGATGCGGCCCTCGACGATGACCTTGGCCTCGGCGACGCGGCCGGCCGACAGGGCGTACTCCCAGGCGGCGGCGACGTCGGCGGGCGTCTCGACATAGGACTGGCCCTTGCCCGAGCTGCTCATCACCGGTTTGACGAAGCAGGGAAAGCCGACCTTGGCGGCGCCGGCTTCGAGTTCGGCTTGCGTGGTGGCGAAGGCATAGGGGCTGGTCGGAAGCCCAAGCTCCTCGGCGGCCAGGCGGCGGATGCCCTCGCGGTTCATGGTCAGCTGGGTGGCGCGGGCGGTGGGGATGACGGTGGCCAGGCCATCGGCCTCGATGCGGGCCAGCTCGTCGGTGGCGATGGCCTCGATCTCCGGCACGATCAGGTGCGGGCGTTCGGCCTCGACCAGGGCGCGCAGGGCGGCCGCATCGGTCATCTGGATGACGTGGCTGCGGTGGGCGACCTGCATGGCCGGCGCATTGGCGTAGCGATCAACGCCGATCACCTCGACGCCGAGCCGCTGCAGTTCGATGACCACTTCCTTGCCGAGCTCGCCGCAGCCGAGCAGCATCACCTTGACGGCGTTGGGGGCGAGGGGCGTTCCGAGTTTCATTGGTAGTTCTTGGCCTTCTTGGCGAAGTCGATGGCGTCAGTCAGGCCGGGCTTGGCGCCGCGCTTGCGCAGTTCGTCGGTCTTCATGACCACCGGGTCGTTGCAGGCCTGGACGACATGGGCGACCTCGGCCATCTGCATGGCCACGCCCTGTTTCTTGGCGTCGATCCACAGCACCAGGCTGGTGGCCTGGTCATAGACGTCGTCACAGTCGCGGTCCTGGCGCTGGGCCTTGGCGGCGGCGCGGTAGAAGTCGAGCAGGGCGGGGGCCTGGACGACGCCGATCTGGCTGCCGTCGCCACCATCGAGCAGGGCGTTGGGGGTGACGAGGTCGGCCGGCAGATATTCGGCCCAGTCGATGGGACGGCCGCTGTTCAGGTCGTAGGTCAGGGCCAGCTGGCTGATGTTGGGGTAGGGGCCGCCGCATTCGGCGTAGTCGCTGGCGTAGAGGCTGAGGAAGGGCTGGCCGGTCATCGGGGCGGTGATGGCCCGTTCGAAGGTGTTGGGCGCCTTGCCGCAATCCTTCATGGACTTCTTGGCGCGGGCGTCGGCACGGCCGAGGGCCTGGTTGATCTTTTCGATCTTGGGACCAGCCGGATTGACGATGCGCGGGAAGGCATCGGTTCGCTCGCCCAGCGGATTCTGGCCCTGCAGGCCGATGCCGCCCGCAGCGAGGGCGGGCAGGGCGAGGGCCGAGGCGGCGAGGACGGCGAGGGTCAGGCGGCGCATGTTTTCAGTCTCCCGAAGGGGCCCGGACGAGGGCGCGGCCACCTTCTCCCGACAAGCGGGAGAAGGGAAGACTCAGCTCAGCTTCGCCTTGGCCGCCTCGGCGACGGCTTCGGCGGTGATGCCGAATTCCTTGTAGAGGCGCTCGAACGGGGCCGAGGCCCCGAAGCCGTCCATGCCGATGAAGACGCCGTCCTCGCCGATGAACCGCTCCCAGCCGAACTTGACGGCGGCCTCGACCGCGACGCGGACCTTGGACTTGCCCAGCACCTGCTTGCGGTAGGCGGCGGGCTGTTGCTCGAACAGTTCCCAGCAGGGGGTGGAGACCACCCGTGTGCCAACGCCGGCCGCTTCCAGGATGCTGCGGGCCGACATGGCGACACCGACCTCGGTGCCCGAGGCGAAGATGGTGACCTGGGCCTCGCCGGTGGCGGGAGCGAGTTCGTAGGCGCCCTTGGCCGACATGTTCTCGGGCGCGAAGGTGCGGCCGACCGGGGTCTTCTGGCGCGACAGGGCCATGATCGAGGGGGTCGATTTCTGCTCCAGCGCCGACTTCCAGCATTCGGCGGCCTCGACCGCGTCGGCCGGGCGGAAGACCAGCAGGCCTGGCATGGCGCGCAGGGCGGCCAGGTGCTCGACCGGCTGGTGGGTCGGGCCGTCTTCGCCCAGACCGATGGAGTCGTGGGTCATGACGTGGACGACGCGGACACCCATCAAAGCCCCGAGACGAATGGCGGCGCGGCTGTAGTCGCTGAACACCATGAAGGTGCCGCTGAAGGGGATGACCCCGCCGTGCAGCGCCATGCCGTTCATGGCCGCGGCCATGCCGTGCTCGCGCACGCCGTAGTGGACGTAGGTCCCCTCGTAGCCGGGGGCGTCGAAGGGGATCATGCCCTTGACGTAGGTGTTGTTGGAGCCGGTCAGGTCGGCCGAGCCGCCGATCATTTCCGGGATGGCCGGGGTCAGCTTGCTGAGGGCCGAACCGCTGTGGACGCGGGTGGCGTTGGCGACCGGTTCGTTCAGCAGGCCGGCGATGTAGGCGTCCAGCGCCTTGAAGGCATCCTTGGGCAGGTCGCCCTTCATGGCGCGGGTGAAGTCGGCCCCCTTGTCGCTGGCCTTCAGCCGGGCTTCCCACTTGCGGCGGACGGAGGCGCCCTTGCGGCCCGCCTTCTTCCAGGCGTCGGCGATGTCGTCCGGAATTTCGAACGGCGGGAGCGGCCAGCCCATGGCCTGGCGGGCCAGGGTCGCTTCCTCGTCGAACAGGCTATAGCCGTGGCCGTGGACGTCGCCCTCCTTGGGGCCGGCGCCCTTCGAGATCTTGGTCTTGCAGGCGATCATCACCGGCTTGTCTTGTTTCGTCGCCCAGCGCATGGCCGCGGCGATCTTGCCGTGGTCGTGGCCGTCGACGGCCTTGACCGCCCAGCCGGCCGCCTTGAACCGGGCCTGCTGGTCGCCGGTCTCGGAGATGGTCGCTTCGCCGTCGATGGTGGTGTTGTTGTCGTCGAACAGGACGATCAGCTTGTTGAGCTTGAGCCGCCCGGCCAGGCTGATGGCTTCGTGCGACACGCCTTCCATCAGGCAGCCGTCGCCGGCGATCACCCAGGTGCGGTGGTCGACGAGGTCATCGCCGTAGCGGGCGTGCATCGAGCGCTCGGCCATGGCCAGGCCGACGGCGGTGGCGATGCCCTGGCCCAGCGGACCGGTGGTGACCTCGACCCCGGGGGTGTGGCCGTATTCGGGGTGGCCGGCGGTCTTCGAACCCCACTGACGGAAGTTGCGGATCTCATCCATCGTCACGGCCTTGGAGCCGGTCAGGTGCAACAGGCTGTAGATCAGCATCGACGCATGGCCGGCCGACAGCACGAACCGGTCGCGGTCGGCCCAGTCCGGCTTGGCGGCGTCGTACTTGAGGAATTTGGTGAACAGCACCGTGGCTACGTCGGCCAAGCCCATCGGGGCGCCCTGGTGCCCAGATTTGGCCGCATGGACCGCGTCCATGGAGAGCACGCGAATGGCGTCGGCCATCTTCACGGGACTGACGGACATGGGGGACTCGCTGTTGCTGCCGGTTTCCGGGCGGTTCGCACGGGAAAGCCTTTGGCGCAACCCGCCTTCCGGTCTTCGCCCGACGCAGTCTATAGAGATCGTGTGATCAAGGAGCGCGACGAATGAGCGGAGAGTCGGAGGGGAGCGCCCTCGACCTGGCCGCGCGCCGCCTGGAGCGGGCGCTGGGGGTTCTGGAACAGCGGATGGGCGAGCGCCTGCGCGAAGCCGGCGCCGAGGCCGGCGGCCTGTTCGACGCCGACCGCTCGCGCCTGGCCGCCGAGCTGGACGCATCGCGGGCCCGCGAGCGGCTTCTGGAAGAGGCCGGGGCGCAGGCGAGCGAAGCCCTGGGCCGCGCCATTGGTGAAATCCGCGCCGCGCTGGGAGAGGGCTAGATGGGCCAGCTCAATGTGACAGTGAACGGCAAGCCCTTCCTGGTCGGCTGCGAGGACGGTCAGGAGCGCCACCTGATGGACCTGGCCGCGGCGTTTGACCAGCAGGTGCGGCAGGTCGGCCAGGAAGTGGGCCAGCTGGGCGAGACCCGGCTGTTCCTGATGACGGCCCTGCTTCTGACCGACGAACTGTCGGACCTGAAGCTGCGCCTGACCCATATGCAGAACGAGCTGGCCAAGGTTCAGGCCGAGCAGGCTCGGGTCGAGATGAAGGCCGCCGCCGTCCTGGAGAACGCCGCCAAACGCATCGAGAAGCTGGGGTCGGGCGAGTAACCTCCCTCCCCGAATGGGGAGGGCAGGCGCGCGTTGCGCGCCGGGTGGGGAAGTGGGTAACCGGCCCCACCGGCTCGATTTCTCAGTGCGAACTCACAAAAGTCAGTGACCGACTTCCCCACCCGACGCGCGTAACCGCGCGTCTGCCCTCCCCATTCGGGGAGGGAGGTTGAGAACCGGCTTCGGAAGGCCTACCTTAGGCCTCGGCGGTTGCTGCGGTTCATGTCGGAAGCGAACTATCCTTCTGACCTTAATTCTCTCGAAGGGAGCTGTCCCTGTCCGTGGCCGTGGCTGCGGGTATATGGCGCCCACCTGGTTATCCGGGTCTGAGGGGATAAAACTGTCTTTCACGGTCCTCGCGGCGCCGCCACCCTAGGTTCGATGCAAAACGATCCCGTCCTCGACGCCCAGAAAGCCGCCCTGCGCATCGAGGCCCGGCGCCATCGAAAGGCGCTGCAGGTCCAGCATCCCGAAGCAGACTGGATGATCGCCGACCGGGTCCAGGAGCTTCTCGACATCTTCCGGCTCAAGCCCGGCGTCGCGGCCCTCTACAAGGCGCTGGGCGCCGAGATCGACCCGCGCCCGCTCGGCGAGGCTCTTATGCGCAAGGGATGGCGCCTTGCCCTGCCGGCCGTCATTGACCTCGAAGGCCCACTGGAGTTCCGCGCATGGCAGCCGCGTGACACCCTGGCCTACGACCTGGCCGGCCTGCCGGCGCCGCTCGACAGCGCCGCACCGGTGGCCCCCAGCCTGATCCTGGTGCCCCTGCTGGCCTTTGACGCCCGCGGTCATCGCCTGGGCCAGGGCGGCGGCTTCTATGACCGCACCTTCGCAGCCCTGCGCGGCTTTCCCAGCCCGCCGCCCTTCGTCGGCCTGGCCTTTGAGGGCCAGGAGCTCGACGGCATCCCGCACGGGCCGCACGACCAGCCGCTGGATGGGATTCTGACCGAGGCCGGCTATACTCCGGCCCGAAAGGATTTCTAATGCGTATCGCTTTTTTCGGGGACGTCGTCGGCCGGTCAGGCCGTGACGGCCTCTCCGACCACCTGCCGGACCTGCGCCGCCGCCTGGCGCTCGACTTCGTGATCGTCAACGCCGAGAACGCCGCCGCCGGCTTCGGCATCACCGAGAACACCGCCCGCGAACTGTTCGAGGCCGGGGCCGACTGCCTGACGCTCGGCAACCACAGCTGGGACCAGAAGGAGGCGCTGACCTACATTGTCCGCGAGCCGCGGATGATCCGGCCGGCCAACTACCCGATCCTGTCCGACGCCCCGGGCCGGGGCAGCAACCTGTTCGTTCTGGCCGACGGCCGCCGCATCCTGGTCGTCAACATCCTGGGCCGGGTCCACATGGACGCCATGGACGATCCCTTCGCCGCCGCCAACCGCGAGCTCGACACCGCCCCGCTGGGCATCGTCGCCGATGCGGTCGTCGTCGACATGCACTGCGAGGCCACCAGCGAGAAGATGGCCATGGGCCACTTCTGCGATGGCCGCGCCAGCCTGGTGGTCGGCACCCATACGCACGTGCCCACCGCCGACGCCCAGATCCTGCCCGGCGGCACCGCCTACCAGACCGACGCCGGGGCCTGCGCCGACTACAACAGCGTCATCGGCAACGACAAGGAAGAGCCCCTGCGCCGCTTCACCACCAAGATCAGCCAGGGCCGCTACAGGCCTGCCGAGGGCGAGGCGACGGTGTGCGGGGTCTATGTCGAGACCGACGACCGGACGGGCCTGGCCAAACGCATCGAGCCGATCCGCATCGGCGGCCGGCTAAAGGAAACCGTGCCGGACGTGGCGCTGGTCACCGCTTGAGGCGGCGCAATCCACATCTGATCGGTCGGTGAGGGGTACAACCGCGCCGCCCACCCGCTATGCTGACCCTCAAACGCTCGTTCGAGGACTTCATGGCTTTCAAGCGCCTGCTCATCGCCAACCGGGGCGAGATCGCCATCCGCATCGCCCGGGCGGCCGCCGGGCTTGGCCTGATTAGTGTGGCGCTGTACGCCCAGGACGACGCCAAGAGCCTGCACGTCCGCGCCGCTGACGAGGCTTTTCCTCTGAATGGGACGGGCCCGGCAGCCTACCTCGACATTCCCGCCGTCATCGCGGCGGCCCAGGCGGCGAAGTGCAACGTCATCCACCCGGGCTACGGCTTCCTCTCGGAGAACGCCGCCTTCGCCCGCGCCTGCGCGGCGGCGGGAATCGTCTTCATCGGCCCCTCGCCCGATGCGCTGGAAACCTTCGGCGACAAGGCCGCCGCCCGGGCCCTGGCGGCGCGGCTGAACGTTCCGCTGCTGGCCGGCACCGGGGCTATCGACGCGGCGGGCGCCGAGAAGTTCCTGGCCGAGCACGGGGCGATGATGCTCAAGGCCGTGGCCGGCGGCGGCGGTCGGGGCATGCGGATCGTGCGGCCCGGCGACGACGTAGCGGCCGCCCACGCCGCCTGTGCGCGGGAGGCCCAGGCGGCCTTTGGCGACGGCGCGGTCTATGCCGAATGGCTGGTCGACAACGCCCGCCATATCGAGGTGCAGGTGGCCGGCGACGCGGCGACCTGCGTGGCCGTCGGCGAACGCGACTGCTCGGTCCAGCGCCGGCACCAGAAGATCATCGAGATCGCCCCGGCCCCGGCGCTCGGCGAACGGCTGCGTGCCGCGCTGCACGAGGCGGCGGTCAAGCTGTGCAGCGCCAAGCACCTGAAGGGGCTGGCGACTGTCGAGTTCCTGGTCGACGCCGCGTCCGGCCGCTTCGCCTTCATCGAGACCAACGCCCGGCTGCAGGTCGAGCACACGGTGACCGAAGAGGTTACCGGTCTCGACCTGGTGCAGATCCAGATCAACCTGGCGGCCGGCGCCTCGCTCGCCAAGCTGGGCCTCAGCGAAACCCCGCCGTTCAAGGGCGCGGCCATTCAGGCGCGGGTCAATCTGGAGACCCTGGACGCCGATGGCACGGCCCAGCCGGCCGGCGGCCTGATCCGCGCCTACGAGCCGCCGACCGGGCCGGGCGTGCGCGTCGATGGCTTCGGCTACGGCGGCTACGTCACCAGTCCGTCGTATGACAGCCTGCTGGCCAAGGTCATCGTCCGCGCCGCAGACCACGCCACCGCCGCCGCCAAGACGGCGCGGGCGCTGAAGGAATTCCGGCTCGAGGGGGTCGACAGCAACATCCCGCTGCTGCGCGCCCTGCTGGCCGAGCCGGCGGTCGCTCAGGGCCGGGCGACGACGCGGTTCCTGGAAGACAACCTCGAACGCCTGCTTGCCGAGGCCGAGGCGCTGGCTCCGGTGGAGGCCCATGAGGTGGCCACGGCCGAGGCCGCCGTGGTCGAAGCCTTCGAGGAGCTGGCGGGCGCCCAGGCCGTGCCGGCCCCGCTGCAGGCCACGGTCGGCCAGGTCGAGGTGGCGGTCGGTGATTTGGTGCGGCCGGGCCAGACGGTCGCCATCCTCGAAGCGATGAAGATGGAGCATGTGGTCGTCGCCCCGGTCGGCGGCCGGGTCGAGCGAGTGGCGGCGATGCGCGGCCAGACCCTGCTCAAGGGCCAGCCGCTGCTGTTTATCGCGGCCGAGGAGGTCGAGGGCCTGGAAGCCGTCGAGGAGGAGGCGGGCGATCCCGACGCCATCCGCCCAGACCTGCAGGAAGTCATCGACCGCCACGCCTTCCTGTTCGACGCCAATCGCCCGGACGCGGTTGCCAAGCGCCGCCGCACCGGGCATCGCACGGCGCGGGAGAATATCGACGACCTCGTCGATCCGGGCAGCTTCATCGAGTACGGCGGCCTGGCCATCGCCGCCCAGCGCCGCCGACGCACGGTCGAGGACCTGATCGCCAACACCCCGGCCGACGGCATCATCACCGGTATCGGCACGGTCAACGGCGCCCTGTTCGCGCCGGAGAAGTCGCGGGTCGCGGCGCTGGCCTATGACTTCACCGTGCTGGCCGGCACCCAGGGTCACTTCAATCACAAGAAAACCGACCGGCTGCTGGGCATCGTCGATGAACAGAAGCTGCCGGTCATCTGGTACGCCGAGGGCGGCGGCGGCCGGCCGGGCGATACCGACGGCGCCGGGGTGGCGGGTCTGGACGTCACCACCTTCGGCAAGATGGCCGAGCTGGCCGGTGAGGTGCCCAAGATCGCCATCGTCGCCGGGCGCTGCTTCGCGGGGAATGCGGCGATCGCTGGTCTCTCCGAGGTGCTGATCGCCACCAAGGATTCCAACCTCGGCATGGGCGGCCCGGCGATGATCGAGGGCGGGGGCCTTGGCGTCTTCAAGCCAGAGGACATCGGCCCCGCGGCAACCCAGTGGGCCAACGGCGTCATCGACATCCTGGCCGACGACGAGGCCCATGCCACCCAGTTGGCCAAGCACGCCCTGTCGATGTTCCAGGGCGATCTCGCCGACTGGACCGCGCCCGACCAGCGGGACCTGCGCCGCGCCATCCCGGAGAACCGGCTGCGGGTCTATGACATCCGCGCCGTCATCGACGGGCTGGCCGACAGCGGATCGTTCCTGGAGCTGAGGCGGGGCTTCGCGGCCGGGATGGTGACGGGTTTCATCCGTATCGCGGGCAAGCCCTTCGGCCTGATCGCCAACGATCCCCGGCACCTGGGCGGCGCCATCGACTGCGACGGGGCCGAGAAGGCCGCGCGGTTCCTGCAGCTGTGTGACGCCTTCGACCTGCCGCTGCTCAGTCTGTGCGACACCCCCGGCTTCATGGTCGGGCCGGAGAGCGAGGACGCCGGGGCCGTGCGCCGTGTCTCGCGCCTGTTCGTGGCCGGGGCCAAGTTCGGGCCGCCGCTGTTCACCCTGGTGCTGCGTAAGGGCTATGGGCTCGGCGCCCAGGCCATGGCCGGCGGCGGCTTCCATTCGCCCAACTTCATCGCCAGCTGGCCGACCGGGGAGTTCGGCGGCATGGGCCTCGAAGGGGCGGTCAAGCTCGGCTACCGCAAGGAGCTGGAGGCCGAGACCGACCCGGTGAAGAACAAGGAGATGTTCGAGAAGCTGGTCGCCAACATGTACGCCCGGGGCAAGGCCACCAGCATGGCGGCGGCCTTGGAGATCGACGCCGTCATCGACCCGGCCGACTCGCGCCGCTGGGTGATCGCCGGACTCCAGAGCGCGAAGAAGCGCCGCAAGCCGGAGCGGCGTTGGGTCGATATGTGGTGACCGGCGCCTAGGCCAGCAGGTCCGGCGTCAGCATGTTTTCCAGCTTCACGATCTGGTCGCGCAGGACCAGCTTCTGCTTTTTCAGCCGGGCGATCTGCAGCTGGTCGGGGGTCGGCATCTGACCCAGGGCCTCGACGGCGGCGTCGAGATCCTGGTGCTTCTGGCGCAATTCCAGCAGCTGGGCGCGAATTTCCACGTTGGGCATGGGGATCATTTCCCCGTCGTTGTCGGCCATCAACGGTCCCCGGACGCAATTCTCGAACGCGGAGTCTAGCAGACCCGAAGCGTCAGGCCAGCGCCCTTGCGAGCCTCTCGAGCGCTTCGACGGGCGGCGGATCGCCCCAGGCCTCGCCGGCCCGGATCAGGGCCGGGAGGGCGGATCCCGCGGCGGGTTCGGAGAGACCGGCCAGGGATGTCATCAGCAACCTCTCGAGGTCGAGCTCGGCGGCCTTGATCGTCTCGCGGACGTCCAGGCGGGCCGCGTCATCGACGGGGGCGAGCGGAGTCTTCAACGCCCGCCGCGCCTGACGCACGGGGCCGAGGATGGTCGCTTCCCAGTGCCGGGCCAGCTCCGCGCCGTCGGCCAGGGCGGCGTCGGGCGGCGAGGCCCAGGCGGCCCACAGCAGGTAGGCGGTCTGCTGGCCATGGTCGTCCTGCAGGCTGAGGCAGGCTTCGGCAACGCCTGGCCGGTCGTAGGCGGCCAGCGCCCAATCCCAGAAACTCACGAGTCGCTCCGGATGGCGCTGAGGTCCTCGCCCCAGCGTTTGACCGGCGCCCAGTCGAGGCCGAAGGCGTCAAGGGCCCGGCCGACCGACTGGTCGACCATCTCCTCGATGGAGGCGGGCCTGGCATAGAAGGCCGGCATCGGCGGGGCGATGATCGCGCCCATCTCGGCCAGGGCCGTCATGGTCCGGAGGTGGCCCAGGTGCAGCGGCGTCTCGCGCACCATCAGCACCAGCTTCCGCTGCTCCTTGAGCACCACGTCGGCGGCCCGGGTCAGCAGGCTGGAGGTCACGCCGGTGGCGATCTCGCTCATGGTTCGCACAGAGCAGGGGGCGATGATCATGCCAAGCGTCCGGAAACTGCCGGAGGCAATGGACGCCCCGACGTCGCCGACCTTGTGAACGACGTCGGCCCGGGCGGCGACGTCGGCGGGGTTGAGATTCGCCTCCTGGGCGAGGGTCAGGACCGCCGATTTCGACATGACCAGGTGGCTTTCGACGCCTATTTCACGGCAGGCGTCGAGGGCCCGCAAACCCAGCAAAACCCCGCTGGCGCCAGAGATTCCGACGATCAACCGCCCTTTTTGCGCCATCTGATGGGTCCAGCCTCTCGTTCATGTGAACAGACTCTCCGGCGAGCCGGGTGTTCACTCAGTGTGCATAAATAGCCAAGGAGGCGAAGTACCATGGCCTTGGAAGCCCGTCTGCGGGAGCTCGATAGCCGGCACAGGAAACTGGACCGCACCATCGAGGAGGAACTGACGCACCCGGCGTCCGACGACATCAGAATCGCGGAACTGAAACGGCAAAAACTACGCCTCAAGGAAGAGATCGAAGGCCTGAAGGCTCGAACTCACTAGGATACGAAAAACCCCTCCGCCGAGATCCGGCGGAGGGGTTCTTCATTTCAGGCGCGGACGCGCTGACGCGCGAGGATCAATCCTCGTCTTCGTCATCGTAGTCCGTGGCCGGACCGCTGTTGGCGAAGACGTTCTTCAGATCGACGTCGCCGCCGCGCTCGTCTTCTTCCTCATAGACCGGTTCCGGCTCGACCTGGGCTTCGCTGGCCGGGCTGAGCGAGGGGCCGTCGCTGACGATGCCCTTCTTGAGGTCATCCTTGGCCTTCTTGTCGGCGGCCTTGCGGACCACGGCGTCCAGCTCGATCTGGCCGACCAGGCCCAGGGTCACCGGGTCGACGGGCTTGAGGTTGGCGCTGTTCCAGTGGGTGCGGTCGCGGACCGCCTCGATGGTCGACTTGGTGGTGCCGAGCAGCTTGCTGATCTGGGCGTCGGTCACTTCCGGGTGGTTGCGCACGAACCAGGCGATGGCGTCCGGACGGTCCTGGCGACGCGACACCGGGGTGTAGCGCGGGGCCTTTTTCTGCGGCTTCAGCAGCTCGGCGTGCCGGCTCTTCTGGACCTGCATGCGGTAGGCGGGATTGGCCGTGGCCTTGTCCAGTTCTTCGCGGTTCAACTGGCCGTTGGTGATCGGGTCGGCGCCGCGGATGTCGCGGGCGACTTCGCCGTCAGCGATGCCGCGCACTTCCAGCGGGTGCAGCCCACAGAAGTCGGCGATCTGCTCGAAGGTCAGGGAGGTGTTGTCCACCAGCCAGACGGCGGTGGCCTTCGGCATCAGGATGGGTTCGGCCATGGGCATGCTCCAGAAACAGCGGCGCCCGGCCTTTCGGCCGGGCGGGTCTTGGAAACTGCTATAGCGAGGTTCCCTCAAGAAGGGAACGGGGAAGGTTTCGGCCGCGGCCCCAAAGCCTTCCCCAGCCGTCAGATCTTGCCCATCAGCAGCAGGATGATGACGATGACCAGCACCAGGCCGAGACCACCGCTGGGGAAGTAGCCCCAGCTCTTGGAGTGGCCCCAGGTGGGCAGGGCGCCGATCAGGGCGAGGATCAGGATGATGATGAGGATGGTGCCAAGCATTGGTGCGGGTCCTTGAACAGCTTGAAGTCTTGCTCGTTCAATGACCATCGAGGCCGGTAAGTTCCGTCAGGTGGAGAACCCGATCATGTACGTCGCCGTCTATGCCTGGCGGGTGAAGCCGGGCCACGAGGACCGCTTCCGCGAGGCCTGGCGCCGGGGCACAGAGGCGATCACCCGGATCTACGGCTCGTTCGGTTCGCGGCTGCATCGGGCAGAGGACGGGCGGTTCATCGGCTATGCCGAATGGCCCGATGAGGCGACCTGGCGCGCGGCCTTCGAGGCCAAGATGATCTACGACGATCCCGAGGCGCGGGCGATGTTCGTCGAGGCGCTGGAAGAGGACAGCCGGCCTGGCGAGCTGATCGCCAATATGGAGGTCACCGATGACCTCCTGACGCGGCGGCTCTAGGCGACCTGGTCCTTGGTCACCCGGTTGGCCCATAGCAGGCCGATGAAGCCGCCCTTGATGCGCGGAAGCAGGGCCAGGACCACGCCGGTCAGCACGGCCAGGGCCAGCGGGACGCTGATCCAGGGGCTGGTTTCCCAGACGATGGGGAAGAAGAAGGCCGGGGCGACCACCAGGTGGCCGACCAGCAGGATGGTCAGATAGGCCGGGCCGTCGTCGGCGCGGTACTGCGACAGGTCGTGGCCGCAGGCGGGGCACTCGGGATTGACCTTGAGGTAGCGGGCAAACAGCTCGCCCTCGCCGCAGTTGGGGCAGTGATGCTTCAGCCCCCGCTTGATGCCAAGACCAACGGGGCGGCGGGGAGATGCGTTCGACATGGCGGGCATATGCGCCTTCGCACGGCGTTTCGATAGGGCGGCGGGCGGTTGCGGGGGCTCACTTTAGGTTTCAGCTTATGGCCTTCAGCGCCGCGCCCAGTTCGTCGACCATCTCCGGCGTCGTCGCCCAGCTGCACATGAAGCGGACCGTGCCGTCGAGGAAGCGGTAGACGAACCAGCCCTGGCCCTTCAGCCGGTCGAGCGCCGCCTCGTCCATCTCGACAAACAGGCCGTTGGCCTGGGCCGGATGGCGCAGGGGGAAGGGCATCAGGGCGGCCAGGCGCCGGGCCATGGTGTTGGCGTGGGCGGCGCGGGTCGACCAGGCGCCCGTCTCCAGCAGGCCGATCCAGGGGGCGGCCAGGTAGCGGCCCTTGGACACCAGCTGGCCGGCGTGCTTGAGGCGGGCGTCGAACCGGCGCCCCAGGCTCTTGTTGAGCAGGACCACGGCCTCGGTCGGGGTCGAGCCGGACTTGGTGCCGCCCATGACCAGGATATCGACGCCCGTCGTCGCGATGGACTTGAGGTCGAAGCCGGCGGCCACGGCGTTGGCCAGCCGGGCGCCGTCGAGGTGGACGCCGTAGCCCATGGCCTTCACCGGCTGGATCAGGGCCTCGAGGTCGGCCTGGGCGTAGACCGTGCCGTATTCCGTGGCCTGGGTCAGGGACAGGGCCGCGGCCGGCTGGCGGTAGCTGACGTCGGGCTGGCCGAGCGCCTCGGTCAGGGCCGAAAGCTCGATCTTGCCGGACGGTCCAGGCAGGCCGATCAGGCCGACGCCATGGCCGAAGAAGCCCGGTGCGCCGGTTTCGTCGGTGCAGACGTGGGCGTGCTCATGGGCCAGCACCGCCTCGTGCGGCTGGGCCAGCGCCGCCAGGGCCACGGCATTGGCCGCCGTGCCCGAGGCCGTGAAGCGGATGTCGGCGTCGGCGCCCAGCGCTTCGCGGATCAGGTCGGCGGCGCGGGCCGAGACATGGTCCGTGCCATAGCCGGAAGCGGTCCCGGCGTTGGCGGCGATCAGCGCCTCCATCACCTCGGGCATGGCCCCGGCGACGTTGTCGGAGGCGAAATCGTAGCGGGCGTCGGTCATGCAGGCTGTCTAGCCAACCTGACGGTCAGGCGGAATAGCGTTCCGCCCACCACGCCTTCCAACGCCCCTCCAGTTCGGCGAAGGCCGCATCATCGAGCCCGTAGGCAGTGATCATCACCATGCCGGGGCCGTGGCCGCCGCCGGCGGTCCAGCTGCCGGCGTCGTGGACGTTGAGCAGGCCGGCCCAGGCATCGACGGTGACCGCCACCTGATACTTCGAGGCGTGCCAGAGGTTGCCGCTGACCGTGTCGCCGGTCGGCAGGGACCGGCTGACCGCGTCGCCGACATGGCCGCCGGTGAGGTCGGCCAGTCCGAGGGCCGCCAGCGGGCGCATCCCCTCGCGCTCGCCCTTGGGCGGGGACAGCCAGAGGGTGCGGCGGGGGGCGAGGCTTTCCTTCTCCAGGCCGAACTTCAGCTGCTGGACGAACATGATCCAGCCCTCGGTCATGTCCTCGTAGACGTCGGTCCAGGCGGCGCCGTCGGCGGGCGCGGCGCGGACGACGCGCAGGCGGCTGCCGGACCCGTCGGCGGTCAGTTCGAAGCGGTCGCTGGTGCCGTTGAAGGCGATGACGCCGGTGGCCTCGTCAGCCGTGGCGTGCTCCACGAAGATGAAATCGACCTCGGCTGCCAGGCTGTCGGACTCCCAGCCGAACCAGCGGGCGACCTGGGCCGGGTCGCGCAGGGCGGCCCAGACGGTCTCGACCGGAGCGGCGATTGTCAGGTCGATGAGGACGCGGTCCCCGGCGTCGTTGGTGGTCATTCAGGCGGTCCTCGTTTTCGAACCCTTGGCGGGATGGGTAGCGGCGATCAGGCGGTAGGGCCGGCCGCCGGCGGTGTTGAACTCGGCGGCCAGGGCGGCGACGGCTTGGGTCAGCCGTTCGGCGAAACGCTCGATGTCGCCGGGGGCGGCGAAGGCGATCTCGGCGTCGATCGTGAAGGTCAACAGGCGGCGGCCCTCGGCGTCGGCGGCCCGGCGCATGCGGCCGACGTCGCGGACGGTCTCGGCGGCGGTGCGGATCAGGTGGTCGGCGGCGTAGCGGTCCTGGGTCAGGGCCTCGGGCGTCAAATCCCTGGAGGAAGGCCCGGCCAGCAGGTCCGGATCGATGACGTAGGCGTCGGCGCTGGCCGTGAACAGCCGCTCGGTGAAGCCCCGGCGTTGGCGCTGCTCGACCAGCTGGACGAGGCCGGCCTCCTCCAGCGCCTTGAGGTGATAGCCGACCTTCTGGCGCGGCATGCCCAGCGCCACCGCCAGGCTGGCGGCCGACCCCGGCGATTGAAGTTCAACCAGCAGACGGCGGCGGATCGGCGAGAGGGCGGTCCTCACGCGGTCGGCGTCGTCGAGCAGGGCCATGCCTGCGATGCCTGGGGGGGGCGTCATGGGGCGGCACCTAACAATAGAAAAATAAAACTGTCAAATGGCGGGTTTGACCGGTCCACGGATCGCCGGTATCTCGCCGCCATGGCCGTTTCGCCCGCCCGCGCTGTCCCGCAGGAACGCCAGTCGCACAGACTGGCGGCCGTTGCGGCTGGCCGGATCGGGACCTAACCCGGCGCACAGCCGGCCCGACCGCCCTTGCAACCCCGCCCACCGGCGGGGCTTTGCTTTTCGAGCGCTCCGCCCCCTTTCCAACGGAGCCTTCCATGACCCGCACGACCGACACCGACCTCGCCGCCATCACCGACGGCGTCATCGCCCGCACCCTTCCCAAGCCGGCCTGGACCCATGCGGCGCACTTCGCCTGCGCCGTCTGGATCGTCATGCGCCGGGACGACCTCGACGCCGAGCGCGACCTGCCCGGCCTGATCCGCGCCTACAATGAAAGCACCAACACGCCGAACACCGACACCGGCGGCTATCACGAGACCATCACCCAGGCCTCGCTGATCGCCGTCCGCGCCGCCGTGGCCGAGGGCGGCCCGCCGGCCGAGGTGCTGCGCCGCCTGCTGGACGGCCCCTGCGGGCGCAGCGACTGGCTGTTGAGGCACTGGACGCGGGAGCGGCTGTTCAGTGTCGAGGCGCGGCGGGGCTGGGCGGCCCCGGATCTGGAGCCGCTGCCCTAGCCCGGCCTGTCGAAGCGGCCAACGATTATACCGCTTTCCGGCCCGGACAAGGGGGCGAATCCCGGCAAGCGTTTGAACCGGCGTGATATTCCGGTTGCGGCAGGGGCTGTGGATGTTGGCGCCGGCGTTGACAGGGCGTAGGCGCCGAGGCGGGGAATGTTGACCTGAAGGGGAGACGGGGCGCCTACGCTGGCTCAAGCGCGGGGACGAGTGTGAACGCCGGGCCGTCGCGGGTTCAGGCGCCGCGACACGGGTGCGCGTGGGGTTCGGGCTCTGTATTGGTAACGAATATGAATATGTCTAGACATATGCGGTAGCTGCGCAGTTTCCTGGCTGACGGGGGGGGGGGGGCGCTTTCGACCCATCGCGGACGTTTTCGCTGATCCGGGTATACGGCAGACTTTGGCTCATCTGAGACGTTGGGAGGGTCCGCCCTGGGTGGGGGAACCCTCCCTCTCACTTTCCGCCTTGCCGTCCGACTAGAGGGGCCAGGCGCGAGCGAGGATCGGGCCGGTGGAGACCCCCGCGGGGAGGGCGCCGTAGGCGCCGTAGCGCTCGGGACCCAGGCGCGCGGCGCAGAAGGCGTCCGCGGCCTCAGGGATTGAGAAGCGGATCATCAGGCTCGCCTGCAGCGAGACGGCGAGTCGCTCGGCGACCCGGCGGGCCGCGGCCTCGTCGCCCCGGGACGCGGCGAGCGCCTGGGCCGTCGTGGCCTCCACGTAGCCGTCGTAAAGCGGGTGTCCCCCTCGCGCGGCCTCCAGTTCGTCTCGCACCGCGTCCAGCGCCTGCGGCTCCGTGCGCAGCGCCCGCAGCACGTCCAGGGCGATGAGGTTGCCCGAGCCCTCCCAAATCCCGTTGAGCGGCGCTTCGCGATAGAGCCGCGGCATCACGTGCTCTTCGACGAAGCCATTGCCGCCGTGGCATTCCAGGGCTTCGTGGACGACCCCCGTCGCGCGCTTGCAGATCCAGTATTTCGCGACCGGCGTGGCCAGCCGCTCGAACGCATGCGCGGCCGGGTCGCCGGCCAGGGCGGCGTCGCAGGCGCGCGCCAGCCTGAACGCCAAGAGCGTGCTGGCTTCCGACTCCAGAGCGAGATCGGCCAGCACCGCCGCCATCAAGGGTTGATCGAACAGCGGCTTCTGGAAGGCACGCCGATGGCGTGAGTGATGGATCGCTTGGCTGAGGGCGTGGCGCATCAGCCCAGCCGACCCGATCGCGAAATCGAGGCGCGTCAGATGAGCCATTTCCAGCGCGGTGCGAATCCCGCGGCCTTCGTCGCAAAGCGCCCAGGCGAAGGTGTCCTCGAACTCCACCTCGCTGGACGCGTTGGAGCGGTTTCCGCACTTTTCCTTTAGACGTTGGATGCGGAAGACATTGCTATTCCCGTCGGGCAGGACGCGGGGCACGAGGAAGCAGGTGGGGCCGTCCGGGGCGTAGGCGAGCACATAGAAGCCGTCGCTCATCGGCGCCGAGCAGAACCACTTGTGGCCGGTCAGCCGGTACTCGCCGCCCAGACCGCGAGTCCCGAGAGGCTCCGCGCGCATGGTGTTCGCCCGGAGGTCGGAGCCCCCTTGTTTCTCGGTGAGCGTCATCCCGATCGTCGCGCTGCGCTTCTGGGACACGGGCGCCAGTTGAGGCTCATAGCCCTGCGCGTTGATGCGTGACACCCAGAGCGCCCCGACCTGCGGCAAGCTCTCCAGCACAGGGATGGACGAGTAGGCCATGCCCGTTGGACAGGCCACGCCGTTGTCGGCCTGGTTCCAGAGGAAGGAGAGGGCGGCGCGGGCGACGTGGGCTCCGGCGCGCCCGCCGGCGTTCCATGCGTAGGCGTGGACGCCAGAGCCGAAGGCCAGCGACATGAGCGCGTGATACGCCGGGTGGAACTCGACGTGGTCGATGCGCCGTCCGGTCCGGTCGTGGGTCTTCAACTCCGGCAGATGCCGGTTGGCGAGACGAGCCCAGTCCTGGACCTCCGCGCTGCCGACCGCCTGCGCAAGCCGCCGGACATCCTCACGCGCCCAGCCGGCGCCCTCCCGGTCGAGGGCCTCCGACAGGGCTGCGTCGGCCGCCAGGGGATCGTAGTCGACCAGGTCCGGCGCCTGGTTGAAGACCTCATGGGTCGTCGCATGCTCCCCCGCCACGGGACGGGAGCGCGGAATGGCGGTCGGCAGCATGCGGCCTCCTGGAATGGACAATCCCATGAGATGAACGTGTATTCAATTCTTGAGTCAAGAGCGGGTGCTCAGGTTCCCGCAACGCCCCGGCGACAGAAGGCGACGATCCCCTGCAGCAGGCCCTCCCGGTCGTCCGGCCGCTCCGCCGCCATCGGACCCACCAGGCCTTCCATCAGGACGCCGACGATCGCCGCGGCAGCGATCTGGCTCTCCTGCGGCGGAAAGATCCCCGTGCCGACGCCATCGGAGACGATTGCAGCGAATGCATCGGCCAGGCGCCGGCGATGGAGGGTGCGGACGGCCTCGACCTCAGGATGGGAGGGTTCCACAATCAGGGCGTAGGCAAGGCGTCCGCTCCGCAGCGCGCGCTTCGCAAATAGCTCGACGGCCTCGATCAGTCGCGCCTCGGGGGGGCCGCCTCGACGGGCGATCGCCGCGACGAATTCGACTTCCTGCTCTGAAACCCGGCTGACGACTTCCGCCAGCAGCACCGACTTGGACTCGAAGTACCGGTAGACCGTGCCGGAAGCGACGCCGGCGGCATCCGCGACGGAAGCGATGCTGACCTGCGCAAACCCGCCCTTGGCCACGGCATGGCGCGCTGCGTCCAGGATGCGGACGCGCTTGTCCGCCATCTGCTCATGGACTTTCGCCGTCTTCCGATACGCCATGGCCATTGCATAAGCCGAGCCGGGGGCCTCGCAAACAAATGAATGAGTACTCAGTCTTTGCGCGGCGGTTTGGCGTAGATGGCAAGCCGAGACCTGAGCGCCGGAGTCGGCCGGAGCCAAACGCGCTCGGTCGGTGGCGATGGGGCCAGTCAGTCGGGGGTGTCTTCCGACAATGGACGTTAGGCGCGGTTCACGGGCGTCAACCTCAAGGTCTGACGCCATCACACTGTTCACCAAACTTCCAGACGGCTGCTCAACCAAGCTGTGCGACCTTGATCAGGTCGGGGGCGAGCTAGCCGAGAAGGTGAGCGAACTGTCTCAACCCGACTTTTCGCGGACCAAGATCTCCATGGAACCGGGGGCGACTGGTTGGCCCCAAGCCGCCGCTGAAGCCCAGGCAGATCTCGGCCATTCGCCAGCAGTTGAAGAATGGCAAGCGTGTCAGAGATCTGGCGCTTTTCAACTGCGCGATCGACGCGAAGTTGCGGGGATGCGACCTCGTCAAGCTGAGGGTCAGCGATATTGCTATGGGCTCCGCTGTCCGTTCACGTCGATTATCGTCCAGCAGAAAGCAGGACGACCAGTTCCGTTCGAAATTTCGGAGCCAACGGGGAAGCGTTGACGGCTTGGCTCTCCGGACGCGGTCGACGGGCTGATGACTGGCTGTTTCCGAGTCGCAGCCAGGTTGGTGGTCATATTGGAACACGTCAGTATGCGAGGCTTCTCGACGCTTGGGTCGCCATGATTGACTTGGAGCCGAGCGCCTATGGCACCCATAGCCTTCGCCGAACCAAGGTCGCGCTGATCTACAAGCGCACAGGCAATCTGCGCGCCTGTCAGCTGCTACTAGGACACGGGAAACTGGAAAGCACAGTCCGCTACCTCGGGATCGAGGTGGACGATGCCCTCGAGCCAAAAGCGACGTGAGCGAGCCTCAAGCCTGGAGTCCGCCTTCCCCCCTCGGCCACCCTTCGCAGCGTCCGCTTCCTAAACCTCCCGCCCCCAGGCCCGCACCTCAGCCACAAACAGCTCCGGCTCTTCCATTGCCGCGAAGTGGCCGCCTCTGGGCATGTCCTGCCAGCGGGTGATGTTGTAGGCGCGGCCGGCCCAGCTCTGCGGCGGGGCGGAGTACAGCGCCTCGCCGGGGAAGTTGGCGAAGGCGGTGGGGGTTTCGCAGCGGGTCCCTTCCGGCAGGACGATGCCGCCTTCCTCGATCAGGGCGCGGTAGTACCAGGCGCCGGTCGTGAAGCTGCCGGTCATGACGTAGATCATGATGTTGGTCAGCAGCTGGTCGAGGCTAAAGACGTCAGTGAAGGGCTTGGTCCGCAGGTCGGCCCAGTCGTGGAACCGCTCGACGATCCAGGCGGCCTGGCCGACCGGGTTGCCGGCGCCGAGCCAGGCGACCGACTGGGGCTTGGAAACCTGCAGGCGCAGGTAGGCGCCCATCATGTCGCCGGCGGCGCCGGTGCGGGTGATCCAGTCGATCTCATCCTGGCTCTGGGGTGATCCGGCCGGCCGCAGCCCGATCATGTTGAGGTGGATGGCGCGGGCGTTCGTACCGTGGTCGTGGCCGAGCCAGCTGGTGACCAGGGCGCCCCAGTCGCCGCCCTGGGCGAGGTAGGTCTGGTAGCCGAGGACCTGCGTCATCAGTTTGTTGAACAGGCGGGCGGTGCCGCGCTGGCCGAAGGGGCGCTGCGGTTTCGAGGAGAAGCCGAAGCCCGGCAGGGAGGGGATGACCAGGTCGAAGGCGTCGGCGGGATCGCCGCCGAAGCGGGAGGGGAAGGCCAGCCGTTCGGCGGCGCCCCAGAACTCGTAGTGGCTGCCCGGCCAGCCGTGGGTCAGCAGCAGGGGGCGTTTGCCGCCGGCCTCGCCGACCAGGTGGACGAAGTGGATGTCGAAGTCCTCGACCCGGGCGGTGAACTGCGGGAAGCGGTTGAGGTCGGCGACGGCGGCGCGCCAGTCGTAGCCGCTGGTCCAGTGGGCGCAGAGGTCGCGCAGGAACTGCGGGTCGGTCCCGCAACCCCAGCCGCCCTCGATGGGGGCGACGGGGAAGGGGTATTCGGCCACCCGGCGCAGGACGTCGGCGACGGCGGCGTCATCCCAGGAGACGGTGAACGGCGTCGGCGTTGTCATGGTGGGTTTCCCTGGTTTCCTGAAGCTAGCGCGACGTGACGTCGGGTCGGTCAAGTTCCTCCTCCGGCAGGCCGCAGGCCTGACGGGGGAGGGGGACCGCCGCCGAAGGCGGTGGTGGAGGGGGCAGCGCCGGCGGATCGGGTTTTCCATGAACGCGGCTGTTTCGACCGCGCCAGAACGCGCTCTGTTCTGACAAGCCGGCGCTGCCCCCTCCACCACCGGGCCTGAGTCGGCCCGGCGGTCCCCCTCCCCCGTCGCTGCGCGCCGGAGGAGGAATTTGGGACTACGGGACCATCACCACGCGGCCCACGGCCTGGCGGCTCTCGATGTAAGCATGCGCGCCCGCTGCGTCTGCCAGGGGGAAGACCTTGTCGATGACCACCTGCAGTTCGCCCCTGGCGCAGTCGTCGATCAGGGTCTGGATCATGTCGTGGGCGCGGTCGGTCATGATCTCGGCGCCGAGGAAGACGCCGCTCAGGGAGCGGTTGCCGCCCATCAGGCTGCTGACATCGACAACCATCGGCTCGCGGCCGGCGTTGCCGACCATCGACACCCGGCCGCGGTAGCCGAGGCTGGCCAGGGAGCCCTTGAGGGTGGCGCCGCCGACGCTGTCGACCACCAGGCCCACGCCCTTGTTGTCGGTCAGCCGCATGACGGCCTTGGCCACGTCCTCGGCCTGGTAATTGATGCCGTGGTCGAGGCCGTAGGCCTTGAGCTTTTCGAGGCGGGCATCGCTCGAGGCCGTGGCCAGGACGCGGGCGCCGGCGCGTTTGGCCAGCTGGATGGCGGCCAGGCCGACGCCGCTGGCGCCGGCCTGGACCAGCACCGTCTCGCCGGCCTTGAGGCGGCCGAACTCGAACAGGCAGTCGTGGGCGGTGCCGAAGGTGACCGGGATGGCGGAGGCCTGTTTGACGTCATAGCCATCCGGGATGACCCAGCAGTTGCGGGCCGGCACGGCGCGCAGTTCGGCGTGGCTGCCGAAGCCGTCGACGGTGGCGACCTTCTGGCCGAGGCGCAGATGGGTGACTTCCGAGCCGATCTCGACGATCTCGCCGGCGGCCTGGTAGCCGACGATATGGGGGTGGTTCACCAGGGGGCCGCCGAACCGGTTGAGGGTGTCGCCGCCCTCGATGCTGATCGCCTCGACCCGGATGACCACGCCCTTGGGATGGCAGACGGGGTCGGGGGCGTCCTCGTAACGGAGGACGGACGGCGGACCGTTCTCGTAATAGACGGCGGCTTTCATGGCGGGCTCCCTCTTGTGTTTGAGGGACCGTAGCGAACCGCAACCCACCCGTCATCCCGGACGGCGCGAAGCGACGATCCGGGACCCAGGGGGTGACGGAGCGCGAAGGCGCAGCTTCAAGGCTTGTGAAGAGGCCCCTGGGTCCCGGCTCTCCAGCCCTGCGGGCTTCCGGCCGGGATGACGGGGTTAGTGGTGCTGTTCCGGCGCCGCCAGATGCC
Organism: Caulobacter sp. SRI_014; assembly: GCF_057586315.1. Classification (NCBI taxonomy): domain Bacteria; kingdom Pseudomonadati; phylum Pseudomonadota; class Alphaproteobacteria; order Caulobacterales; family Caulobacteraceae; genus Caulobacter; species Caulobacter sp. SRI_014. Next base: position 433,405 of record NZ_JBYCZQ010000001.1, on the reverse strand, counting down.
CGCCGCCGGCGTGAGCCGCCTGCGGGGCCGGGGCGTGGTGAGCGTGCGAATCCGCCGGGCCGGGGACGGCTTTCGGGAACATGCCGTCCTGGCTCCAGCCGGGCTGTTCGAAGCCCTGGTCGGCCACCTGCCACAGCAACTGGACGTAGCGCTTGGCCATCTCGCCGGTCACCGCCGAGGCGTCGATCTTCTCGGTCAGGACCGCGGTCATGCCCGATTCCTTGGCCGCATAGACGGTGCTCTTCAGAAGGTAGCCCTTCTTCTGCAGCTTCTCGATGCGCTCGGCGAAGGTCGGCTTCTTCTCTTCCTTCTTGCCGCCGAACAGGCTCCAGCCGCCGCCGGACTTCGGCTTGTCGTCCTCTGACTTCTCGGCCTTGGCCTTGAGCTCCAGCTCCTTGAGCAGGACGTTCATCAGCTTGTTGCAGCCGGAGACCACGACATAGGCGGCCTGGTCGGCCTGGGCGGCGTCCCACAGCGGCTTGAAGCCGTCGCGGAAGACTTCCGGGGTGGCCTTGCTGAAGCGCGGCGCGGCCGGTGGGCCGTGGTGGTCGTGGGCCTTGTGGCTGGCCTGGTCGCCCAGCGGCTTGCCGCAGACGGGGCAGGGGCTGCCAGGCGCCGGCGGATTGTTGATCACGGTGATGCCGCCGAGCGGTACGCCGATCATCGGCTGCTGGACCATGACGGCGGGCGCGGTGACGCCGGTGAAGACATTGGCGCCCGTGCTGGTGACACTGGACATCGGGGCGGTGAAGACCTGGCCGGTCGCGCCCGGCAGGCCCACCGAGACGGCGTTCTGGCCGATATAGGGAACGGGCGGCGTCGGCGCGTGAGCGTGGGCGTCGTGGCTCTCATGGCCCGACCCTTCGCGCTCGTAGCGGCTGTCGAGGGAGCAGCGCGGTGCGTCGCTCACGACCCCAAACCCCCGCGTTTCATGGCCAGTACCCCACACATGCCCACTGATACCCCCGATAACTATGGTTAACGAACCTCACGGGGGCGATTTTGGCAAGAGGCGATAGCGCCGGAGTGGCGTGACGGGAGCGAGAAGAGTAGAGGATGCGGCCCTTCTGCTACGGAGTTTCTATCCCTTGCGTCTTCCCCAGGCCCGTCTCGATCAGGTGCTCGACCGTTTCCGCGAAGTGGAAGCGCGCATGGGCGCGGCCACCGATGGCCCCGAGATCGTCAAGCTGTCCAAGGAGCACGCCGAGCTGAAGCCTGTGGCCGACGCGGTCGCGGGGCTGGAAAAGGTGCGGGCCGAGATGCCCGAGCTGGAGGCCATGGCGGCCGATCCGGACCCGGATATTTCCGAACTGGCGCGGGATGAGCTGGAGCGGCTGCAGGCGCAGCTGCCGGAGATGGAGCATGCGCTGGCCCTGATGCTGGCGCCCAAGGACAAGGACGAGAACGCCAGCGCCATCCTCGAAATCCGCGCCGGCACCGGCGGCGACGAGGCGGCCCTGTTCGCCGGCGACCTGTTCCGGATGTATGCGCGCTATGCCCAGCTGCAGGGCTGGAAGGTCGAGGTCGACAGCGTCTCCGAGGGGGAGATGGGCGGCTACAAGGAAATCATCGCCTCGGTCACCGGCGACGGGGTGTTCGGCCGGCTGAAGTTCGAGAGCGGCGTCCACCGGGTGCAGCGCGTGCCGGCCACCGAGAGCCAGGGGCGGATCCACACCTCTGCGGCGACGGTGGCGGTGCTGCCCGAGGCCGAGGACGTCGAGATCGAGATCAACGACAGCGACCTGCGGATCGATACCTACCGGTCGTCGGGCGCGGGCGGGCAGCACGTCAACAAGACCGACTCGGCGGTGCGGATCACCCACCTGCCGACGGGCGTGGTGGTGACGAGCTCGGAGAAGAGCCAGCACGAGAACCGCCGCAAGGCGATGAAGAACCTGAAGGCGCGGCTCTACGATCTGCAGCGCACGGCGCTGGACGATGCGCGGTCGGAGGCCCGCAAGAGCCAGGTCGGGTCGGGGGACCGGTCCGAACGCATCCGCACCTACAACTTCCCGCAGGGCCGTGTGACCGACCACCGGATCAACCTGACCCTCTACAATCTTGAGCGGATCATGCCGGGCGACGCCCTGGACGACATCATCAAGCCCCTGATCGCCGAGGACCAGGCGGCGCGTCTGTCGGCGCTGGAAGACGCGTAAGCCTCATCCTCCCCCGTAAACGGGGGAGGGGGTCAGCGCTTGACCAGCCCTTTCCACGCCCCCTTCACCGCCCCCACGCCGCCAGCGATCTCCTCGCTGAGGTCGAGCGCCTCGCCGACGGTATCGGCCATGGCCGCGCCGCGCGCGCCCATCGGGGCCGGCGGGCCGGTGGTCGAGTCCTGGGCCGTCTGGTGTTCGATCTCGGCGTTGATCTCGGCGCCGATCAGGACGGTCAGGACCGAGAACCAGACCCACAGCATGAAGGCGATCACCGCCCCCAAAGGACCGTAGGTGGCGTCGAGGTTCGAGATCGAGCCGACGTACCAGCTGAACACCAGCGAGCCGCCGAGCCACAGGACCGAGGCCGCAACCGCCCCCCAGGTCAGCCATCGCCATTTGGCTTTCGCCCGCGCCGGGCCGATCCGGTAGAGCAGGGTGAAGGCGAAGGCAGCCAGCGCCAGCACGCACAGCCAGCGCAGCGGGATCCACAAGACCAGCAGGGCGTCCAGCCGCAGGGCCGTCATGACGGCCGGCAGAGCGACCAGCAAGCCGGCCACGCAGGCCAGGAACAGCATAGCCCCAAAGGTGCAGACGTAGCTCAGCGCCGTCTGGCGGAAGTAGGGTCGGTCCTCGGCCTCGTCGTAGGCGACGTTGAGACCCTCGAACATCGCCTTCATCCCGGCGTTGGCGCTCCACACCGAGACCAGCAGGCTGATGACCAGGGCGCCGGTGAGCTTGCCCTCATGCTGGCCGGCGATACGCAGCATCTGGTCGCCGACGATCTGGACCACGCTGGCCGGGAAGACGCCGCTCATCTGGTTCAACTGTTCGCGCACGGTCGCGACGTCCGCGAACAGGCCGTAGACCGACACGAAGGCGGCGATGGCCGGGAAGATGGCCAGCAGGGCGTAGAAGGTCACGCCGCCGGCGACGGACGGCAGCTTGTCCCGGCCGATCTCGCGGATCACCCGCCAGACCACATCGCGCCAGCCCATCACGGGGATGTGGCCCGGCCGATGGGCGGCGCGGCCGCGTCCAGGCTGGCTGGCTTCGAAGGCCCGCGCGCTCATCTGGCGGACGTCCGAGGCGCCGGGGACGACCTTGTCGCCGGACCCGCTTGCCGCCACCGCCGTGCCGCGCGGCCACAGGCCGATGGCCGCCACCAGGGCGATCCAGGGCAGCAGGCCGTAGGGCCGGCTGGCGGCATAGCCGGCCGCCCGGCCCGGCATGGCCCGCCAGTCGCGGCGCCTTGTCCAGCCGACGGCGCGGCCCGCGCCCTTGCCGACGGCGTAGGCCCCACGGCCCAGCGCACCCGCCATCTTCCTTGAGGGTTGTTTGCGACCCCCGCCCTTGAACCAGACCATCCAGCGCCTCCGAAGGGGCAAACACCGACAGGGGCGTGGGGGTTGCGGCGGGGCCGCGCCTTTGGCACTGAACGCCATGCGCGCCATCGTCGACAGCCTGTATCGCCACCCGGTCAAGGGGTTCACGCCCGAGCGGCTGGAGTGGGCCGAACTGGTGGCCGGCGCCTGTTTTCCCGATGACCGGCTGTTTGCGGTGGAGAACGGGCCGAGCGGATTCGATCCCGCCGCGCCGGGCCATATCTCGAAGTCGAAGTTCACTGTCCTGGCCCAGATCGCGCAGGTGGCGAAGGCCCGCACGGCCTACGACGCCGCCACCGGCCTGCTCAGCGCCACCGCCGAGGGGCAGCCGGATTTTGCCGGCGACCTCCATTCCGCCGAGGGGCGCGACGCCTTCGAGGCCTGGCTCGCTGCCCTGTTGGGGGATGAGGCGACCGGGCCGCTGAACGTCATCGAAGGCCCCGGCGCCCACCGGTTCATGGACCACCCCATGGGCCATGTGTCGATCATCAACCTGGCCAGTGTTCGCGACCTCGAGGCGAAGATCGGCCGGCCGGTTGATCCGCTGCGCTTCCGGGCCAATCTCTATGTCGAGGGCTGGGACGCCTGGGCCGAGAACGACTGGGCCGGGCGGTCCTTGAGCCTCGGCGAGGCCTCGGCCACCGTCTACAAGCCCATCGTCCGCTGCGCCGCCACGGCCGTCGACCCGACCACGGCGATCCGGGACATCGACATCCCGGCGGCCCTGTTCGAGCACTACGCCCACGTCCTGTGCGGCATCTATGTCAACGTCACGAAGGGCGGCGCCATCGCCCTCGGGGACACTCTTGAATTGCTTCCGGTCGCAGATGGCGACCGTGGGGAAGTCCGATGACCAACCTCGTTACCGCCTGGAAGACCGCCACCGCCACCCTGAAGGCGGTCGGCGTCGACCAGCCCTCGATCGACGCCAACCTGATGCTGCAGGCCGCCGCCGGCATCACCCGCGCCGACGTCCTGACCGACCCCTACCGCGAGCTGACCCCGGAACAGCAGGCGACGTTCGACGACTATGTCGAGCAGCGGTCGCGGCGCAGGCCGATCAGCCACATCCTGGGCCGCAAGGGCTTCTGGAAGATCATGCTGTCGGTGACGCCCGACGTGCTGACCCCGCGCCCGGACACCGAGAGCATCCTCGACGTGGTGCTGCCGGCCTTCCCGGAGGGTATGGCGTTTCAGATGCTGGATCTGGGCGTCGGCAGCGGGGCCATCCTGCTGGCCATCCTGGCCGAGCGGCCGGCGGCCAGGGGGCTGGGGATCGACACCTCGTCGGAAGCCCTGGCCGTGGCCAAGGAAAACGCGGCCAACCTCGACCTCAACAACCGCGCCGCCTTCCTGCGCGGCGACTGGACGGCGGGTCTGGGCGACGACCAGTTCGACCTGGTGGTCTCCAACCCGCCCTACATTCCGTCGGCCGACATCGACACGCTCGATCCGGAGGTGCGCGACCATGAGCCGCGGCTGGCGCTGGATGGCGGCCCCGATGGTCTGGACGCCTACCGCCTGCTGGCGCCCGAGATCCTGCGGGTCCTGAAGCCCGGCGGGCTGTTCGCCGTGGAGATCGGCCACGACCAGTCGGCGGCGGTCGAAGCCCTGTTCAAGGCGGCCGGCGCCGGCCAGATGCGGACCACCAAAGACCTCGGAACGCGGGACCGCGTGGTGACCGGTTTCAAAAACCCCTTGGAAACCGCCGGGTGAGGGGTTACATCCTGACTCGTTCCCTACCTTAAAAGCCGTACCGGGGTGACCTGAAGCGGCGGGCGCGCGAGCCACGAAGGGCTGCGAGCCGGGCGGGAACCCAAGGACCACTCCAACACAGGCAGTCACGGACCGGCACAGCGTCCGACACGTCACAAGGCAAGCTTCAAGGCCCGTGTATGCGGCGCCTGGGCGACAGGAACACCATGAGAGATTTCAAGGGCATGAAGCGGCAGCGCGGCCGCAACCGGAACGCCGGTAACAAGCCCCAGCAGCACAATGCCAATCGCGCCTACGACTCCAATGGTCCCGAGGGGATCAAGGTGCGCGGAGCCGCCCAGAGCGTCTTCGAAAAGTACCAGCAGCTGGCGCGCGACGCGACGACCGGCGGCGACCGGGTGCTGGCGGAAAACTATCTGCAGCACGCCGAGCACTATTTCCGCCTGATCCGCGCGATCCAGCCCAACCGGCCGGTCACCGACATCATCGGCCGCGACAACTACAGCTCGGGCATGGATATCGACTTCGAGGCCGAGCACGAGGAGCCGACCGAGGCCCAGATCGCCGAGGCGACCGAGAACAAGCCGGAAGGCGAAGAGGGCGAGGAACGCCCCCGCTTCGAGAACCGCCAGAACAACCAGAACCGCGACGACCGCCCCCGCGACCGCGAGTACGGCAACCGTCAGAACAACCAGAACCGTGACGACCGTCCCCGTGATCGGGACCGCTGGCGCGACCGCGACGATCGTCCGCGCGACGGGCAGCAGCAGCAGACTCGCGACGACCGCCCCCGCGACCGGGACGGCAACCGCGACGACCGTCCTCGTGACGATCGGCCCCGTGATGAACGTCCGCGTGATGATCGGCCGCGTGATGATCGGCCGCGCGAAGACCGCTTCCGCGACCGCGACGACCGCGACGACCGTCCCCGGGACCGGGACCGCGACCAGCCGCGCGATCAGCAGCCGCAGCCGCGCGACGAAGCGCCCCGCGACGAGCGCCCGCGCGAAGAGCGTGAGCCCCGCCGCAGCCGCTATGAGCGCGATCGGCCCCGTGAGGAGCGCGCCGAGGCCCGTGAGGCCCGCGACCCGTTGCAGGTGATCGAACCGCAGGCCGCCCCGCTGGCCGCCGAGCCCAAGCGTCCCTCGCCCCGCCTGCGCGGCCAGGACGGCGCGGTTTCCGAACTGCCCGGCTTCCTGTCGCGCTCGGCCCCCGCGCCGGTCGCCGCCGACGCCGAAGCCCCGGCCAAGCCCAAGCGCCGCCGCGCGCCCAAGAGCTTCGAGGACGGCGGCTCCAAGGACGGCGACGAAGGCTGACCAGGGGGGGGCAGATAGCCCCCTATTTGGGGCGTTACAGCGACCGCCAACGAGATAGGGTTCCGACAATGTCGGAGCCCTTTTTCATGCGCATTCTGCTGTCTATCGCCATCCTGCTGAGCGCCGGCCCGGCGCTGGCGCAATCCTCGCCCAACGCCTTCGGATACGACTTCCCCAAGGCGGAGCTGGCCTGCAAGGAGGCGTTGCTCTTCAAGCAGGATTTCGAGGCGATCCGGTCCCTGCCCATGGTCCAGGACGCGGCCCCCGACCGGCGCAAGTTCTGCGCCTTCTTCGGCGAGGCCGGCGAGGGCCCCTGGCGGCGCTATGCGGTCGCCCAGTTCGGCGAGGATCCCTACTGGTGCGGCTCGGCCGGCTGCCAGGTGGTCATCTTCCTCGAGGACAAGCAGGGCAAATGGCGCCCGGCCATGGACGGCGCCATGACCAACAACGGCTTCGCCAAGGAAGAGGGCGGGGTGACCATCGACATCACCCAGATGCGCGATGGCCTGCCCGGAATCGGCATCCCGGCCTATGGCTACAAGAACATCATCGAGTTCAAGCTGTGGGTCTACGATCCGAAGACCCAGGAATACACGATGAAGGACCCGCCCTCGGAGTAGGGCCTCAGGCCCAGGCCGCCTACCCGAAGATTGGCGGCTTCCGGTCCTTCCACGGCATTTCCTTCTCCAGCTGGCCGGCCAGGCGGTACAGCGTTCCCTCGTCGGCGTAGCGGGCCGTGAACATCATGGCGATGGGCAGGCCGTCGGCCGACTGATGCAGCGGCAGGCTGACCGACGGCTGGCCGGTGAAGTTGAAGGGCGGGGTGAAGGGGAAGGTCGCCGACTGGGCCTTGTCGAACGCCCGCAGGTCGTCGGTCAGGGTGTCGAGGAACTCGTGCTTGGGCGGCGTCGTGCCCAGCACCGGGGTCAGGTAGACGTCGAAGGTCTCGAAGTTCTGCAGGATCTGGCGGTTCATCAGCCGCAGCTGCTGCCAGGCCCACATGGCCTGGTCGCCGGTGATGCGCTTGCCGGCCTCGTAGCCGCGGCGGGCCAGGCCCTCGATCTCGCCCTCGCCCGGCTCGCGGCCCAGCTTTTCGACCCAGCGGCGGACGCCGGCCGAGAAATTGCTGGCCGAAACCAGCGCCTGCGACCGATAGAGGGTGCGGTAGTCGACGCCGAGGCCCTGTTCCACGACCTCATGGCCCAGCGCCTTCAGGGTGGCGGCGGTCTCGGCCAGTTTGGCGGTGACTTCCTCACTGATCGGCTTGCCGTTCGGGGTTTCCGGCGACCAGAAGATGCGAAGCTTGCCGGGCGAGCGGCTGACTTCCTCCAGGTAGGGCCGCTCCTTGGCCGGGTGGGCGTAGGGGGACGCCGGTTCCGGATAGCCGGTGGCGTCGAGCATGGCGGCGCTGTCGCGGACCGTGCGGCTGACGACGTGGTCGACCGAGAAGCCGATAGCACGGTCGTAGTCCTCGCCGCCGTTGGGATTGCGGTCGCGGGTGATCTTCATGCCGACCAGGCCGCAGCAGGCGGCCGGGATACGGATGGAGCCGAGGCCATCGCTGGCGTGGGCCAGGGGCACCATGCCCGACGCCGTGGCGCTGGCCGCGCCGCCTGAGGAACCGCCGCTGATCCGGGTCGGGTCCCAGGGATTGGAGCAGGGGCCGAGGCGCCGGCTGGTGGTGACGCCGGGGATGCCGAACTCGGGGGTGTTGGTCTTGCCGACCAGCACCACGCCGGCGGCGCGGTAGCGCTTGACCAGCTCGCTGTCGTCGGGGTCGGCGGCGACTTGCGCGAACATCGAGCCGGAGGTGCGGGGCCAACCCTTCACCTGGGCGCCGAGGTCCTTGATCAGGAAGGGCACACCCTTGAACGGGCCCTCGGGCAGGTCGCCGGCGGCGACCTTGCGGGCCTCGTCGTATTCCTTGTGGACCACGGCGTTGAGGACGCCGTTGTGGGCCTCGATGCGCTCGATGGCGGCCTCGAGAATCTCGCCCGGCGAGACCTTTTTGGCCTTCACCAGGGCCGCCAGCCCCAGTCCGTCGTGCTCGACGTAATCCGCGAAAGCCATGATCTCTCTCCCGATGTCTGTTCTGTTTTCTTGAAGCTTGTCAGCGCGCCGCCAGAAACGCCAGCTTCTCGACCGGGCCCAGGGATCCCGCATCGCGTTTGAGGTCGGCGAAGGCCCCCTCGGCGGCGGCGAGGGCCCCGTCGATGTCGGCCTCCGTCATCGCCGCGCAGAGGAACATGTTGTGCCAGGGGTGGACGTAGACGCCGCGCGCCAGCATGGCGCTGGACCAGGCGAAGCCGAGGCGCAGGTCGGGGTCGTCGTCGAACAGGAACAGCGGCATGGTCTCCGGCCCGGTCTGGCGCAGGCCGAAGCCCGCCGCCGAGGCGCGTTCGTGCAGGCCGTCGCGCAGGCGTAGCCCCAGGCTCTGCATGCGTTCCAGATAGCCGGTCTCGCGGACCAGCCGCAGGGTCTCCAGCCCCGCCGCCATGGCCGCCCCGGCGTACCAGAAGCTGCCGGTGACATAGATGGAGGCCGCCGCCTTGCGCGCCTTGTCATTGCCCAGCATCGCCGAGATCGGATGGCCGTTGGCGATGCACTTGCCCCAGGTCGACAGGTCGGGCTGCACGCCGAGGACGGACCAGCTGCAGTCGCGCGCCACCCGCAGGCCGGCCCGCACATCATCGACGACCAGCAGGGCGCCGTGCTGGTCGGCCAGCTCCCGGGCCCGGCGGGCATAGGCGGGGTCCGGCGGGGCCTGGTCGATGAAGGCGTCATGTCGGAAGGGAGCGGCGAAGATGGCGGCCAGGTCGTCGCCGGCCTCGGCGACGGCGGCCTCCAGGCTGGCGATGTCGTTGTAGGCGCAGAAGTGCTGGTGGGCCTTGTCGCTAGGGACCACGCCTCCGGGGCGGGGCGTGCACCAGGGGGCGGCGCCGTGATAGGCGCCCCTGGCCAGCACGAGGCCCTTGGCGCCGGTGTGGGCGCGGGCCGTCATCATGGCCATGGTGGTGGCGTCGGTGCCGTTCTTGCAGAACATGGCCCAGTCGGCGTGGGTGACCATGGCGGTCATGGCCTCGGCCAGTTCGACCATCAGGGCCGATGGGCCGGTCAGGGCGTCGCCGATCTCCAACTGACGGACGTAGGCCGCGTTGATCCCGGGATGGCCGTAGCCGAACAGGTTCGGCCCATAGGCGCACATCAGGTCGAGGTAGCGCCTGCCGTCGGCGTCGGTGATGTGGGCGCCGTCGCCGCCGCTGAAAAACTGCGGATAGTCGTCGGGCAGCAGGCCGACCGACTGGTGACCGTACATGCCGCCGGGGATCACCGCCTCGGCGCGCGCCCGCAGGGCCTTGTCGACCGGACCGCTCATGCCTCGCTCCCTTGTTTTGGAGAACGATACGCGACCCGCGCCCGGCGGCAACTCACATCAGGCCGCGCGCCTGTTCGACCACGGCCAGGAACAGTTCAACATTGGCCCGCAGGTTGTCCCGGTGGATGCCGCCATCAAGCATCACATAGCGATTGAGGGTCAGCACCTTCGGCTCGTCGGCCCGCACCTGCACGGCGGCGAAGTCCAGCCGCTTGAGCGCCTCCTGCGCCTTGGCCGGCGTGTCGTAGGTGACGAAGGCGGTGAGGATCGCGCCCCGGCAGCGAACCTTGTCGCAGGCCGCGCCCTGGATGACGAAGGCCGTCCCGGTTGTCGCGCGCACGGCCAGGGCCGGATCGCCGTTGTCCAGCCGCGCCTCCTGGGTGACGGTCAGGCCCATGCCCTGGGCCAGCGCCTTCATCTCCGCCGGCGTCCAGCTGGCGATCAGGGCGGGCGGCGGAGCGGGTTTGGCCGCCATCGCCGGCGTCCCTGCGAGCAGCCCGATCAGAAGCGCCCCTGCCAGCCTCATCCGGGGTGACGTCTCAGCCAGGTGGCGGCATAGCCGCAGATCGGCACGATGTCCTCGCCCTTCTCCTTCGCGTCAGCCTGGATGCCGCGCATCAGTCGGTCGCTGGTTCCCTGGCCGCGCAGGGGTACTGGGGAGAAGACGTAGTCGATGTACAGCCGGCCGGCCTCACGGCGGTAGTCGGCGTAGGCAGTCTGGCCCTGCTCGATCAACTCGAAGCGGCCGGCGGCGGTGTTGTCGGTGACGTTAGCCATGTTGAACAATATAGCGCCTCGCGCGCCCGTCCGATCCCCGTTATCGTCGGCCAAAATCACCTCTCGGGGAAAAATACATGCGCGCAGCTCTCGCCGGTGTTTCGCTGATCGGGCTTCTGGCCCTGACCGCCTGTGACAAGGGGGCCGACAAGGCCGATGTGGCGGGCGACGACGCCAAGCCCGCTGCGGCGACCGCCCAGCAACCCCCCGAGGGCCCGCCCAAGCAGATGGCCGGCCAGTGGGAATACAAGAACACCATCGCCGGCCAGCAGATGACCATGAAAACCTGTGTCGACGCCAAGTCGCAGGAGCAGGTGTCCTGGGTCAATCCGGGGGCGGTCACCGAGGATTGCTCCAAGCGCGAATACAAGAAAGAGGCCGACGGCACCTGGACCTTCTACACGGTCTGCCGGACCGCCCAGGGCGGCGAGACGACGACCTCGGGCGCCGCCAAGGGTGACTTCACGCGCAACTTCACGGTGTTGGTCACCGTCAAGACCGAGGGCGCCGCCAACGCCCGGGCAAACGGGGTGCTCGATATGAAGATCGACGCCAGCTACGTCGGCCCCTGTCCGGCCGGCCAGCGTGGCGGCGACGTCGTGCTGCCGGGCGGCCAGATCCGCAACATCCTCGATGAGAACCAGAAGGCCCGCTAGCGCGGGCCTACGGCCTTCAGACCAGTTCGACCGCCATGGCCGTGGCTTCGCCGCCGCCGATGCACAGGCTGGCGACGCCCTTCTTGCCGCCCCGCGCCTGAAGCGCGCCGAGCAGGGTGGCCAGAATGCGCGCGCCCGAGGCGCCGATGGGATGGCCGAGCGCGGTGGCCCCGCCATTGACGTTCAGCTTGTCGCGCGGGATGCCAAGCTCACGCTGGGCGATCATGGCGACGACGGCGAAGGCTTCGTTGACCTCGAACAGGTCGACGTCCTCGACGCTCCACCCGGCCTTCTTCAGCACCTTCTGCATGGCCGGCACCGGGGCGGTGGTGAACAGGCCCGGCTCGTGGGCGTGGGCTGCATGGGCCACGACGCGGGCGATGATGGGCATCCCCAGCTTCTCGGCCACCGACTGACGGGTCAGGACCAGGGCGGCGGCGCCGTCGCTGATCGAAGAGGCGTTGGCGGCGGTGATGGTCCCGTCGGCGGCGAAGGCGGGTTTCAGGGTCGGGATCCTGGACGCATCGCCCTTGGGCGGTTGCTCGTCCTGGCTCACCGTCTCGACGCCCTTGCGGGTCTTGACCTCGACGGGGACGATCTCGGCCTCGAAGGCGCCCGACGCAATGGCCTTCTGGGCCCGGCTCAGGCTCTCGATGGCGTAGTTGTCCTGGTCTTCGCGGGTGAACTGGTAGCTGCGGGCTGAGTCCTCGGCGAAGGCGCCCATCAGCTTGCCGGGGGTGTAGGCGTCTTCCAGGCCGTCGAGGTACATGCTGTCCTTGATGGCGTCGTGGCCGATGCGGGCCCCGCCGCGATGCTTGGTCAGGAGGTAGGGCGCGCCCGACATGCTCTCCATGCCGCCGGCGATGATGATGTCGGCGCTGCCCGCGGCCAGGGCGTCATGGGCCATGATGGCCGCCTGCATGCCGCTGCCGCACATCTTGTTGACCGTGGTCGCCTCGACGCCCAGCGACAGGCCGCCGCCCAGACCGGCCTGACGGGCCGGCGCCTGCCCGAGGCCGGCGGGCAGCACGCAGCCCATGATGATCTGCTCGACTTGGTCGCCGCTGATCCCGGCCCGCTCCAGCGCCGCTTTCACGGCGACAGCGCCGAGGTCAGTCGCTTTGACTGTGGACAGCGCGCCCTGGAAGCCGCCCATCGGCGTGCGGGCGAAGGAGGTGATGACGACAGGGTCGGCTGACATGGGGGTGTCCTTCGAATTCAGGCGAGGTTCAGGCGCGGGCTGTCACATGATGCATCAAGAGGCCCTCGGCAAGTGTGTCGGGAGCCGAGTGGGTCTGCTGCACGTTCAGTCTGGCCCCCTGCACAGGAGTTACACGATGCTCAGGCCCGTCCTGCTGGTTTCCGCCGCCCTCTCGGCCCTGACTCTGGCCGCCTGCGACCAGCAATCCGCTCCCAAGGCCGAGATCCCCAAGACCGAAGGCGTCGTCATCGCCGAGGCCGACGACATCGCCCCCTCGGTCGAGGCCCTGCCTGACGCCGCCCCCGCGCCGCTGGCCCCCGCCGCCGCCCCTGCCGCCAAGCGCGACTACTGGTCGGACGTGCAGACGGTCGATCGCGGCTACGGCGATGAGGCCCCGGACTATTCGTACGACTACGGAGATTCCGAGCCCGCCTACTGGGAAGAGGAAGACGGCAGCTACCGTTACCTCGAGCGCCTCTCGGGCGGCGGCGAGCGCTGGTACTATTACCGCCAGGGCGAGGACTATCCCTATTTCGTGCGCGATCCCGACTACGGCTACGCCTACGACCGTGGCCAGCTGGTCATCCTCTACGACTCGGGCGGCCGCCGCCTCGACCGCGACGCCGCCTATGGCCGCCGCGAATACGCCGGCCGCTATCTGGCCCGGGCCCGTGACCTGCGCCGCGCCCAGGCCCAGGCCGAACGCCGCAAGGTGGAAGAGAACGAATGGCGTCGCCGTGAACGGCTCGCCGAGGCGGCCCGCCGCCAGGCCGAGGCCCGCCAGGACCGCGTCGATGATCGCCGCGACGACCGCCGCGATGACCGGCGGGACCGGGTCGAGGACCGCCAGGACGGCGGTGTTCCGCCGCCCGTGATCGTGCCGCCCCGCGGTGACGACCGAGGTGACCGCGGCGACCGTGGCGACCGCGGCGATCGCGGCGATCGTGGCGATCGTGGCGATCGCGGCAACCGGGGTGACCGGGGCGATCGCGGTGACCGCACCCCGCCCGTGGTGACGCCGCCCGTCGTCAGGCCGCCGGTGGCCCAGCCTCCGGCCAAGCCGGCGGTGGATCCGCGCGCCGCCGCTGAAGCCCGCAACGCCGAGGCCCGCAAGGCGGCGGAAGCCCGCAATGCGGCGACCCGTCAGGCGGCGATCGCCAAGCAGGCGGAGGCCAAGGCGGCCCGTGACGCCGCCACCGCCGAGCAGCGCAAGCAGGCGGCTGAAGCCCGCAACGCCGAAGCCCGCAAGGCGGCCGAGGCCCGCAATGTCGCCACCCGCGAGGCGGCCCTGGCCAAACAGGCCGAGGCCAAGGCCCAGCGGGACGCCGCCCAGGCCGAGGCGCGCGCCAAGGCGGCCGAGCAAAAGGCCGCCGCCGCCAAGGCCAAGGCCAAGGAGAAGGCCGTGCCCAAGGCCGAGGACAGGCCCGGCGCCGCCCAGCAGTAACCCCCTCCAAAGCCCACGCCGGGTCACACCGGCGTGGGTGAGGGAGTATTCAAAAGAAACCCCCTTGTCTTCCTCGGCGGGAAGGCACAATTTGACGGTCATGGGCCGAACCGCCGATTATTCACGACAAAGCTGCCCGATCGCCGCCACCCTGGAGGTCGTCGGCGATCCCTGGACCCTGCTGATCCTGCGCGACGCCTTCAACGGCGTGCGGCGGTTCGAACAGTGGCAGGAGCGCCTGGGCGTCGCCCGCAATGTCCTGGCCTCGCGCCTCAAGGCCCTGGTCGCCCATGGGGTGCTGGAGCCGCGCCAGTATTCCGAACGGCCGCCGCGCCAGGAGTATCTGTTGACCGCCAAGGGCCGCGAGCTGCGCCCGGTGCTGCTGACCCTCTATGACTGGGGCGAGCGGCACGTGTACGGCGAGGGCCTCGCGCCCAACAAGATGACCCATAACGGCCACGCCTTCCGGCCCAAGCTGGTCTGTGCGACCTGCGACGAGGTGGTCGGCGACCGCGAAATCCGCCGTGTCGAACAGCCGTCGGAGCATCCTACCGTCGGCGAGGCCCTGTCCCGGGCGGTCGCCTGAACCGCCGGCGCACAGCCCTGATCCTGGCTGCCTTCGCGGCCTACCTTTCCAGTTCCCCCGTCCTTGCCGCCGACTGCTGGTTCGAGAACGGGGCCGTGGTCGCCCCGGCCAGCGTGGCCGGAATCGCCGGCGACTACCTGATCGACCCCAGCGCGCCGAAGACGCTGATCCACGAGACCCGGGCCCAGACCGAGGGCATCGCCGTCACCGAACTGACCGCGCCGGTGCGGGTCGCCGGCCTGAGCCTGAAGGCGCTGCCCGTGCGGGTGGTCGACCTCGACTTCAGGGCTCCCGGGTTCGATACGCCCATCGCCGGGATCATCGGCGCCGACGCCCTGGCCGGCCAAGTGGTCGACCTCGACTTCGCCCCCTGCCGCGTGCGGATTCACGCGCCCAGCCGCCGGAAGGTGCGCGGGCGGGCCATTCCCCTGACCCTGGTCGGCGGCGTGCCGACCCTGCGGGCGGCGGTGTCGGACGACGATCACGCGCTGGCCGGTCAGTTCGCGGTCGACTGGAGTTCGGCCGGCATGGTGCGGCTGAGCGATCAGATCGCCGCCTTCCGCCCGACGCGCGAGGGTTATGACCCACTGGCCCGCAACCAGGCGCGCGGGCGTCTGCGGGCCTTCTCCTTCCTTGGGGACCTGAGCGAGGAGGCGCCGTCCGGCCTGGTCGCCGGGCTCGATCCGGCGGTGGCCGGGACCATCGGCACCGATGTCTGGTCACGCTGGACGTTGCGGCTGGATATGTCGCGGCGGGTGCTGACGCTGTCAGCGAACTAGGCCGCGCTGGCCTTCCCGGGGGCATCACCCTCCGCCGCGTCCGCCGCCCAGGCCAAGGCCTCGTACAGGGCCATGGCCTGGATGGGTTTGGAGACGTGGGTGTCCATGCCGGCCGCCAGGTACTGGCTGACATGGTGGGCCATGGCGTTGGCGGTCAGGGCGACGATGGGCGTCCGCCGGCGGCCGGCGGCGGCTTCGGCTTCCCGGATGGCGCGGGTGGCGGCGACGCCGTCGAGGACGGGCATCTGCACATCCATCAGGATGACGTCCCACTCGGCCTCGTGCCAGGCGTCGACGGCGGCCTGGCCGTCATCGACGATCGTCGGGGTCACGCCGACCTGGCTCAAGAGGGTGGTCAGGACGATCTGGTTGACCTTGTTGTCCTCGGCGGCCAGCACCCGAAGTGTCAGCGGGGCGGTATCGGCCTCTTCGGCCGCATGCTGGGCGGCGCTGTCCTCGTCGCCAAGCCGCTCGAGCGGCAGACGCAGGGTGAAGGTCGAGCCGACGCCGGAGAAACTGGTGACGGCGATCTCGCCGCCCATCAACTGGGCCAGCTCATGGCAGATGCTGAGGCCCAGGCCCGTGCCGCCGAAGCGGCGGGTGGTCGAACTGTCCAGCTGATCGAACTTGCCGAACAGTTTGCCCAGGTTGTCCGGGCTGATGCCGACGCCCGTGTCGGTGACGCGGATTTCCAGGGTCCCGTCGTCGTAGCCGGCCTCGATCCGCACCTGGCCGTCCTCGGTGAACTTCACGGCGTTGGAGACGAGGTTGTAGAGGATCTGCCGCACCCGGGTCGGATCGCCGAGGTAGCGGCCGGCTGCGGGGCCGAGGTCCAGCGCCAGGGTCACGCCCTTGCTGCGGGCCAGGTCGGCGAAAGCCGAACAGGCCGTGCCGGCGACGCTGCTCAGCTGGAAGGGGATCTGTTCGATCTCCAGCTTGCCGGCTTCGATCTTCGACAGGTCGAGCACGTCGTTGAGGATGGCCAGCAGGGCTTCGCCTGACTGTTGGATGATGCCCAGCCGCTCGCGCTGGTCGGCTTCGAGGTTGTCCGACGCCATGGCCTGGGCCATGCCCAGCACGCCGTTCAGGGGGGTGCGGATCTCGTGGCTCATGGTCGCCAGGAAGGCGCTCTTGGCGGTGCTGGCGGCGTCGGCCTGGCTGCGGGCAGCCTTCAGGCGGCGGCCGCCCCGGAACAGCAGGATGGCCGCGAGGCTGGCCCCGAGGGTCAGGAGAACGCCCAGGGCGATAACCCAGCCCTGGGCGCGGACGGCCGCGGCCTTCAGCTCGGTCTCCTTGCGGGCGCCGTTCAGTTGGGCCTCCAGAAAGCCGGTGATCTGGCGCACCCCGCCGTAGATGTCCTGCGAGGTCTGGAAGCGCTGGTCGCGTTCGTACTGCCGAAACTTCTCGAAGGCGGCGGCGCCGTCGCCCCGGGCCAGCAGCAGCTCGGCCTCGATCTGCGGCAGGCGCTTGAAGGCGACGGGGTCGAAGCGGTTGGAGGCCTTGAGGGTGCGCAGGGTTTCCAGGTCCCGGGCGGTCAGGGCCGGCTTGCCGGAGCGGGCGTTGGCGATGGCGCGCATCGGCAAGAGGCGCGGGGCGAGCAGGCCGGTGTCCTCGATCCGCTGGGGCAGGTCGCCGGTGCAGGCCAGCACCTCGGCCGGGCCGCCGAAGGCCTCGGCGTACATGCCACAGAGATAGGCGTCCCAGGGGCGGAGATTTTCCAGCCCCGACTTGAGGGTCAGCTCGTGGTGCACGGCGACCAGCTTGCGGGCCTGCGCCTGGTCGCCCAAGCGGATGGCCAGGTCGCCAAGATTGTAGACGGCGTCAAAATCGGGCCGGGGCCAGCTTTTGTCGGCGAACTCGAACTGCGAACGCTGGAAGGCGCGGGCGCTGCCGTCCAGGTCGTTGAGGC
This sequence comes from Caulobacter sp. SRI_014, assembly GCF_057586315.1. NCBI lineage: Bacteria > Pseudomonadati > Pseudomonadota > Alphaproteobacteria > Caulobacterales > Caulobacteraceae > Caulobacter > Caulobacter sp. SRI_014. The sequence goes on along the minus strand of NZ_JBYCZQ010000001.1, from coordinate 416,104 downwards.
CCATCAGGGCGATGCCGATGGTTTCCCAGATTTCCGATGCCGCGGCCTTGGCGTCGGCGTCCTTCTGGTCGATCAGCAGTTCGGTTTCATAGAGCAGCTTGAGGGCCGCGCCGGTCTGCTGGCGGTTGATCAGCACCGTGGCCCACAGGGTCTGGGCATGGGTGCGGACGTACCAGTCGTCGCTGGCGGTCTGGCGACCCTCGAGATCGCCGACCGCCGAGGGGTCGCCCTGACTCATCCGGGCGGCGACGCGGTTGAGGTCGGCGATGGTCAGGTAGCGATCGTCGCCCTGCAACCGGGCCTGGTCGGCCAGGGCGTCGTTGTAGCGGGTGAAGAGGTCGAATTCCGACTGGTTGCGGAACACCGTGGCCACGTAGTTGAGCCGCCGCAGGGACTCGCGGTCCTTGCCCTGCATGGCCGCGTCGCCGAACCGGCGCAGATCGGCGAAGCTGGACGAGACCGCCCGCCCCTCGATGGCCGAAGCCAGCTGGGCAGGCGTCATGGCCTGCTTGGCCACAACCGGAGTTGCGACCAACACAAGCGCCGCAACGATGCCGTAGATGATGGACCGCATGGGTTCCCTCGGGATCGACTGGCTATCTGACAGGGAAGGGATTGAGATTCCGTGATCCTCGGATTGGGTCGGCGGCGCGCGTTTGCCAAGCGATGCCACCGGTGTCATATGCCGGAGAGACCCTATAGAGCCGTGATCATGAGCCAGCCGCTTCGCCTCAATCCGGACCGCCTGTTCCCGGTCGACGCCGACACCCGGGCCGTGGCCCGGCGGCTGTATGCGGAGATCAAGGGGCTGCCGATCATCAGTCCGCATGGCCATACCGACCCGGAATGGTTCGCGACCGACGCGCCGTTCGCCAATCCGGCGGAGCTGCTCATCACGCCGGATCACTATGTGTTCCGCATGCTGTTCAGCCAGGGCCTGTCGATGGAGAGCCTGGGGGCGCCGCGCGCTGATGGCGGGCCGGTGGAGACCGACCCGCGCGCCATCTGGCGGCGGTTCGCGGAGAATTACCACCTGTTCCGGGGCACCCCTTCCCGGATGTGGCACGACTGGGTCTATGCTGAGGTGTTCGGTATCGATGTGCTCCTGGGCGCCGAGACGGCGGACCACTATTTCGATGTCATCGACGCGGCGCTGAAGACCGACGCCTTTCGACCCCGCGCCCTGTTCGAGCGGGCCAATATCGAGGTGCTGACCACGACCGAGTCGCCGATCGACGACCTGCGCCATCATCGGGCGATCCAGGCGTCGGGCTGGAAGGGGCGGGTGCTGACCGCCTTTCGGCCGGACCCGGTGCTGGATCCGGACTACGAGGGTTTTCTCGACAATCTGGCCATCCTCGCCGGGCAGACCGGTCGCGATACGACGGCCTGGTCCGGCTACCTCGACGCCTTGCGCGATCGGCGGGCCTATTTCGCGGCGATGGGCGCGACCTCGACCGACCACGGTCATCCGACCGCCTTCACCGCCGATCTGTCGAAGGCCGAGGCTGAGGCCCTGTTCGCCCGGGTCTCCAGGGGACCGGCCAGCGCCGCCGACGCCGAGCTGTTCCGCGGCCAGATGCTGACCGAGATGGCGGCGATGAGCGTCGAGGATGGGCTGGTCATGCAGCTGCACCCCGGCTCGTTCCGCAACCACAACGCCCGGGTCTTCGAGCGCTTCGGCCGCGACAAGGGGGCCGATATCCCGACCCGGACGGACTATGTGCGGGCGTTGAAGCCGCTGCTCGACCGGTTCGGGTCTGACCCGCGCCTGACCCTGATCCTCTTCACCCTGGACGAGACCAGTTACTCCAGAGAACTGGCCCCGCTGGCCGGCCACTACCCGGCCTTGAAACTGGGCCCCAGCTGGTGGTTCCACGACAGCCCGGAAGGCATGCGCCGGTTCCGCGAGCAGGTCACCGAGACGGCCGGCTTCTACAACACCGTCGGCTTCAACGACGACACCCGCGCCTTCCTGTCGATCCCGGCCCGACATGACGTCGCCCGGCGCATGGACTGCGGCTTCCTGGCCCGGCTGGTGGTCGAGCATCGGATCGAGGAGGACGAGGCGCATGAGGTGGCCCGCGCCCTGACCTACGACCTGGTCAAGTCGGCATACAGGCTGTGACCCGACTGAGCGCCTCTTCGCTGGCCGACCTGCCGGCGGACGTGGCGCGCCCGTCGTACGACCGCACGAAGGTGCGGACCGGCGTTGTCCATCTCGGCATCGGCGCCTTTCATCGCGCCCACCAGGCGGTGGTCTTCGACGATGCTCTCAGCACTGGCGATCTGCGCTGGGGCGTGCTGGGCGCATCGCTGCGCTCGCCGTCCGTGGCGGCCCAGCTGAACCCTCAGGACGGCCTCTACACCCTCGTCGTCCGCGACGGCGCGGAGGAGCGGTTGCGGGTCATCGGAGCAGGGCGGGGGGTGCTGGTCGCGCCTGACGAGCCCGCCGCGCTGGTCGCGGCCATGGCCGACCCCGAGGTGCACATCGTCACCCTGACGGTGACCGAGAAGGGTTACCGCCTTGACCCTGCCACTGGCGCCCTGCAGCTGGACGATCCCGGGGTCGCCGCTGATCTCGCCGACCTGTCGGCGCCGCGCACCGCGCCCGGCTTCATCGTCGCGGCGCTGGCCGCGCGGCGGGCGGCAGGGTTGAGCCCCTTCACCGTCATCAGCTGTGACAACCTCCCCCACAACGGCGCGCGCATCCGCGAGGCGGTGCTGGCCATGGCCAGGCGCATCGACGTCGATCTCGCCGACTGGATCGACGCCCACGGCGCCTTCCCCCAGACGATGATCGACCGCATCGTCCCGGCCACGACACCGGACGACATCGCCCGCCTGTCCCTCCGGCTGGGCGTGGAGGACCGGGGCATGGTCAAGGCCGAGCCCTTCATCCAGTGGGTTATCGAGAACCGCTTCGCCGGCGAGCGGCCGGACTTCGCCGCCCTCGGCGTGCAGCTGACCGACGCCGTCGCCCCATGGGAGGACGCCAAGCTGCGGCTGCTCAACGGCGCCCATTCGGCCATCGCCTATCTCGGCGCCCTGTCGGGCCATGAGCATGTGCATGAGGCTCTCGCCGTCCCCGCATTCGCGGCTTTCGTGGAGGCGCTCTGGGACGAGGCCCAGACGACCCTCGATCCCCCGGTCGGCCTCGACATCACGGCCTACCGCCGCGACCTCAGGGCCCGCTTCCGCAATCCCGCCCTGATGCACCGCACCCGCCAGATCGCCATGGATGGCTCCCAGAAGCTGCCCCAGCGGTTGCTGGCCGGGGCGGCGGACCGGCTGGCCAAGGGCCAGGGCATCGCTGCCCTGGCGCTCGGCATCGCCGCATGGATGCGCTGGCAGTCGGGCGTGACGGAAAGCGGGGAGACCTTTGCCGTCGATGACCCGTTGGCCGCCCGTACGGCCGAACGTCTGGCCGGCGCCGTGACGGATCAGGCCAGGGTCGCGGCCCTGCTGACCCTGGGGGCCGTCTTCCCGCCCCCGTTGGCGACCGACGCCCGGTTTGTCGCGGCGGTCACCGACGCCTATCTTGCCCTGGGCCGGCAGGGCGCCGTGGACGCGGCCCGCCGCCTGGCGGAGTCTGCCCGATGAGCCGTGTCCTGATCCTCAACCCGGCCGATGACGTGGCCATCGCGCTCGACGACATCGCGGCCGGCGAGACCCCCGAGGGTCTGGACGCCGCCGCCCGCGCAGACATCGCCGCCGGCCACAAGATCGCCCGCCGCGCCGTGCCGGCTGGGGAAGTGGTTCGCCGCTACGGCCAGGTCATCGGTCGGGCCTCTGGCGCCATCGCTCCCGGCGACCACGTTCACACCCATAACCTGGCCATGACCGAAGACGGCCGCGCCGCCGAAGTCGGGGTGGATGCCCAGGCGCCCGTTCCGCAGACCGGCGCCACCTTCCAGGGCATTGTCCGTCCCGACGGCCGGGTCGGCACCCGCAACTACATCGGCGTCCTGACCAGCGTGAACTGTTCGGCCACCGTCGCCCGGCGCATTGCTGACGCCTTCCCGGACAACGCCTTGCCAACGGGCGTCGACGGCGTCGTCGCCTTCACCCACCAGGGCGGCTGCGGCGGCTCCTCGCTGAGCACCGACACCCTGGTGCTGCAGAGGACGCTGGCCGGCTACGCCAACCATCCCAACTTCGCCGCCATCCTGATGGTCGGCCTCGGCTGCGAGGCCAACCAGATCCCCGCCTGGCTGGAGAACGAAGGCCTAAAAGCCGGACCCACCCTGCGCACCCTGACCATCCAGGAGGCCGGCGGCACGGCCCGGGCCATCGAGGCCGGTGTCGCCATCGTCCGCGAGCTGGTCGAGGACGCGGCCGCGATTCGGCGCCAGCCGGTCCCGGCCTCGCACCTGACGGTCGGCCTGCAGTGCGGCGGCTCCGATGGCTGGTCCGGCGTCACCGCCAATCCGGCGCTCGGCGTCGCGGTCGATCTGCTGGTCGCCCAGGGCGGCAGCGCCATGCTGTCGGAGACGCCGGAAATCTGGGGGGCCGAACATTTGCTTCTGCGCCGCGCCGCCTCCCAGGATGTGGCCGACCGGCTCAACGCCCGCCTGGCCTGGTGGCGCGAGTACGCCGATCGGCACGGCATGGAACTCAACAACAATCCCTCGCCGGGCAACCTGAAGGGCGGTCTGACCACCATCCTGGAAAAGTCGCTCGGCGCCGTCGCCAAATCCGGATCGACGCCGCTCAACGACGTCATCGGTTACGCCGAGCCCCTGACCACAAGGGGCCTGAGCTTCATGGACAGCCCCGGCTACGATCCCTGTTCGGCCACCGGGCAGATTGCCTCCGGCGCCAACCTCATCGTCTTCACGACGGGTCGCGGCTCGGTGTTCGGCGCCAAGCCGGCCCCGTCGATCAAGGTCGCCTCCAACGCCAGACTGGCAAGCTGGATGGACGAGGACATGGACGTCGACGCCTCGCCGGTGCTGACGGGGACGACGATGGAAGCGGTTGGCCGCCTGATCTTCGAGCGCATGCTGGCGGTGGCCTCGGGCGAACCCTCGAAGTCGGAGGCGCTGGGCATCGGCGACCACGAGTTCGTGCCCTGGCAGGTCGGCGGGTATCTCTGACAAGGAAAAAGGGCCCGGATCGCTCCGGGCCCTTCGTCATTTTGGTTGGCCGAAGAGCCTAGTGGCTCTCGTTCCTCCAGACCCTGCGGTAGCTGGCATAGAGCAGGCCGCTGAACAGCAGCAGGTAGATCATCACCGACAGGCCCATCTGGTTGCGCTCTTCCAGCTTGGGCTCGGCGGCCCACATCAGGAAGGCGGCCACATCGACGGCCTGTTGATGGGCGGTCGACTTGGTGCCGTCGTCGAAGGTCACCTTGCCGTCGGCCAGCTGCGGCGGCATGGCTACGAAGCCGCCACCCGGGGTGTGTTCCTTGTCGCCGCTCCATCCGGCCGAGACATCGCCCGGGAAGTAGGCGTTGTAGTGCTGGCCGGTCGGAACCGTCAGGCCCTTGGGCGGAGCCTCGAAGCCGGTCAGGAAGGCCGCCAGGTATTCCGGTCCGCCTTCGCGACCCTTGGCGATCACCGACAGGTCCGGCGGCAGGGCGCCGCCGTTGCCGGCGCGGGCCGCGTAGTCGTTCTTGTAGGGGCTCGGGAAGCGGTCGGCCGGGACGGCGGGACGGGTGATCTCGTCGCCGGTCTCGGTGTCGATGTCCGGCACCTGGATCTCGGTGGCCAGTTGCTTGACCACCGGGTTGTCGTTCGGGTTGCCGTACTTCTTGTCATAGAAGGGGCCGCCCTTGTCGCCGAGGTTGCGGAACGACAGCAGCTTCATCGAGTGGCAGGCGGCGCAGACCTCGCGATAGACCTTGTAGCCGCGTTGCAGCTGGGCCTGGTCGAACTTGCCGAAGGGGCCTTCGAAGCTGAAGGCGATGTCGTGCGGGTGCTTGGCCTTGCCGGACGCCAGGGCGGGAGCCGCCACCAGCGTCGTGGCGATGGCCGCCGCGATAAGGGTGAGTTTGCGCAGCATGGAGGCTCAGCCCTTCTTTTCGGCGTCAGCGGGGTGGGACAACGCCGGCGAGGCGATGGTTTCCGGCGTCGGCAGCGGGGTCTCGATGAGGCCCAGAAGCGGCATGATCACCAGGAAGTAGGCGAAGTAGTAGGCGGTCGCCAGACGCGAGAGCCAGACCCAGCTGTTGAGATCGCTCTCGAGGATCTTGATGGTCTCGAGGCCCGGGATCACCGCGTCGTCCGGCAGCTTGGCGCCGCAGAAGCCGAGGATGATACAGACCACCACCAGGATGATGAAGTACAGCTTGGCCATCGGGCGGTAGCGCATCGAGCGCACCTTCGACGTATCGAGCCAGGGCAGGGCAAACAGCACGCCGATGGCGCCGAACATGGCCACAACGCCCATCACCTTGTCCGGCACGGCGCGCAGGATGGCGTAGAAGGGCAGGAAGTACCATTCGGGCACGATGTGCGCCGGGGTCACCAGCGGGTTGGCCTCGATGTAGTTGTCGGCATGGCCAAGCGCGTTGGGCATGTAGAAGACGAACACCGCGAAGAGGATCAGGAAGACGCTCATGGCGAAGCCGTCCTTCACCGTCGCGTACGGGGTGAAGGGCAGGGTGTCGTGCTTCGACTTGGGGTCGACGCCCGTCGGGTTGTTCTGGCCGACCACATGCAGGGCCCAGACGTGCAGGATCACCACGCCGGCGATCATGAAGGGCAGCAGGTAGTGCAGCGAGAAGAAGCGGTTCAGCGTGGCGTTGTCGACGGCGAAACCGCCTTGCAGCCAGGTCAGGATCGGGCCGCCGATCACCGGGATGGCCCCGATGATGTTGGTGATCACGACCGCGCCGTGGAAGCTCATCTGACCCCAGGGCAGGACGTAGCCCATGAAGGCGGTGGCCATCATCAGGAGGTAGATGACGCAGCCGAGGATCCAGAGGATCTCACGCGGCGGCTTGTAGCTCCCGTAGTAGAGCCCGCGGAACATGTGCAGGTAGACCGCGATGAAGAACATCGAGGCCCCGTTGGCGTGGGTGTAGCGCAGCAGCCAGCCGTAGTTCACGTCGCGCATGATGTGCTCGACGGAGGCGAAGGCGCCCGACGCGCTCGGCGTGTAGTGCATGGCCAGCACGATGCCGGTGACGATCTGGACCGCCAGGCAGAGGCTGAGGATGCCGCCGAAGGTCCACCAGTAGTTCAGGTTCCGCGGCGTCGGATAGTCGACGAAGCTGTCCCAGACCAGGCGGGTGACGGGAAGGCGCTGGTCGAGCCAGCGGGTGATGCCGGATTTCGGCTCGTAAGTGGAATGTCCGCTCATCGTCAGCCGATCTTGACCTTGGTGTCGGAAAGGAAGGCGTAGTCCGGAACCACGAGGTTCGTGGGCGCGGGGCCCTTACGGATGCGGCCGGAGGTGTCGTAGGTCGACCCGTGGCAGGGGCAGAACCAGCCGCCGTAGTCGCCGCCGCCGACCGTCGGCACGCAGCCGAGGTGGGTGCAGCTGCCGACCAGGATCAGCCACTGGGCCTTGCCTTCCTTGTGGCGCTGGGCGTCGGCCTGCGGGTCCTTGAGGACCGCCGAGTCGTCGCGCACGGCGGCGTCGATCTGGGCCTGGGTGCGGTTACGGATGAACAGGGGCTTGCCGCGCCAGTTGATCGTCACCTGCTGACCCTGCTCAACCTTGGTCAGGTCGTATTCGACACTGGCCAGGGCGCGGGTATCCGCCGAGGGGTTCATCTGGCTGACCAGCGGCCAGGCCACCGCGCCAACGGCGCCGGCGGCGCCGGCGATGGCCGCGATGTGGATGAAATCGCGCCGGGACGGATCGTCCCCGGCTTCCGTGGAATGAACGGCGCTGTCGGCCACCTGCAGGTCACCCTTCGCAATCGCCGGCCCAAGGAGGGGTCGGCCTAAGGAAAATCCCGGGCTCTGCCGAGACCGCCGCAAAGCGTACGCCCAAGCGCACGCGATTCGACGGGCCGCCCCAGCAAGGCCCCGTGGCCGGATCGCTTAGAACCTACCCGGCCCTTTTTCAACCGGCCTTGGCGCGAAAAGGACATAGAGGACCTCATGGACGACCACGCCGATGCGTATAAAAGGCCCCGCATGACCGACATCGACCCTCTCGAAAGCCGCAAGACCCGCGCCCAGGCCTGGTTCGAAACCCTGCGCGATCGCATCCTGACGCGCTTCGAGGCGCTGGAAGATTCGGCGCCCGCCGACCTCTATCCGGGTCAGCCCGGCCGGTTCGAGCGCAAGCCCTGGGTCCGCGCCGCCGGCGGCGGGGGGGTGATGTCGATGATGCACGGCCGCTTCTTCGAGAAGGTCGGGGTGCACACCTCCGTGGTCCACGGGACATTCACCCCGGAAATGGCCAAGACCATGCCGGGCGCCGAGGAAGACCCGCGATTTTTCGCCACCGGCGTGTCGCTGATCGCCCATATGCACAGCCCGCGCGTGCCGGCCGTCCATATGAACACCCGCTTCATCTGCACCACCAGGGGCTGGTTCGGCGGCGGGGCCGACCTGACGCCGCTGCTGGGCTACCAGCGCCAGCAGGACTTCCCCGACGCCATCGCCTTCCACGCCGCCTTCAAGGACGCCTGCGACCGCTTCGATCCGGACTGGCACGCCAAGTACAAGGCCTGGTGCGACGAGTACTTCTTCCTGCCGCACCGCAACGAGCCGCGCGGCATCGGCGGCATCTTCTATGACCACCACGACAGTGGCGACTGGGACCGCGATTTCGCCTTTACCCAGGCGGTGGGGGAAGCGTTCCTGGGGACCTACCCGGCCATCGCCGAGGGCCGCATGGCTGAGCCCTGGACGGCCGAAGAGCGCGAGCAGCAGCTGGTCCAGCGCGGGCGGTATGTGGAGTTCAACCTGCTCTACGACCGGGGCACGATGTTCGGGCTGAAGACGGGCGGAAACATCGAGTCGATCCTCAGCTCCATGCCGCCGACAGTGAAGTGGCCTTGAGCGTCATTATAGCGCAAACCGGCTCACGGGTCGACTGGAATAACTGTTTAAATACAATCCATTAAGGTGGATGAAGGGGCCTACGCGAGACCACGCACAGGGCGGTTTTGGGGGCCATTTCCACCCTCCGCGCACCACCCTGAAGCCGCCGCGGGCGCGCTTCAGGCCGGGCAGGCCGCGCCGGTGTCGATCCAGGCGCGGATCAGCTCGCCGAAGGATTTTTGAGTTCCGGGTACGGCGGCGCGGCCCTTGCCGGGGGCCCAGCCCCAGCCGACCAGTTCGTCCTCGGCCATGTGGTGATAGAGGGCCTCGAGGTCCTTGCCGCCGTTGCGGGACGGGTCCTTGATCTGGCGGCAGATGTCGCCGGCCGACTTGCCCTGCCAGGCCATCTTCGACGGGGCCAGAGCCCATTTGGGATTGCCCGGGATCGACTGGATGTAGTCGCCGCCGGTCGCCTCGAAGTTCTTCAGGCCGTGGCAGGTTCCGCACTTCTGGCCGTTCGGGCCAAAGCCGTCGGCGGCGCCGGTCATCGGCGGGCTGTGGATCCTGGCCATCGCCCCCTGGCGCGGGATGTTGTCGGCCGGGTGGCAGTTCATGCAGCGCGGGTGGGTGATGACTTTCGCCGCCTCGCCGTAGAGGGCCAGGGAACGGGCGTTGCGGTCGGCAATGCCGTTGAAGCTGACGGCGGACTTCAGCGGCGGCTGCTTGGCGAGGGCGGCTTCGGCGGCCGGCAAGGGCCGGGGCGTCTCGGCCCAGGCCGGCATTAGGCCGATGGTGACGATCGTGGCGAAGGTCGCCAGGCAGATGAAGAAGAAGGCGCGCATATCCGCAGAACGGCGCGCGCCGAGCTTGGTTGCGGTGCTAGTAGCACATCCCCTGGGTCACGGCCTTGAGCCGCTCAACGGCCGCCAGCTTGTCGTCCATGAAGTCCTGGTCGATCCACCAGTCCTCGACCTCGCGCATGACCTCGCCGACCATGGGGCCCTTGGGCACCCCGGCGGCCAGGATCTCGTCGCCGGTCAGGGGGAAGGCCGGCGGGGTCCAGGTCTCGGCCAGGGCCAGCAGGCCGCGCCACTGCGAGGTGGTCGAGGGCCGGGTCGAGGCGGCCCAGGCCAGCTTGATGCGGTCGGAGAAGGCGCGCAGGCCGATCTTGTAGACGGCGCGGCGGGCTTCGCGGGGGCTCATCCAGCTGACGATGCGCGGCTCCTTGCCGGCGGCCTCGATCAGACGGTCTTTCAGGGCGTTGCTCAGGCGCAGGCGCTCGGCCGTGTCGCGGGCGACCACGGCGTCGTCGGGCAGCAGGGCGGCCAGACGGATCTCGGCGTCGTTTTCGAACAGCTGCTCGGTCTGGATGCCGACCAGGGCTTCGAAGCGGGTGAGGGCCTTGACCTGCGGCAGGACGGCGCTGAGCACGCTGGTCGCCGCCATCAGCCGCAGGGCCGCGCGCGGGTCTTCGGCGGCCAGCAGCTTCAGCAGTTCCTTCTGGGTCCGCTCGGCGGCGCGGCCGGACAGCATGCCCTTCAGCGCCTTGCAGGCGGTCAGGGCGGCCTGGTCGGGGTCGCCCTTGCCGTACCAGGCGTGGAAGCGGAACCAGCGCAGGATGCGCAGATAGTCCTCGCGAATGCGGGTCATCGGATCGCCGACGAAGACGATGCGCCCGGCCAGGCAGTCGGCGATGCCCTCGCCCGTGGGGTCGAACAGCCGGCCATCGGCGTCGGCGTAGAGGGCGTTCAGCCTGAAATCGCGGCGCTGGGCGTCCTCGGCCCAGTTCTTGGTGAAGGAGACGACGGCGCGGCGGCCGTCGGTGGCGACGTCCTTGCGCAGGGTGGTGATCTCGTAGGGGCGGCCCTGGCTGACGGCGGTGATGGTGCCGTGGTCGACGCCGGTCGGCACGGCCTTGAGGCCCGCCTGCTCGAGCGCCTCGGTGACCTGGTCGGGGGTCAGGGTGGTGGCGATGTCGACGTCGTCGATCTCGGTCTTCAGAAGCGTGTTGCGCACGCAGCCGCCGACGAACCGCGCGCATCCGGCGAAGCCCTTGGCCTCAAGCGCTTCGATCACCGCCACGGTGGCGGGCAGGGTCATCCAGGCGGGCTGGCCGATACTGTCGGGGAGGGTGGACATGGCTGTTGGCTTATCGTGGGGGACGGTCGCTGAGAAGGGGCGATGTTTCGGGTTTCCCATGGCGCTGCCTGTCTCGCATCCTTCGCTGTCATCCTCCGGCCGCGCAGCGGACCGGGGGACCCAACTTTCGGCGTGTAGATCGTGAAAGAGTCGCCGCGAACTCACGGCTGTTCGTCGCTTGCCGACATGGGTCCCCCGGTCCGCTGGGCGGCCGGAGGATGAAAGTATTGGAGTTAGGTGGACCTAGGCGCTCGGCTCGACCGATTGCGGTTCATCCGCACTTGAAGACGCTTGCCGGACCGTGATCACGTCGCCAACGCGGGTGATCACCACGTCCGTTCCTTCGCCGAACCCACAGTCGTCCGGCAGCAGGACGTAAGGGCCCTCGGCGTCTTCAAGAATGCGGCTCGTTGTTACGGTCATTCGGACGGACCTCCCGAAGATATCATACGATTTTCCGGGCGCTCAGGCCACCGCCGCCCCGTACAGCCGGTCGTACAGGGCCCGCAGCATGCCCGCCGTGGCGCCCCAGATCAGCTCGTCCTCCCAGGTCATGGCGTAGAACCGCCGACGGCCGCCGTCGGGCAGGTCGTAGTGGCGTTCCTCGTAGTTGGCCGGGTCCATCAGGAAGCCGAAGGGGGTCTCGAAGATGTGGGCCACCTCCGCCTCGCTGGGGACCAGGGGCAGGTCGGGGGGCAGGAAGCCGACCACGGGGGTCACCAGGTAGCCTGTGCCGGTCCTGTAGGGGGTCGAGAGGCCTGCGAGGGTGACATGGGCCCGGTCGAGGGCGATCTCCTCCTCGGCCTCGCGCAGGGCCGCCTCGACGGCGGTCTCGCCGGGGTCCATGCGGCCGCCGGGAAAGGCTACCTGGCCGGAATGACGGCGGAGGGTCGAGGAGCGGCGGGTCAGCAGCACCGACAGGCCTTCGGGACGCTCGATCAGCGGCACCAGCACGGCGGCGGGGGTGACGGCGATGTCGCCCGGATCCATGTCCGGGTTCATGTCGAAGTCGGACTGGTAGGGGCGGCCGACGCCGCTGTCGCCTATCGGGTCGAGGTGGTGGCTGATCCACTCCCGCAGGTCGGAGCCGGGCTTCACGTCAGATGCGCCCCGACAGGGCCGACCGGGAAGACCGCGCCGTCGCTGTCCACCGCCAGCACCGGGCCGTCCGGGGTGTCGTGTTCGGTGGCCATCTCGACCAGCTCGTAGAAGACCGGCCGGGCGATGCGCGCCTCCAGCCCCCGGCGTACATGGACGTAGGGGCGGGGCTCGCCGCTGTCGGCGTCGACCTCGACGCGGATGGGGTTGTCCGGCCCGGCGATGACCTCGTCGCCGACGTTGGTGAGGAATTTGAGGGTCTCGCCCTCGCGGTCGACGCGGACGGCGATGAAGGGGGCGTCCTCGACGGTGATCCGCATCTTCTCGACCGGGGTGACCAGGTGGAAGCCGTCCGGATCCTTGCGCAGCACGGTCGAGAACAGCCGCACCAGCGCCTCGCGGCCGATGGGCGTGCCTTCGTGGAACCACAAGCCGTCCTTGCGGATGACGATGTCGATGTCGCCGCAATGGGCCGGATGCCACAGATGCACCGGCGGCAGGCCTCGCGGCCCGGCTGTTTTGGCGGCGGCGACAACGCTTTCAAGGCCGGGGGGCGAACTCATGGGACCGATGTAGGGCGCTTACGTGCGGGCATTCAAGGCCGCCGCTCACGCGGACCCGGCATCCTCCGCCGTGTAGCGACGGACCGAGGCGCCGGCGATCATGGCGATCTGGGCGTCGTCCATCCCCGAGCCGCGAAAGCCCTCCAGGGCCTCCACCGACTGCCAGCGTTCGAAGATGTTGACCCGGTCGGATTCTGCCGTGTCGGCCGAGACCGCGAAGTCGAGACAGCCGTCCGCCGCCCGCGCCTGTTCGATGGCGTCGCGCGCCAGGTCGAGGAAGGCCTGCCGTTGGCCGGGTTTCAGACGGATTTCTCCGGCGACGATGATCATGGCCTGTGCTCCTGTTGCCGGCGCTCAGTCGCGCGGCGCGACCGGCAGGATTTTCATCCTGGTCTGGCTGGCCGCCAGCGTCCGCATCGCCGTCATGAAAGCCAGCGATTCCAGAACCTGGAAATGGGCGTCGAGGGCGGCGCGGTCCTCCCACTCTTCGTAGAAGACCAGCGTCAGCGGGTCCTCGGCGTCGATGCTGACGCCGTGCTTCAGGCAGCCGGGCTCGGTGCGCGAACGGCGGACGTGGTCCAGAGCGGCGGCCAGCATGGCGTCGAAACTCTCGGGCCGCGCCGTGACCGTGCCGGTGACGACCAGCATCAGCTCTTGGCCGGGCCGTCGTAGGCGTCGCGCAGTTCGCGTTTCAGGACCTTGCCGATGTGGCTGCGGGGCAGGGCGTCGACCAGGACGACGTCGGCCACCCGCTGGGTCTTGCCGACCTTGCTGTTGGTGAACTCGCGGATGTCCTGCGGGGTGGCGGTGACGCCCTCCTTGAGGGCCACGAAGGCCACCGGGGTCTCGCCCCAGTCCTTCGACGGCACGCCGACGACGGCGGCCTCGACGACGGCGGGGTGTTCCACCATTACCGCCTCCATGTCGCTGGGGTAGATGTTGAAGCCGCCGGAGATGATCATGTCCTTGCGGCGGTCCATCAGCTGCAGGAAGCCCTCGGCGTCGAGGCGGCCGACGTCGCCGGTGCGGATGTAGATGTCGCCGGTCTCGGGGTGGACCCACTGGGCCTCGGCGGTCTTGCCGGGTTGGTTGTGGTAGCCGTTCATGGTGGCGGGGCTGTAGCCGACGATCTCGCCGATCTCGCCGGTGGGAACCTCGTTCCCCTCCTCGTCGACCAGGCGGATGATGCAGCCGGGGGCCGGCTGGCCGACGGTGTGCAGTTTGTCGGGATGCTCGTGGGCGGCCAGCATGAAGCTGCCGCCGCCTTCGGTCATGCCGTAGTACTCGATCAGGCCGCCGGGCCAGCGCTTGAGAATCTCGGCCTTCAGCTCGGCGGAGAAGGGGGCGCTGGTGCAGAACTTCATCTGGAAGCTCGACAGGTCGTAATTGTCGAAGCCGGGGAACTCCATCAGGCGGCGGTATTGCACCGGCACCAGCATGGCGTGGGTGATCTTCTGGGCCTCGGCGATCTTGAGGAATTTCTCGGTGTCGAACTTGCCCATCATGTGGACCGTGCCGCCGCCCGACAGGGTCGGGAAGAAGCAGACCAGGGTGGTGTTCGAATACAGGGGCGTGGAGATCAGGCTGCGGGCGTCCGGGCCGTAGCCGGCGCCGTCGGGGCGGACCGACAGGTGGCGCCAGCGCATGCCGTGGCTCTGGACGATGCCTTTGGGAATGCCGGTCGTGCCCGAGCTGTAGATGATGTTGAAGGGGTCCTTCTTGCCGATGGTCACCGGCGCGGGCATGGCGCCGACTGGCGGAAGCCAGGCGGCGAAGCTGTCGCCGGCGTCGGATTCGTCGAGGGCGATGCGGCGGGCGGTGACCTGGCCCATGACGTCGGCCATCAGCGTGGCGACGCCCTGGTCGAGGAAGAACAGGCTGGCGCCGGAGTCGGCGATCATGCCGACCAGCTGCTCGGCTGTGGATGAGGGGGCCAGCGGGGCGGCGGCGATGCCGGCGCGCAGGCAGCCGAGGAAGAGCACGGCGTAGTTGATCGAGGTGGTCGCGCAGATGGCCACGGCCTGGCGCTGGGCGACGCCGTCGCGCTGCAGTCCGGCGGCGACGCGGTCCATCAGGGCGTCGAGCTGGCCCCAGGTAATGGACTGGCCGTCCTGCCAGAGGGCCGGGTGGTCCGGTCGATTGGCGGCATGCTCGCGCATGATGTCGGGCAGGTTGCCGAAGTCGTCGGCGCGGAACTGGTCGAGGATGGTCATCGTCGGACTCACACGGGTTCCTTCTCCCGCTCGCCGGGAGAAGGTGTCGGCGTAGCCGACGGATGAGGGCAGCGCCAGCGGGAGACGGATGAGCGCGTTCTGGAGCAGGCTTTCACAGGCCGGCGCTGCCCTCATCCGACCCCTTCGGGGCCACCTTCTCCCGGCAAGCGGGAGAAGGGCGGCTTCGCCGCTACTTCAGGCCGGCGAAGGTCCCGCCTTCGGCGGCCAGCTTTTCCAGCAGGGCCGACGGCTTGAAGAAGTCGCCGTGCTTGTCCTGGTAGTGCTTCAGCCGCTCGACCACGGTCTTGAGGCCGACGCTGTCGCCGTAGTGCATCGGGCCGCCGCGGTAGACGGGCCAGCCGTAGCCGTTGACCCAGACCGTATCGATGTCCGACGCCCGGATGGCCTTGCCTTCCTCGAGGATCTTGGCCCCCTCGTTGATCATCGTGAAGATGGTCCGCTCGAGGATCTCGTCGTCGCCGACGTCACGGGCGTTGGTCCCGGCCTTGGCGGCGAAGTCCTTGATGATCTTCTCGGTGATCGGGCTGGGCTTGGCGTTGCGGTTCTCGTCGTAATCGTAATAGCCCGCGCCGGTCTTCTGGCCTCGGCGGTCCATCTCGCAGAGCACCTCGCGGATGGTCGAGGACGAGCTCTTCTCGGCGTTCCAGCCGATGTCGAGGCCGGCCAGGTCGCTCATCGCGAACGGGCCCATCGGGAAGCCGAAGTCGTAGAGCACGCGATCGACGTCCCAGGGCATGGCGCCCTCGGCGACGACGGCCTGGGCCTGGCCCTGGCGGCTGGAGAGCATGCGGTTGCCGACGAAGCCCGGGCAGACGCCGACCAGGACGCCGACCTTGCCGATGGTCTTGGCCAGCTTCATCGAGGTGGCGATCACCGGCTTGGAGGTCGCATCGCCGCGCACGATTTCCAGCAGGCGCATGACGTTGGCCGGCGAGAAGAAGTGCAGGCCGATGACGCTTTCGGGACGGCCGGTGGCCGAGGCGATCTCGTCGACGTTAAGGTAGCTGGTGTTGGTGGCGAGGATGGCGCCCGGCTTGGCGATCTTGTCCAGCTTGCCGAAGATGTCCTTCTTGATGTCCATGTTCTCGAACACGGCCTCGATGATCAGGTCGCAGTCGGCCAGATCGGACAGCTCCAGCGAGCCGGTCAGGGCGGCCATGCGCTTTTCGACGTCGTCCTGGGTCAGGCGGCCCTTCTTGGCGGTGTTCTCGTAGTTCTTGCGGATGACCCCGAGGCCGCGATCCAGGGCCTCCTGCTTCATCTCGACGATCTTCACCGGGATGCCGGCGTTGAGGAAGTTCATCGAGATGCCGCCGCCCATGGTGCCGGCCCCGATGACGCCGACGGTCTTGATCGGCAGGACTTCGACATCGTCACCGACGTCGGGGATCTTGTTGGCGGCGCGCTCGGCGAAGAAGACATAGCGCTGGGCGGCCGACTGCGGGCCGGTCATCAGCTCCATGAACAGCTTGCGCTCGACCTTCAGGCCTTCCTCGAAGGGCAGGTTCACCGCCGCCTCGATGCACTGGATGTTCGATTCGGGAGCCTTGAAGCCGCGGAACTTGCGGGCGTTGGCCTTGCGGAAGTCGGCGAACACCTGCGGGTCGGCCTTGACCTCGCGGTCGCGGACCTTCTTCAGCGGCCAGTTCTCGGCGACGACCTTTTTCGCAAAGGCGATGGCGCCCTCGCGCAGCTTGCCCTCTTCGGCCATCTCGTCGACCAGGCCCATGGCGTTGGCGGCCTTGGCCGGCACGTGGCTGCCGCTGGTCATCATCTCCAGGGCCTTTTCGGCGCCGACGATGCGGGGCAGGCGCTGGGTGCCGCCGGCGCCGGGCAGCAGGCCGAGGTTCACTTCCGGCAGGCCGACCTTGGCCGAGGGCACGGCCACCCGGTAGTGGGCGGTCAGGGCCACTTCCAGGCCGCCGCCGAGCGCCGTGCCGTGGATGGCGGCGACGACGGGCTTGGGCGAATTTTCCATGATGTTCTGGACGTCGAACAGGCTGGCGCCCTTGGCGGCCCCGCCGAACTCGCTGATGTCGGCGCCGGCGATGAAGGTGCGGCCGTCGCAGATCAGGACGATGGATTTCACCGTGTCGTCGGCGATGGCGGCCTTGAAGCCTTCGAACAGGCCGTCGCGCACGCCGGACGACAGCGCGTTCACCGGCGGCGAGTTGAGGGTGATGACGGCGACATCGCCTTCGTTGGAGAGGTCGGTGACGGAATTGATTGCGGCCATGGCGTTGCGCCCCTATCGTCGTTGAAACACTTGTTTGAGCGCAAACTGCCGAGGCGGACCGCGAGAGTCCAGCCCGACCTAGAGGGAGCCTGTAGATGGATCTGGATTTCCTGCCTGAGCACGCCGAGTTCCGTAAGGAAGTCCGCGACTGGATCGAACAGAACTTCCCCAAGGCCATCCGCGACAAGCAGGCCACCGGCGAGCACCTGAACAAGGAAGAGATCCTGTCCTGGCACAAGATCCTCTACAAGAAGGGCTGGCTGACCCCGTCGTGGCCGACGCAGTACGGCGGCACCGGCTGGGACGCCGTGCGCAAGTACATCTTCAGCGAGGAGCTGGCCCGGGCCAACACCACGGGGCCGTCGTTCGGCCTGGGGATGATCGGGCCGGTGCTCTACACCTTCGGCTCGGACGAGCAGAAAGAGAACCTGCTGAAGCCGACGCTCGCCGGCGACATCTGGTGGTGCCAGGGCTATTCGGAACCCGGCGCCGGGTCCGACCTGGCCGGCCTGGCCACCAAGGCCGTGCGCTTCACCGGCGAGGACGGCAAGGAGTACTACAAGGTCAACGGCCAGAAGACCTGGACCACCCAGGGCCATTTCGCCGACTGGGGCTTCTTCCTGGTCCGCACCGATCCCGACGCCAAGAAGCAGGAGGGCATCACCTTCCTGCTGATCGACATGAAGACCCCGGGCATCAGCGTGCGCCCGATCATCACCATCGACGGCGGCCACGAGGTCAACGACACCTTCCTGGAAGACGTCATCGTGCCGGTGGAGAATCGCATCGGCGAGGAGAACAAGGGCTGGACGGTCGCCAAGTACCTGCTCGGCCATGAGCGCACCGGCATCGCCGGCGTCGCCCGCTCCAAGCGCGGCATCGAACGCCTGCGCGAAGTGGCCGCCGGCCAGCTGGCCGACGACGGCAAGCCGCTGATCAACGACCCCGATTTCCGCCGCAAGATCGCCGAGCTGGAAGTCGATCTGCAGGCCCTGGAATACACCGAGCTGCGCACGCTGGCCGGCGAGAGCAGCGGCAAGGGTCCCGGCCCGGAAGCCAGCCTGCTGAAAGTGAAGGGCACCGAGGTCGGCCAGCGCCTGACCGAACTGACCCTGGAAGCCGCCGACCACTACGGCGCCCCCTACTTCCGCGGCTTCCCGAAGGAGGGCGGCAACGCCCTGCCGATCGGTCCCGACTTCGCCTTCAAGGCCGGGCCGACCTACTTCAACATGCGCAAGACCTCGATCTTCGGCGGCTCCAACGAGATCCAGCGGAACATCATGGCCAAGGCGGTGCTGGGGCTTTAGCGGCCCCGGCGAACGTCTAAATCCCGAGTGGTGTGCGGCCGACAGACACAGTCAGGTTGACTCCGCTGGCATTGCCCCCAGCTTGTGCCAGTCTCCACCTATGGGGGTGATTTCCGCAGAGACCCGGACAGGGTTCGAGGCTCTGACACCGCGTGAGCGCGAGTGTCTGCGTCTGGTCGCGCGGCATCACCAGTCCAAGGAAATCGCCCGGCTCCTGAACATCTCCAAGAGCACGGTCGACAAACATATCGACAGCGCCAAGGCCCGCATCGGCGCCGCCGACCGCCGGGCCGCCGCCCTGGCCCTGGTCGCGCACGAATCCGACCTGGGTATCGAATACCCATCCGATCCAGGCCCCATACCCAAGAGCCCCGCCGACCGGTCAGTTGAGCCCCAGTTCAACGCCGATCCAGGGGCTTTCAGTGACCGCATCAACGATCAATCCGCCGACCTCCAGCCCAGTGTTTCTGGTCAGCTGGGCGGCTCTGGAATCGGGGCTGAGCCTGCTGGCCAGTCCGGACCGGGCGGGTCAGATCTCGACCATCGTTTCGGCCCTGCGCCGGCTGCAGCCGTCTCTGCCGCCGGAAAAGCTGCTGGTGCAGATTCTAAGCGCCACGGCCTGGCTGACCTCGGACGAAGCCTTCTTGGCCGAGGAGGCGTCCATGACCTGACGCCACTAAGCCTGCTGACCCGGATCGCGATCATCGCGATTCTCGGCAGCCTCCTGCTGGGGGGCGTTCTGATGGGGGCCCATGAGGTCGCTCTGCTCGTCCAGCGCATCGTCGACGGGGCCGTGCCGCCCCGCGGCTAGAAGACCCGAACTTTCCAACAACCTGACGCCAAAACCCGCGCCGGCCCTTGCCGCCCGCGCGCATCGGAGACTCATGCCATGAAACGCAAGATCGTCGCCTACAAGGTGGCCGACCAGCTGTTCGCCGCCGAACTCGCCATCGACCGGGCGCTCAGCGAAACCGCCCGCCTGACCAGCATGCTCAGCGACGCCCGGGTCGAGGCCGGGCTGTCCGCCGTGGTCGGCCAGTCGGTGATGGACCGCACCTGCGCTTCCATCGTGATGCTGGCCAACGGCCGTCGCGAGCTGGTTGAGGCCCACGGCCACCTGGCCGACGTCAAGGACCAGATCGGCCTGCGCACCGTCGCCATCGGCGGCATGGACAAGCCTGAAGAGAACGCCCCGCCGCCCACCGGCGAACTGGACCTGACGCCGGCGGAACGCCGCGCGACCCGCCTGCGCCGGGTGGTCTGACCCAAAAGCCGGGCCTGTGTTCTTGTGCGCAGGCCCGATTGGCGGACACTGGCGGGGATTCGACAGCTCGGACCCCCGCCATGCCCACGCTTTCCGCCATGATCGGCTTCGTCGTCATGGCCGCCGTCTGCCTCTACGCCCTGCTCAAGGGCGGTCGGCCCGAGAAGATCGCCGCGGTCGTCATCGCCGTCGCCTGGTCCGCCAGCAGCCTCCTGCAGGACCGCATCAACATCCTGTCGCCGCAATGGACCGTCGCCTGGCTGGATGTGGTGCTGTTCGTCGTGTTCGTGATCATGGCCCTGCGCTGGCGGCGCGGCTGGCTGATCTTCGCCAGCGCCACCCAGCTGCTCACCGCCGCCACCCACTTCACGGCCGTGCTCGACCCGCGACTTTTCGCTCTGGCCATCATCACCGCCTACTACATCTGGAGTTATGCTACTCTGGGCGCCTTGGCGTGGGGGACGCACCTCGCCGCACGTCGGCAATAAACGCGAAACCTGTGTCGTCTATCCGACTGAAACACTGATTTCAGTCGAGTTGGAGAAGTGACCATGCCCCCCGATGGTCCCGCCGAAGTTGACCTGCACGTCGGCCGCCGCATCCGTCAGCGGCGCAAGGCGCTGGGGGTCACCCAGGAACAGCTGGCCGACAGCCTCGGCCTGACCTTCCAGCAGGTGCAGAAGTACGAGCGGGGGGCCAACCGCGTCTCGGCCTCCAAGCTCTACCAGATCGCCGCCACCCTGCAGACGCCGGTGGCCTACTTCTTCGACGGCCTGAGCGACCCGACCGACCAGCTGGTGGTCGGCGAGACCGGCTTCGACCGGACCATCAACGAGTTCCTGATGAGTCCCGAGGGCCTGGAGATCGCCTCGCTGTTCGTGCGCATCGACAAGCCGGGCCTGCGCCGCCAGATGGTTCACCTGATGCGGGCCATCGTCGAGGAATAGCCTGACCCATCCTCCCCCGTAGACGGGTGAGGATGAGTGCTTCCCCTTTCCCTGCCTGTCCCCCTAATCTGCCGCCCAACGCCGGCCGCCATCGAGCCGGGATGGGAGGCCTGGTGACTGTAACGACCCGCCGATGGGTGCTGGCGCGCCATGTGCGCGGCGCCCCCGCGCCTGACGACTTCCGGCTGGAGACCGCCGAGCTTCCCGATCTGGCCGAGGGCCAGTTCCGGGCCCGCACCATCCTGGCCTCGGTCGACCCGGGCATGCGCTCGCGACTGTCGGGCGGCGACAGCTACGCCGGGGCGATGAAGGTCGGCGAGGGCATCGACGGCTTTGCGGTGGCGCAGGTCGAGGAGAGCAACAATCCCGCCTTCGCGCCGGGCGACGTCATCGCCGCCGGCGGCGGGTGGCGAGACCATCTGGTCTCCGACGGCCGGGGCGTCATCCAGAAAATTCCAGCTGAATGGAAGCCCAGGGGCGTGCCGCTGGGCGCCTGGATCGGGGTGCTGGGCGTGCCCGGCATGACCGCCTGGTTCGGCATGCATCGCCTGGGTCAGGCGAAGGAGGGCGAGACCCTGCTGGTCACCTCGGCGGCCGGACCCGTCGGCGCGACAGCCGGCCAGATCGGCAAGAAGCTCGGCCTGCGCGTCGTCGGCGTGGCGGGCGGTCCGAAGAAATGCGCCTGGCTGAAGGACGAGGCCGGGTTCGATGAGGTGATCGACTACAAGGCGACGCCCGATCTGACCGCAGCCATCGCGGCGGCCTGTCCCAAGGGGGTCGACATCCTGTTCGACAACGTCGGCAACGAAAGCATCGACCGCGTCCTGCCGATGATGCGGCTGCGCGGCCGGGTCGTCGTGTCGGGCCAGGTCGCCGACTACAATGTTGAGGCGGCCGACCGTGTGGGCATCAAGAACACCAGCGTCTTCATCACCCACAGGGTGCGCATGGAGGGCCTGGTGGTGTTCGACGACCTGCGCCAGTTCCCGGAGGCCCAGGCGACCCTGGCCGGCTGGATCGCCGACGGCTCGCTGAAGATCGCCATCGAGGAGTTCGAGGGGCTGGAACGCCTGCCGGAGGCCTTCTGCGGCCTGTTTCGGGGCGAGAACTTCGGCCGCCGCCTCGCCCGCCTGAGCCCGGATCCCCAATGACCCACCAGCTTCTCCAGAACTACAGCCGCTTCCGGTTCGACCGCGATGGCCGGGTGCTGACGGTGACCATCACCGGCAATGCGGTGAACGCCGTCGATGCGGCGATGCACGACGAACTGGCGCGCCTGTTCATCGAGCTGCAGGCCGACGAGGACAGCGACCTGATCATCCTGACCGGCCAAGGCCGCGCCTTCTGCGCCGGCGGCGACTTCGACTGGTTCGACGAACAGATCGCCAGGCCCGCCGCCTTCCGCGCCATCGCCCATGACGCCAAGCGCATCGTCGGCACGCTGCTGGACCTGGAAAAGCCGATCATCGCCCGCCTCAACGGGGCGGCGGCGGGCCTCGGAGCCACCATCGCCCTGCTGTGCGACGTCATCATCGCCGACGAGACGGCCAAGATCGGCGATCCTCATGTGAAGGTCGGCCTCGTGGCCGGCGACGGCGGGGCGGTCATCTGGCCCCAGCTGATCGGCTTTGCCCGCGCCAAGGAACTGCTGATGACCGGCGACCTGTTGCCGGCGTCGGAGGCGGTGCAGCTGGGTCTGATCAACTACGCCGTCCCCGCCGACCAGCTCGACGCCAAGGTCGCCGAGATTGCCGGCAAGATCCTCGCAAACCCCCGCTGGGCCGTGCGCTGGACCAAGACCATCGCCAACATCGCCCTGAAGCAGATCGCCGTCAGCACCAGCGACGCCGCCGTCGCCTATGAGATGCTGTCCAACATGACCGCCGACCGGGCCGAGGCGGTCAACGCCTTCCGCGAGCGCCGCAAACCGAACCTGACCGGCGAATGAGCGAGCCCGACCACGTCACCCAGCTGCGCCGTCAGCTCCAGCGCTTCGTCGCCGAGAAGGCGCCGCGCGAGAAGCGCCGCGAGTGGGACCGCACCCATACCTTCCCGCGCGATCTCTACGCCGAGCTGGCCGCCATGGGCCTCTGCGGCCTGACGGTGCCCGAGGAATACGGCGGCTCCGGACCCGACATCCTGGCCGCCGTCGCGGCCATCGAGGAGCTGTGCCGCGCGGGCTCATTCCTGGCCGGCCCCTTCATCCAGTGCGCCTTCTACGGCGGCATGAACATCCTCGAGAACGGCTCGGAAGAGCAGAAGGCGGAGTTGCTCCCTCGCCTGGCGAAAGGCGAGCTGATCTTCGCCTACGGCCTCTCGGAACCCGACGTCGGCGGCGATCTGTCGGGAGTCACCACCCGCGCCCGCCGCGAGGGCGACGAAATCGTCATCGACGGGGCCAAGCGCTGGTGCACCGGCGCCGACTTTTCCGACTACATCTACTGCCTGGTCCGCTCGGACCCCGAGGCGCCGGCCCGGCAAGGGCTGAGTTTCGTGCTGATCCCCACGAACGCGCCGGGCGTGGTCATCACCCCTATTGATCATGTGAACCTGCGCTACACCCTCTCCAGCGACGTCCATTTCGACGGCGTCCGCCTGCCGGCCTCGGCCATCGTCGGCGGTGAGGAGAAGTGGAACCGGGGCTGGGGAATGCTGGCCGGCCGGGCCCTGGACATCGAGAAGCTGGAGATCAGCGCCTGCGCCTTCGGCCTGGCTCAGGCGGCGATGGAGGAAGCCTGGGCCTACGCCCAGGAGCGCGAGCAGTTCGGCAAGCCGATCAGCGGCCACCAGGCCGTACGCCACGCCCTTGTCGACGCCAGGACCAAGCTGGAGGCCTGCCGGCTGATGCTCTACCACGCGGCCAACCTGGCCAATGCGGGCCAGCCCTGCGCGGCCGAAACCAGCATGGCCAAGCTGTTCATCGGTGAGACCGGCGTCGAGATCGCCCTGGCCTGCCAGAAGGTGATGGGCGCCTATGCCCTGAGCGCCGACTACGACATCGAGCGCAATGTCCGCGACCTGCTGTCGATGCCCATTGTCGGCGGCAGTTCCAACATGCAGCGCAACAACCTGGCCGCCCTCTGGCGGCTGAAGGGGTGACCATGGACGCTATCGCCGTCGCCGCCGGTCTGCGGGACCAGGTCCGTCCCCGGGCCGAGGAGATCGAACAGGCTCGCCGCTTCCCGACCGACCTGGCCCAGGCCATGGTCGCTTCGGGCCTGCTGCGGATGCTGGTTCCGGCCGAGCTCGGCGGCCATGAAACCGATCCCGCCACGGTCGCCCGGGCCATCGAGACCCTGTCGGAGGGCGACGCCTCGTCCGGCTGGTGCCTGATGATCGCCGCCACCACGGCGATGATGTCTGCCCGCCTCAGCCCCGAACACGCCCGTGAGGTGTTCGGCGACCCCAGTACCCTGGCCGCCGGCGTCTTCGCCCCCATGGGCCGCGCCATCGACGCCGGCGACCACTGGCGGGTCACCGGCCGCTGGAAGTGGGGCAGCGGCTCGCAGAACGCCCAGTGGGTGGCCGGCGGGGCGGTGCTGATGGGCGAGGGCGGTCCGCTGCTCGACGAGGCCGGCGAGCCGCTTCATCGAATGATGCTGTTCCCGGCCGACAGGGTCGAGTTCATCGACACCTGGCGAACGTCGGGCCTGTGCGGCAGCGGCAGTCTCGACTTCGCGGTCAAGGATCTGCTGGTTCCCAAGGGCCGCTCGGTCGCCCTGCACGCCGATCCGCCCCTCGCTTCGGCCGACGTCTTCCGCTTCCCGGCCTTCTGCATGCTGGCCATGGGCATTGCCGCCGTGGCCCTCGGCAACGCCCGCGGCGCCCTGGCCGATTTCGCCGCCATCGCCGCCACCAGCACCAGCCAGGGTTCGCGCCGCAGCCTGGCCGAGCGCAATGTCGTGCAGTCGGAGTTCGCCCAGGCCGCCGGCGTCGTCGAGGCCGCCCGGGCCCGCTTCCATGCCGCTATCGACACCCTTTGGCGCGCTGTTCAGGCCGGCAGCATCCCCATCGAGGATCGCGCCAACCTTCGCCTGGCCTGCGCCCACGCCGCCCAGGCCTGCGCCGAGGCCACCCGCCGGGTCTACGATCTGGGCGGCGGGGCGGCGGTGTTCCTCGACAGCCCGCTGCAGCGGCGCTTCCGTGACGCCCATGTGATCACCCACCACATCATGGTGGCTCCCTCGGTGTTCGAACTGGCCGGGCGGGTGCTGCTGGGCCTGCCGACCCGCGACACCCTGCTGTAGCCCTCCATCCAGTTGCCTCGGGGCCACGCCTTCCCGCCCAATTCGGGGCGGGGGCAACCCCTTGTCCTCCAGGGCGTTCCACAGCCCATCGGACCCCGGGACGGGGTGGTCCGCAGGGGGCGGCTTGAGGCCGCCTGGGAACCGACCGGAGAAAGACCCATGAAGTCCAACAAGACCATCACCATTGCGCTGGCCAGCATCCTTGTGGCCAGCACGGCCATCCCGGCCACCGCCCTGGCGCAGTATCGCCGTGGTACGCCGGCCCCGGCGCCCGCCCCGGCCCAGACCTATGAGCAGTGGCTGGACCAGCAGGAAGACTATCGCCGCGAGCAGCAGGAATATGAGGCCGCCCGCCGAGAGTGGCAGCAGCGCGAAGCCGCCTACCAGCAGCGTCAGGCCAGCTACCAGCAACGCCGCGCCGACTATGAACAGCGCCGCGCCCAGTGGGAACGCGACCGCGCCGCCTATGACCGCCGCAACGGCTACGGCGCCTATGTTCGTCGCTACGGCGACTGGCGTTACGATCCGGACGGCCGTTACGTCGACAACCGCGATGGCTATGACCGTGGTGGCCGTGACTACTACGCCGACTGGCGCGACGAGCGCTGCGAACGCCGTGAGGACCGCAGCAAGGTGGTCGGCGGCCTGATCGGCGCCTTGGCCGGCGCCGCCATCGGCAACAATGTCGCCGCCACCAACAGCCAGACCGAAGGCACCGTGCTCGGCGCCCTGGTCGGCGGAGCCATCGGCGCCAACATCGGCGAGAAGGCCGCCGATTGCGATGACGACGGCTACTACTACACCTACGCCCAGACCTATGAGTACCGCGAGCCGCGCTACACCCGCGGCGAACGCAGCGGCCGCTATGACCGCAGCTGGTACATCAACAACCGCTGCCGGCTGGCCATCGCGCCGACCGAGTACGGCGGCCGCAGCGACTACCGCTACGTCCGGGTCTGCCCTGACCGTCGTGGCCGCTACCGCATCACCGGCTAAGGTTGGCTGACTGTGTGAAGGGAAGGGCCGTCCGTTTGGGCGGCCCTTTTCTTATTGGGCGGCGTACCGGTCGATGGCCTGCAGGTGCAGCGCCACCCGTTCCTCATCGAGGAAGCTGCCGGTGAAGCTGTTTTTCGCCAGCAGGACCAGATCTTCCTTCGTCAGCCCCAGCGACGCTGTCACCGCCCGGTAGTTGTCGCCGACATAACCGCCGAAATAGGCCGGGTCGTCGCTGTTGACCGTGGCGTGCAGACCGAGGTCCAGCATCCGCTTCAGCGGGTGTTTGGTCATGTCGTCGACCACGCACAGCTTGTGGTTCGACAGCGGGCAGACCGTCAGGGTCATGTCCATCGCCGCCAGCCGGGCGGTCAGGGCGGCGTCCTCGAGGCTGCGGTTGCCGTGGTCGATGCGGTCGACCTTCAACAGGTCCAGGGCTTCCCAGACGTATTCCGGCGGGCCCTCTTCACCGGCGTGGGCGACCTTCAACAGGCCCCGCTCGCCGGCCGCCTTGAACACCTTGGCGAACTTGCTGGGCGGGTGGCCGACCTCCGAACTGTCTAGGCCGACCCCGGCGATGCGGTCCAGATAGGGTTCGGCGGCCTTCAGGGTGTCGAACGCGGCGTCCTCGTCCAGGTGGCGCAGGAAGCAGAGAATCAGCCTCGAACTGATCCCGTGCCGCGCCTCCGCCGTACGCATGCCGGCCAGCAGGCCGTCGGCGGCGATACTGAACGGCAGGCCCCGGTCGGTGTGGGTCTGGGGGTCGAAGAAGATTTCGGCATGGACCCCGCCATCGGCCGCCAGCCGGTCAAAATAGGCCACGGCCAGGTCGTGGAAGTCCTCTTCCGTCTGCAGGACGCCGGCCCCTTGGTAGTAGATGTCCAGGAAGTCCTGCAGGTTGGAAAACTCATAGGCCGCCCGCACGTCCTCGACGCTGTTGAACGGCATGTCGACGCGGTTGCGCCGGCCGAACTCGAACATCTGCTCGGGCTCCAGACTGCCTTCGATATGTAGGTGCAGTTCGGCCTTGGGCAGGCCGGCGATGAAGGCGTCGAGGTCGGACATCAGGGAAACTCCAGTCAGGACAAGGATTTCGCCCGCGGCGGCCGGTCAGGTCAAGTCGCTGAAATGTCGTCTATCCGACAGTATAGATGCGGTATCCAAAGTGTGAATATTCGCTGTTAGGCAAAACCGGCCGACTGTACTAGACTGTCTCTATCGGCGGCATAGTCTGCAGCTGTCGCCTGAGAGACCACCGCGGTCCCGCCATTTCCCATTCCGGGGAGCTACCGTTGCGTATATTTTCGTTTTACATCCATGATAGCCGGTACAGCGTGCCGACTCTTCAACTCGTCGATGCCATCGACGAGGATCGCGCCCGTGAAATGGCCCAGGCCCGCCTGGACGAGTCCATGGCCCACCTTGCCATCGAGGTGAGGGAAGACGACAACCGCTTGTTCGAGCTGACCCGCGGCTAGAGGCCCGGTATTCGGGGCCGATCACGCCCCTCTTGCCAAGCAAACGGTTCCGCACCACTATCTCCGCTCAAAGGCCCCCTGCCGGCGAAAACCGGCGGGGGCTTTTTCGTTTCTGGAGAGCCCACGGGCCAACTAAGCATGTCCCTTAATCGTCAAGGTCACATTCGTCTGACGTCCCACCCGGGCGTCGGCGGCGCGAGCCGTTTCCCCCTGACCTGGGGAGCCCCCACGCCCGCGGAGCGCGGTCCGGTCGTCGCCACCGTCAACGCCGGCGTTGACCGTAACGCCGTCGGCGCCCACGGCGGCGCCTATTCCGTGTACAGAGCGCTGGCCATTTCCTCGGGCGCCATGAACCCGCTCGTCCGCCCCGACCTGACCGACACCTCGCCGGTCGTCGAGATCGGCCCGCACGATCAGTGGCTGAACGCCGAAAAGATCGTCAGCCTCGACCCCTGGGGCCACCGGGTGGCCCAGGACTTCGGCCATCTGATCGCCGAGGGCGTCGATATCCGCCCGACCATCGCCATCACCAAGGCGCGGCTGAACCTTCCGGAGATCACCGAGGCGATCAATGCCGGCCGGCTGAAGATCGACGGCGACATCGTCCACGAAAGCCACGACGTGGCCGTCACCAAGGCGGCCATCGACCCGGTCTGGTATCTGCCCGGCATCGCCGAGCGGTTCGATGTCGAGGAAACCCAGCTGCGCCGCACGCTGTTCGAACAGACCGGCGGCATGTACCCCGAGCTGGTCACCCGGCCTGACCTCAAGGTCTTCCTGCCCCCGATCGGCGGCATCACCCTCTACATCTTCGGCGACCCGGCCTTTATCGGCCGCGGCGACAAGCGCCTGACCTGCCGTGTCCACGATGAGTGCAATGGGTCGGACGTATTCGGGTCGGACATCTGCACCTGCCGTCCGTACCTGACGCACGGGATCGAGGAGTGCGTGCGGGAGGCCCAGAACGGCGGCTCCGGCCTGATCGTCTATAACCGCAAGGAAGGCCGGGCGCTGGGCGAGGTGACCAAGTTCCTGGTCTACAACGCCCGCAAGCGCCAGCCCGGCGGCGATCAGGCGGCGACCTACTTCGAGCGCACCGAATGCGTCGCCGGGGTGCAGGACGCCCGCTTCCAGCAGCTGATGCCCGACATTATCCACTGGCTGGGCATCAGGAAGATCGACCGCTTCGTCTCGATGTCGAACATGAAGTACGACGCGCTCGCTCACGGCGGCATCGAGATCGGCGAACGGGTGCCGATCCCGGACTACCTGGTGCCGGACGACGCCAGCGTCGAGATGGAGGCCAAGAAGGCCGCCGGCTACTACACCCCCGAAGGCGCGCCCTCGGCCGAAGAGCTGAGCAAGGTCGTCGGACGGGGACTGGACAAGTTCTAGGCGTCGCGCAGCGGCGCCCCTTCTCCCGCTCGCCGGGAGAAGGTGGCCCGCGAAGCGGGTCGGATGAGGGCGGCGCCGGCTCATCCGGAAACACCCGTTCTGGCGCTGCTCGTCCAACGTCCGCTCTGCCCTCATCCGTCAGCCTTCGGCTGACACCTTCTCCCGGCAAGCGGGAGAAGGAGCCGTGAAATGAAATGACCGAAACCGAAGCCGCCCAGTCGCTACTCACCCCCGCCGCCGTCCGCACGCGGGCCCATGAGATGCTGTCCCTCGCCCTCGACGGCGACCTGACCGACTGGCGCGTCGACCTCACCCGCCTCGACCCGGTCGCCGACCGAGTCGCCGCCGTCATCCGCAGCCAGTACCCCTCGCTCCAGGTGCCGTTCCACGCCCGTTGGCGCCACTTCGTCGTCCAGGGCCGCGATCTCTGGGCAGAGCTCTCGCGCCGCAACGACTGGGTCGACAAGGCCCATCGCGCCCGCGCCGCTTTCGACCTGGCCATCACCAGCGTCCTGCTGGACGCTGGCGCCGGCCCGGCCTGGTCCTTTGAAGACCGCGCCACCGGCACGATCACCACCCGCTCCGAGGGCCTGGCCGTCGCCAGCCTGCGCCTGTTTGAATCCGGCGCCTTCTCCACCGGCCCCGACCCGTTGCGCGCCGACAACCTCGCAGGCCTGACCACCAAAGCCCTGGCCAAGGGTTTCCAGGTCACCGACGCCAATCCGCTGCTCGGCCTCGACGGCCGCGCCGACCTGCTGCGCCGCCTCGGCGACCAGGCCACGGCCCGGCCCGACCTGTTCGGCATGAAGGATAGCCCCCGTCCCGGCGGCCTGTTCGACGCCATCGCCGCCCGCGCCACGGACGGGCGGCTGCCCGCTCCGATCATCCTCGAAGTCCTGCTGGAGGCCCTCGGCCCGATCTGGCGCCACCGCCTGACCCTCGGGGGGCTGCCGCTCGGCGACACCTGGCGTCACCCGGCCATCGTCCGCGATGACGCGACCAACAACCTCGTGCCGATCCACAAGCTCAGCCAGTGGCTGGCCTATAGCCTGATCGAGCCGCTCGAAGAGGCGGGGATCACCGTCCATGACATCGACGGCCTCACCGGTCTGGCCGAGTACCGCAACGGCGGCCTGTTCATGGACGGCGGCGTGCTGGTCCTGAGGGATCCCGCCCAGCAGCACCTCAGCCAGGACGTCTCCCGCCCGCTGATCATCGGCTGGCGCAGCCTGACAGTGGCCCTGCTCGACCGCATCGCCCCGATGGTCCGCGAGCGCCTGGGCGTGGCGGAGGCCGACTTCCCCCTGGCCCGCGTGCTGGAAGGCGGCACCTGGGCCACCGGCCGGATCCTGGCCAAGGAACTGCGCGCCGACGGCGGCCCGCCGCTCAACATCGTCAGCGATGGCACCGTCTTTTAGGAGCACCCCATGAAGGGCGTCACTGTCGTCGATCACCCGCTGGTGCAGCACAAGCTGACCCGCCTGCGGGACAAGGACACCTCGACCAAGACCTTCCGCGAGATCATGCGCGAGGTCTCGATCCTGCTCTGCTACGAGGCCACCCGAGACCTGGCCCTCGAGAACCGCGCGGTCGAGACCCCGTTCGAAACCACCCAATCGCCCCAGATCGCCGGCAAGAAGCTGGTCTTCGCCCCGATCCTGCGGGCCGGGGAGGGGATGCTGGAGGGCATGCTCAGCCTGGTGCCCAGCGCCCGCGTCGCCCACATCGGCCTCTACCGCGACCCGACGACCATGGTCGCCGTCGAGTATTACCTGAAGACCCCCGAGACGATGTCCGAGCGCCAGGTCATCGTCATCAACCCCCTGCTGGCCACCGGCGGCACGGCCAGCGCCGCGGTCGAGCGGTTGAAGGAGCAGGGCGCTTCTGACCTCAGCTTTGTCTGCATCCTGGCCTGCCCCGAAGGCATCGCCCGGCTGCAGGGCGACCACCCCGGCGTCCACATCTGGTGCGCCGGCGTCGATCGCGAGCTGGACCCGCAGGGCTTCATCCGGCCGGGCATCGGCGATGCTGGCGACCGGCTCTACGGCACGCGCTAGAACCGCCAGACGTTTACGCACGCTCCCGCCGTGACCGCCAGATGCACCCGTCCGTCCAGGGTCGCCAGGCTGGCGGTCCGCTTGCCGCCAGCCTTGCCGCCATCGCAGCTCGGCGCCGGCAGATCGATGTCCTTCGCCTTGCCGGCTGCATCGATCCGCGTCAGCCGCACGCCATTGTCCTGGGCGACATAGAGGTCGCCGGTCGAGGGGTCATAGGCCGTCGAGGCCACCTCGCCGGCCGGCAGTTCGGCCATGGGCTTGGCCTTCAGTCCGCTCGCGGTGACGTCGATCCGCGCCAGCCGGTGCGACCCGGCCGATTTGCCGCTGACGAACCAGACCGGCCCCTTCGGGGTGCTGACCCCGGCTAGCACCTCGGAGGTGAAGGCCGTGTAGGCCGCCGGCAGGCATAGCTTCTCGCCTTCCGACACCTTGAGATCGGCGGAGATGGCCAGCACCGCCACCCCGGCGCTGCGGCCGCAGGCTTCCTCGCCCAGTTTGGTCAGCAGCCGCCAGCCGCCCTGGCCGTCGGCCATCAGCTGGCCCTGGCCGATATCGCGCCAGGCCTCGGGCCACTCCGCCACCTTTGCCGGGGCCGTCGGCGACCAGAGGACCAGCCTGTAGCCGGGCTCGGTAACGAAGGGCGGGGCCTTGGCCCACAGCACCATCAGCAGACTGCCGTCCGGCCCGTCGGCCGCCGCATAGGGCCAGGCCGCCATGTGCAGATAGAGCGGCTTGACCTCCGGAAAGGTCGTCGCCGCGTCGAGGTCGCCCAGCCGCATCGGCCCGCGTTTCTGCGGCTCCATGAAGCCGCCGGTGCGGGGCTTCTCAACGCCGAGGATCCAGCGGCTGCCCGGCTCGACCGGCGTGATCATGTCCTTGGGCCAGCGCATGGCCGGCCGACCGCCTTCCAGCGGGGTGAGTCCCTCCGGCGCCAGAAGGGCCAGGCCCTGAGTCGTGCGGATGAGTCGCCCGCCGCCCTCGCCGCCGGCCGGCAGGGTTGCACTCAACAGCTTCTCAGGCTCGGCGGCCATTGCCGATCCCGCCACCAGAGCCGCCGCCAGCCCGATCAGAATGCGTTTCCGCATGCCTTGCCCCTTGAAGTAACCGTTGCCGGAACGTCGCATATCACCAAATCATCGAACGGCGCGCTCGCGTAACAGGAGTCACCATGGCGCCTTCCGCGAGAACGTGCGTTAACGTTTGAGCGAAGGCTATTTCATGGGGACTAACTCGGTGTCGACGGGGCGTAGGGTCGGGGCAGTCGCAAGTATATTCCTGGGGCTGGCGGCGCTGACGGCGCTGGGTCCGGCGACGGCGCAGCCGTTGCGCGGACCGGCCCAGCCGGGACCGATCAATCCCAGCCCCGAGCAGGCCGCCCAGCTGCGCCGCGCCCTCGAAAACGCGCCCGCCCATGGCTTCCCCGCCGGCGCCTTCACGCCGCGCGGGACCGACAACGCCGCCCTCGTCGCCGCCACCCTGCGCTATGCCAAGGCCGTCCATTCCGGCCGCCTGCCGGCCTCCGGTTTCCGCGATGACTGGGACCTGCGGCCCGAGCCCTTCGATCCGGCGCCGGGCCTCGCCGCCGCCGTGGCCAACAACCGCGTCCAGGCCTGGCTGAACAGCCTGCCGCCGCCCTACACCGGCTATCAGGCGCTGCAGAAGGGCCTGATCCAGTACCGCGAGATCCAGACGGCGGGCGGCTTCACCCCGCTGCCCGAGATGGACCTCAAGCCGGGCTCGGTCGGGCCGATGGTCGAACTGCTCCGCGCCCGCCTGGCGCAAGAGGACAAGGCCGCCCCGCTGTCGGTGGCCATGGTCCCCGCCGGCGCCCCGGTCGGGTCGCCCGCCACGCCGGTCTACAACCAGGAACTGGCCGCGGCCGTCGAGCGCGCCCAGCGCCGCTTCGGCCAAAACCCGACCGGCGTCTTCAGCGCCGGCCTGCGCACTCAACTCAACGTGCCGGTCGAGCGCCGCATCGACCAGATCCTGGCCAATATGGAGCGCTGGCGCTGGCTGCCCCAGTCGCTGCCCGAGCACCGCATCCAGGTGAACATCGCCGCCGCCGTGCTGACGGTGTTCGTGGGCGACGAGCCGACCATGTCGATGCGGGCGGTGACCGGAAAGCCGGGGTCGGAGACCCCGATGCTACGGTCGAGCATCCACTCCATCGTGCTCAATCCGCCATGGAACGTTCCGGCCGGAATCGCCAAGAACGAGCTCTACCCGAAGGGCCGCGGCTACCTGGCCAGCGCCGGCTTCCGCATCCTGCCGGGCGGCGGCCTGCAGCAGGCGCCAGGACCGGGCAGCGCGCTGGGCCTGATCAAGTTCGACTTCAACAACCGCTTTGCCGTCTACCTGCACGACACCCCCAGCAAGGGGAAGTTCGCCAGTTATAGCCGCCTGGCCAGCCACGGCTGCGTGAGGCTCGAAAAGCCGCTGGCCCTGGCCCGGCACGTTCTGGCCAATGACCCCTACTGGACGCCCGAACAGATCGACGCGACCATCGCCGGCGGCAAGACCACCCGCGCCCAGGTGCAGCGGCCGGTCGAGGTCTTCCTGCTCTACTGGACCGCCTATGTGACGCCGGATGGCGGGGTCAATTTCCGCTCCGACCCCTACGGCTGGGACGCCCTGCTGATGCAGCGGATCGGGGCGCAGGCTTAGATCGCGATGGGGAAGGGCAGATGACCGACCGTCGGACCCTGCTGAAGGCCGGACCCGGCCTTCTGGCCGCCGCTTCCGTCGGTCTGCTGAGCCGCGCCGCTTCGGCGCAGGAGGAACCGCCGGCCGACCCGGTCAGCGCCGAGGACCTCAACCTCGCCCCGACCCCGATCCGGCCGCCGCCGGAGGGCGCCCGGCGCCTGGCCTTCCGCCACCTGCACACCAACGAAGAGCTCGACGTCGTCTACTGGAAGGACGGCGGCTACGTCTGGGACAGCCTGATGAGCATCAAGAAGCTGCTCCGGGATTTCCGTTCGACCGAGGAACACCCCATCGACGTGCGGTTGCTCGACATCCTCTTCACCCTGCAGACCCAGTTCGGCTCGACCGAGCCCTACCGCATCATCTCCGCCTTCCGCTCGCCGGTGACCAACGCCGCCCTGCAGGACCGCAGCGCCCAGGCGAACGGCAAGAGCGAGGTGGCGACCAAATCGATGCATATGGAAGGCAAGGCCATGGACGTGCGTCTCAACGACGTCGCGCTAACCGCCTTCAGAGACGCAGCCCTGGCCTTGAAAGGCGGCGGCGTCGGCTATTATCCGGACACCGGATTCGTTCACGTGGACATTGGCCGGGTGCGCACCTGGCAGGGGACCTGAAGATGGCTGATAAGCGTGGTGGCGGTGGTTTCTTCTGGGGTGTGGTCGGCTTCCTGGTCGGGGTGGCCATGACCCTGGCCGTGATCGCCTTCATGAGCCGTGAGACGCTGGGCGACGTCGATCCGCGCACGGCCGCCGACGAGGCCGCCGAAAGCGCCCAGGACGCCCTGCCCGAAGCGCCCGCCCTGCCGGCGCCCAAGCCCAAGGAAGAAGAAGCCAGGCGCACAATCCCGCGCGACACGTCTCCTGGCATCGATCCTGAAACCGACGACCAGATCGCCGACGACGCCGCCTCCTCGGGCATGACGTCGCGCGCGCCGCCGCCGGAAGAGTGAGCCCTTCCCCCCTGCGGCGATAAGCGTTCCCGCAAGGTCCTTTCCCCCTTGTCCCGACATGACTCGCGGGTCTAACGTCCGTTTAAGTGCATCTTGTGCGGGCGTAGGGCGTGGTCGCCCGGTTGCGGCTTCGTCACTTCTCTCAGACACGGGAGCGGGGGAAGAGGAGCGTTCCGGAGTTGGAACCGACGAATATCGAGTCGCCTGATTACTTTCACAAAGTGGTCGATTGCCAGTGGGCCTGTCCGGCCCATACCCCGGTCCCCGAATACATCCGGATGATCGCCCAGGGTCGGTACGCCGACGCCTATATGGTCAACTGGAAGTCCAACGTCTTCCCGGGGATTCTGGGCCGCACCTGCGACCGCCCTTGCGAGCCGGCCTGCCGCCGGGGCCGGGTGGAAGAAGAGCCGGTCGCCATCTGCCGCCTCAAGCGCGCCGCCGCCGACAACAAGGGCGAGCTGAACGGCCGCATGCCGACGCCCAATGAGGTCTGGAACGGCAAGACGGTGGCCTGCGTCGGCGCCGGCCCGGCCAGCCTGACGGTCGCCCGCGACCTCGCCCCGCTCGGCTACAAGGTCGTCATCTACGACCGCGAGCACAAAGGCGGCGGCATGATCCGCAGCCAGATCCCGCGCTTCCGCCTGCCCGAAGAGGTGATCGACGAAGAGGTCGGCTACATCACCGCGCTCGGCCCCCAGCTGGTGCTGAACCAGGAAGTCACCAGCCTCAAGGCCATGCTGGCCGAGCCCTACGACGCCATCTTCGTCGGCACCGGCGCCCCGCGCGGCCGCGACCTCGACGTCCCGGGCCGTCAGGAAGCGGCGGCGAACATCCACGTTGGCATCGACTGGCTGTCATCCGTCTCCTTCGGCCACATCGAGAAGATCGGCAAACGGGTCATCGTCCTGGGCGGCGGCAACACCGCCATGGACTGCTGCCGCACCTCGCGCCGGCTGGGCGGCGAGGACGTGAAGGTCATCGTCCGCTCCGGCTTCGACGAGATGAAGGCCAGCCCCTGGGAAAAAGAGGACGCGATGCATGAGGGCATCCCGATCTTCAACTTCCTGGTCCCCAAGAGCGTCACCCACGAGGCCGGCAAGCTGACCGGCGTCTGGTTCGAGAAGGTCGGTTGGCAGACCGGCGAGGATGGCCGCCGCGCCCTCAAGCCGACTGGCGAACCTGACCAGCATTTCGAATGCGACGACGTCCTGGTCGCCATCGGCCAGGAGAACAGCTTCCCCTGGATCGAGCGCGACACCCTCGACTTCGACAAATGGGGCATGCCGGTGGTCGGCGAGACCACTTTCCAGTCGTCCAACCCCAAGGTCTTCTTCGGCGGCGATAGCGCCTTTGGCCCGAAGAACATCATCTGGGCCGTGGCGCATGGCCATGAGGCGGCGGTCTCCATCGACCTCCACTGCCGGGGCCAGGATGTTAGCCTGCGTCCGCCGCCGGGCGTCACCCTGGCGTCCCAGAAGATGGGCATCCACGAGTGGTCTTACGATAACGACATCTCCCTCGACGAGCGCCGCAAGGTGCCGCTGATGGAAACCACCCTGGCCCTGAGCTCGATCAAGAACGAGGTCGAACTGGGCTTCGACGAGCATCTGGCCTACGCCGAGACCCAGCGCTGCCTCAACTGCGATGTGCAGACAGTGTTCAGCGCCCCGGCCTGTATCGAGTGCGACGCCTGCGTCGACATCTGCCCCACCGACTGCATCACGTTCACCCCCAACGGCGATGAGCCGGACCTGCGGGAGCGGCTCAAGGCCCCGGCCCTGAACCTGACCCAGGACCTCTACGTCTCCGGCGCCCTGCCGACCGGGCGGGTGATGGTCAAGGACGAGGACGTCTGCCTGCACTGTGGGCTCTGCGCCGAACGCTGTCCGACCGGCGCCTGGGACATGCAGAAGTTCCTGCTCAACACCACGCAAGCGGGGGGATGCCGCTGATGCCCATCGCCGCCGTGAATGATTTCGTGGTGAAGTTCGCCAACGTCAACGGCTCCGGCTCGGCCAGCGCCAACGGCCTGTTCGTCAAGTCGATCCTGCGCTCGGGGGTGCCCGTCGCCGCCCGCAACATCTTCCCCTCCAACATCCAGGGCCTGCCGACCTGGTACGAGGTTCGCGTCAGCGGCGAGGGCTGGATGGGCCGGCGGGGCGGGGTCGACCTGATGGTCGCCATGAACCCCCAGACCTGGGACAAGGACGTCGCCGAGATCGAACCCGGCGGCTATCTCTTCTACGACAGCACCCGGCCGATGCCGGCCGACAAGTTCCGCGCCGACATCACCGTCATCGGCGCCCCGCTGCAGCGCATCTGCAACACCGCCTACAGCGACCCGCGCCAGCGCCAGCTGTTCAAGAACATCATCTACATCGGCGTTTTGGCCTATCTGCTGGGCATCGAAAACGCCGTCATCGAGACCCTTCTGGCCGAGCAGTTCGCGTCCAAGCCCAAGCTGATCCCGGCCAACATCGAGGCCTTCCACATGGGCGTCGATTACGCCCGCGAGAACCTCAAGCCGCTCGGCCTGCAGGTGCGCACCGCCGACGCGGTCGGCGACCGCATCTTCATCGAAGGCAACGACGCCGCCGGCCTGGGCGCCGTCTACGGCGGGGCCACCGTCTGCGCCTGGTATCCGATCACCCCCTCGACCAGCCTGGCCGAGAGCTTCACCAACTGGTGCCAGAAGCTGCGGGTCGACAAGCAAACGGGCGAAGCGAAGTACGCCATCGTCCAGGCCGAGGACGAGATCGCCTCGATCGGCATGGTCGTCGGCGCCGGCTGGAACGGGGCCCGCGCCTTCACCTGCACCTCGGGGCCGGGCATCAGCCTGATGCAGGAGTTCATCGGCCTCAGCTACTTCGCCGAAATCCCCGCCGTGATCTTCGACGTCCAGCGCGGCGGGCCCTCGACCGGCATGCCGACCCGCACGCAGCAGTCGGATATCCTGTCGGCTGCCTATGCCAGCCACGGCGACACCAAGCACGTCCTGCTGCTGCCGCGCGATCCGGGCGAGTGCTTCGAGTTCGGGGCTCTGGCCTTCGATCTGGCCGACCGTCTGCAGACCACCATCTTCGTCATGCTTGACCTCGACATGGGCATGAACGAGTGGCTGACCGAGCCCTTCACCTGGGACGACGCCAAGCAGCTCGACCGGGGCAAGGTGATGACCGCCCAGATGCTCGAGGACGGCGTCAACTTCGGCCGATACCTCGATGTCGACGGTGATGGCGTGCCCTACCGCACCTATCCCGGGACCCACGCCAGCAAGGGCGCCTACTTCACCCGGGGCACCAGCCGCGACCGTTACGCCCGCTACAGCGAGGAGGGCGCCGTCTACGTCGACAACATGGAGCGGCTGCTCAAGAAGTTCGAGACGGCCAAGAGCCTCGTGCCGCAACCCATCGAGGTGAAGGCCAGCAAGCCCACCCGTTTCGGCGTCATCCACTACGGCTCGACCGGTCCGGCGATGGACGAGGCCATGGCCGCGCTGGAGGCCCAGGGCCTCTACGTCGACGCCCTGCGTGTCCGCGCCTTCCCGTTCCCGGGCGAGGTGTTCGATTTCATCGACCGCCACGACCTGGTCTTCGTCATCGAACAGAACCGTGACGCCCAGCTGCGCACCCTGCTGATGGCCGAGGGGGGCGTCGATCCGGCCCGGATGGTCAAGATCCTGCACTACGAGGGGGCGCCGATCACCGCCCGCTTCATCACCAGGGAAATCTCCGCCCACATGGGCGCGCCGGTTTCGCCGAGCTCGGAGATGGCCAAATGACCTATATCGCCAAGCCGAAGTTCGCCCACCCGTCCCTGGTCCCCAACGCCGTCGGCTACACCCGCCGCGACTACGAGGGCCGGGTCTCCACCCTCTGCGCAGGTTGCGGCCACGACAGCATCAGCGCCGCCATCGTCCAGGCCTGTTTTGAGCTCGACCTCGAACCCCACCGCCTGGCCAAGCTCAGCGGCATCGGCTGTTCGTCCAAGACGCCTGACTATTTCCTCGGCGCCAGCCACGGCTTCAACACCGTCCACGGCCGCATGCCCAGCGTGCTCACCGGCGCCAACCTCGCCAACCGCAGCCTCGTCTACCTGGGCGTCAGCGGCGACGGCGACAGCGCTTCTATTGGTCTTGGCCAATTCGCCCACTCGATCCGGCGCGGGGTCAACATGACCTACATCGTCGAGAACAACGGCGTGTACGGCCTGACCAAAGGCCAGTTCAGCGCCACCTCCGACAAGGGCAGCAAGTCCAAGAAGGGCGTCGTCAACCACGACAGCGCCATCGACATGGTCAGCCTGGCCCTGCAGCTGGGCGCCACCTTCGTCGCCCGCAGCTTCTCGGGCGACAAGACCCAGCTGGTCCCCCTGATCAAGGCCGCGCTGCGCCACAAGGGCGCCGCCTTCATCGACACCATCAGCCCCTGCATCGCCTTCAACAACCACGCCGGCAGCACCAAGAGCTTCGACTGGGTCCGCGAGCACAATGAGGCGGTCAACCGGCTCGACGTGATGATTGGCCGGAGCCCGATCACGGCCGAATACTCGGAAGGCTCCACCGTCCAGGTCGAGCAGCACGACGGCACGGTCCTGACCCTGCGCAAACTGGCCGCCGACTACGATCCCACTGATCGGGTCCGCGCCATGGGCTTCCTGCAGGAACGAGCGGCGGCCGGCGAGGTGGTCACCGGCCTCCTCTACGTCGACCCGGAAGCCGAAGACCTGCACGATGCGCTGGGGACCACCTCCACGCCGCTCAATGCGCTGAACACCGCTGAGCTGACCCCCGGCTCTGCGGCCCTGTCCGACATCAACGCCAGCCTGCGGTGACCGCCACATCCTCCCCCGTTCACGGGGGAGGGGGACCACGAAGTGGTGGAGGGGGCGAGGGCCGTGCGTCGGCCCTTCCAGCAGAATCTCGGATCAGAATCGGCCACGTCCGCGCACGGCCCTCGCCCCTTCCACCACGCTTCGCGCGGTCCCCCTTCCCCGTAAACGGGGAAGGATGAGGCGCTTCACACCCCGGCCATCTCGCCCATTTTCACCATCGTGTTCCAGTTCCGGCTGGTGCCCGGCGACTTCAGCGGCCTCCACGCCGCCGCGCTGCCCAGCTTCGACTTGCCCGCGCCCTCCGGAAACGTCACGAACAGCTCGCGCCCGACCAGCTCCATGGTCTCGCCGAACACGGCCTTGGCCAGCACCGCCTCGAGACCCTTCGGATCGGGCATGGTCTTGAACACCGTCACCAGCAGCTTGCTCGGGCTTTCCTTCGCGAACTCCGGATAGGGGTTGGCGGCCAGGATCGCCTTCCACTCGGCCGCCGTGCGGCACATCCATTCGGTGGTCAGGCCCAGCTGTTTGGTCGCCTCGGTCTCGAACAGCGCCTCCAGATCGGCGCAACTGCGCCCGTCACCGTCGAACGCGAGGTTGCCGCTGGCGATGTAGCTTTGCACCCCGCCGAACCCCAGGTCCGACACCATGGTCCGCAGTTCGGCGATGTTGACCTTGATGCCGCCGACGTTGATGGCGCGCAGCAGCGCGATGATCTTTCCCATGGCCGCCCCTTAGCAGATCAAACCTGCGCGCGGCGCCCCGACGTCAATCTTCCCACCGCCGACGAGAGGCCTACAGTGGTCCAAACGAGCGCCCGCAGAGGCG
Source organism: Caulobacter sp. SRI_014 (assembly GCF_057586315.1). Classification (NCBI taxonomy): domain Bacteria; kingdom Pseudomonadati; phylum Pseudomonadota; class Alphaproteobacteria; order Caulobacterales; family Caulobacteraceae; genus Caulobacter; species Caulobacter sp. SRI_014. The sequence goes on along the minus strand of NZ_JBYCZQ010000001.1, from coordinate 375,879 downwards.
CCGCGAGGACACATCAGGAGCTTCCCATGGACGGCGACACCCATGTCAAACCGGCCGGCGCGCTGACCGGCGTCGATCTCGACCTGGCGCTGGCCGAGGCCCACATCCCCAGCCTGATGGTCGCCCTGGTCCACCTGACCGGCAACACCGACCACCTGACCGAGGCCCGCCGGCCGGTCTATGAGGTGCTCGGCGACGGCCAGGGCGGCCTCTCCGACGCCGATACCCAGGCCATCCGCGACCTGGCCCGCCAGGCCCTGACCGACTTCGCGGGCGGCAAGCCCCTGCCGCCGCCGCCGACGGCAAGCCAGGTCCGCTTCATGATGGACTTCGTGGCCGGGGCCGAGATCCCCGAGCGTTACGGCCCCATGCTGATGGAGCAGCTCAGCCTCGAGGGCGTCGACGCCGACCGCCCGACCTGGACGCCTGACGAGAAGAAGGCCGCCGCCGACCTCAAGGTGATCATCATCGGCGCGGGCATGTCGGGCCTCTTGACCGCCATCCGCCTGAGCCAGGCCGGCATCGGCTTCACCATCCTCGACAAGAACCCCGACGTCGGCGGCACCTGGCTGGAGAACAGCTATCCCGGCTGCCGGGTCGACACCCCCAACCACCTCTATTCGCTGAGCTTCGAGCCCAACCACGACTGGCCCCAGCGCTATTCCACCCAGGATGTCCTGCTGCGCTACTTCCAGCGCCTGGCCGATAAATACGGCCTGCGCGACCACATCCAGTTCGGGGCCGAGGTCGCCGAGGCCCGCTATGACGAAGCCGCTTCGTCCTGGACCGTCTCGACCAAGGATGGCCGCAGCTTCACGGGCAATGCGGTGATCAGCGCCGTCGGCCAGCTGAACCAGCCCAACTTCCCCGACATCCCGGGCCGCGAGCTGTTCAGGGGCCCCAACTTCCACTCCGCCCGCTGGGACCATTCGGTCGACCTGAAGGGCAAGTCCGTCGCTGTCATCGGCACCGGGGCCAGCGCCTTCCAGTTCGTGCCGAAGATCGCGCCCGAGGCCGGCCAGGTTACCGTCTTCCAGCGAAGCCCGCCCTGGCTGGCGCCGACCGAGGACTATCACGAGACGGTCGGGGAGGGGAAAAAGGCCCTGCTCGAACATGTGCCCTTCTACGACAAATGGTACCGCTTCTACCTGTTCTGGACGATGACCGACGGGGTCTATGAGGCGGTGAAAGCCGACCCCGCCTGGAACGGTCCCGAAGGCACCATCAGCGAGGCGAGCGCGGGCTTGCGCGAACTGCTGGTCATGAAGATCGGCGAACAGACCGGCGGCGACGACAAGCTGTTCGCCGCCGTCACGCCGCAATACCCGTTCGGCGGCAAGCGGGCCCTGCGCGACAACGGCGTCTGGATCGAGGCCCTGCGGAGGCCAAACGTCAACCTGGTCACCCAGCCGGTCACCGCCGTCACCGAAGGCGGCGTCGTCACGGCCGACGGAGCCGAACACACAGCCGACGTCCTGATCTACGGCACCGGCTTCAAGGCCAGTTCCTTCCTCACCCCCATGACGGTGGTCGGCAAGGGCGGCGTGGCCCTGCACGACGCCTGGGACGGCGACGCCCGGGCCTATCTCGGCATGACCGCGCCGGGCTTCCCCAACTTCTTCATGCTGTACGGCCCCAACACCAACATCGTCGTCAACGGCTCGATCATCTTCTTCTCGGAAGCCTCGGTCCGCTACGTCGTCGAGGCCCTGCGCCTGATGATCGACAAGGGCGCGAAAGCCATCGAGGTCAAGGCCGACGTCCACGACGCCTTCAACGCCAGGGTCGACGCCGCCAACGCCCAGATGGCCTGGGGCGTCGAAGGGGTCTCGAGCTGGTACAAGAACGCCAAGGGCCGCGTCAGCCAGAACTGGCCTTTCCCGCTGGTCGACTACTGGGAAGCGACGCGCAGTCCGAACGTTTCGGACTTCACCCTCACCTAACACCCGTCATCCCGGAAGCCCCGTAGGGGCTATCCGGGACCCAGGGGGTGACTGAGCGCGAGCTGGCAGCTTCGAACACTGGTGGCCACACCCCTGGGTCCCGGCTCTTCGCTGCGCTACGGCCGGGATGACGAGGATGGGTGGGTTCACGCCACGGCCCCCTTCCAAAGACCGTCGTTTTCGCTAGCCTCCCCCACAACAACCGCCGGGGAGGGCGACATATGACGTTCCAGGGACAGTCCGCGTTCGAGTCCGTTTTGGCGCCGGCCTTGGTGCTGGTGATCTGGTCGCTGCTGATCTGGGTGTGGATGTACGCCACCCGGCTGCCGGCCATCGGCAAGGCAGGGCTGAAGCCTCAGGACGCCCGCTTCCCGGGCAGCCTCGATGTGCTGCCCGACGGCGCCCGCCAGGTGGCCAACAACTACAACCACCTGATGGAACAGCCGACGATCTTCTATGCGCTGGCCTTCGTCACCTACCTGGCCGGGGCCCAGGCGCCGTTCACCGCCATGCTGGCCTGGATCTACGTCGGCCTGCGGATCCTCCACAGCCTGATCCAGAACACCGTCAACCTGGTGCCCCTGCGGTTCCTGGTGTTCAGCCTCTCGACCATCACCCTGATGGTCTGGGCCGGCTGCGTGGCGCTCGGGACCTTCTCGGGGTAGGGAAGGGGGCGGCTAGTCCGCCTCGTTCGCCCAGCTCTTCAACAGCTGATGCGCGATCGCCAGGGGCGGGGGGCAGAACAGGCCCTCCAGCTTCCCGGCCAGCAGGTCCCGGGCCTCGGCCCGGGTGAACCAGCGCACGGCTTCCAGCTCGGTCTGATCCGGTGTCGCTTCATCCGAATCGACCTCGGCGATCAGGCCGATCATCAGCGATGACGGATAGGGCCAGGGCTGGGTCGAGTGATAGCGCACGCGCGTCGCGTTGAGCCCCGCCTCTTCCTTCAGCTCGCGGGCACAGCATTCCTCGATGCTCTCGCCCGGTTCCAGGAACCCGGCCAGGGCCGAGAACATGCCCTTGGGCCAGATCGCCTGGCGGCCCATCAGGCAGCGGCCGTTGTGGGTGGCCAGCATGATCGACACCGGGTCGGTGCGCGGGAAGTGCTCGGCCTTGCAGGACGGGCAGGCCCGCTTCCAGCCGCCCTCGGCCGGAACGCTGGGCTCGCCGCAGTTGGCGCAGTGGCGATGCTTGCGCCGCCATTCGAACATGCCCTTGGCCGTCGCGGCGATGGCCGCCTCCGTGCCCGGCAGCACCATGGCCATGGCCCGCAGGTCCTGGAACCTGCCCATCCCCTGCAGCGGCCCCTCGGCCGGATCGTTTCCGCCCTCCAGGTCGAGGGCGAACACGGCCGTGTCCTTCCACAACCCCATGAACAGCAGCCGCTCCCAGCCGTTCGACAGCTCATGGGCCATGGCGGCGGGCAGGTAGGAAAGCTGGGTCTTGCCGTCCGTCGTCTCGGTCAGCGGCGCCCCGTTCCACAACGCCACCGCCAGCGAGGCCGGATCATGGAGCTTCTCCTCCAGCCAGGCGGCGTCGGGCCGTCGCTCGCTGGCGCGGTCCAGGGGGTTGCCGGTGAAGACGTTGGCGATTTCGGAGAGAGGCATGGCGCAAACCTAGCCGGGGCCCGTAGGCCGCGCCAAGCAGCTTCGCCGTTCCGGGCGCATAATCCCGTCGCCGAACGTTTTTCGATGAACGGTGGTTGCAATCATTGGTTGCTGTTGGCAGACTTCACACCTCAATTCGGGGGGTGAAATGAGCGAACAGATCTTCGAGCGGCGGGGGTCGGCCATGGCGACCGCCTCGCTGGTGCTGGGCATTCTTGGCCTGATGGTGGTGTGGATCCCGGTCGTTGGCCTGATCGCCTGGATCTTGTCGCCGCTGGGCCTGATGTTCGGCCTGTTCGCCGTGGCCAGACCGGCCGGCCGGGGAACCGCCATCGCCGGCATCATCTGCTCGGCGGTGGGCCTTGTCGGCTGCTTCGCCTGGGCGGCGCTGTTCGGCGTCAGCGTTCACGCCGGCGGCGTGTTCTAGCGCCCCTGCGGCCAAACGGCTCTTGCGTCCGGCCCCTTCCATCGCGATATAGGCCTCGGAGATCGGCGATGGGCGGAGTCCTCGCCAACCTGGTCAGGGCCGGAAGGCAGCAGCCACAACGAGATTTGCTCCGGGTCGTCGTCCGGTCTCCACCTCTTCCCTCATCGTGATCGCTAACGCATCGCCCGCCCTTTCGGCGCGCGCCCGCGATGACGTAGAGTGGCCGCTCAAGAAGATTCCCCGGCCCACCGCCGGGCCGCCGAAGGCCTCGATGTCCGACACCGCACCGCCCTGGGATGAAGACGAGCCCGCCGCAGAGGCCGAGGAACGCGACACCCTGACCGTCGACATCTTCGGCGAGCCAGATCCCGAGCCCCAGGCCCCTGTTCCGCCGCCGGCCGCGCCGGGTCCGGCCCTGGCCGAGATGCCGGCCTACACCGTGCTGGCCCGCAAGTACCGGCCGCGCAACTTCGACGACCTGATCGGCCAGGAGGCGATGGTTCGCACCCTGACCAACGCCTTCGCCACCGGCCGGATCGCCCACGCCTTCATGCTCACCGGCGTGCGCGGGGTCGGCAAGACCACCACCGCCCGCCTGCTGGCCCGCGCCCTCAACTATGAGAGCGAGACGGTGCATCAGCCGTCGATGGACCTCAACGTCGAGGGCCGCCACTGCGCCGCCATCGTCGAGGGCCGTCACATGGACGTGCTGGAACTCGACGCCGCCAGCCGAACCAAGGTCGACGAGATGCGCGAGCTGCTCGACGGGGTGCGCTATTCGCCGGTCGAGGCCCGCTACAAGGTCTACGTCATCGACGAAGTGCACATGCTGTCGACGGCGGCGTTCAACGCCCTGCTGAAGACGCTGGAAGAGCCGCCGCCGCACGCCAAGTTCATCTTCGCCACCACCGAAATCCGCAAGGTGCCGGTGACCATCCTCAGCCGCTGCCAGCGTTTCGACCTGCGCCGCGTCGAGCCCGACGTGCTGGCCAAGCACTTCGAGCGCATCTGCGAGAAGGAAGGCGCCAAGGTCGAGGCCGAAGGCCTGGCCCTGATCTCTAGAGCCGCCGAGGGCTCGGTGCGCGACGGCCTCTCCCTGCTCGACCAGGCCATCGTCCAGACCGAGCCTGGCCAGATCGTGCCGACGAAAGTTATCCAGGACATGCTCGGCCTGGCCGACCGGTCCCAGACCATCGAGCTCTTCGAACAGATCATGCGCGGCGAGACCGGCGCCGCCATCCACACCTTCCGCACCCTCTGGGGCTTCGGCGCCGACCCGGTGCAGGTGGTCCTCGACCTGCTCGAACACAGCCACCAGGCGTCCGTCTCCAAGGCCCTCGGGCCCGACGCCCTCAGCCTTCCCAAGGAACAGGCCCAGCGTCTCGCCGCCGTTGGCGCGCTCGCCTCCGCCGGCTCCCTCTCGCGCCTCTGGCAGATGCTGCTCAAGGCCCATGACGAGGTCCGCCGGGCGCCCGACCCGTCGGCCGCCGTCGAGATGGCCCTGATCCGCCTGACCTACGCCGCCGACCTTCCCGGTCCCGAAGAGGCGCTGAAGGCCCTGCGCGACGGCGAACCGCTCGGCGGCGGTCCCAGCGGCGGTGGCGGCGGCGGCCAATCTTCTGGCGGCGGCGCGGTCGCCCAGGCCCGTTTCGCCCAGCCGGTGGCCCAGACGGCCCCGCAGACCGAGACCGTCGCCCTGGCCACCTTCGACGACGTCCTCAAGCTGATCGAGGCCAAGCGCGACATCGGCCTCAAGCTCGACGTCGACCGCTACCTGCGGCTGGTCAGCTACCGCCCCGGCGCCATCGTCTACGAACCGGCCCAGGGCACGCCGGCCAACTTCGCCGGCCGCCTGGTCTCGCGCCTCAAGGAATGGACCGGCCAGCCCTGGCTGGTCGCGGCCGAGGGCGGCGGCGGGGCCGAAACCGCCTGGGAAAAGCAGAAGCGCGAGCAGAAGGAAGCCCGTCTCGAAATCGAGGCCGACCCCTTCGTCCGCTCGGTGATGGAAGCCTTCCCCGGCGCCGAGATCCTCGGTGTGAAGCAGCTTGCCATTCCGCAGGGGGAAGCGGCTAGCGATCCTCCTGTGGAACCAGAGGACGACGACTGATCCTCGGGCCAACGGGAGAGACGTCCATGACCGCAGCCAACGGCCGCAAATCCATCTTCATCACCGGCGGCGCCTCCGGCATGGGCCTGGAGACCGCCCGCCTGTTCGCGGAACAGGGCTGGTTCGTCGGCGCCTGTGACGTCAACGCCGCCGGCCTCGACGCCCTCAAGGCCGAGCTTGGCGACGCCGTCCTGACCCAGGTCCTCGATGTCACCGACCGCGCCGCCTATGCCGCCGCCCTTGATGTCTTCTCGGCGGCCACCGGCGGCAAGCTCGACCTCCTCTACAACAACGCCGGCATCGGCCGCGGCGGTCCGTTCATTGACCAGCCGTGGGAAGACGTCATGGACGTGGTCAACATCAACTTCGTCGCCGTGCTGTCGGGCATCCACCTCGCCGCCCCGCTGCTGAAAGCCACCCCCAACAGCCTCTGCTTCACCACCTCATCCTCGTCGGCGATCTTCGGCATCCCCAACATCGCCGTCTATTCGGCCACCAAGCACGCGGTGAAGGGCCTGACCGAAGCCCTGTCGGTCGAGCTGCGCGCCCACGGCGTGCGCGCCGCCGACACCCTGCCCGGCATGATCGACACCCCCATCCTGCCCGACGAAGCCAAGGCCAACGCCCCGACCGAGGGCATGTGGCGGCTCACACCTCCGCGAGAAGTGGCTCAGGCGGTCTGGGACGCCTACCATTCGGACAAGATCCACTGGTATGTCCCCTCCGAACTCGAGGCCTACGACGCCATGCAGACGCAGAATCCGGAAGCCATCCGCGACCAGATGCTGACCATGGGCGGCCTCTTCAGCGAAGGAAGCGAGACGACATGAAAGACCTCCAGGGGCTGATGAAGCAGGCCCAGCAGATGCAGGCCAAGCTGGCCGAAGCCCAGGAAAAGGCCGCCGCCATCGTCGTCGAGGGCACGTCTGGCGGCGGCATGGTCAAGGTGACGCTCCGGGGCGCCGGCGAACTGGCCGGCGTCGAACTGGACGAGAGCCTGCTGGCCCCCGGCGAAGGCGAGGTCATCGCCGACCTCCTGGTCGCCGCCCACGCCGACGCCCGCCGCAAACTGGAAGCCCAGACCGCCGAGCTGATGCAGGCGGCGGCCGGCCCGCTGGCCGGGATGAAGATCCCGGGGATGCCGTTCTAACCCCGTCATCCTAGGCCTTGTGCCTAGGACCCACGGTTCAGCCGCCGCGAACCTCTGCCCTAGAGGCGCAGCCGCGCCTCCACCCCACCGCTAGAGCAAGCGGACGCGTGGGTCCTAGGCACAAGGCCTAGGATGACGACCGGGGAGGGGTGAACAGCGGAGAATCACCCCCTATGTTCACAGCCGGGCGTACCGCTCACCGGACACTTCAATGGCCTCCGTCGCCGGACCCGAGATCGAACGTCTGATCAGCCTGCTGGCCAAGTTGCCGGGGCTCGGCCCCCGCTCGGCCCGCCGCGCGGCCCTGACCCTGCTCAAGCGCCGCGACCAGCTGCTCGGGCCGCTGGCCAGCGCCCTCGCTGACGCCCAGGCCAATGTGAAAACCTGCAGTGTCTGCGGCAGCCTCGACACCTGCGACCCGTGCAGCCTCTGCGCCGACGGCATGCGCGACCGCACCCTGATCTGCGTCGTCGAAGAGGTGGGGTCCGTCTGGGCCATGGAGCGGGCAGGGGCCTTCCGCGGCCGCTACCATGTGCTCGGCGGCCTCTTATCGGCCCTCGATGGCGTCGGCCCCGACAACCTGCGCATCAACGAACTGACCGCCCGGGTCACCGAAGGCGACATCCGCGAGGTGGTCCTGGCCCTGCCCGCCACCGTCGACGGCCAGACCACCGCCCACTACATCGCCGAACGGCTCTCCAACCTCGACGTGGCGGTGACCATGCTGGCCCGAGGCGTCCCCGTCGGCGGCGACCTCGACTGGCTCGACGACGGCACGATTGCCCAGGCCATGCGGGCACGTCGGCCGGCCTAGGGCTGGCCCTTTTCGGCCCTGCTTTGGAAATAGCTGGCCAGGGCCAGGGCGGCGAGGGCGACAACGACAGCGCCGATCAAGACGGCCAGCTCACCGGTCCGGACATAGACCTCCGGCCCATGGGCGACGATCGGGTGGATGTAACCCAGCGCCGGATCGGGAACCGTCGGCCGGGCGCCGATCAGGTAGAAATCGTAGATTACGGCGAAGGCCAAAGCCAGCCAGCCGGGGATGGCGAAGGCGTACAGCAGCCGTTTGGACCGGTCTTTCGGGATCATCTGCGGCTCGGAGCAATGCAATCTTCGAGATCATACACCAGCTCCAATTCAAAGTGACCCGACTGTCGAACCACGCTAAGAACCAACCATGAACGCTGCCACGCTTGCCCTCATCGTCGCTGCCGCCTTCGCATTGCTGGCCGTCGTCGCCCTCGCCTGGGCCCTGATGGAGCGCCGGCGGGCCGCCGTCGCCGAGGCCAAGGCCTGGGACCTGCAGGCGCAGTTCACCACCGCCGACGCCCGCGCCCGCATGCTGGAGGACCAGTCCGGGGCCACTGCCGAACTCCTGAAAGCCCAGGCCACGCAACAGGCCGGCGCCGTCGCCGAGGAACTGCTCAAGCGTACCGAGGAAAGCTTCCGCAACCGCGAACAGCTGGCCGAGGCCCGCCTGGCCGCCCAGCTGAAACCCGTCGCCGAAACCCTGCAGAAGTTCGAGGCCCAGGTCACCGCCGTCGAGAAGGCCCGGGCCGAAGAGCAGGGCGGCCTGAAATCCCAGATCGCCGCCCTGATGGACGCCTCGGTCGCCACCCAGGCCGAGGCCCGCAAGCTGTCCGCCGCCCTGCGCCGGGGCGCCGGCGTCCAGGGCCGCTGGGGCGAACAGACCCTGCGCAATGTCCTGGAGGCCGCTGGCCTCGCCAACCAGTACGACTTCGTCGAACAGTTCAGCCTCGACACCGAGGAGGGCCGCCGCCGCCCGGACGTCAAGGTCCGCATGCCGGCGGGCGCCGTCTTCGCCATCGACGCCAAATGCTCGCTCAACGCCTTCATGGACGCCCAGGAAACCGCCGACGAGGCCCTGCGCGAGGCCGCCATGGTGCGCCACGCCGCCAGCGTGCGTGGCCACATGCAGTCCCTCTCCGCGAAAGCCTACTGGGACCAGTTCGCCTCCGAACGCTCCCCCGACTTCGTGGCCATGTTCGTGCCCGGCGACGGCTTCCTGGCCGCCGCGCTGGAGCGCCTGCCCGACCTGATGACCGAGGCCATGGACAAGCGGGTCCTGATCGTCACCCCCACCACCCTGTTCGCCCTCTGCAAGGCCGTCGCCTACGGCTGGCGGGTCGAGGAACAGGCCGCCAACGCCGACCACATCGCCAAGCTCGGCCGCGACCTCTACGCCCGGCTGTCGGTGATGGGCGGTCACGTCGCCGCCATGGGCAAGGCGCTGGAAACCGCCACCGGCCGCTACAACCAGTTCGTCGCCAGCCTTGAGACCCAGGTCCTGACCCAGGCCCGCCGCTTCGAGGACCTCAAGGTGGACCACGAGGGCAAGGAACTGCCCGAGCTCGGCCCCATCGAGGGCGGCGTGCGGCCGCTTGCCAAACTCGCCGCTGACACGCCCGCCCTGTCCGACAAGCACTGACTGCGACCAAGGCCCAGCTTGACGGTCAGGTATCGAGCTCTTACCTCCCCGCCATGGCCATCCGTCGCATCCTCACCGTCGACAACGCCGCCGACCTGGCGGTGCTGAAGAAGAAGTCCGTTCCCGTGGAGGCCGTCACCGACGCCCACCGCGCCCTGATGGACGACATGCTGGAGACCATGTACGCCGCCCCCGGCATCGGCCTGGCCGCCGTGCAGGTCGGCGAGCCGCTGCGCATCATCGTCATGGATCTCGCCCGCGACGGTGAGGAGCCGGCCCCGCGTTTCTTCGTGAACCCCGAGATCGTCGACAAGAACGACAGCCTCGCCCCCTACGAGGAAGGCTGCCTGTCGGTGCCCGACATCTACGAGACCGTCGAACGCCCCGACCAGGTCCTGATCCGCTACCTCGACTACAACGGCAAGGCCGTCGAGGAACCGGCCGACGGCCTCTACGCCGTCTGCATCCAGCACGAGATGGATCACCTCGAAGGCGTTCTGTTCATCGACCACCTGAGCCGTCTCAAGCGCGACCGGGCGATCACCAAGGTCAAGAAGGCCGCGCGCGCGGCGTAAGGCCGACAAAGCAGCTGATTCAAGCTCTCCCCCCGTGAAGCGGGGGGAGGACCGCTCTGGAGCGCTCAGCGACAGAGCAGGAGGGGGGAACCCCCGTGTCAGGAGGAACCTCCCCACCGCCGGTGGGCCCGCCTCCTGTTTTCTCGCTTAGGCTCGAAAACGGTCCTCCCCCCACTTCGCGGGGGGAGAGCTCGAATCTCCGCGCTTGACTCCACCCCCTGAATATAACCATATAGTTCTATAACTACATGGTTCGATACATCGCATGACCCCCACCGCCCGTCTCGACGCCACCTTCCAGGCCCTCGCCGACCCCACGCGCCGCGCCATTCTCGCGCGCCTGGCCAGCGGGGAGGCTTCGGTCAACGACCTGGCCGAACCGTTCGCCATGTCCCAGCCGGCCATCTCCAAACACATCAAGGTCCTCGAACGCGCCGGCCTGGTCACCCGCGGCCGCGACGCCCAGCGCCGCCCGGTCCGCATCGAGGCCGCCCCCCTGGCCGAGGCCAACGCCTGGATCGAGGACTATCGCCGCCTCTGGGAAGCCAACTTCGCCCGCCTCGACAGCCTGCTGGAAGACCTCCAGGCCGCCATCCCGAAGAACAGGAACTAGGAGACGCCGCCCATGACCGCCAGGACTCCCTTCGCGACCCACGTCACCACCCCGTCCGACCGCGAGATCACCGTCACCCGCCAGGTCCGCGCCCCGCGCGAGCTGGTCTGGCGGGCTTACACCGACCCGGACCTGATCCCCCGCTGGCTGCTGGGACCGCCCGGCTGGACCATGCCGGTCTGCGAGATGGACGCCCGGGTCGGCGGCGCCTACCGCTATCTCTGGGTCTCGGAGGCCGATCCGGCCGTCAAGATGGGCCTGGCCGGCGTCCACCGTGAGGTCGATCCGCCCGCCCGCCTCGTCGCCACCCAGACCTTCGAGCCCGACATGATGGGCGGCGAGAGCCTGGTCACCACCACCTTCGAGGAGGCCGCCGGCCTGACCACCATCGTCACCAACATCCTCTACGCCAGCAAGGACATCCGCGACGCCGCCGCCTCGACCGGCATGGCCGACGGCATGGAAGCTGGCTACCAGCGCCTCGAAGGCCTGCTGGAGGCCGTCCAATGATCACCATCCACAACTTCCCGCGTGGCGCTCGCGGCCTGCGGGTCATGTGGCTGCTCGAGGAACTGGGCGTCCAGTACCAGTTCTCCCCGGTTACCTTCCCGCCCAGCGAGGCCTATCTGGCCCTCAACCCGCTCGGCAACGTCCCCTTCCTCGAGGATGAGGGCGTGGCCATCAACGAGAGCATCGCCATGCTGCTCTACGTCGCCGAACGTTACGGCCCGACGCCCTTCCTGCCGGCGAAGGACGACCCCGACCTCGCCAGGGTCCTGCAACTGACCATCATGTCCGAGACCGCCATCGGCATGTCGATGAACCCCCTGATGGCGGCCAAATTCGGCGCCCCCGTCGAGCACAGGCAAAACTGGTCCGTCGGCGTCCTGGAGCATGTTCTCGAGGGCTCGGTCGGCTTCATCGAGGCCCAGCTGACCGGCGACTACCTGGTCGGCAACCGCCTCACCCTCGCCGACATGGCCTTCGCCACCGCGCTCGGCATCTGGCGCGGCGCCCTCGGCGGCGTCCTCAACGACAAACTCGCCGCCTACCACGCGGGCCTCGCTGCCCGCCCGGCCTACCAGCGCGCCATGGCGGCAATGGGCGCCTGACAGCGGCCGCCCCTCCCAAGCTCTCCCCCCGTGAAGCGGGGGGAGGACCGCTTTGGAGTGAAACGACAAAGCAGGAGGGGGGAACCCCCTGCCTGACGACTATCCCTTACCGCCGGTGGGCCCGCCTCCTGCTTTCTCGCTTGAAGGCTCGAAAGCGGTCCTCCGCCCTAAGGGCGGAGAGCTTGCGTCGCTGATCACGCCGCCTTCCGATCATTTGACTCGCCTGTGATCGGCTCCACATTCCACAAGGGGCCGAACCGGAGAGACGTTCATGCTGATCCGCCACGCCGGCGACCTGACCGAGAACGACGTCACGCCGCACGGCCTCTATCTGCGGCGCCGCGAGTTCATGACCGGCGCTATCGCGCTGGGCGCCGGCGGCCTCGCCGCCTGCGCGCCGGAGGACGTCGCCGCCGCCCCGCTGAAGGCCGCCAAGACCCGCTACACCACCACCGAAAAGCTGACCCCCTTCAAGGACGTCACGACCTACAACAACTTCTACGAATTCGGCGTCGACAAGTCAGACCCGGCCCGCAATTCCGGCCGCCTCAAAACCCGCCCCTGGACCGTCAAGGTCGACGGCGCCTGCGCCAAACCCGGAACCTACAACATCGAGGACGTCCTCAAGATCGCCCCCCTGCAGGAGCGCATCTATCGCCTGCGCTGCGTCGAGGGCTGGTCGATGGTCATCCCCTGGATCGGCATCCCCCTGGCCGACATCCTCAAACGCTACCAGCCGACCTCGAAGGCCAAATACGTCGCCTTCGAAACCCTGCTGCGCCCCTCCGAAATGCCGGGCCAGCGCCGCGCCGTCCTGCAGTGGCCCTACCGCGAGGGCCTGCGCATGGACGAGGCCATGCACCCGCTGGCCTTCATGGCCGTCGGCCTCTACGGCCAGACCCTGCTGAACCAGAACGGCGCCCCCATGCGCCTGGTCGTGCCCTGGAAGTACGGCTTCAAGTCGATCAAGAGCATCACCCGCATCAGCTTCACCGAGACCCAGCCGAAGACGGCCTGGCAGATGTCGGCGCCGCAGGAGTACGGCTTCTACTCCAACGTCAATCCGGCCGTGGATCACCCCCGCTGGAGCCAGGCATCCGAGCGCCGCATCGGCGAGTTCATCCGCCGCAAGACCCTGCCCTTCAACGGCTACGGCGAGGTCGCCGGCCTTTACGCCGGCATGGACCTGCGGAAGTTCTTCTGATGGCTTCGAAGACCCGGGACCGGCTCGTCTACGGGCTGGTCTGGCTGGCCTGTTTCGCCCCGATCCCCTGGCTCGTGTGGCGCTTGTTTGGTGGCGAGCTCGGCGCCAACCCCATCGAGGCCCTGATCCGCCAGCTCGGCGTCTGGGGTCTGCGTTTCGTGCTGATCAGCCTGGCCATCACCCCGGCCGCCCGCCTGCTGCGTCAGCCGCGCCTGATCCGCTTCCGTCGTACGGTCGGCCTGTTCGCCTTCGCCTATGTGCTGCTGCACTGGTGCACATACGTCGGCGTCGACCAGTTCTTCGACTGGGCCGCCATCCTCAAGGACATCTACAAACGCCCCTTCATCACCATCGGCATGACGGCCTTCGTGCTGCTGATCCCCCTGGCCGTAACCAGCACCAACGCCGCCATCCGCCGGCTCGGCCCGATCCGCTGGAAACGCCTCCACCGCCTGATCTACGTCATCGCCCCGCTGGGGGTGCTGCACTACTACATGCTGGTGAAGGCCGACCACCGCCCGCCGCTGATCTACGCGGCGATCCTGGCGGTGCTGCTGGGGTACAGGCTGATCGAAGCCGTGCGAAATCGCGCCAAGAAGCGGCGGACCGCGACGCCATCATAAGCTCTCCCCCCGCGTTGCGGGGGGAGGACCGCTTTCGAGCCTTCAAGCGAGAAAGCGGTCCTCCGCCCCAAGGGCGGAAAGCTTCCGTTCCAGCCTTCTCAGCCCTACTGCCCCGACGTCTTCTCCTGCGCCGCCTCGGCCTTGTCTTCCTGCGAGCTCCTGGCCAGGTCCTCCTGCGCGTTCGCCGCCGTGTCCTTCACCGCGTCGGCCGCCTCGGCCCCCGCTTCCTTGATCGCCGCGCCGGCTTCCTTGACGTCCGGGTCGTTGGCGATGTCCGAGGCCGCTTCCTTGACTTCGGCCCCGGCCGCGGCGGCGCCTTCCTTCAGTTCGGCGCGGTCCTGCTGGTCGCAGGCGGCGAGGGTCAGGCCGAGGGCGGCCAGGGCGACGAGGGCGAGTGAGCGCATGAGGTGTCTCCGACAAATGTTCCATCGCATCAACGAACCGTGATCGCCCGGGTTCCCTTCCTACATAGCCAGCAAACCGCTACATGCCCGCCATGCGTCTCGCCTTCCTCGGCACCCCCGATTTCGCCGTCGTCAGCCTGGCCGCCCTCCTCGAGGCCGGCCACGACATCGCCTGCGTCTACAGCCAGCCCCCGGCCCCGCGCGGCCGTGGCCAGGATCTCAAGCCCTCGCCGGTCCACCAGTTTGCCGAGGGTCACGGGCTCACCGTCCGCACACCGAAATCCATGAAGACCGAGGAAGAGATCGCCGCCTTCCAGGCCCTGAACCTCGACGCCGCCGTCGTCGTCGCCTTCGGCCAGATCCTCAAACCCGCCATCCTCGAGGCCCCGCGCCTCGGCTGTTTCAACCTGCACGGCTCGATCCTGCCCCGCTGGCGCGGCGCCGCCCCGATCCAGCGCGCCGTCATGGCCGGCGACGAGATCACCGGCGTCCAGGTCATGCGCATGAGCGAGGGCCTCGACGAGGGCGCGGTGATCGCCACCGCCACCACCCGCATCGGCCGCTACGACACCGCCGGCACAATCCACGACCGCCTGGCCGACCTCGGCGCCCGCCTCCTCGTCGACACCCTGCCGGCGATCGAAGCGGGCACAGCTGTCGAAACCCCACAAGCCGAGGACGGCACTAGTTACGCCCGCAAGATCACCCCGGCCGAAGCCCGCCTTGACTGGACCCGTCCCGCCGAAGAGATCGACCGCCAGATCCGTGGCCTCTCCCCCTTCCCGGGCGCCTGGTTCGAGGCCCCGTCCTCGCGCGGACCCGCCCGCGTCAAGGCCCTGATGTCCCACGTCGAGGACGCCTCGGGCGCCCCCGGCACGGCCCTTGACGACAACCTGCTGATCGCCTGCGGCGACGGCGCCGTCCGCCTCCTTGAACTGCAGCGCGAGGGCAAGGGCCGCCAACCGGCCGATGTCTTCCTGCGCGGCTTCCCGCTCGCGGCCGGCACGGCCTTAAGCTGATGCCCCGCTACCGCCTCACCGTCGAATACGACGGCCGCCCCTATCGCGGCTTCCAGGCCCAGGCCGACCTGCCGTCGGTCCAGGGCTCCATCGAACGGGCGGTGAAGGCCTTCTGCGGCGAGGACATCCGCCTCCAGGCCGCCGGCCGCACCGACACCGGGGTCCACGCCACCGGCCAGGTCGTCCATGTCGATCTCGAAAAGGACTGGCCGGCCCAGACCGTGCTGCGGGCCATCAACGCCCACCTGGTCCCCGAGCCCATCGCCATCCTCGATGCGTCCGTCGGCGAGGGCGACTGGCACGCCCGCTTCAGCGCCACCGAGCGCCGCTACCTTTACCGCATCCTCAACCGCGAGGCCGGCCCGGCCCTCGACCAGGGCCGCGTCTGGCATGTGAAGAAGCCCATCGATGCGGCGGCGATGCACGCGGCCGCCCAGGCCCTGGTCGGCCACCATGACTTTACGACGTTCCGCGACATGCAGTGCCAGGCCAAGTCGCCGATGAAGACCCTCGACCTCGCCGCCGTCCGCCGCGAGGGCGACTATGTCCTGCTCGATTTCGCCAGCCGC
The DNA here is from genome assembly GCF_057586315.1 of Caulobacter sp. SRI_014. NCBI lineage: Bacteria > Pseudomonadati > Pseudomonadota > Alphaproteobacteria > Caulobacterales > Caulobacteraceae > Caulobacter > Caulobacter sp. SRI_014. The sequence continues at coordinate 360,077 of NZ_JBYCZQ010000001.1, read as the reverse complement.
AGTTTCCTGCACCGCCAGGTCCGCTCGATGACCGGCACCCTGGCCGAGGTCGGCGTCGGCCGCTGGAAGGCGGAGGATGTGGCCAGGGCGCTGGCGGCGAGGGACCGCACCGCCTGCGGCCCGGTCGCGCCGGCCGACGGACTGTATCTGACCGGCGTCAGCTACTGATCTTCACCGCCCAGGATGCGCGCCCGACGCGCCCGGTCCCGCCCTTCCTCGTCGGACCGCGTCGCGCGCAGGTTCCAGTCGGCCCGCTTCCACTGCGCCGTCCAGTAGGCCGGCAATGCCAGGACCGCGCCGAGGCCCAGCAGGATGGGGGCCCAGTCTCCCGCTATCCGTTTGGGCAGGATCGCCAGCACCATCATCGATCCGAACAGGCAAAGGCCGCCGACACCCGCCGCGATCCACTCCCACTGCAGAGCGGTGGACTTCAGGTTGTCATCCGAGTCCGTTCTGGGCCTGGATCGGGATAGGTCGCGCTGTCCGAACACGGGCGGAGTATCGCTCCGCCCGGCCGGTCCGCCAACCCTAGTCCATCAAGCTGGCCGGCACCTTGCCGCCATTCTCGGCCAGCTTCTTGAGCACCGCCTTGTGCAGCCAGATGTTCATCGCCGCGCTGTCCGACTTGTCGCCGGTGTAGCCCAGCTCGTCGGCCAGCTCCTTGCGCTCCTGCAGGCTGCTCTCCATCCCGACCAGCTTCATCAGGTCGACGATCGAGGTCCGCCAGTTCAGCTTCTGGGGATTGTTCGCCGCCATGTCCTCCAGCACCGCCTCGATATCCACCGGGGCGGGCGCCTGGGCCTGCGGGGGCGGCGCCGGCTGGGCCTGAGGCGTCGGGGCAGGGGCGGGGGCCGCCTTGGGCTTGTGGCCGAAAATCTTGCCGAGAATGTTGCTGAAAATGCCCATGGCCGTGCCTCACGCTGTCGCGGCCAATGCGGCCGCCTGAGCAGAATGAAGTCTCGAAACCCCGCTTCGTTGCCTGCCAAAACATATGTCTAGACATATTCATCGACCGTTCGGCCCCGAACGACGACGCCGGCCTCCGCCCGCCGGTGGGCGGGTGGTCCCGGGGTGGTGGCCCGGTTGGCGATGCAGCGGTGTATCCGGCCCCTCAGGCGGACGCCAGTTTGGTATTATGATGTTGAAAATGCACGAAAAATGCCGGCTGTACCCATCCGGTCCGTGCTATAATGGGACCGCTTCGATAGGGACCTACCGGATCGCCACCAGCACCGCCCCGATGGCGATCAGCGCCACCCCCAGCCAGTTCCTCCAGCTCAGATGCTCGCCCAGGAAGGCCACCCCCATGATCGCCACCAGCACCACCGACAACTTGTCCAGCGGCGCCACCCGGGCGGCCTCGCCCAGCTTCAGGGCCCGGAAGTAGCAGAGCCAGCTGGCCCCCGTGGCCAGGCCCGACAGGGTCAGGAACATCAGGGTGCGGGGGTTAAGCTCGCCGACCGCCCGCCACTGACCACTGACCGCCACGATCAGTCCGGCGAAGGCCACCACCACCAGGGTCCGCACCAGGGTGGCCAGGTCGGACGGGGTGTCCCGTACCCCGACCTTGGCCAGGATCGCCGTCGCCGCCGCGAACACCGCCGCCAGCAGGGCCCAGAACAGCCAGCCGCCGGCCAGGGACCGGATCACCCGATGCGCTCGAAGTAGAGATCGATGATCCGCTCGTAGACCCTCTGCAGGCCGTAGATCTCGGCCACCGGGGCCCGCTCGTCGACCATATGCATGGTCGTCCCGACGAGGCCGAACTCGACCACCGGGCAGAGGCTGCGGATGAAGCGGGCGTCGCTGGTGCCGCCGGTGGTGGAGAGGTCCGGCTCCCGGCCCGTGGTCTCGCGCACGGCGTCGGCGACCACGGCGGTGAACGGGCCCTGCTCGGTCAGGAAGGCCTCGCCGCTGATCACCGGCCGGACGCTGACCGTCCCGTCGAAGCCCTCGTTGGCCAGCCGGCATTCCTCCTCGAACCAGGCGGCCAGGTCGGCGCCCCTGTGGCCGGGGTTGAAGCGGATATTGACCCGCGCCGTCGCCCTGGCCGGGATGACGTTGGTCCCCGGGTTATCGACATCGACCGTGGTGACTTCGAGGTTCGAGGGCTGGAACTCCGGATAGCCCTCGTCCAGCACCCGGTCCTGCAACCGGCCCAGGAGCCGCACCAGCACCGGAATCGGATTGGCCGCCCGCTGCGGATAGGCCACATGGCCCTGGCGGCCCTCGACGGTGAACCAGGCGTTGATGCTGCCGCGCCGGCCGATCTTGACCATGTCGCCCAGGGCCACGCTGCTGCTGGGCTCGCCGACGATGCAGTGGTCGATGGCCTCGCCCTCGGCCAGCAGCGCCTCGACCACCTTCTTCGTCCCGTCCAGCGCCGGGCCCTCCTCGTCGCCCGTAATCAGGAAGGACAGGCTGCCCTTCGGCTCGCCCCGGGACAGCACGGCGGCGACGGCGGCGGTGAAGGCGGCGATGGCGCTCTTCATGTCCACGGCCCCGCGCCCGAACAGCACCCCGTCCTTGACCTCGCCGGCAAAGGGGTCCTGCGTCCAGGCCCCGGCGTCGCCGACCGGCACCACATCGGTATGGCCGGCGAAACAGAGGTTGGGCCGCGCCGTCCCGCGCCGCGCATATAGGTTCTCGATCTCGCCGAACTTCATCCGCCGACAGCCGAAGCCCAGCGCCTCCAGCTCCCGCTGGAGAATATCCATCGCCCCCTCATCGGCCGGGGTGACCGAAGGGCGGCGGATCAGGGCTTGGGCGAGGGCGAGGGCGTCAATCGTCATTGCCTCACCCATAGCGCGGGCTGGCGCCCACGCAAACGCCGACGGCGCAGCCACTCAAGCTCTCCGCCCAGAGGGCGGAGAGCTTGAACAGCGGCGCTCGAGCTTGGGCGTCAGTCGCGCAGCAGGTCGTTGATGCTCGTCTTCGACCGCGTCTGGGCGTCGACCGTCTTGACGATGACCGCGCAGTAGAGGCTGGGGCCATTGCCGTGCGGGTCGGGCAGGCTGCCCGGCACCACCACGCTGTAGGGCGGCACGTAACCCCGGAAGGTCTCGCCGGTCTTGCGGTCGACGATCTTGGTCGAGGCCGACAGGAAGACGCCCATGGAGAGCACGCTGCCCTGGCCGACGACCACGCCCTCCACAACCTCGGAGCGGGCGCCGATGAAGCAGTCGTCCTCGATGATGGTCGGGTTGGCCTGCAGGGGCTCCAGCACCCCGCCGATGCCGACGCCGCCGCTGAGGTGAACGCGCTTGCCGATCTGGGCGCAGGACCCGACCGTGACCCAGGTATCGACCATGGTGCTCTCATCGACATAGGCGCCGATGTTCACGAAGGATGGCATCAGGATGACGTTCCTGGCCACATAGGACCCGCGCCGCACGATGGCGCCGGGCACGGCCCGGAAGCCGCCTTCCTCGAACTGCGGCGCGTCCCAGCCGTCGAACTTGTTGGGCACCTTGTCCCACCAGGGTCCGACGCCGCCGCCCATGGCGCCGGCCCGCATGACGGTGTTGGGGTTGAGGCGGAAACTCAGCAGCACCGCCTTCTTCAGCCACTGGTGGGTGAACCAGCCGTCCTCGGTCTTCTCGGCCACGCGCAGCTTGCCGCTGTCCAGCAGGCTCAGGGCCTCCTCGACAGCCGTGCGGACGGGGCCTTTGGTGTCGGCGCCGATGCCGTCGCGGGCTTCCCAGGCGGCTTCGATTTCCAGGGCCAGGTCGGCGGCGGTCAGCTCGGTCATGCGGCGGTCTCCCGAACCTTGGCGGCGCTCAGGAAGCCGGCCAGGTCGTCGGTGCGGTGGTGGACGAAGGGGGCGGTGCTGGCCGGGGCCGTCGGCCCGACCAGGATGGTGGTCATGCCCAGCTCGGCGGCGGGCGCCAAGTTCTTCTCCGAGTCCTCGAAGAAGGCCGCCCCATGCGGTTCGACCTTGAGGTCGCGGCACATCTTCTGGAACGTCGAGAGGGCGGGCTTGGGCAGGTAGTCGGCGGAAGTGATGTGGAAGACGTCTTCCATCAGATGAGCGATGCCCAGCTTCTCCAGCACCCGCTCCGCATGCGGCCCCGAGCCGTTGGTGAAGATCAGCCGCCGGCCGGGCAGCCGCTCGATGGCCGCGATCATCTTCGGGTCGGGGGTTAACAGGTCGAGGGAAACGTCATGCACCTCGTCGAGGAAGTCCTCGGGATCGACCTCATGGTGCGCCATCAGCCCGGCAAGCGTGGTGCCCAGCTCGGTCCAGTACTTCTTCTGCAGGGCCCGGGCCTCGTCGCGGGGCAGGCCGGTGCGGCGCTCGACGAAGTCGGTCATCCGCACCTCGATCAGCTTCATGAAGCCGGTCTCGACGGGGTAGAGGGTGTTGTCGAGATCGAACAGCCAGGTCTCGATATGCTTGAGATCAGCCGTCACTTCTTCACCAGCGTCCCGGCGCCGTGCTCGCTGAACAGCTCGACCAGCATGGCGTGCGGCCGGCGGCCGTCGAGGATGACCACGGCCTCGACCCCGGCGTCGACGGCGGCGATGGCCGTCTCCAGCTTGGGGATCATGCCGCCGGTGGCGGTGCCGTCCCGGATGGCCTCGAAGGCCTGGGCCACCGTCATCTGGCGGATCAGCTCGCCGTTCTTGTCGAGCACGCCCTTCACGTCGGTCAGGAGCAGCATGCGCTTGGCCTTGAGGGCCCCGGCCATCGCGCCGGCCACGGTGTCGGCATTGACGTTGTAGGTCTGGCCGTCCTTGGCGACCCCGATCGGGGCGACCACGGGGATGTAGTCATGCTCGGCGTGGATCAGGGCGCTGATCAGCTGGGGGTCGACCTTCTGAGGTTCGCCGACGAAGCCCAGGTCCACCACCTCTTCCAGATTGCTGCCCGGGTCCTTCTTGGTCCGCCGGGCCTTGGTGACGGTGATCAGCCGGGCGTCCTTGCCCGACAGCCCGACGCCGCGCACGTCGGCCTCGGCGCCGGCCAGGGTGATCCAGTTGGCGATTTCCTTGTTGATGGCCCCCGACAGCACCATCTCGGCCACTTCCATGGTCGGGGCGTCGGTGACGCGCAGGCCATCGACGAAGGTCGACTTGACCCCGGCCCGGTCCAGCATGGCGCTGATCTGCGGCCCGCCGCCGTGGACGACCACCGGGTGCAGACCGAGCAGCTTGAGCAGCACCGTGTCGGCCGCGAACAGCTTGGCGACCTGTTCCTCGCCCATGGCGTGGCCGCCGTACTTGATGACCACGATCTCGCGGTCATAGCGCTGGATGTAGGGCAGCGCCTCGGCCAGGGTCCTGGCGGTGGCCCAACCAGCTTCTTCGACGCTGTCGCTCAAGGCTGAAAGCCTCCCGTGGCAAGTTCGCGGGTGCGATAGCGGACGGGGGGGCGGATGTCACGTAGGCAGGGGGCTATTGCTCCCCCGACCCCGGGTCTGTCTCCGTCTCCCCCGAATCGGAACTGCCCTCCGACCCCTTCGGCTCGGTCGCCGGGCGCGGCGGTTTACCGTCCCCGGCCGTGCGCTGGTTTTCGTGCTCGACTTCGGGGTTCGAGGGGCGGCGATCGTCGGTCATGCGGGGACTCCGGGAGGTGTTGCATCAAACGCACTGGCGCCGTTGACGCTCCCTACCCATCTCGTCCCTGTCGGATGCTTGCTCACCGGTTGCGAGCCTGCTAAACGGCCCGGCTCCGATAAGGGGTCGCGCGCCGTTGGGTTTCGCCTTGCGATGTGCTGGCTGTCTGTCGAACGAGTGTAGCTCAGCTGGTAGAGCGTCGGTCTCCAAAACCGAAAGTCGCAGGTTCGAGTCCTGCCACTCGTGCCATCCTTACAGACGGTCCCGGCCTTCGGGCCGTCTCAACTAGAAGATTCGAGTTTCAAGACCGTCCATGGCCAAGAAACCTGGCAACCTCGCCGCGATGAAGTCCCGCGCCGCCAAGAGCGCCGCGGTCGTCGCCGCGCCCGCCGGCACGGTTCCCGCTGAACCCAAGAAGCCGAAAGTCAGCATTCCGGAATTCTTCCGCCAGGTCCGCGCCGAAATGCGCAAGATCACCTGGACGACCTGGAAGGAAACCTGGATCACCTCGGCCATGGTGTTCGTCATGGTGATCATGGCGTCGCTGTTCTTCCTGCTGGTGGACTGGTTCTTGTCCAACGGCGTGCGCATGGTGCTTGAACTCGTGAGCGGAACCGCCCGATGACCGATACGACCTCCGAGCGCCCGGTGAACCCGCGCCACAAGTGGTACATCGTCCACGCCTACTCGAACTTCGAGAAGAAGGTGAAGGAATCGATCCTCGACCAGGCCAAGGCCCAGGGGCTGGACGAGTACTTCAGCGACATCCTGGTTCCGACCGAGGACGTCGTCGAGATCCGCCGCGGCCGCAAGGTCAACGCCGAGCGCAAGTTCTTCCCCGGCTATGTGCTGGTGAAGATGGAAATGACCGACGAGGCCTATCACCTCATCAAAAACACCCCGAAGGTCACCGGCTTCCTGGGCAGCGGCTCCAAGCCGATGCCGGTCTCCGAAAAGGAAGTCGAGCGCATCATCGGCGTCGCCGCCGAGGGCGCCGAGCGTCCCAAGCCCACCATCTCCTTCGAGATCGGCGAGCAGGTCCGCGTCACCGACGGCCCCTTCGCCAGCTTCAATGGCGCCGTGGAACAGGTCGACGAGGAACGCGCCCGCCTGCACGTGGCCGTCTCGATCTTCGGCCGCGCTACCCCGGTCGAGCTGGAATACAGCCAGGTCGAGAAGGTCTCGTAAGGCTTCACAGCCTGCGGAATTCAAAGGGCGGCCCCGAACTTCGGCGCCGCCCTTTTCGTTCTCCCCCGCTCGCCGTCATCCCAAGACTTGTTCTTGGGATCCACGGTTCAACCACCGCTAGCGGTTGTCGTGGAGGCGCGGCCGCGCCTCCAATGCTCCGTTTGTCGATACACCCACCGTGGGCCCCAAGAACAAGTCTTGGGGTGACGGAGTGTGGGGGTTGGGGCAGTGAACAGACTTCCGCTCGCGAGGGCTCCAGCCATAGACTGTTCGGGGATCGACGAGAGGGCCGCTTACATGATCACCGTCTGGGGCGAGGGCAGGGGCTTTCGTGTCGTCTGGTTGCTGGAGGAGATGGGTCTTCCCTACCGCCTGCGTGACGTGGACCTGCTGAAGGGCGCCGAGAGCGATCCGGAGTTCATGGCGATCAACCCTGGCGGCTTCATCCCGGCGCTGCAGGACGGCGATCAGGTCATCGTCGAGTCCGTGGCCATCCTGCAGTACCTGCTGGGCCGCTACGGTCCATCGCCGCTGTCGGTCGAGCCGGCCGATTCCGCCTTTGGCGCCTGGCTGCAGTTCCTGCACCTGGGCGAGGCCGGCCTGATGGGCCCGGCCTTCTTCGCCTGGGCCGGCGGCGGCTTCGGCCCCCAAGGCGCCTGCGACGACTGGACCGGCAAGCTGGGCCTCGAAATCCTCAACAGCCGCCGCCGGCTGGTCGCCCGTCAACTCGAGCAGGCGTCCTACATGGCCGGCGAGACCTTCACCGCCGCTGATATCTCGGTGGCCTATGCCCTGCTCTGGGCGAGACGGCAGGGGGTGACGGTGCTCACGCCGCCGGAGCTGGCCTACATCCAGCGCGTCACCGACCGCGACGGCTTCCGCGGCGCGATGAAGACCTGCCATGCCATTGGCAGCTGGGATCCGCCCTCGGACCGCTGAGCGCGGTTTGCATCCCCGGCCCCATCCTGCTACAGAGCCGGCCCCCGCGCTCTAACCAGCGCGGCTTTCGCCTTTACGGGTGAATTCAAATCCGTGGGAGGGACGCCAAGCCCGCACCACGGCTCACAACCGCCGGCAACGCCGGCAATGGAGAAACCATGGCCAAGAAGATTCTGGGCTACATCAAGCTGCAGGTGCCCGCGGGCTCCGCTACCCCCTCCCCGCCCATCGGGCCGGCGTTGGGTCAACGCGGCGTCAACATCATGGGCTTCTGCAAGGAGTTCAACGCCCGCACCGAGAACGTCGCCAAGGGCACGCCCCTGCCGACCGTGATCACCGTCTACCAGGACAAGAGCTTCACCTTCGTCACCAAGACCCCGCCGGCGACCTTCTTCATCAAGGAAGCCCTCGGTCTGAAGTCCGGCTCCAACAAGCCGGGCCGCGAAGTGGCCGGCAAGATCTCGCAAGCCCAGCTGCGCGAGATCGCCGAAAAGAAGATGAAGGACCTGAACGCGAACGACCTGGACGCGGCCACCAAGATCATCGCCGGCTCCGCCCGCGCGATGGGTCTCACCGTTGAGGAGGCCTGATCACATGGCTAAGCAAATCAAACGCGCCAAGGCCTGGACCGGCGACCGTGACGCCACCCACGCCGTCGAAGCCGCCATCAGCCTGGTGAAGGCCAACGCCACCGCCAAGTTCGACGAAAGCATCGAGATCGCCGTCAACCTGGGCGTCGACCCGCGTCACGCCGACCAACAGGTCCGTGGCGTTGTCTCGCTTCCCTCGGGCACCGGCCGCGACGTCCGCGTCGCCGTCATCGCCAAGGACGCCAAGGCTGATGAAGCCCGCGCCGCCGGCGCCGAAGTCGTCGGCGCCGAAGACCTGGTCGAGCGGATCCAGGGCGGCTTCATGGAATTTGACCGCGTCATCGCGACGCCGGACATGATGGCCCTCGTCGGCCGTCTGGGTAAGGTGCTGGGCCCGCGCGGCCTGATGCCCAACCCGCGTGTCGGCACCGTGACCCCGAACGTCGGTCAGGCCGTGAAGGACGCCAAGGGCGGCGCCATCGAGTTCCGCGTCGAGAAGGCGGGCATCGTCCACGCCGGCATCGGCAAGGCTTCGTTCACCGAGGACGCCCTGCTGGCCAACGTCCGCGCCCTCGTGGACGCGCTGAACAAGGCCAAGCCGTCGGGCGCCAAGGGCGTCTACGTGAAGCGCATCTCGCTCTCCTCGACCATGGGCCCCGGCTTCAAGGTCGATACCGGCAGCATCAACGCCTGAGGCGCTGACTGAAGGTTGAGTATCGGACGGGCGGCTCCTTTCAGGGGCCGCCCGTTTGCGTTTGGCCGGATGGTCAGCCAGGAAGGCCCACGAACCCATCGGCCACCCGCCAGTCGCGAGCGCGGCCGAGCGCGGACGGGGCAACCGCCTTCCAGTAGTCGGCGTCTTCGGGGCGCTGGTCGAGCATCCGCTCCACGGCGCGCAGGCGGCGCGCGGCGGCAATGGCCAACAGGCGGGCGTGTTCGCCGCGCGCGGTTGGTTGGGCTTCGGGGCGGAACTTGCGCAGGCGCCTGGCGTCGAAGGCGCGCCAGACAGCAGCTTCAAGGGTGCGGGTATCGTGGAACATCGAGGTGGCTCGCAAACCCGTGGCCAGCGCTTTTGCGAGGTCACAGCCTGGAGAAGCGATCGACTTCCGCGATCACTGGCAAGAATGTCTTCGGGGAGGAAGACGTTCCTTAGGCTGTGGATAAAATGTGGGGGAATTAAGGACTTACAAGGTTAAGGGGCGAAATTTTCGGCCTTTTTTCCGCCATCGCACAGATCAGGCGGCTTTCGCCACCGGCTGTTCGGCCAGCCCCGCTTCCTCCAGCAGCCGCTGCTGCACCGCCGGCTTGCGGTAGAGGAAGTCGGCCGGCAGGCCGAGACGCAGACAGGCGTCGGTGTGCGGCGCGTTGGGCGGAACAACCTTGTCGGCCAGCTTGCCGGCCAGCTTCAGGGCGATGATGTCGGCGGGGCTGAGGTCCCATTCCTTGCCCAACTTGAGCGCCTTGCGCACGACCGGCGGCAGCAGGGAGACCGAGGCGCGGGCCAGGGCCCTGTGCAGGAACTTCGGAACCGACGGGGCCGCCTGGCCCGACGTGATAATGCCGAGGAACTCATCGACGATGGGGTGAGCCTCGAAGCGGGGCGACAGCTTTTCCATCATGGCCATGAAGTCGGCAGTCGAGGCGATCGGGTTCTGCACGCCGTACAGGGCGGCGATCGGCGCGCCCTCCTGGTAGAAGCGGGTCTTGTCGGCCTCCGACACCGGGGCGACGAAACGGTCGTAGGCGTTGAGAAAGCCGTAGGCCGCCGTCGCCGACACCCAGTCGAGCAGTTCGGGATCGAGCGCCTCGTAGGCCTCGCCCGTCGGCGTCTCGCCGGTCACCCGGCTGTGCATGTTGGTGACGCCCTGGATCACCCGCCGCGCGGCGCTGGCCGGGCCATAGCAGCCGACCATGGCGGCGACGCCGGTGCGCTTGGAGCGACCGATGGGGTCGGCCTTGTAGGTCGAGTGGTCCCAGACGCCCGAGCGGATGCGGGCGTCGGCGAACTCCAGCAGCACGGCGGCCACCCCGCCGATGGCGAGCGCAATGGGGTTCTTGTACACGCGCCACTGCACCGAGCTTGGATACGCCAGAGCCATCTCGCCGGCCGGGCTTTTGAAATCGATCTTCCAGCCCAGGTAGGAGGTCATGTCGAGCAAGGCGCGGTTCCATCCAAAAATGTATCGAATGATATAAATCATCTTGTATCGCCGGATAGCCATGACCGCAAGCGGATGGCATACCGAAGAGATGTCGAGGATCGAGGGACGGGCGAGGGAGGTTTCGGGCTACGCCAAGGGCGAGGCCGCGCGTCTGCGCATTCTCGATGCGGCCCTCGCCGCCTTCGGTGAGGGCGGTTTCAAGGGCGCGACCACCCGCCAGATCGCCGAGGCCGCCGGGGTCAACCTGCCGGCCCTGAAGTACTATTTCGGCGGCAAGGAGGGCCTGTACCTGGCCTGCGCCGAGGAGATCGTCGAACGCTATCGCGGCCGCATGGTCGCCCCGGTGCTGCAGGCCCAGGTCATGCTGGAGGCCCGCCACACGCCGGACGAGGCCCGCGCCGCCCTGAAGCTGGTCGTGCGCGCCCTGGCCGACCAGATGATGGAGGCCCGCGAGGCCGAGGCCTGGGCCGGTTTCGTCCTGCGCGAAATGTCCGAGCCCGGACCTGCCTTCGCCATCCTCTATGATCAGGTCTGGGCCCCGGGCATCAATGTCGTCGGCTACATGATCAGCTTGGCTGGCGACCTCAAGCCGCGGGCCGCCCAGATCGAGGCGCTGCTGCTGATCTCCAGCCTGTCGGCCTTCGGCACGGCGCGGCCGGTCTCCCTGCAGTCGCTCGGCTGGGAGGATGTCGGCGGCGAGCGGTTCGAGAAGGTCATGGCCAACCTCGACCGGCGGATCGACGAACTGGGGCGCTGACCGGGACGGTTCTGTCCGTCAGCGGTTGCCAACCTCGCCTCATTCCCCTATACGCGCCGGCTTCCGTCGATGGACTCGTCCATGGGCGGTACCTGTCCGTGAACAGCGGGGCGGTGGGGTCACCACAGCCTTTATCCAGGAAGAGCCCTTCCTGACCGTTCGGAGACGGGGATGACAGTCGAGATTTCGCGCCGGCCTCACCTGAGTGCCGCAGCGGGTCCGCTGCTTCCTTCGGACAGTTTTAGACGGTTGAGAGCCTGGGCTTGCCCATGCCGACAACCTTGACCGGCGACCCGGGCAACCGGGACGTCATCCGAGTAGGAGACCGCAATGGACCGCGCTCAAAAGCAGGCGACGATCGATACGCTCAAGGGCGTTTTCGCCGACGCCGGCGCCGTGGTCGTGACCCACAACCTGGGTCTGACCGTTGCGGAAATGACTGCACTGCGTGGCCGCCTTCGTGAAGAAGGCGCCAAGTTTCAGGTGGTGAAGAACACCCTGGCCATCAAGGCTCTGGTCGGTTCGGAATCGGAAGCGGGCTCCAGCCTGTTCACCGGCCCGTCCGCCGTCGCCTATGCGCCGGATCCGGTGTCCGCCGCCAAGGTCATCACCCAGTTCGCCAAGGAAAACGACAAGCTCGTCGTCGTTGGCGGCATGATGGGTGCGACCGTGCTGGACGAGAGCGGCGTCAAGTCGCTGGCTTCGCTGCCCTCGCTCGACCAGCTGCGTGGCAAGATCATCGGGCTCATCCAGGCTCCCGCGACCAAGGTCGCCGGCGTCCTGCAGGCTCCGGCTGGTCAGCTGGCGCGGGTGTTCAACGCCTACGCCACCAAAGACGCCGCGTAAAAACGCAGATCATCTCCGCAAGAACCTCTCATCCCCGCAAGGGCACACACTAGGAACTGAAAATGTCGAAGCTTGAAAAGATCGCTGACGAACTGTCGGCCCTGACCGTCCTGGAAGCCGCTGAGCTGTCCAAGCTGCTGGAAGAAAAGTGGGGCGTCAGCGCCGCTGCTCCGGTCGCCATGGCCGCCGCCGGCCCGGCCGCCGCTGCTCCGGCTGAAGCCGCTGAAGAGCAAACCGAGTTCACCGTTGTTCTGACCGCCGGTGGCGACAAGAAGATCAACGTGATCAAGGAAGTCCGCGGCGTCCGTCCGGACCTCGGCCTGAAGGAAGCCAAGGACCTGGTCGAAGGCGCTCCGCAGAACGTCGTCGAGAACGTTTCGAAGGCCACCGCCGACGAAATCGCCAAGAAGCTGACCGAAGCCGGCGCCACCGTCCAGGTGAAGTAAGCTTCGCAGCAGCCTCGGCTGTTCGAAATAGGAAGGGCCCGCGGAGCAATCCGCGGGCCCTTTTTCTATTTGGCGCTGAGCAGGTCGCCCAAGCGGTCGGGCGTGCCCTCGATGCGCTCCAGCTTCGGATAGCGCAGGCCGCCGTGCCAGGCGATGTCGACGATGCGGAAGCGATCGCCGTCCTTGACGATCAGCTGGATCGGCGTCTTGCCGCCCTTGGCCCGGGTGATCGCCGATTTCATGCGGGTTTCGCTGTAGGCCTCGCCATCGACGGCGACGACCGTCGAGCCGACCACCAGCCGCTGTTTGAAGGCCGGGCCGTCCCATTGCACGCCCTGGATTTCGCCGCTGGGTTTGAGGTTCAGGCCGATCGAATAGGTGAAGTCGTGGCGCCTGGCCGCCGTGTCGGCCGCCTTCTGATAGGCCGAGGGGGTCTCGGCATAGACCAGCTTCCAGCCGCCGCGCTTGAAACCGTCAAGCGGGGCCGGCCGGCCGCGACCCTCGATGCGGTCCTTGAGGAAGGTCGCCCAGTCGTAGGGGGTGACGGCGTTGAGCGTCGCCACCACGTCCTCGAAGACATAGGTCCTGGGCGTCCAGGAGCCTTCCTCGACGCCGAAGAAGGCCCGGGCGAAATCGTCCAGCGACTTCTTCCCGTCGGTGCGCTCGCGGATCAGGCTGTCGGCGTCAAGCCAGACCAGCAGACCGTCGGTGTAGTAGTCCTCATTGCGCTGCCAGCTGAGCCAGCCCTTGGGCTTGCGGGCGCTGATGATCGGATCGTTGGTGGTGTCGGCAATGTCGCGCCACTGGCGGCCGACGCGGGCGTCGTAGGCCGCCGCCGTCATCGCCATGTCGTCGAGCGCCTGCTCACGGGTGACGAGCCCCGAGCGGGCCGTGAGGATGACGCCCCAGAACTGGGTCTGGCCCTCGTAGACCCACATCAGGCTGTCGCGCATCGGGGTGGCGTAGTCGGGGGTCCACAGATCGGCGCCCCGCCGGAACTTGCCGTTCCAGCTGTGGGTGTACTCGTGCGGCAGCAGGCCCCTGCCGGAGACATTCTTGTCCCAGCTGGTGAAGTATTCCGGGTCGCGGCCGTTTTCGCTGGAGCGGTGATGCTCCAGGCCGATGCCGCCCATGCGGTCGGTCAGGGCCAGCAGGAAGTCGTAGCGGTCGTACTGACGCGTGCCGAACAGCCGGTCGGCCTGGACGATCAGGTTGCGGTGCAGCCTGATCTGCTCCTCGCTGGCCTCCAGCAGTTCGGGGCGGTCGGCGACGACGTTCAGTTTCACCGGGCTGCGGCCGCCCGGGTCGAGGTCGAACTGGCGATAGTAGCGGCCGGCGAACATCGGCGAGTCGACCAGGGTCTCGAAGCTGACGGTCTTGAAGGTGTGGGTATCGCCCTTGCTCGACGCCTTATCGAGAGCGACGCCGTAGCCCCAGCCCTCGGGCAGGATGGCGGTGGCCTCGACCGGGATCTGACGGGTGTACCAGCCGGCCGGGTAGAATGCCGTGGAGTTCCATTGCAGGTTCAGCATCTCGCGGGTCATCACCACCCGGCCCTGATCGGTGGCGGTGGCCGACAGGAACTGGAACTCCAGCTCGACCTGTTTGGCGCCGGCCGGCACGTCGATGTGCAGGGCAAAGACCTCGACCGGGTCGCGCCGCCAGATCAGGGTCTTGCCGCCGGCGGTGATTTTCAGGCCAGCGACTTTTTCAAGTTCGCCGCGCGGGGCGTGCTTGCCGGGCAGCCATTCGGGATAGAGCAGCACCATCGGGCCGGGCCCGGCGACGGGAATGGTCTGCTTCACCGTCATGATCCGGCGGTCCAGATCGGTGGCGTCGACGACCAGCTTCATGGTCCCGGGGTAGGGGATGTCCTTCGCCGTCGGGATGGTGCTCTCGAAGGGCGCCGGCTGAGGCTGGGCGAGGGCGGCGCCGGCGGTCAGCGGCAGGGCCAGGAGCGTGGCGGCGAGGAGGGGACGGATCACGGCGAACTCTACGAAATCAGCTCGAAACGGGCGGGCATAAGACCCTCCGTGGGCGGCCGGGGCAAGCGCCGGAGAATTCTTTGCAATCGGGGTGGCCGGCCCCCTTGCGGCGCAACGACCGGCGTGGAACACATGTAGAACATCGCTCCTCCAGTCATCGTGCCCCCATGGCCGCCCTCATCCGTTTCCTCCCCGTCCTTCTGGCGCGGCCGGCGCCGATGCTTGTCTGGATCGCCGTCGGCATCCTGGGATTGGCGGCGATGGGGCGACTGACTCCGAAGCCTGTAGAATGGCGTCTCAAGCCCGTGACGACGGCGGACAATGCGCGGCATGGTCCGCCGCGGGTGCAGCCCTTCTTGGGGCCCCCGATAGCGCCTGCGGAGTCGCCGCCGCCGCCAGAACCTCGGCCGCAGCCGCCGGTCCAGGTGAAGCTCGGCGCGTTCCACTTCTGGTCCCGCGCGAATGGCAATCCCCAGACCTTTCTGGTCGGCAAGGTGCGGCTGACGATCACGGCCGAGCCGGAGGTGAGCAACACCCGTATTCGGATCGAAGCGCCTGGCCTGAGGACCCGGACGTTCGAGTACGACGCCGCGCTGGGACTGTCGTTCGCCGTCGGTCGGTTGGACATGGCCCGGCCAGGGCCACAGGTGGTTGTCGTCCGCCGCAACAGCGGGTTCAGCTGCTGCGTCGCGCTGGACCTGGCGACGCCGACCGGCGGCGGCTGGCGCAGCCGGGAGCTGGGCCGGTGGTCGGATGTCGGCGTTGGTGATCGCCTGACGGATCATGACGGCGATGGCTCACCGGAATTCGCCGCGACCGACATGGACTACTATCAGCAGTTCCATGCCTATGGCCGGTGGTCCTCGCCCGAAAAGATTCTGCTGATCCGGAACGGGAAGCTCGTCGACATCTCGAACCGCAAGGCCTTCGCGGCCAGGTTCAGCCGTCGGATGGAGCAGGCGCGCAAGGGCTGCGTCGCGGATCACGACAACTCAAGTTGCGCGGCGTTTGTGGCTCTCGCGGCGCGACAGGGGCGGTTCGACTGGGCCTGGAAGATCATGCTCAAGAACTACGACCGGGAGCAGCCCTGGTCGGCGCGATGCGTCAAGCACCGCGGCAAGGAGCGATGCAGCGACGATCCCTCGGACTGGCGGAGCGACTTCCCTGCCGCCCTGCGCGAGGGGCTGGAACACACAGGCTATCTCTAGGACAGCTCAGCGCGGGATGTAGCCGTAGTCCTTCAGGAAGCCGCGCAGGGCGTCCGGGTAGTTGCTGTAAGTGATCTCCTGGCCCTTGGGGCATTCGTACTCGACGGGGGCCACCTTGCAGCCGGTCGGCAGGGTCCAGTCGTCGTCGCGGTCGTAACTGTCCAACATCACCTGCCAGGCGCGCTCGAAGTCGTCGGCCCGGGCGGCGGCGGCCACGAAGCCGGCGCAGGCCCCGTTGTCGTGCTTGCGGCAGTCGACCTCGGCGTCCTTCGCATAGGCGCGATGTAGCCGGGCAAAGCCCTTGTCGGCGCTGACATCGACCACCTTGCCGTCCTCGATCTGCCAGAAAGCGTAAGGCGCCCAGCTGCCGGCATAGGAGGCGAAGGCGTAGTTGAAACGGTCGTCGCCGATCAGCATCTCGGGCTTTCCGTCACCGTTCAGGTCGCCGGGCCAGTCGTTCATCGACTTGTCGACCATGCCAAGGTCGGTCTGGGTCCAGGTCTTGCCGTTCGGGGTCAGCAGGACGTAGCGGGTGCAGCAGTGTGCGCCGCCGGTGAAGATGCCGAGCAGGATCTGCGGACCGGGCCGGGTCATGTCGATCCGCCCGACACCGAAGCTGGTAAGCGCCATCGTGCCGTCGTCGTTCAGCCGGAAGGGCTCCATTCCGGGCGCCTCGACAAGAACCGCGATGCCGGACTTGCGCGTGCCGTAGCTGTCCGTCTCGGTCATCAGCGCGCGGAAGGTCAGGGTGACCTCGCCGACGCGGTAGGTCTTCGGATCGCCCTGATCGTCCGCGCTCCAGGATTCCCAGTAGTTGGTGCGAACCTTCGTCGCCTGGCCGGCGACCAGCGGTTTGGCCGCCACCGATTCAGGCGTGGGAGGCGTCTCGGCCTTGGCCGCCGCCGCCCTGGGGGCCGCTGACGGCTTCTCGCAGCCGCCGAACGTCAGCAGGGCCATCAGCGGGATGGCCGCCAGATACGCCTTCACCATGGTCTTCCCCCTCGATCAGGATCGATCTTCGCCGACCCTGATCTGTTGCCATACCCTTCGTGCTTCAGGAAGGCGAACAGGGCGTCGGGAAACCGCTCGTAAGTTTCCAGCTTGTCCTTCGGGCATTCGGCCTCGCCGGGGTCGATGCGGCACCAGCGGGGCAGGGGCCAGTCGTCCTTGGGGTCGTAGTGGGCCAGCATGATCTTCCAGGCCCGCTCCCTGCGCCCCAGCCGCGAGGCCACCGCCACCATCGAGGCGCAGGCGGAGTTTTCGTGGTCCTTGCAGCGCCGGGTCAGTTCCGGCAGCGCCTTCTCGAAGATCTCGCGGAAGGCGCGGCGGTTGCTGACGTCGACGACCCCGCCGTTCTCGACCTGGTAGACGATGGGCGGCGGCAGGCTGCAGACATAGGGGCAGAACCGGTAGAGGAAGGCGTCGTCGGTGGCGACGATCTCCGGAAGGCCGTCGCCGTCCCTGTCCTTCAGCCAGTCCTCCGACAGGTCGCCGTCCAGCGCGATCAGCCTTTCGAAACGCCATTCTCCCCTGCGCGGGCTGGCCAGGATCAGGTTGTGGCAGCAATGGAAGCCGCCGCTGTAGGCGATGATCAGCACCTGCGGCTCAGGACGCCCTGGGTCCAGTCGCCCGACCCGGAAGGCAGCGCGCGGCCTCGCGTCAGGCGACTGCAGCACCTCCGGCTTCACCCCCGGGGCGCGCAGGGTGACCCGCAGACCCTCGTCCTTCGCCAGTTCTTCGGGCGTATCGCCATCGCTGGAGAAGGTCAGCTTGACCGCGCCCACCTGATAGCTGCGCGGATTGCCGGCGTCGTAGGTGGTCCACTCGTGCAGGGCGCGGCCCTTGAGCCAGGTCACAGACGCCAGCTTCGAAGGCTTGGGGTCGGGTATGGCGGCGGGCGGCTTGCTGACCGACACGGGGGCAGGCCTTGGCGGCGGGGGCCGGGTGGCCGCGACGTTGAGCCTTAGAGGCCTGGGCGGATCCGGCCGCCAGCCCGAGGCGCCCAGCAGACCCAGCGCCAAGAAGCCCAAAGCGATCCAGGCTGGCAGGGGCGCCGGCGACAGCATCCGGCTCATCGCCAGGCCTCCCCGCCGTCGGAGCGATAACGCCGCATGTCGTCGGGAAAGTCCGCGCCGCGCGGACCATCGCGGTCGTAGTTGGCCAGCAAGATCCGCCAGGCGCGGTCCTCTCCGCCCAGCTTGCCGGCCATCAACACCAGGGTGGCGCAGCCTTCGTTCCTGTGCTGTCGGCAGTAGGCCTCAGCCTCGTCCATCCGGGCGCGCAGTTGCGGTCTCAGGCTGGGCCGGTCGGTGACGTCGGTGATCCTGCCATCCCGAACCTGCCGATAGATCGGCGGCGGCCAGACCTCGCTCAGGTAGTTGTACCAGCTCTGCTGAAAGCGCAGTTCGGGAGCGCCGTCGCCGTCGTGATCGACCGGCCAGCCGTCGAACAGGCCCTCGTCCCCGGCCTCCAGATCGTTGATCAGGGTCTCGCGCCATTGGCCGTCCCGCGGGGTCAGCAGGACATACTGGACGCAGCATCGCCGCCCGCCGGAATCGATGCCGATCAGGATCTGCGGGCCCGGCCGGGCCGGATCGATGCGGCCGACCCCGAACTCGACCCTGGTCCGGGTGTCGGTCAGCCGAGTGCGCCAGGGAGTCATGCCGGGCGCCTCGACCATGACGACGGCGCCGCTCAGACCCGGCTCGGCCACGCCTTCGGTCACGGTCTGCTGGGCGGCGCCGATCGTGATGCGCAGGTTGTCGATGGCATAGGTCTGAGGATCGCCCGTCTCGCCCTCGGCCGCCGGAAACGACGGAAACCACTCGTGGAGATGGTTGGCCTTGCGCGGCAGGGCGGGTGTCTGGACCAGATCGAAACGGTCGATGACGAGCGGCAATGGCGGCAGCGGCGGCGACTGCTCCGGCAAGGGCCAGCCGATCAGCGGCTCCACCCGCTGCCAGACGAAGGGCTCGCGCGTTCGGTCGGGAGGCTGTTCAGGCGCGGCCAGGGCGAGGGCCGCCAGGCCAGCGAACCCTGCCGCGATCGCCAGCATCAACCCCGGGGGCCGCCGCACGGATGCAAGCCAGGCCAGACCACGACCGGAAACCGCGGATCGCCCCATCGGGAGCCCCAAAGACGTAAAGGGAGAATGTTCTCCTATTGTTCCAATGAAATTCGCCGCTTCGCAAGCGGGCTTCTCCGCGATGACGGAAATGTCAAATTAAACCGGGGCGCCCCCTTCCATTCGCTGTGGATTTCCCTTATTTCCCCCGTCTCGCGAAATTTCCGTCTTCTTTAGAGATGCGATCTCGCGCGCGTGTATGCCCGATGGCCGGTCCGCCCACCCTGCGGACTGTTGCGAAGGGCGGCCCCGACGGACAGGGGCCTGTCAGCGTCCGGCGCAAGCCGAGGGTGGACGCGAAGGCATTCTACGCGCGGGAACCCTCCCGCGCCGCTAAGGAAAAACATGGCGCACTCCTTCACCGGCAAGAAGCGGATCCGCAAGTCGTTCGGCCGCATCCCCGAGGCCGTGCAGATGCCGAACCTCATCGAGGTTCAGCGGTCTTCGTACGAGCAGTTCCTCCAGCGCGAAGTCCGCCACGCGGACCGCCGCGACCAGGGCGTCGAGGCCGTCTTCAAGTCGGTCTTCCCGATCAAGGATTTCAACGAGCGCGCCGTGCTCGAGTACGTCTCCTACGAGTTCGAGGAGCCCAAGTACGACGTTGAAGAGTGCATTCAGCGCGACATGACCTTCGCCGCGCCGCTGAAGGTCAAGCTGCGCCTGATCGTGTTCGAGATGGAAGAAGAGACCGGCGCCAAGTCGGTCAAGGACATCAAGGAACAAGACGTCTACATGGGCGACATCCCGCTCATGACGGACAAGGGCACGTTCATCGTCAACGGCACCGAGCGGGTCATCGTCTCGCAGATGCACCGTTCGCCCGGCGTCTTCTTCGACCACGACAAGGGCAAGACCCACTCTTCGGGCAAGCTGCTGTTCGCCGCCCGGGTGATCCCGTACCGCGGTTCGTGGCTCGACTTCGAATTCGACGCCAAGGACATCGTCTACGTCCGTATCGACCGCCGCCGCAAACTGCCCGCCTCCACCTTCCTGATGGCGCTGGGCATGGATGGGGAAGAGATCCTCACCACCTTCTACGACGTCGTCCCCTTCGAGAAGCGCACCGGCGCCGCCGAAGGCTGGGCCACCCCGTACAAGGCCGAGCGCTGGCGCGGTGTGAAGCCGGAATTCCCGCTGATCGACGCCGACACCGGCGAGGAAGTGGCTCCGGCCGGCACCAAGATCTCCGCCCGTAACGCCAAGAAGCTGGCCGACGGCGGTCTGAAGACCCTGCTGCTCGGTCCGGAGGCCCTGACCGGCCGTTACCTGGCCCGCGACGCCGTCAACTACGAAACCGGCGAGATCTACGCCGAGGCCGGCGACGAGCTGGACCCGACCGTGATCGAGGTCCTGGAAGCCCAGGGCCTGGCCACCATCGACGTGCTCGACATCGACCACGTCACGGTCGGCGCCTACATGCGCAACACCGTCCGCGTGGACAAGAACGTCACCCGCGAAGACGCCCTGTTCGACATCTACCGGGTCATGCGCCCGGGCGAGCCGCCGACGGTGGAAGCCGCCGAAGCCATGTTCAAGTCGCTGTTCTTCGACTCTGAGCGCTACGACCTGAGCTCGGTCGGCCGCGTGAAGATGAACATGCGCCTGGAGCAACAGACCGACGACGACCTGCGCGTCCTGCGCAAGGAAGACGTGCTGGAAGTGCTGAAGGTCCTGGTCGGCCTGCGCGACGGCCGCGGCGAAATCGACGACATCGACAACCTCGGCAACCGCCGGGTCCGTTCGGTCGGCGAGTTGCTGGAAAACCAGTACCGCGTCGGTCTGCTGCGCATGGAGCGCGCCATCAAGGAACGTATGTCGAGCGTCGACATCGACACCGTGATGCCGCACGACCTGATCAACGCCAAGCCGGCCGCCGCTGCCGTTCGTGAATTCTTCGGCTCCTCGCAGCTGTCGCAGTTCATGGACCAGACCAACCCGCTGTCGGAAATCACCCACAAGCGCCGTCTCTCGGCGCTTGGCCCGGGTGGTCTGACGCGCGAGCGCGCGGGCTTCGAAGTCCGCGACGTTCACCCGACCCACTACGGCCGCATCTGCCCGATTGAAACGCCGGAAGGCCCGAACATCGGTCTGATCAACAGCCTCGCGACCCATGCGCGGATCAACAAGTACGGCTTCATCGAAAGCCCCTACCGCCGCGTGCTCGACGGCCGGCCTCAGGAAGAGGTCGTCTACATGTCGGCCATGGAAGAGGCCAAGCACGTCATCGCCCAGGCCAACATCTCCATCACCGATGGCGGCATCACCGATGATCTGGTCCCCGGCCGGACCAACGGCGAACCGGGCCTGCTGCAACGCGCCGACGTCGACCTGATGGACGTCAGCCCCAAGCAGGTCGTGTCGGTCGCCGCCGCCCTGATCCCGTTCCTGGAAAACGATGACGCCAACCGCGCCCTGATGGGTTCGAACATGCAGCGTCAGGCCGTGCCGCTCGTCCAGTCGGACGCGCCGCTGGTCGGCACCGGCATGGAAGACGTCGTGGCCCGGGACTCCGGCGCTGTCGTGATCGCCCGCCGCACCGGCGTGGTCGAGCAGATCGACGGCACCCGTATCGTTATCCGCGCCACCGCGGAAACCGATCCGACCAAGCCGGGCGTCGACATCTACCGCCTGTCGAAGTTCCAGCGGTCCAACCAGAACACCTGCATCAACCAGCGTCCGCTGGTGCGGGTGGGCGACAAGATCAACGCCGGCGACATCATCGCCGACGGCCCGTCCACCGATCTCGGTGAACTGGCTCTGGGCCGCAACGCCCTCGTCGCCTTCATGCCCTGGAACGGCTACAACTTCGAAGACTCGATCCTGATCTCCGAGCGCATCGTGCGCGATGACGTCTTCACCTCGATCCACATCGAGGAGTTCGAAGTCATGGCCCGCGACACCAAGCTGGGCCCGGAAGAAATCACCCGCGACATCCCCAACGTCGGCGAAGAAGCCCTTCGCAACATGGACGAGGCGGGCATCGTGGCGATCGGCGCCGAGGTCATGCCGGGCGACATCCTGGTCGGCAAGGTCACGCCCAAGGGCGAGAGCCCGATGACGCCGGAAGAAAAGCTCCTCCGCGCCATCTTCGGCGAGAAGGCCTCGGACGTCCGCGACACCAGCCTGCGCCTGCCCCCGGGCGTCGCCGGCACCGTCGTCGAAGTGCGGGTGTTCAACCGGCACGGCGTCGACAAGGACGAACGCGCCCTGGCCATCGAACGGTCGGAAATCGACCGTCTGGGCAAGGACCGCGACGACGAGTTCGCCATCCTGAACCGCAACATGACCGCGCGTTTGCGCGAGCTGATCACCGGCAAGGTCGCCGTCTCGGGTCCCAAGGGCCTGGGCCGCGGCGAAGTCACCGCCGACAAGCTGGGCGAAATCGCTCCGGGCCTGTGGTGGCAGATCGCTCTGGACGACGAAAAGGCCATGGGCGAGCTGGAGGCCCTGCGCCGCCAGTTTGACGAGGCCCGCAAGCGTCTCGACCGTCGCTTCGAGGACAAGGTCGACAAGCTGCAGCGCGGCGACGAACTGCCCCCCGGCGTGATGAAGATGGTCAAGGTCTTCGTGGCCGTGAAGCGCAAGCTTCAGCCCGGCGACAAGATGGCCGGCCGTCACGGCAACAAGGGGGTCATCTCCAAGATCCTGCCGATCGAGGACATGCCCCACCTGGCCGACGGCACCGCCGTCGACGTGGTTCTGAACCCGCTGGGCGTGCCGTCGCGCATGAACGTCGGTCAGATCTTCGAAACCCACCTCGGCTGGGCCGCCGCCGGTCTCGGCAAGCAGATCGCCGCCCTTCTGGAAGCCTGGCAACATGGCGGACAGAAGAAGGCCCTGCAGGACCGTCTCGGCGAGATCTACGGCCCTGACGTGCCGCTGCCCGAGGAAGAGGAAGAGCTGGTCGAACTGGCCCGCAACCTCTCCAAGGGCGTGCCGTTCGCCACCCCGGTCTTCGACGGCGCCCACATCGGCGATATCGAGGATCTGCTGGAATCGGCGGGCCTGGCCCGTTCGGGTCAGTCGATCCTGTTCGACGGCCAGACCGGCGAGCAGTTCAAGCGTCCGGTCACGGTCGGCTACATCTACATGCTGAAGCTGCACCACCTGGTCGACGACAAGATCCACGCCCGCTCGATCGGCCCCTACAGCCTGGTCACCCAGCAGCCGCTGGGCGGCAAGGCCCAGTTCGGCGGTCAGCGCTTCGGGGAAATGGAAGTGTGGGCGCTCGAAGCCTACGGCGCCGCCTACACCCTGCAGGAAATGCTGACGGTGAAGTCGGACGACGTGGCCGGACGGACCAAGGTTTACGAAAGCATCGTCCGCGGGGACGACACCTTCGAGGCCGGCATTCCGGAAAGCTTCAACGTGCTGGTCAAGGAAATGCGGTCGCTCGGCCTCAACGTCGAGCTGGAGAACGGGTGATCGAAATCTCTCGGGCGGCGTGATCGCCGCCCGGACCCTTCGATCCTCCTTCAAATTTTTCGCGGGTTCGCCCCGCAATGAGGCAATGATGAACCAGGAAGTCCTGAACATCTTCAATCCGGTCCAGGCCGCTCCGACCTTCGACCAGATCCGTATCGCGCTCGCCAGCCCGGAGAAGATCCGCAGCTGGTCGTTCGGCGAGATCAAGAAGCCGGAAACCATCAACTACCGCACGTTCAAGCCCGAGCGTGACGGCCTGTTCTGCGCACGTATCTTTGGCCCGACCAAGGACTACGAATGCCTGTGCGGCAAGTACAAGCGCATGAAGTACAAGGGCATCATCTGCGAAAAGTGCGGCGTCGAGGTCACCCTGGCCCGCGTTCGTCGCGAGCGGATGGGCCACATCGAACTGGCCAGCCCGGTCGCCCACATCTGGTTCCTCAAGTCGCTGCCCAGCCGCATCGCCATGATGCTGGACATGCCGCTGAAGGACATCGAGCGGGTCCTCTACTTCGAGCACTACATCATCACCGAGCCGGGCCTCACCCCGCTGAAGCAGCACCAGCTGCTCAGCGAAGATGAGTTCATGCGCTTCCAGGACGAGTTCGGCGACGACAGCTTCAGCGCCGAGATCGGCGCCGAGGCCATCTTCGGCCTGCTCAAGGGCATCGACCTGCCCAAGGAAGCCGAGCGTCTGCGCGAGGAGCTGGCCGTGGCCACCTCCGAGATCAAGCAGAAGAAGGCCTCCAAGCGCCTGAAGATCATCGAGGCCTTCATCGAGTCCGGCAACAAGCCGGAGTGGATGATCCTGACGGTCGTGCCGGTCATTCCGCCGGAACTGCGCCCGCTGGTGCCGCTGGACGGCGGTCGTTTCGCGACCTCCGACCTGAACGATCTCTATCGCCGGGTCATCAACCGTAACAACCGCCTGAAGCGCCTCATCGAGCTGCGCGCGCCCGACATCATCATCCGCAACGAAAAGCGGATGCTGCAGGAGTCGGTCGACGCCCTGTTCGACAACGGCCGCCGCGGCCGGGTCATCACCGGCGCCAACAAGCGCCCGCTGAAGTCCCTCGCCGATATGCTGAAGGGCAAGCAGGGCCGGTTCCGCCAGAACCTGCTCGGCAAGCGCGTCGACTACTCGGGCCGTTCGGTCATCGTGGTTGGTCCCGACCTCAAGCTGCACGAGTGCGGTCTTCCCAAGAAGATGGCGCTCGAGCTGTTCAAGCCCTTCATCTACTCGCGTCTGGACGCCAAGGGCCTGTCGGGCACCGTCAAGCAGTCCAAGCGCATGGTCGAGCGCGAGCAGCCGCAGGTCTGGGACATCCTGGAAGAAGTGATCCGTGAGCACCCGGTTCTGCTGAACCGCGCGCCGACGCTTCACCGTCTGGGCATCCAGGCGTTCGAGCCCAAGCTGATCGAAGGCAAGGCCATCCAGCTGCACCCGCTGGTCTGCGCCGCCTTCAACGCCGACTTCGACGGCGACCAGATGGCCGTGCACGTCCCGCTGAGCCTCGAGGCCCAGCTGGAAGCGCGCGTGCTGATGATGTCGACCAACAACATCCTCAGCCCCGCCAACGGCCGCCCGATCATCGTGCCGTCGCAGGACATCGTCCTCGGCCTCTACTACCTCTCGCAATCGCGGGAAGGGGAGCCGGGCGAAGGCAAGATCTTCGCTGACCTCGGCGAGATCGAAGCCGCCCTCGGCGCCGGCGTCGTCACCCTGCACTCCAAGATCAAGGCCCGCTTCAGCGAATCCAACGCTGACGGCCAGGTCGTCCGCAGCCTGATCGAAACCACCCCGGGCCGGATGAAGATCGCCGCCCTGCTGCCGCATCACCCGGCCATCGGCCACCGGCTCATCGCGAAAGCGCTGACCAAGAAGGAGATCGGCAACCTGATCGACGTGGTCTATCGCCACTGCGGCCAGAAGGCGACGGTCATCTTCGCCGACCAGATGATGGGCCTGGGCTTCAAGGAAGCGGCCAAGGCCGGCATCTCCTTCGGCAAGGACGACATCATCATCCCGGCCTCCAAGGAGACCATCGTCGCGGACACCCGCAAGCTCGTCGAGGAATACGAGCAGCAGTACGCCGACGGCCTGATCACCAAGGGCGAGAAGTACAACAAGGTCGTCGACGCCTGGGCCAAGTCCACGGACCTGGTCGCCGACGCCATGATGGGCGAGATCTCGACCCCCAAGAAGGGTCCGGACGGCCGCGAGCTGGAGATCAACTCCATCTACATGATGGCCCACTCCGGCGCCCGTGGTTCGCAAGCCCAGATGAAGCAGCTCGGCGGGATGCGCGGCCTGATGGCCAAGCCGTCCGGCGAGATCATCGAGACGCCGATCATCTCGAACTTCAAGGAAGGCCTGACCGTTCAGGAGTACTTCAACTCCACCCACGGCGCCCGTAAGGGTCTGGCCGACACCGCCCTGAAGACGGCGAACTCGGGTTACCTGACCCGCCGTCTGGTCGACGTCGCCCAGGACAGCATCATCACCGAGGAAGATTGCGGCACCACCCGGGGCATCACCCTGCGGGCCGTGGTCGATGGCGGCGACGTGCTGGTCTCGCTGGGTCTGCGCGTTCTGGGCCGCTTCACGGCCGAAGACGTCAAGGATCCGAACACCGGCGAGATCGTGCTGCCGGCCGACACCTACATCACTGAAGACCAGTCCGATCTCATCGAGAAGGCCGGGGTGCAGTCGATCAAGGTGCGTTCGGCCCTGACCTGTGAAGCCAAGATCGGCGCCTGCGGCGCCTGCTACGGCCGTGACTTGGCGCGCGGGACCCCGGTCAACATCGGTGAAGCGGTCGGCGTCATCGCCGCCCAGTCGATCGGTGAGCCCGGCACCCAGCTGACGATGCGGACCTTCCACATCGGCGGCACCGCCCAGGTGGCCGAGCAGTCCTTCTTCGAAGCCGGCACCGACGGCGTGATCAAGGTCGCCGGCCCGACCGTCAAGGCTTCGGACGGCGAACTGGTCGTGATGAGCCGCAACGTGGCTCTGACCGTGCTGGTCGACGGCAAGGACCGCGAGTCCTACAAGCCGCCGTACGGCGCCCGCCTGAAGGTCAAGGACGGCGACAAGATCAAGCGCGGCCAGCGCATCGCCGAATGGGACCCCTACACCACCCCGATCATCACCGAAGTCGGCGGCAAGATCCGCGCCGAAGACCTCGTTGAAGGCTTCTCGGTCCGCGAGGAAACCGACGAAGCGACGGGTATCGCCCAGCGCGTGGTCAGCGATTGGCGCACCGGCTCCAAGGGCACGGACCTGCGTCCGGCGCTCGCGGTGCTCGGCGAAGACGGCGCCTACAAGCGCCTCGCCGCTGGCGGTGAGTCCCGCTACCTCCTCTCGGTCGGCGCCATTCTGTCGGTGGCTGACGGCGACGAAGTGAAGCCCGGCGAAATCATCGCCCGTATCCCCACGGAAGGCGCCAAGACGCGCGACATCACCGGCGGTCTGCCGCGCGTTGCCGAGCTGTTCGAAGCCCGCCGTCCGAAGGATTGCGCGGTCATCGCCGAGATGGACGGCCGGGTCGAGTTCGGGCGCGACTACAAGAACAAGCGCCGGATCAAGATCACCCCGGAGGATGGTGGCGAACCCGTCGAGTTCCTGATCCCCAAGGGCAAGCACATCGCGGTGCACGACGGCGATATCGTCCGCAAGGGCGAGTACATCATCGACGGCAACCCGGATCCGCACGACATCCTGCGCATCCTGGGCATCGAGGAGCTGGCCAACTTCCTGGTCAACGAAATCCAGGAAGTCTACCGCCTCCAGGGCGTGCCGATTAACGACAAGCACATCGAGGTGATCGTTCGCCAGATGCTGCAGAAGGTGGAAATCCTCGAGCCCGGCGACACCGGCCTCATCAAGGGCGACCACCTCGACAAGTCGGAATTCGACATCGAGAACGCCAAGACCGAAGCCCGCGGCGGCCGCCCGGCGATCACCCAGCCGGTTCTGCTGGGCATCACCAAGGCCTCGCTGCAGACCCGTTCGTTCATCTCGGCCGCCTCCTTCCAGGAGACGACCCGGGTGCTCACGGACGCTTCGGTCCACGGCAAGATCGACACCCTCGAAGGCCTCAAGGAAAACGTCATCGTCGGCCGCCTCATCCCGGCCGGCACGGGTTCCTACCTGCGCGGCCTGCAGCGCATCGCCACCAAGCGTGACGAGCAGCTGGCGGCCAGCCGTGAAGCGGCCATGGAGCCGCTGCCGGTGGAAATCGCTGACGAGATCCCGGCCGAGTAATCGGACGGACAAGCGTAACGAGGCGGCCCGGGAGCAATCCCGGGCCGTTTTCGTTTGACCCTGCTGTTGTCGCTCTATCTCTCAACCGGATGGGACCGGGTGTTACGCGATCACTGACCGCCAACGAGCGTGAGGCGCTGTCTCACGGCCTGTGGGAGGCCCTGATGGCCGCCGGGGCCTTTCCGCGCGTCGTGGCCGCCCCGTCACCGCTCGCCCGCCTGGCCTGGCTCTGGCGCGGCCACACGCCCGTGCTCACCCTCGGCGACCGCATCTACTGGGGCCGCGCGCCTGACGACTGTTCGCGCCAACCGGCCGCCATGGCGCTCCTGCAGCATGAACTGCAGCATGTCCTCGATTACGCCACCGGCCGGATGAGCTGGCTGTCCTACGCCCTGCACCCGCACGACTGGACCTACAGCGTCGCCGACGCCGGCTGGGACTGGAACAGGCTCGGCGCCGAGCAACGCGCCGTCCTCGCCGAACGTCTATGGCGGGCCGAACGCCTGGGCGCGACCGAGGAGGTCGCTCGCCTTCGCGCCGTCCTGCCCTGGGGCGATTTGAGGGGCTAGAACGGCAGCCGCAGGTCCGTCACCTCACCCTTGACGCCCGGCACCGGCGGCGCCTCGCGGTACTCGCGGTCACGTTCCTGTTTCGCCGCCGCCTGGTCGAAGCGTTTGCGCTTGGCGCCGGCCATCGGCGCGGCAATCGGCGAAACCTCCCGGTTCCATTTGCCGCCGCGGTCGTCGCAGGCCTCGCGTTCGCGCCGGTTCAGTCCGGCCGCGTCGGGATAGGCGCAGCCATAGCTGCCGCGCAGGGCCTTGCGGGTGTCCTGCCCAGGTGAGGGAAAGATCGTCGGCCCTCGCCCGGACCCGCCCTTCTTGTCGCCGCCGGCGCTGGCCCCGGCCGGAGCGGGTGCGGGCAGGGGAGAGGGCGCCACCTGCGACGGCGGCTCGACGGCCGGCACGTGCAGCAGGGGGGCGGTGGTGTCCCGCCGGGGGATTCCGTTGGCCGGATTGCCGCCGGCCTCGGCCGGCGAGGGGCGGCTGGGCAGGACCCGGGGCGGCAGGATGCTGATGTCGATGATCTCGTCGGGCAGGGGAGGGCGCTGCCGCACGCCCGGCGTATTCAGCCCGATCAATGCGAAGACGCCGACGTGAATCATGACGGACAGGCCGGTGACCACGGCCATGCGCCGCTGGTCTCGCCGCTTGTTGCGCGTCTGCGCCACGCCGCCTCCCGTCCTCGTCCAGCCTGAACGCTGATCGCCGGGCGCGGCCAAAACGTGTCCCTGCGCGGACCCTTTGCGGGCGATACGATTTCGGGATGGGTTGCGACACCCCGCCGCACCCCTATCTACAGAGCAACCCCATGGCCGTGAGGAGTTATCCGTGCCCCTGCTGATGTGCCCCAACGACGACAGCTCGATGCAGAAGGTCGTTCGAGACGGCGTCGAGATCGATATGTGCCCGACCTGCCGGGGCGTCTGGCTGGATCGCGGCGAACTGGAGAAGATCCTGAGCGGCGGCCGCGAACAGCAGCAGGCGGTCAGTCAGGACCGCGAGCGCTTCAGCCGCGAGGTTGATACCTTCCACCGCGACCCGGAAGCCTGGCGCCGCAGCCACCCCTACGACGACCGCGAGAAGCGCTACAAATACGACGACGACTACAACTATCGGAAAAAGAAGAAGGATCGCTTCGACATCTTCGATATCTTCGACTGAAGACCGCTCGACAGCGGGGCAGTCAGCCCCCTAGTCTGCAACGGGCGCGGCTGTGGCCGCGCCTGTTCGCGTTTCCGGGGGGATTTTCAATGTTTCGCGCCGTCCTGGGCCTCTGCGCCCTGTCTCTGGCCGCCGCCGCGCCGCTCGCCGTTCAGGCCCAGGCGCCGACCCGGCCCGCCGCCACCGCCTTCGCCCGCCTGCCGGCGGTGACCCAAGCCGAAATCTCCCCCAATGGCCAGAAGATCGCCATCCTCGGCGGCGCGCCCGAGAACCGGACCATCACCATCAATCCCATCGACGGGGCTGTCGCGGTGACCATTCCGCTGGGCAACGTCGACGTCAAAGGCATCCGCTGGGCGGGCGACGGCTTTCTGATCGCCACCGTGCGGGCCTACGACTCCCGCAAGAATTTCGAAGACGGGCGCATCTACAGCTACAACATCCAGCGCGACCTGGTCTTCGACATGCAGGGCAAGATCGTCGGCATGCTGCTGGACGGCGCCAGCTGGGCCGGCTTCGCCACCGTGCGGCCGATCCTCGGCGACATCGAGGGCGACAAGCCCGCCGTGGTCATGATGGCCGCCGACATGCTGGGCCAGAGCGGCTACGGCGACACCCGCATGAAGCAGAAGGGCGGCGGCCTGGTGGCCGCCCTCTACAAGGTCGATGTCGCCAGCGGCTCCGGCAAGCTGATCGAGCGCGGCAAGGACGGCACCCTGTGGTGGGCCGTCGACCGCAAGGGCGAGCCCCGCGTGCGCCTGGACAGCGACCTCGGCTTCACCATCCTCAGCGCCCGCCGCAAGGGCGCGGCGACCTGGACGGTGATCGACCGCTCGCCCAACATGGCGCGTAATGTCCTCTTCCTCGGCTATTCGGACCCCGAGGACGCCATCTACCTCTACCAGGACACGACGGGTGGCGCGCAGATCCTGCGCCATTCCCTGACCGACGGCTCGCGCACCGTGGTCGGCCCGATCAAGGCCTCGCCCGACGCGTCCCTGGTCAGCGACCCGGTCACTGGTCAGGCCGTGGCCATCATCACGGGCGTCGAGAAGCCGGAATACCAGTGGCTCGACACCCAGCTGGGCGCCATTCACGCCAAGCTGTCGCGTGGTTTCAAGGGGCGCACGGTCCACTTCACCGGCTGGTCGCGTGACCGCAGCCGCATCGTGCTGCGGGTCGACGCGCCCAGCTCCGCCCCGGTCTGGTACCTGTTCGAGCCGGCCACCAACCAGGCCTCGCCGCTCGGCGAGGAGTACCCCGAGCTGGCCGGGGCCGCGTTCGGCAAGACCACCTGGATCAGCTACCAGGCCAAGGACGGCACGCCGCTCAACGCCTACCTGACCGTGCCGACCAACCTAACGGCGGGTGTGAAGGCGCCAGTCATCGTCATGCCGCATGGCGGTCCGGCTGCCCGCGACGAGTTCACCTTCGACTGGTGGGAGCAGTTCCTGGTCTCCCGCGGCTATGCCGTCCTCAAGCCCCAGTTCCGCGGCTCGACGGGCTTCGGCGAGGCCTTCACCCGGGCCGGCGACAACGAGTGGGGCGGCAAGATGCAGAGCGACATCGCCGAGGCCATCGACGCCGTCACCGATCCCGCCGTCGACACCAGCCGCGCCTGCATCGTCGGGGCCAGCTTCGGCGGCTATTCGGCCCTGCACGGCGCCACGGCCCGCCCGGACCGCTACAAGTGCGCGGTTTCGGTCAACGGGGTTTCCGACCTGACCAGCATGATCGGCCACGCCAAGATCTATGGCGGCAACGACTCCGTCACCATCCGCTACTGGCGCGAGGTGATCGGCGATCCGCGCAATACGCCGGACGCCCTCAACGCCGCCTCGCCCTTCCATCGGGTCGGCGCACGCACCGCCCCGATCCTGCTGATCTACGCCGCCAACGACACCACCGTGCCCAACAGCCAGTCCAAGCTGATGGAAAGCGCTCTAGGCCGGGTGGGCTCGCCCTACCAGGTCGTGGTCCTCGATGGCGATGACCACTACTTCTCCAGCACCAAGAGCCGCCTGCAGACCCTGGAGGCGACCGAGGCCTTCCTGGCCAAATACCTGCCGGTCGGGAAGTAGGGGGCGGCCATGATCCGCTTCGTCGCCGCCATCGCCGCCGCCGTCCTGCTCGCAGCCCCCGGGGTTCAGGCCCAGACGGCCGCCCAGCCTGCAGGCAAGCTGCCGCTGGCCGCCTTCGCCCGCCTGCCCGCCATCCAGCAGGCGGCAATCTCGCCCGACGGGACCCGCCTGGCCTACATCGGAGGCACGGCGGACGAGCGCGTCACCTTCATCACCCCGATCGGTGGCGGAGCGCCGGTGACGATCCGGGCCGGGAACGCCAACGTCAAGTCCATCCGCTGGGCCGGCAGCAAGCACCTGCTGATCCGGGTGGCGATGTATGACGCGGACACGGAGTTCTCCGGCGGCAAGCCGGCCCCCTACACCTACGAACGCGATCTGATCATCAACGCCGCCAACGGCGACGTCATCGGCCAGGTGCTGGGCGAGCGGAACTGGAACGCCCTGGCGCTCGGCTTTCCCATCCTGGCCATCATTGACGGGCCCGAGCCCTACCTGGTCGTCCAGGGGCTGGACGCGACCGCCGACAGCGGCACCGGCCTCGACTACATCCAGCGCAAGGGCAGCAGCATCGTCCCGGCCCTTTGGAAGGTCGATCTGGCCACCGGCAAGGCCAGGCTGCTGGAACGGTCGGGCCGTCTGACCCAGTCGCTGATCACCGACCTGAAGGGCGATCCGAGAGCCCGCTGGGACTATGACGACGCCCGCAACGTCGAGACGCTGCAGGCCCGCAAGAAGGGCGGGGCGGTCTGGAAGCCGGTCGAAAGCTGGAAGCTCAGCGAACAGACCGCCGACTATCTTGGCTACTCCGATCCGGACGACGCCCTGATCGTCCGCCGCTGGGACCGCACCGGCTCCTGGGTCGCCAAACGGCCGCTGGACGGCTCGCCCGAGATCCGGCTCGGCGACGGCCAGGTTGCGCCGCATCTGGACGTGATGTGGGACGAGGCCCGCGCTACGCCGGTGGCCATTGTCGGCGGCGACGAGCGCCCGACCTATCAATGGCTCGATCCCGAACTCGGCGCCGTCCATGCACGCCTGAGCAAGGCGCTCGGCGGCAAGCATGTCGATCTCGCGAGCTGGAGTCGCGACCGGGGCCGCTTCATCATCCGCGCCGACGCCCCCGACAGCCCGCCGGTCTGGTACCTCTATGATGCGAAGACCAAACAGGCGTCCCTGATCGGCGAGGCCTATCCCGAACTGGCCGGCGCCGCGCTCAGCAAGAGCCAGTGGATCAGCTACACGGCCCGCGACGGCCTGAAGATTCCCGCCTATCTGACCCTGCCCGCGCCCCGCGCGAACGGCGCCAAGCCGCCGCTGATCGTCCTGCCGCATGGCGGGCCGGCCTTGCGTGACGACTGGGGCTTCGACTGGATCGTCCAGTTCCTGGCCTCGCGCGGCTATGCCGTGCTGCAGCCGCAGTACCGGGGCTCCGCCGGCTTCGGCGTTCCCTTCGAGGTTGCCGGCTACGGCGAGTGGGGCGGCAAGATGCACACCGACCTGCTCGACGGCGTGGCCGCCGCCGGCGGCTATGGAATCGATTCCAGCCGGGCCTGTATCGTGGGCCTCAGCTATGGCGGCTACGCGGCCATGTCGGGCGCCGTGTTCAATCCGGAAACCTTCCGCTGCGCCGTGTCGGTCGGCGGGGTTTCGGACCTGCCCCTCTGGGTCGGCTCCAGCCGCCGTCGCTGGGGCGAGGAATCGTCCAGCGTAGCCTACTGGCGCACGGCCATCGGCGATCCCCGCACCTCCGGCGGCGCCATGGCCAAGGCCTCGCCGCTGCAACGGCTGGGGGCCCGCGCCAGCCCGATTCTGCTGATGCACGGGGAGATCGACACCACCGTTCCGATCGAACAGGCCAGGGTCATGGAGAACGGCCTCAAGAACGTCGGAACCTCCCCGCCCTTCGTCCTGCTGGCCGGCGACGACCACGATCTGTCGCTGTCGCGCAGCCGGGTTAAATTCCTTAGCGAGACCGAGGCCTTCCTGGGCAAGCACCTGCCGGTCGCGCCCTGATTCCGGGTGGCGGTTTGCGACACAGCCTAAGAGTCCGCAAACCCTTGACCTTTCGGGGTCTCGCGAGTATCTAGCCCGCTCTTTCGAGGCAGGGTCTTAACAGGTCCTGACCCGAGGAACTCAGGGACCCGCCGGCCGCCACAACGCAGCCGGTGAGTTTGCGCGTTCAACGGCCTCGAATTGACGAACCCTATAGGACCCTGAAGCGCTTCGGCCGAAAGGCACACGCTTCCACGAGCACAGAGATTAGATGCCTACAGTCAACCAGCTGATCCGTAAGCCGCGGCAACCCAAGCCCGTGCGCAACAAGGTTCCCGCCCTCAAGGGCTGCCCCCAGCGCCGTGGTGTTTGCACCCGCGTTTACACGACCACCCCGAAGAAGCCGAACTCGGCTCTGCGGAAGGTGGCCAAGGTCCGCCTGACCACCGGCGTCGAAGCCGTGTGCTACATCCCCGGTGAAGGTCACAACCTTCAGGAGCACAGCGTTGTGCTCATCCGCGGCGGCCGCGTGAAGGACCTTCCCGGCGTTCGCTACCACATCCTGCGTGGCGTCCTCGATACCCAAGGGGTCAAGGACCGTAAGCAGCGCCGTTCGCACTACGGCGCCAAGCGCCCGAAGTAAGGAAGAGATCCCATGTCCCGTCGTCGTCGCGCAGAGAAGCGCCAGGTGCTGCCGGATCCCAAGTTCGGGGATCTCGTTGTCACCAAATTCATGAACTACGTCATGTACGAAGGCAAAAAAGCCGTCGCCGAAAACATCATCTACGGCGCCTTCGACATCCTGGAAGCCAAGCGC
Source organism: Caulobacter sp. SRI_014 (assembly GCF_057586315.1). Classification (NCBI taxonomy): domain Bacteria; kingdom Pseudomonadati; phylum Pseudomonadota; class Alphaproteobacteria; order Caulobacterales; family Caulobacteraceae; genus Caulobacter; species Caulobacter sp. SRI_014. Next base: position 325,967 of record NZ_JBYCZQ010000001.1, on the reverse strand, counting down.
AAGGACCAGGGTCCCCTGGAAACCTTCCACGGCGCCCTGGACAACGTCGCCCCGGCGATCGAAGTCCGCTCGCGCCGCGTCGGCGGCGCCACCTACCAGGTGCCGGTCGAGGTCCGTCCGGACCGTCGCCGTGCGCTCGCCATCCGCTGGCTGGTCACCGCCGCGCGCAAGCGTGGTGAGAACACCATGACCGAAAAGCTGGCCGGCGAACTGCTGGACGCTTCGAACAACCGCGGCACCGCGGTCAAGAAGCGTGAAGACACGCACAAGATGGCCGAAGCTAACCGAGCATTCTCGCACTACCGCTGGTAACCCACCAGCCGTCAGGTCTTACAGGGACGGGCGGTTTGAAATCTCAAACCGCCCGTTCCGCTCATTCCAACACCAGGCATATCCCATGGCCCGCGCCAGCAAGATTGAAGACTACCGCAACTTCGGAATCATGGCCCACATCGATGCGGGCAAGACGACGACGACCGAGCGGATCCTGTTCTACACCGGCAAGAACCACAAGATCGGTGAAGTCCACGATGGCGCGGCCACGATGGACTGGATGGACCAGGAGCAGGAGCGTGGCATCACGATCACCTCCGCCGCCACGACCGCGTTCTGGAACGATCACCGTCTGAACATCATCGACACCCCCGGGCACGTCGACTTCACCATCGAAGTGGAGCGCAGCCTGCGCGTCCTCGACGGCGCGGTCACCGTTCTCGACGGCAACGCCGGCGTTGAGCCGCAGACCGAAACCGTCTGGCGCCAGGCCGACAAGTACCGCGTGCCGCGCATCGTGTTCGTCAACAAGATGGACAAGCTGGGCGCCGACTTCAACAAGTCGGTCGAGAGCATCCGCGACCGTCTGGGCGCCAAGGCCGTTCCGATCCAGCTGCCGATCGGTTCGGAATCGAACCTCAAGGGCCTGGTCGACCTGGTCCGCATGAAGGCCGTGGTCTGGGACGCCGACACCATCGGCGCCACCTTCCATGACGAAGAAATCCCGGCCGACATGAAGGAAGAGGCGGAAGCCGCCCGTCACTACATGATCGAGAACGCCGTCGAACTCGACGACGAGGCCATGGAAGCCTACCTCGGCGGTGAAGAGCCCTCGATCGACATCATCAAGAAGTGCATCCGCAAGGCCGTGCTGACCGGCGCCTTCTACCCGATCCTCTGCGGCTCGGCCTTCAAGAACAAGGGCGTCCAGCCCCTGCTCGACGCCGTCGTCGACTACCTGCCCTCGCCGGTGGACATCCCGCCGACCAAGGGCATCGACTTCCGCACCGAGGAAGAAATCGTCCGCAAGGCTTCGGACGATGAGCCGCTGGCCGTGCTCGCCTTCAAGATCATGGACGACCCCTTCGTCGGTTCGCTGACCTTCTGCCGCATCTACTCGGGCAAGCTGGAAACCGGCATGGGCCTGCTGAACTCGACCCGCGACCGCAAGGAACGCGTCGGGCGCATGCTGCTCATGCACTCCAACAACCGGGAAGACATCAAGGAAGCCTTCGCCGGCGACATCGTCGCCCTGGCCGGCCTGAAGGACACCCGCACCGGGGACACCCTGTGCGATCCCAACAAGTCGCCGGTCATCCTCGAGCGCATGGAATTCCCGGCCCCGGTCATCGAGATCGCGGTTGAGCCGAAGTCCAAGGCCGACCAGGAAAAGCTGGGCGTCGCCCTGGCCAAGCTGGCCTCGGAGGATCCGTCCTTCACCGTCTCGACCGACCATGAGTCGGGCCAGACGATCCTGAAGGGCATGGGCGAGCTGCACCTCGACATCAAGATCGACATCCTGAAGCGGACCTACAAGGTCGAAGCCAACATCGGCGCGCCGCAGGTTGCCTATCGTGAGAGCCTGGGTCGCAAGGCCGACATCGACTACACCCACAAGAAGCAGACCGGCGGTACGGGCCAGTTCGCCCGCATCAAGCTGACCTTCGAACCGGGCGAGCCCGGCTCGGGCTTCGTCTTCGAAAGCGCCATCGTCGGCGGCAACGTGCCGAAGGAATACATCCCCGGCGTGGTGAAGGGCCTCGAGTCGGCCAAGGAAAACGGCCTGCTGGCCGGCTTCCCGCTGATCGACTTCAAGGCCACCCTGACCGACGGCGCCTACCACGACGTCGACTCCTCGGTCCTGGCCTTCGAAATCGCCGCCCGCGCCGCCTTTAAGGAGCTCCGTGAAAAGGGCGCCCCGAAGCTGCTCGAGCCGATCATGGCCGTCGAAGTCGTCACCCCGGAAGACTACCTGGGCTCGGTCATCGGCGATCTGAACGGTCGTCGGGGCATGATCCAGGGCCAGGACACGCGCGGCAACGCGATCGTCGTCAACGCCTTCGTGCCGCTGGCCAACATGTTCGGCTATGTGAACACCCTTCGCGGGATGTCGCAGGGCCGCGCCGCCTTCACCATGCAGTACGACCACTACGACCCGGTGCCGCAACACGTCGCCGACGAAGTGATCAAGAAGTACGCCTAAACCACCCCAACCCTAGTTAGAGGACAGGCCCAACAGGGCTGGAGCTTGAAATGGCTAAAGAAAAGTTCGAACGTAACAAGCCGCACTGCAACATCGGCACCATCGGTCACGTTGACCATGGCAAGACGACGCTGACCGCGGCCATCACCATGGTGCTGGCCAAGTCGGGCGGCGCGACCGCCAAGTCCTACGCCGACATCGACGCGGCGCCGGAAGAAAAGGCCCGCGGCATCACCATCAACACCGCGCACGTGGAATACGAGACGGCCAACCGTCACTACGCCCACGTCGACTGCCCCGGCCACGCCGACTATGTGAAGAACATGATCACCGGCGCCGCCCAGATGGACGGCGCGATCCTGGTCGTGTCGGCCGCCGACGGCCCGATGCCCCAGACCCGCGAGCACATCCTGCTGGCCCGTCAGGTCGGCGTGCCGGCTCTGGTCGTGTTCATGAACAAGGTCGACATGGTCGATGACGAGGAGCTGCTCGAGCTCGTCGAGATGGAAGTTCGTGAGCTTCTGTCGTCCTACCAGTTCCCGGGCGACGACATCCCGATCACCAAGGGTTCGGCCCTGGCCGCCGTTGAAGGCAAGACCCCGGAAATCGGTGAACAGCGCATCCTGGACCTGATGGCCTCGGTTGACGCCTACATCCCGCAGCCGGAACGCCCGGTTGACCTGCCCTTCCTGATGCCGGTCGAAGACGTGTTCTCGATCTCGGGCCGCGGCACCGTGGTCACCGGCCGTATCGAAAAGGGCGTGGTCAAGGTTGGCGAGGAAGTCGAGATCGTCGGCATCCGTCCGCTGCAGAAGACGACCTGCACCGGCGTCGAAATGTTCCGCAAGCTGCTCGACCAGGGTCAAGCGGGCGACAACGTCGGCGTTCTGCTGCGCGGCACCAAGCGTGAAGACGTCGAGCGTGGCCAGGTTCTGTGCAAGCCGGGTTCGATCACCCCGCACACCAAGTTCATGGCTGAAGCCTACATCCTGACCAAGGAAGAGGGCGGCCGTCACACCCCGTTCTTCACCAACTACCGTCCGCAGTTCTACTTCCGCACGACGGACGTGACCGGGATCATCAAGCTGCGCGAAGGCGTGGAAATGATCATGCCGGGCGACAACGCCGAGCTGGACGTCGAGCTGATCACCCCGATCGCCATGGACCAGGGCCTGCGCTTCGCCATCCGCGAAGGCGGCCGCACCGTCGGCGCCGGCGTCGTGGCCAAGATCGTCGAGTAATCTCTCTCAGCCTCACGGCTGACTGAAGCGAAGGGCCCGGAGAAATCCGGGCCCTTTTGCTTTGGAATGGCGGGCTCTAGCCGGGCGGAGCGCAGTCCAGGGCTTGCCGGGCCGACCAGCTCAGGCAGGCGATGTAGGATCCCAGCAGGTAGCCGAGTTGATTGCGCAGGGCCGGCGAGAAGTGGATCTGGCCCTCCTGGTCTTCCTGGAAGAACCCGGCCTTGGCGCCGGCCCGCAGCACGGCCCGCGCCTGGCCCCGCGAGGCCCCCGAACGGCGGGCCAGGTTTGCGAGGTTCACCCGGCTTGGACCGGTAGGCGGAAATTCATCGCCATTGCGCGCCTGGGTGATGATCTGGCCGAGCACCGTCAGGCCGGTGTTGAGGTGGCTGATGGCCTCGAGCGTGGGCTTGTCGCGGTCGTAGGAGAGCAGGGCCTGGGTCATGTAGCGGCCGTGTGCGATGGTGAAGACGTCGGCCAGGCCGGGCGTCTCCCACCGTCCCAGGCAGTCGGCCACAGCCTGATCCAGCGGCGCGATAAGCGTCAGTTCTCGCTGAAACCGGTTCATGAACAGTCGGCGCAGGGGCGTCGTCGGTTGAAACCGCCGCTCGCGCCTGTCGCGGCCGTCCACGCCCGGCGGCAGAGGTTCCACCAGCCCGGTGAACTGAAGATAGGCGAGCAGAGCGATGGCCCGATTACGGCTGCCGTACCCGGTCTTGCCGAGCATCGCTCCCATGGTTGTCGGCGTCAGGCCGGTCGGCTCGGCCGCCAGTTGCAGCGCCCAAACCCCGGCCAGATAGGAGCCCACGTCGCGCAGACGCCGGCTCATGGCGCCGTCCCCCGGAGGCTCGGCGTGCGGCGCCCAACCGTCCATCAGAGCGTAGGCGACAACAGGAAACTTGGGATGCGACATAATCTCGGCCAGCGCCGCGTCGACCGCAGCGCCGGTTGGCGGGCTGTCCAGCCCGCCAATGAACTCAACCATTCATCCCCCCAACGGCGCCTGACGCCGCGCCAACTCCCCCCGGAAACGGCGCAGACTTCTGTTTGTTCCGCTTGACCTAGCGGACGTCAAACCTGGCGAAGATAGGACCCAGTGCGATGCGCGAAGCGGCGTCGTCGAGAATGCTGGCCGCATGGGCCAGCCCTTCGGCCTCGGCCGGGGTCGCGGTCGTGCGGGCCCGCAGCTCGTCGGCAGCAGCCAGCAGCGAGAAGACATCCAGCCGGGTGATGACGGCGATCAGCGCCTCTTCGAGACCATCGGCCCTCGCCCGCTCTTCACCGGCGTCGATTTCAGCATGGGTCAATGGGGCTCCCCTTCCGGGCTGGCTCTCGCGGCGAGCGGCCCGGGCGACAGACGGACGGGCGGGATGCTTCCGAGCAAGGCGACCAGTTCCGCCTGGCGTTTGGCGCCGGACTTCCGGAGCAGGCTGGTTAGCTGGACCCGTGCGGTATTAACCGACACCGAGCGGGCGGCGGCGAACTCGACCACGGAGTTGCCATTCACCAGCGCCCAGGCCAGCCGCGCTTCGGCGTCCGACAGCCCGAACAGCAGCCGGATGGGGTTGAGGCGCCCATCATGCTCTCCGCTGGCCCGAAGGGTGACCAGTGCGCGCCGGGGTTCATGCGCCGCCCCGTCGTTCCGCAGCGGGGACACCAGCACGGTCGCCCAGGCCCCGCTGCGGCCCAGCATCCGGATCAGGGCCGGGCGTGGGGCGACGGGTCGGCAGGCGTCCATGATATGGACCTCCAGGCGCTCCCGCTGGGCCGGGTCAACCGTCGTGATATGGCCGTCCACGACCGACAGCCAGTCGGCGGTCCCGACCAGCAACGATGCGGCGCGGTTGCCGTACAGAACCTCGCCGGTCTCGCCGACGACGAGGGTTCCCAGGGTCAGGGCGTCGAGGGCGGCGTTCCCGTGGGCAGACGCCTCGCGTTCCGCCTCGGCCGCCCACATCAGATCGGCGACTCGGGGAATCATGGGTAGGAACATTTCCACCCGCGCCTGCTCCGCCGTGGAGAAGGGGCTGTCCCACGTGGCCCGGGCGAGGAAGGCGACGATCTCGCCGCCGGCGCAGGCTACGCTGGCGATCAGGCTGTGATCCGGCTCGACACCTGTCGGGCGCAGGATGGACTGATAGTAGTCGGAAGCCTTCCAGACGGCGGCGGGCAGGAAGGACTCGCCGCGGATGGCCCGGCCAAGCATCCGGGGCCGTTCGGTCAGCCAGGGGTCGGGAACCGCCATCCGCTCCGACTGGCCGATGTTTCCGCCCAGCACCCTTGCGGCGCCTTCCTTCTCAAAGGTCAGTTTTCCCCACCGCGAGCCAGTCGCGTTGAGCAGGTCGCCAAACAGACCCTGAAGGGCATTACCCGGAACGGGTGTAACAAACTCATCAAGACCTGAACTCCGCAACGCCAACATTAAAGCTCCCCCCAGAGCCACGCTCTCACAAGAGCGATGTTCGATGTATACTTAAATTGCCGAATATAAACTATGCGAATTGACCACGATTGAATGGATATCCGACGGTACGCGCGCCTAGAAGTGTCATTTTTTGGTGTAAACCAAAATGGGCGCTCCGACAAACCTGAGGAATAGTGCATTGTCACTATTACTTTCGGTTAATTCTCGCCCAATTGAGCTTAAAACGCTGCTGAATTAGTGTTCCAGAATTATTGTTTAACCGCCGGCGCTCCTTCACCCTTAGCGAAATGTTACCAGGCGCTGGACCCATGGGGGTCGTGTCGCGCCTCTTGGGGGAACGATCATGGCCAACATCACCGGCACCAACGGTATCGATAATCCGCTCAACGGCACGGCCGGCGACGACACCATCAACGGCCTGGGCGGCAACGACACCATCAGCGGGGGCAATGGCGTCGACACCATCGACGGCGGCGAGGGTGACGACACCGTTTCAGGCGGCAGCGGCAACGACCTGATCCACGGCGGCGCGGGCAACGACACCCTGAACGGCCTCAACGACGACGACACCATCTGGGGCGACGACGGCAACGACACGATCAACGGTGGCTCGGGCAACGACACACTGATCGGCGGTCTGGGCAATGACACCCTCGTCGGCGGCACCGGCATCGATACCGCGGTGATCAACGCCGATGCCGCGAACAACATCGGGACCTGGTCCGGCTCGACCCTGACCATCACCACCAGCGATGGCGTGGACCGCATCACCCAGACCGAGACTCTGCAGTTCAACGACCGCAGCTTCACCTTCTCGGGCGCCAACGTGGTGGCCAATCTGGCCGCCGACACCGCATCCACGGACGAGGACGTCGAGGCCAGCGGCAACGTCCTGAGCAATGACATCAATATCGACGGGACCCTGTCGGTCACCAGCTTCAACAACGGCGGCGCGCCGGTTGCGGCGGGCGGTTCGATCACCGGGACCTACGGGACCTTGACCCTCAACACCGATGGGACCTGGAACTACGTCCCCGCCTCGAACCAGCAGGGTGTCGACAGCTTCACCTACACGGTCACCGACGGCGCGGTCGTCCAGACCCAGACCCTGACCATCACCATCAACAACATCAACGACGCGCCGGTGGCCAACGCCTCCACGGCGTCCGGCGATGAAGACTTCGCCATCATCGGCGCGGTGACGGCCAGCGACATCGACAACACCGCCGGCGAGCTGAGCTACGTTGTTTTCGCGGGTCCGAGCCACGGGTCCGTCGTCCTCAACACCGACGGCACCTTCACCTACACCCCCAACGCCAACTACTTCGGGGAAGACGCCTTCACCTTCACCGCCACCGACGGCTCGGCCACCTCGGCACCGCAGTCGGTCACCCTGACGATCAATGCCGTCAACGACGACCCGGTCGCCGTCGACCAGTCTTCCAGCATCAGTGAGGACGGCGACCTCGAGGGCCAGCTGTCGGCCAGCGACGTCGACGACAACGCCGGCGCCCTGACCTACGTCGTTGCGGCCGCGCCGCTGCACGGCCAGCTGTCCATCGCGGCCGACGGCTCCTTCACCTACACGCCCACCGGCGACTTCAACGGATCCGACAGCTTCACCTGGACGGTCACCGACGCCGAGGGCGAGACCAGCACCGGGACCTACTCGATCACGGTCGGGGCGGTGAACGACCCGCCGGTCGCCATTGACGGCAGCGCCTCGGGCGAAGAAGACACCGACATCACCGGCGTCCTGACGGCCACCGACGTCGATAGCGACCCCGTCGGGCTGACCTATGGCTACGGGTCCATGCCCGCCAACGGCACGCTGGTCATCGACGCCGTTACCGGCGCCTACACCTACACGCCCAACGCCAACTTCTCCGGGACCGACAGCTTCACCTTCGTGGTCTACGACGGCCAGGCCCTGTCGGAAACGCCCGGGACCATCACCCTGACCGTCGAGGCGTTGAACGACTCGCCCGAGGGTTCGACCAGCTCGATTTCGGTGCTCGAAGACGAATCGATCGAGGGCTCGGTGCTGGCCACCGACGTCGACAACACCAACGCCGAGCTGACCTACAGCATCGGCGCTGACCCGGAACACGGCACGGTCGTGTTCAACCCCGACGGCACCTACACCTACACCCCGAACGCCGACTTCAACGGCACGGACAGCTTCACCTGGAGCGTCGAGGATCCGGAGGGCGAAGGCGCCTCCGGCACGGTCAACATCACCGTCGGCGCGGTCAACGACGCGCCGCGCGCCGAGGACTACTTGCTCACGGGGACCGAGGATAACAGCGTCCTCATCGCCATTCCCGACACCGACATCGACGGCGACGTCCAGACGGTGACCTCGGTCGGCGGTCAGGCCATCGCGGCCGGTGAAACCGTTACCCTGGACCACGGAACCGTCACCCTGCAGTTGGACGGCGACCTGCTGTTCACGCCGGTCGCTGACTACAACGGTCCTGTCGACTTCAGCTACACGCTCAGCGGACCTGGCGGCGACCCCATCCCGGGCGGTGTCTGGGGGGACTTCAACGCCCCGGCCGACTTCGACGTACCGGATATCTTTGGCTCGAACGCCAATCACAGCGGCCCGCACGTCGGCGGGATCAACGCCTATAGCACCGAGGCGGATATCTCAGCGGCCCAGTTCCAGGCCCTGCTCGGGCGGGACCCCGGCTTCGCGGACAGTTCCTATCTCGCGTCCGGCCTGAAATTCACGGTTCACCTGAACGCGGGCCAGGTCCTCAACATCGATCAGACCGTCGATCAGGATAGCTACGGCGATGATCAGCAGTACCTCTTCTGGACGGGCGCGGCGGAAGGGATGTCGACCGTCGGCGGCGGCGATGGCACGTTCACGGCGAACGTGGACGGGACCTACACCTTCGTCTTCGCCCGCATCGACTTCGACGAGAACAACAACGCCGGATCCGGCTACGGGGGCTACACCCACATCGGATCGGTGACCATCGACGGCGCGCCGATCGCGACAAGCAGCGGTGAAACCGGCCTGCACGATACCGGCCAGGTCCATATCGACATCTCGGCGGTCAACGACGCCCCGACCGCCGCCGCCCAGTCCTTCTCGGGCACGGAAGACACCGAAATCACCGGCTCGGTGACCGGCGGCGCCGACATCGACAGCAGCGAGCTGTCCTATGAACTGGTCAGCGGGCCAGAGGGCCTGATCCTCAACGCGGATGGTTCCTTCAGCTACACGCCTGAAGCCAACGTCAACGGCCCGGTGACCTTCACCTACACGGTCAGCGACGGCGCCCTGAGCTCGGCGCCGGCCGAAGTCACCCTCAACTTCGCGCCGACCAACGACGCCCCGGTGTCGAGTGACAGCCTCATCCTGATGGGCGAGGATGACCTCTACGTCGGCACGCTGCCGACGGCGACCGACATCGACGGTACGGATACCCTGACCTACGCCCTGGCCGTAGGCGGCGAGGCCGCCTTTGGCACGGTGATCATCCAGCCGAACGGCGCCTTCACCTACGAGCCGGCCGACGACTACAACGGCTCCGACAGCTTCAGCTACACCGTCAGCGACGGGAACGGCGGAACCTCGACCTCGACCATCTCCATCGGCATCTTCCCGGTAAATGACGCCCCGGTCGCCGCCGACAGCAGCTCCACGGGCACGGAAGATATCCTGGTCACCGGCTCGGTCCAGGCGACCGACATCGACAGCGAGACCCTGACCTACGTCCTGGACGGGGCCAATGGCGACGATGGCCTGATCCTCAACGCCGACGGCACCTTCACCTACCAGGCCGCGCCCGACTTCAACGGCGAGTTCAGCTTCACCTACCACGCGACGGACGGCGCCTTGAACTCGGCGACGGTGACCCACACCATCACCATCGATGCGGTCAACGACGCCCCGACCCCGACCGCCACCTCGGCCTCCGGCGATGAAGACACCACCATCTTCGGCGTCATCAGCACCCCGACCGACATCGACGGCGACACCACCTTCACCTTCGAGGCCGGCGACGCGCCGACCAACGGCACCGTCACGGTCGATCCGGACGGGAGCTTCATCTATGTCCCGAACCTCAACTACGAAGGCCCCGACAGCTTCAGCTACACGGTCAGCGACGGCAACGGCGGCACGGCCACCGGGACCGTTTCGATCACCGTCGAAGGGGTCAACGACGCCCCGGTCGGCGTCGACGCCAGCTACAGTGTCGACGAAGACGGCACGCTTGAGGACACCATCGCGGCCACCGACGTCGATGCTGGCGACGGCCTGACCTACACCCTGGGTGACGATGTCACCTCGGGCGTGCTGGTCCTCAACGCGGACGGCAGCTTCACCTACACCCCGGACGAGAACTTCAACGGCGAAGACAGCTTCACCTACACGGTGGAAGACATCGACGGCGAAACCTCGACGGGGACGATCACCCTCAACGTCGGCGCCGTGAACGACGCCCCGGTCGGCGAGGACGACTCGGCCTCGACCTTCGAGGACAGCGCCGTCACCATCGACGTGCTGGGCAACGACCACGACGTCGATTTCGACGACGAACTCTCCGTCACCCACGTCAATGGCGAGGCACTGACCGAAGACGGCGTCGAGGTCTACGACGAGGACGTCCTGCTCGGCGTGGTGACGCAAGGCGAGGGCGGCCTGCTGTTCACGCCTGCGGCCAACTACAACGGCACGGCGACCTTCAGCTACACCGTCTCCGACGGCGTGCTCAGCTCGACGGCCTCGGTCAGCGTCCTCATCGACGCCCAGAACGACGCCCCGGTCTCGCTGGCCGATGCGGCCACCATGGAGGAGGACACCATCCTCCTGGGCCAGGTGCCGGAAGCCACCGACGTGGAAGGCGACAGCTACAGCTACTCGGTCGCCGAAACGACGGCCAACGGGACCCTGGAGTTCAATCCGGACGGCAGCTTCACCTACACGCCGAACGAAAACTTCCACGGGACGGACAGCTTCACCTACTTCGCGACCGACGCCGATGACGGTGAGCCGGCGACCTTCACCATCACGGTCGAGTCGGTGAACGACGACCCGGACTCGACCGCCTCCAGCGTCACGACCGAGGAAGACACCCCCTACGAGGGCACTGTCATGCCCAACGTCGTCGATCCGGACGACAACAACGTCTTCACCTTCAGCATCCTCACCGAGCCGGAGCACGGCACGGTGACCATCGATCCGGAAACCGGCGCCTACATCTACACGCCGGACGCCGACTACAACGGCCCGGACTCCTTCGAATGGTCGGTGGACGACGGCTTCGAGGGCTCCAGCTCCAACCAGGTGACGATCACGGTCGGCCCGGTCAACGACGCGCCGGCCGCCACCGACTACAGCAATACCGAGCTGCTGGAAGACTTCGACCCGATCACCATCACCGTCCCGCATACGGACGTCGACGGCGATCCCGTCTCGGTCACCGCCATCAACGGCCAGCCAATCACTCCCTCGACCTCGGTCACCCTGGTCGACGGCGCCGTCACGATCGGCGTGGTGACGCTCAACGAGGACGGCGACATCGTCTTCGCCCCGGCCCAGGACTACAACGGCCCGGTCGACTTCGAGTACACGCTGTCGGAGCCGACGCCGGTTCCCGCGGTCACCTGGGGTGATTTCAATGATGGCGGCGACCTGAACGCCATCCAGACCTTCGGGTCGCTGTTCATCGAGGGGTTCCCCGACAGACTGCACGTCGAAACCACCTCGGCCAACGTGTCGGCCAGCCAACTCGCCGACATCGTCGGGCGGGATCCCGGCTTCGCGGACACCACCTACAACGCGGCGGGCTTCAAGTTCACGGTCACCCTCGAGGCCGGCGATCTCCTCGACGTTGGCCAGTACGAACAGTCCATCTACACCTCAGGGAACCAGCAGTTCCTGTTCTTCAGCAATGGAACTGACGAAGGAACCATCGACATGTCCGGGGGCCCCGGGCAGTTCACCGCCTCGGTAGGCGGGACCTACACCTTCGTCTTCGCGCACATCGACTTCGACCAGAACGACAGCGGTGACTACATTCACATCTCCGCGGTGACCATCAATGGCGCGCCTTTGGCGACCGCCGGTGCAGAGGGCAATTTCGAAGGCCTCACCAGCACCGGATCGGTCCACCTCGAGATCGCCCCGGTCAACGACTCGCCGGTCGGCGGCATGGTCAACAACACGACCGATGAGGACGTGCCGGTCAGCGGCTTCGGCGACATCGTCGATATCGACAACGACGCCCTGGTCTACGAGGTCTCCGAGGCCAGCAACGGCACGGTGACCATCGATGAGGTGACGGGCGAGTACACCTACACCCCGAACGAGAACTTCCACGGGACCGACAGCTTCGTCGTCTCCGCGGTCGATCCGGACGGTGAGGGCGCGTCGAGCACCGTTACCATCACAGTGACGCCGGTGAACGACCCCCCGGTCGCCGCCGACATCACCATCGCCGACCCCATCGACGAGGACTCCGGTCCCCTCAGCATCTTCGTCAGCCAGACGGACGTTGACGACGACAGTGTCGGTGTCAGCGCCATCAACGGCCAGTACATCGACAGTGAAACCCCGGTCGCCGTCATCGGCGGCGTGGTCTCGCTCGACGACGTCGGCCAACTCGTCTTCACCCCGAACGAGGACTTCAACGGCGACGTCGACTTTGAATACACCCTGTCGGACGGTTCGCTGTCCGACAGTGGCCAGATCCACCTCGTGGTGGCTCCGGTCAACGACGCGCCGGTCGGCGCCGACGTCACCCGGTCGGAGGGCGAGGACGAGGTCGTCACCGGCTTCGGCGACTTCAGCGACGTTGACGGCGACGCCCTGACCTACACGGTCGGGACCGCCACCAACGGCGAGGTGTCGATCGATCCGGAAACCGGCCTCTACGCCTTCACGCCTGACGAGAACTACAACGGCCAGGCGACCTTCACGATCACCGCCACCGACGAAGCCGGCGCAACCGCCACCAGTGAGGTCACCATTGACCTGGCCCCGGTGAACGATGCGCCTGTGGCGACCGACTTCACCGACACCATCGCCGAGGACGCTGATCCGATCATCATCACCGTCCCGCATACGGACGTCGATGGCGACGTGGTCACCGTCGTCGCGGTGGATGGCCAGGCGATCAACGCCGAAACCTCCGTCGCGGTCACGGGCGGCTCGGTCACGCTGAACGAGGATGGTGACCTGGTCTTCACGCCGGGCGAGAACTTCAACGGCGACGTCGACTTCGACTATACCCTGGCCGACCAAGGTTCGTCGGGGACCGGCAACTTCGATGCGGGTCTGCCGGCCGGGTTCAACAGCCTGAATTCGCCCGCGACCGTTGTGAGCCCGTTCGGCGGCAACGGCATCCTGCTTAACTCCGACGCGACCACCGACCAGGCGCTCTCGGACTTCTCGGATGCCGCTTTTGGGGGCTGGGTCGGAGGTTCGGCCTTCAGCTTCAACCTCGTCTGGCAGGCTGACACAGTGCTGTCGTTCGATCTGAGCATGACCACCGGTCTGAGCTTCTTCGTCGTCCTTGGCGTCGAGAATCCCGAGTCCGTATCCGATGGCGATTTCTTCTACGGCCTCACTGAAGCGAACGGCCACATCAGCCTGACGGGCGGCAACTTCACCCCCATCGGTGGCCCGTCGGCCCCTGTTGTCGGGCAGGCCTACACCGTGACGTTCTTCGCTGGCAGCCGTAACGGCGTCGATCAGGGCACAGCGCTGGTGGACAACCTCGGGGGCGCAGGTCCGCTGACGGACGACGGACATGTCCACCTCACGGTCACGCCCGTCAACGACAGCCCTGAAGGCGAAAACAGCACCGACTCCGGCGACGAGGACACAGTCATCACCGGCTATGCCGCGGCGACCGACGTCGATGGGGATGTCCTGGCCTATGCGATCGCCAGTCCGGCGGTCGACGCCAACGGCGACTCCGCCGGCACGGTGACCATCGATCCGGTCACCGGCGAGTACAGCTTCACCCCGAACGCCAACTTCTATGGCGAGGCGACCTTCAGCTGGTCGGCGGAAGATCCTGACGGCGAGAGCGCTTCCGGCGTGGTCACCGTTACGGTCGATCCGGTCAACGACGCGCCGGCGGTCGACGCCGGCGGGGCCTACATCCTCGGAGAGGACGACACCGTCACCGGCCAGGCCAGCGGTTCGGACCTGGACGGCGACGATGTGGAGTTCGCGCTGGTCGGCGACGGCCTGCCGGGCCTGACCTTCAACCCGGACGGCTCCTGGAGCTTTAACGGCCTCGCCAATCCGGCGGCCCAGGCCCTGAACACCGGACAGGCCCTGACCCTGACCTTCAGCTATGTCGCCACGGACGGGGCCCTGAACAGCGCGCCGACCACGGTCAGCCTGGTGATCAGCGGCTCCAACGAACTGTTCGTTCTCACCGAAGGGGTCGACACCTTCGGCGGCACCGCGGGCGGGGATGAAATCCACGCCCTGGGCGATGACGACGTCATCTCCGGCGGCGCCGGCGACGACCTGATCTTCGGCGACGGCGGCGACGACCTCCTGGGTGGCGCGGTCGGCAACGACGACCTTCGCGGCGGGGCGGGCAACGATACCCTCTCCGGCGGCGCGGGCGACGATGTCCTCGACGGGGGCGAAGGCGACGACGTCCTCAACGGCGGCGCGGGCACGGACCTGGTGTCCTACGCCAGCGCCACCGGCCCGGTGAACGCCAACATGACCACGGGTACAGTCACGGGCGGCGACATCGGCGTCGACAGCCTGGTCAGCATCGAGGGCATTACCGGCTCCAGCTTCGACGACACCCTGATCGGCAATGCGCTGGCCAATGTGTTGGTCGGCGGGCTCGGCAACGACGTGCTGAACGGCATGGGCGGAGACGACGCCATGACCGGTGGCCTGGGCAACGACACCTTCCACGTCGACAGCCTCGGCGATGTCGTGGTCGAAGCGGACGGCGAGGGTACGGACACCATCGTCGCCAGCCTTAACTACACCCTGGCCGAAGGCTCCTCGATCGAGGCGCTCAGCGCCTCGGGCAGCGCGGGCCTGACCCTGACCGGCAACAGCGCCGGCCAGACCATCACCGGCGGACAGGGCTCCGACCTGCTCTACGGCCTGGGCGGCAATGACGTCCTGGTCGGCGGGGTCGGCAATGACCTGCTCGACGGCGGCGCCGGCGCAGACGCCCTGACCGGCGGAAGCGGCAACGACATCTACGTTGTCGACGACGCCGGCGACACCACCACCGAGGCCGTCAATCAGGGAACCGACACGGTTCACGCCTATGTCGACGCCACCCTGGCGACCAACATCGAGAACCTTCTGCTGATGGGCGCTGCGGCGCTCAGCGGCACGGGCAACGCCCTGGCCAACACCATCACCGGCAACGGTGCGGCGAACACCCTGAAGGGCCTCGACGGCAACGACTTCCTGTACGGGATGGACGGCGACGACTTCCTGCTCGGCGGCCTGGGTGTCGATACCCTGGACGGCGGCGCGGGCGCCGACACCATGAGCGGCGGGGTCGGGAACGACACCTACATCGCCGACAACGCCGGCGACCAGCTGATCGAGCTGGCCGCGGAAGGCGTCGATACCGCCCTGGCCTCGGTCACCTTCGTGCTCGGCGCCAACCTTGAGAACCTGACCCTCACCGGGGCGACGGCGATCAACGGCACAGGCAACGAAGCGACCAACATCATGTACGGCAACAGCGCCGCCAACACCCTCTGGGGCATGGCCGGCGGTGACCAGATCCACGGCGGCGACGGCAATGACGTCATCTACGGCGGAGCGGGCAATGACCAGATGTGGGGCGACGCCGGGGCCGATCACTTCATGATCGACAACGCCTCGATGATCCTGAGCGGGGCCCGCGAAAGCGACACCATCAAGGACTTCTCGGTGGCCCAGGGCGACCGCATCGACCTGTCGGCGATCGACGCCAACGGCAATGCGGCGGACGGGGACCAGGCCTTCACCTTCGTGAGCGCCTTCACCCGCGTCGCCGGCCAGGCGACCCTGACCTACAGCTCCGCGCTCGACACTACTCAGCTGCGCCTCGATGTGAACGGCGACGGCGCCTACGACTACCAGCTGACCATCAACGGCAACGCCACCACCGGCGTGCCGATCCTGACCGGCGCCTCGGCGCCGAGCGACGGCGGCTGGCTGCTCTAGCAACAAGGGCCCGCCCGGGCGAACCGGGCGGGCCCTTCATTTTCCGGCGGCCGATGGTTCGGCCCGCTTCATTCCATCACGCCCGCCCCCTGGGGCGCCGGCTGTCAAATCCTCGAAGGAAATGCCATGGCCGATCCGGTCGACCAAGTAACCATCACAGACTCCTACGCCGAGTTCCAAGGCGGTCAATCGGGTGGAACCTACTTCCGAACCGTCGTGACTGTTCCGACGACGATCTCGGGCCCCAGCGCCGAGGTCACCTTCTCGGGGGTCGGCGACCTCGATGCGTTTGGCTCTGAGTATTTCGATATCTTCGTCGAAGGTACGTATATCGGCAGAATTGAAGGCCAGCAGTACGGCGGCCCCGTCAGCGTCTTCGCCAGTATTCCGCAGTCGGTCTGGGCAGCGATCATTGCCGACGGCATGATCGAAATGACCTATGTCGTCGGACCCAACTCCGACGATTTCGGCTCCGAGTACATCGACGCCTCCTTCACCTGGCTCTCTGGCCCAGCGGTTGTAACGCCTCCGGTGGCCGTGGCGGACGCCGCCGCCGTGGTGGAAAGCGCCACCCTAACCGCCGCCACCCGCGCCTTCGGCGTGCTAGGTAACGACAGCGACGCCGACGACGGCCAGACCGACACCCTGGTGGTGACCAGCATCGCCGCAGGCGCGCAGAGCGCGGTGACCGTCGCCGGATCGCCTGTCGCCGTCACCGGAACTTACGGTGTCCTGACCATCAATGCCGACGGGACCTACAGCTACAACGCCAACAACGCCCAGAGCCTGAATGCCGGCCAGACGGCGGTCGACACATTCACCTACGTCATCGAGGACGAGGACGGGGAGACCAGCACGGCCACCCTGGCGATCACCATCAACGGGGCCGCCAACTCCATCGCCGGCGCGACCCCGGGCATCGACAGGCTGACCGGCACCGCTTTCGATGACCTGCTGTTTGGTCTCGGCGGGGCCGACGTCCTGACCGCCGGCGCGGGCGCGGACCGCCTTGACGGCGGGACGGGCATCGACCGCATGGTTGGCGGTACGGGCGGCGACATCTATGTCGTCGACGACATCCGCGACGCCGTCGTGGAACTGGCGGGCGAGGGGACCGACACCGTCGAATCCTCGGTCGACTACACCCTGGCCGCCAACGTCGAGAACCTCACCTTCACCGGTTCGGCCATCAAGGGCACGGGCAACGCCCTGGCCAACACACTGACCGGCAACGGCCAGAACAACGTCCTCAACGGCGCCGACGGCGATGACATCATCTTCGGCCTCGCGGGCCTCGACAACCTGACCGGCGGCAATGGCGCCGACCAGATCCACGGCGGCGATGACGCCGACACCCTTACCGGCGTGGCCGGCGACGACAGCCTCTGGGGTGACGGCGGCGACGACGTGCTGTCCGGCGGCGAGGGCAATGACACCGGCTACGGCGGCGACGGCGCCGACCAGTTCCTCGGCGCGGCCGGCAATGATGTCTTCAATGGCGGCGACGGCGCCGACCTTGGCTACGGCGGGACCGGCATCGACCAACTCTTCGGGGACGCAGGAGCAGACCGCCTGTTGGGCGAAGCGGGCGACGATCTGCTGTTCGGCGGCGAAGGCGACGATGTCCTGACCGGCGGCTCGGGCATCGACAACCTGTCTGGCGGACTGGGCGCGGACACCTTCGTCTATCTGTCGGCCGCCGACAGCACGGGCCTTGGCCGGGACCTCATCCAGGACTTCAGCGTCGCCCAGGGTGATCGCATCAACCTGCAGGCCATCGACGCGAAATCAGGCACGTCCGCCAACGACGACTTCACCCTCGTGGCGTCGCTCACCGGCGTCGCCGGCCAGCTGGCGATCGGTCATTTGGGGGGCGGCGTCTATGAGCTGCGCGGCGACGTGAATGGCGACGGCCAGTCCGACTTCGAACTGTTCTTCATCTCCGCCGCGCCGATGTCCCTGTCGGACCTGACCGCCATCACCGGCGTCAAGACCATCAGCCTGGGCGCAATCCCGGACCTGTTCGCCTGACGGCGAATTGGACGTCAACCTGAGAGGAAGGCGGGCTTCCGCCAAGGGTCATGTTCAAGCGGCGTACCGGTCTGAAGCGCGACGACTTCGAGCGCGAAGTCCTGATGGAGGTGGCCTACTGCCGCCAGATGTATGGTGAGCGCGCCGAGGCTGAAGCCACGGCGCGCGCCCAGCTGAAGCCGGCGGGCAGCGACCGACGCAAGGTCATCGAAGAGGCCGCACGCCGTCTGGCCGCTGAACGATGAGGCTCCAGGCCCCCGCCGGCGATGACGGGGACCGAACCGGAGCTCGACAGGGTGAGGCAGGTCCTCGGGTCGCCCCGAGGGCCCGCGCACGCCGACCTGAGGGCTTGCATACCCCTCGGGTCGTTGGCGGCCGGGCGGATGTCTTTGCCCGGCCGTCATTTTCCCGCGGTCGACCTGCCTCGGCACTGGCGCTTGCCGCCCGCCCGGGCTAGCAGACCGCCCCATGATCCGCCTCGACAACATCACCAAGCAGAACGGCCACCAGCTGCTGTTCATCGAAGCCTCGATGGGCGTGCAGAAGGGCGAAAAGGTCGGGCTTGTTGGCCCCAACGGCGCGGGCAAGACGACGCTGTTCCGCATGATCACCGGCCAGGAGCAGCCCGACGACGGTCTGGTGGCGATCGATACCGGCATGACCATCGGTTACTTCAGCCAGGACGTCGGCGAGATGTCGGGCCAGAGCGCGGTCGCGGCGGTGATGGACGGCGTCGGCCCCGTCAGCGCCCTGGCCGCCGAGATGACCAAGCTCGAGGCCGCCATGGTCGATCCCGACCAGGCCGACCAGCTGGACGCCATCATGGACCGCTACGGCGAGGTCCAGGAGCGGTTCCAGGAGCTGGACGGCTATGCGCTCGACGCGCGGGCGCGCGAGGTCCTGGCGGGCCTGAGTTTCAGCCAGGAGCGGATGGACGGCGACGTCGGCCTGCTGTCCGGCGGCTGGAAGATGCGCGTGGCCCTGGCCCGCATCCTGTTGATGCGGCCCGACGGCATGCTGCTGGACGAACCCAGCAACCACCTCGACCTGGAAAGCCTGATCTGGCTTGAGGCCTTCCTCAAGAACTACGACGGCGCCCTGTTGATGACGTCGCACGACCGCGCCTTCATGAACCGGATCATCGGCAAGGTGGTGGAGATCGACGCCGGCTCCCTGATCACCTATTCCGGCGACCTCGACTTCTATGAGAGCCAGCGGGCGCTCGGCGAGGCCCAGCGCCAGGCGCAGTACGAACGCCAGCAGGCCATGCTGGCCAAGGAAATCAAGTTCATCGAGAAATTCAAGGCGCGCGCCAGCCACGCCGCTCAGGTCCAGAGCCGGGTCAAGAAGCTCGACAAGATCGAAAAGGTCGAGGCCCCGCGCCGCCGCCAGTCGGTCCAGTTCGAATTCCGCAGCCCGCCGCGCTCGGGCGAGGACGTGATCAGCCTGCGCAATGTTCACAAGGGCTATGGCGCCCAGCCGATCTACGAGGGCCTCGACTTCCTGGTTCGCCGCAAGGAGCGCTGGTGCGTGCTCGGCGCCAACGGGGCCGGCAAGTCGACCCTGCTGAAGCTGGTGGCCGGCGCCGCAGCCCCCGACAAGGGCAGCGTCAACATCGGGGCCGGGGTGAAGATGGGCTATTTCGCCCAGCACAGCATGGACCTGCTCGACGGCGAGGAGACCATTTTCGAATCCCTCGACCGCTCCTTCCCGCAGGCCGGCCAGGGCGCCCTGCGCACCCTCGCCGGCTGTTTTGGCTTCTCCGGCGACGACGTCGAAAAGCCCTGCCGCGTCCTCAGCGGCGGCGAGAAAGCGCGTCTGGTCATGGCCAAGATGCTTTTCGATCCGCCCAACCTGCTGGTCCTCGACGAGCCAACCAACCACCTCGACATGGTCACCAAGGAGATGCTGGTCGCCGCCCTGGCCGACTTCGAGGGCACCATGCTGTTCGTCAGCCACGACCGTCGCTTCCTGGCGGGTCTGTCGAACCGGGTGCTCGAACTCACCCCCGAGGGCATCCACCAGTACGGCGGCGGCTACACCGAATACGTCGAGCGCACGGGCCAGGAAGCGCCGGGGCTGCACCCGGGCGGGTAGGGACCCGCGCTGCAGTGCACGCAGACGTCAAATGCGTCTGTGGCGCCTGTGCTATAGAGAAGGGAGGTCCGACCCCAGCGACTGGCCCGATGATCGCCGCCACCCTTCGCCGCCTTTCTGTCCTGCTGCCGCTCATCGCCTTTCCGGCCTTTGCGCAAGACGACTTCCAGACCCGGGTGCTGGCGGCCCACAACGCCGTGCGGGCCGAGGTCGGGACTCCGCCGCTGGAATGGAACCGGCGCCTCGCCGCCGACGCCCAGGCCTGGGCCGACACCCTGGCCCGCAAGGGCCGGCTGCAGCACGATGACCAGCGCCTGCAGGGCGAGAACCTGTGGATGGGCACGGCCAACTACTTCTCCATAGAAGAGATGGTCGGCGCCTGGGCCGGCGAACGCGCCGACTACCGGCACGGCGAATTCCCCAATGTCGCCAAACGCGGCAAGCCGGTCGGCCACTACACCCAGATGGTCTGGCGCTCGACGACCGAGGTCGGCTGCGCCACCGCCCGCACCGCCGACGAGGAAGTGCTGGTCTGCCGCTACAGCCCGCCGGGCAACTGGATAGGCCAGACTGCGTACTAAGAGAGCTGTTCACTGACCCCGGGGCCGCGCGCGGCCGCACGAAGGAGACTCCATGGCTGATCCCGCTCCGGTTCTGGTCCTGCTTGGCGGGGCGGGGGATCTATCCATGCGCATGCTGCTTCCCTCCCTGCTGCATCTGGAGATGGACAGCCTGCTGCCGGCCGGCCTGCGGGTCATCGCCGTCGGCCGGGCCAAGGGCGATGCGGAAAGCTATCGCAAGGATGTCCGCAGCCACCTCAAGAATGAGGATGACATCGATACCGCCTGGTCGGCGCTGTCCGCGCGCCTCGACTACCTCGCCGTCGACGCCGGCAAGCCCGAGGGCGCCAAGGCCTTGAAGGAGCGGATCGGCGAGCACAGCCTGATTGTCTTCTACTACGCCCTGTCGCCCAGCCTTTTCGCACCCGTCACCAAGGCGCTCAGCGACGCGGGCCTGATCGGCGACAAGACCCGGCTGGTTCTGGAAAAGCCCATCGGCCGCGATCTCGAGTCCAGTCGAGCCACCAACGCGGTGATCGCCGAGGCCGCGCACGAGGGCCAAGTCTTCCGCATCGACCACTACCTGGGCAAGGAGACGGTCCAGAACCTGATCGCCCTGCGCTTCGCCAACGCCCTGTTCGAGCCCCTGTGGAACAACCTGGCGATCGACCATGTGCAGATCACCGTGGCCGAGACTCAGGAGGTCGGCGACCGCTGGCGGTACTACGACGAGTACGGCGCGATCCGCGACATGCTGCAGAACCACATGCTGCAGCTGCTCTGCCTGGTGGCCATGGAGCCGCCGTCCGACCTCGAGGCCGACGCGGTGCGCAACGAGAAGGTCAAGGTGCTGCGCTCCCTGCGCCGCTTCACCCCGGAAGCGGCCGAGAAGGACAGCGTGCGCGGCCAGTACGTCGCCGGCATGGCCGAGGGCAAACCCGCCGCCGCCTACGAGGCCGAGGTCGGCCGCCCGTCCTCGACCGAGACCTTCGTCGCCCTGACCGCCTGGATCGACAACTGGCGCTGGAAGGGCGTGCCCTTCTACCTGCGCACCGGCAAGCGGATGGCCGAACGGCGCACCGAGATCGTCATCCAGTTCAAGGCCGTGCCCCACTCGATCTTCGGCCCCTACGGCGACCGCGACATCCAGGCCAACCGCCTTGTGATCGAACTCCAGCCGCACGAGGACATTTCCCTTACCATCATGAACAAGCGTCCGGGCCTCAACGGCGAGCATATGCGCCTCCAGCCCCTGCCGCTGTCGCTGAGTCTGGCCAAGGCGCTGGGCGAGGAGGGCGGCCGGCGGCGCATCGCCTATGAGCGGCTGCTGCTCGACGTCATCCGGGGCGATCCCACCCTGTTCGTGCGCCGCGACGAGGTCGAGGAGGCCTGGCGCTTCGTCGACGGCGTGGCCGAGGCCTGGGCGGCGGCCGGCGTGCAGCCCAAACCCTATCCGGCCGGTAGCTGGGGGCCCGCCGGCGCCTCGGGCCTGATCGAGCGGTCGGGCCGCGCCTGGAATGACTGACCGGCCGCCCGTCGAGGTGTTCGACAGCGCCGACGCGGCCGCCGAGGCCGCCAGCGCCGCCATCGCCGAGCGCCTGCGGACCGCCATCATCGACCGGGGCGCCGCCCATCTCTGCGTCACCGGCGGCTCCTCGCCCGGCCCGGTCTATGACCGGCTGAAGGACGTCGACCTCGACTGGGGCCGGGTTTCCATCACCCTGTCGGACGAGCGCTGGGTCGATACCGCCTCGCCGGACTCCAACGCCCGCCTGGTCCGCGAACGGTTGCTGCAGGGCCGCGCCGCCGCCGCCGCCTTCGTCTGCCTGAAGGGCGAGGAGACCGACCCGGTGCACGGCGCCTGGGCCGCCGACCTCAAGGTCGCGCCGCTGGAGCCCTTCGACGCGGTGTTGCTGGGCATGGGGTCGGACGGCCACATCTGTTCGCTGTTCCCCGGCAACCCGGTTCTGGAGCAGGGCCTGGACCCGGCCGGGGCCCGCCTGGTGCTCCACACGCCCGCCGGTGAGCCCGCGCCCGCGCAGGATCGCGTCACCCTGACCCTGCCGGCCCTGATCTATGCGGGGCTGATCCTCATCCTGACCAACGGCCAGCCCAAGCGCGCAATTCTCGAGCGCGACGGGGACGAACCGGTCCACCATCTGATCCGCGCCGCCGCGCGGGGCGATCTTCGCCTCCTCTGGTCGGCTTGAAAGTCATGCCCATGCACCCCGTCGTCGCCGACGTCACAGCGGCCATCATCGAGCGAAGCCGCGAGTCCCGCGCCAAATACCTCGCCCGCATCGAGGCCATGCGCGCGGAGGGCCCCGGTCGGGGCAAACTCAGCTGCGCCAACTGGGCCCACGCCTTCGCCGCCTCGCCGGGCGAGGACCGCCTGCGGGCCCTGGACCCGAACGCTCCCAACATCGGCATCGTCTCGGCCTACAACGACATGCTCTCGGCCCACCAGCCGCTGGAGGACTATCCGGCCATCATCAAGGCCGCCGCGCGCAAGGCGGGGGCCACGGCCCAGTTCGCCGGCGGGGTGCCGGCCATGTGCGACGGCGTCACCCAAGGCAAGCCGGGCATGGAGCTCAGCCTCTTCTCGCGGGACGTCATCGCTCTGGCCACGGGCGTGGCGCTCAGCCACGACGCCTTCGACGCCGTCATCATGCTGGGGGTCTGCGACAAGATCGTCCCGGGCCTGGTCATCGGCGGCCTGGCCTACGGCTGGCTTCCCACCATCCTGATGCCGGCCGGCCCGATGACCAGCGGCCTGCCCAACAACGAGAAGGCCCGCATCCGCGCCCTCTACGCCGAGGGCAAGGTCGGCCGCGACGAGCTGCTGGCCGCCGAACAGGCCAGCTACCACGGCCCCGGCACCTGCACCTTCTATGGCACTGCCAACAGCAACCAGATGCTGATGGAGCTGATGGGTCTGCACCTGCCGGGCTCGGCCTTCGTGACCCCAGGCACACCTCTGCGCGAGGCCCTGGTCGCCCATTCCGCCGTCCGGGCCGCCCAGATCGGCGCCAGGTCCAACGACTGGACGGCCATGGGCCACGTCATTGACGAGCAGGCTATTGTAAATGGCGTCGTCGGGCTGATGGCCACCGGCGGCTCGACCAATCACTGCCTGCACCTGCCGGCCATGGCGGCGGCGGCCGGCATCAAGCTGACCCTCGAGGACATGGATGCGCTGAGCCGCGTCACCCCGCTGATGGCCCGCGTCTATCCCAACGGCCAGGCCGACGTGAACCACTTCCAGGCCGCCGGTGGTCTGGCCTTCGTCACTCGGGAACTGCTGGCTGCCGGCTTGCTGCACGAGGATGTGCGCACCGTCGCCGGTCCCGGCCTCAGCCGCTACACCCAGGAACCGGCGCTGGAGGGCGACACCCTGGTCTGGCGTGAGGGGGCGGCGCAAAGCGGCGACCTGGCGATTCTCCGCCCGGTATCCGACCCGTTCGAAAGGGAAGGGGGGCTGCGCCTCCTGAACGGCCCCCTCGGCCGCGCCGTCATCAAGGTTAGCGCGGTGAAGCCGGAGCACCGCACGGTCAGCGCGCCGGCCGTGGTCTTCGACAACCAGGATGACTACCTGGCCGCCTTCAAGCGCGGCGAGCTCGACAAGGACTGCGTGGCCGTCGTCCGCTTCCAGGGGCCGCGCGCCAACGGCATGCCCGAGCTGCATAGCCTCACGCCGCCGCTGTCGGTGTTGCAGGATCGCGGCCGCAAGGTGGCCCTGGTCACCGACGGCCGCATGTCCGGCGCCTCGGGCAAGGTGCCCGCCGCCATCCATGTCACGCCCGAGGCCCTGTGCGGCGGCGCCCTGGCCCGGGTCCGTGACGGCGACATCATCACCCTCGACGCCGAGGCCGGCACCCTGAGCATCGCCGTCGATCCGGCCGTCTTCGCCGCCCGCCCACAGGCTGCCCCGCCCCCGGAAGGCATTGGTCATGGCCGCGAACTGTTCGCCAGCCTGCGGGGGCTGGCCGGGGCGGCGGACGCGGGAGCATCCGTTCTTTTCGAAAACTGACCGACTCACGTTCCGTGAACGTCAAGGTAAGCTGCGTCACCCTGCCACAGGCCATAAAGGTCACAGGTGTTTCAAAGATGAAACGCAACGGCGTTACGCCGGTTGACGTGGCGTGAGAACATACCGCATCATCGAACAGTTGTTCGTCGGACTGTTCCGGCGAGCGGGCGGCAGCTTCTAGGGGGCGCGTTGGCGAGATCGCCAAACCTGTCTGGCCTGATCGGAACCCGGACCGGCGTCCGGGCGATGGGCGTCTCTGCCACTCCATCCCAAGACATCAAGATCGGCCGGACATCTTCGTTCGCGCCCCACGGCCTGCTTGTTCGGGGAGGCAATCCCGGCAGCGGATAAATCAAACTTGAACCCGGTCACCGACGCTCGACCACAAGAAGCGCGGGGCCACCAGGAAACAACAGGGAGGGAGTATTATGCGTAGGATTGCGTATCTGGCCGGCGGGTCCGCCTTGGCCATGGTTGCAGCCATCGGGTTCGGCGGCGTCGCCGCGGCCCAGGACGAACCGGCCGCCGTCGAAGAAGTCGTCATCACCGGCTCGCTGATCGCGGGCACCCCGGAAGACGCGGCCCTGCCCGTCGACGTGATCGGCGCCGAAGAACTGGCCAAGCAGGGCTCGCCCTCCACCGTCGAACTCCTGAAGGGCCTGTCGGTCTCCAACGGCGTCCTCGGCGACACCAACCAGTTCGACGCCCGGGCCCAGGGGTCTGAAGGCTCCGGCTCGGTCAACCTGCGTGGTCTTGGCCCGACGCGGACCCTCGTCCTGCTCAACGGCCGCCGCATGCCGATCAACCCCTTCGCCCTTGCCGGCGCCGGCGCGGTCGACACCAACATCATCCCCTCGGCCGCCATCGGCCGGGTCGAAGTGCTGAAGGACGGCGCCGCCGCCACCTACGGCTCCGACGCCATCGCCGGCGTGGTCAACTTCATCACCAAGAAGGGCCAGGAAGGCGGCGAACTGGGCGCCAGCTACAAGCTGGTCGACGGCTCCGACGGCGACTGGACGGCCAACGCCTCCTGGGGCTGGTCGGGCGACGCATCCGACGCCTTCGTGGCCTTCGGCTACCAGCACCGCTCCGAACTGAACGTCAAGGAACGTGACTTCGCCAACCGCGGCTACCTCGAAAACCCCGAAAACGGCTGGTCGGCGGCGGGCTCGCCCTCGACCTTTATCCCGCTGGCGGCCTCGACCACCGGCTTCCGCGACAGCAACTGTTCGGCCCTGGGCGGCTTCGCCGGCTTCAGCGGCGCGACCCCGGTCTGCTACGCCCACTACATCGAGTTCGACAACCTGGTCGAACGCGAAGAGCGCTTCCAGGTCTACGGCGAGTTCAATCACGAGTTCAACGACACCACCAAGCTGCACATCGAAGGCCTCTTCGCCTCGACCGACGTGCCGGAGTGGAAGACCTCGCCGTCGTACGCTCTGCTGGCCACCCCGACCGCGACCACCTCGCCGGTTCCCGGCCGCTACTTCATCCCAGCCACCAACCCCGGCCTGATCCGCTACGGCATCGATAACCCGACGCTCGGCAACTACAGCCTGGCCACCGGGCTCTGCACCACCGGCGCGGCCCAAAACCCCTGCGTCGGCGGGCCCTCGGCCCTGCTCGGCGGCGGTGTGCTGAACGTCGCCAACCGTCCGCACCTGCTCGGCGGCAACCCGATGTTCAACTACGGCGCGTCGCAAGGCAGCCGGAACTTCGAGGCCTATCGTCTGTCCGCCGAACTCAGCGGCCAGTTCGCCGAAGACCTCAACTGGCAGATCAGCGCCACCTACGGCGAAGAGCGCGGCAACCGGACCGGCTACGACACCATCGTCGGCCGCTACCAGCTCGCCCTGCGCGGCCTCGGCGGCGCCAACTGCAACAACATCGCCGCCAACCTGCCGGGATCGACCTGCCAGTTCTTCAACCCCTTCTCCAGCGCCATTCCGGGCTCGCCGGACTTCGACCCGGCCCTGGCCAACGATCCTGACCTGACCCGCTGGTTCTTCCAGAAACAGGAAACCGAGCAAAAGACGGGCATGTTCGTTGTCGAGGCCCTGCTGAGCGGCAAGATGTTCACCCTTGGCGGCGGCGACGCGGCCTGGGCGGTCGGCGGTCAGTACCGCCGCTCGACCTTCGATGTCTGGTTCAACGACATTTCCAACCGGGCCATCAACCCCTGCCTCGACACCCCGATCAACGGCAGCAAGACCTGCGCCTCCCCGTCGGGTCCGTTCGCCTTCCTCGGCGTCGGCAGCAATGCCTATGTCGAGCAAAGCACCTGGTCCGGCTTCGGTGAAGTCAGCCTGCCGTTCACCGACAGCTTCAACGTCAGCATCGCGGCCCGCTACGAAAGCATCGAGGACGTCGGCGAGACCTTCAATCCGAAGATCTCCGCCAAATGGCAGATCTTCGAGCCCCTGGCCGTCCGCGCCTCGCTCGGCACCACCTTCCGGGCTCCGGTGCCCAGCCAACTGACCACCGACTTCGTCACCTCGCTGCAGTCGATCAACGGCACCTTCCGCGCCGTCGACATCTACGGTGATCCGGACCTCGAGCCCGAAACCGCCACCACCTACAACATCGGGGTCATCCTCGAGGTTGGCGGCCTGAAGGCCTCGCTCGACTACTTCAACTTCGACTTCCAGGACCCGATCACCACCGAGCCGGTTTCCGGCCTGGTGGCCCAGGTGTTCCCGGGCGGCATCGGCGCCGGACAGATGGCCAACTGCGCCAGCCCGTTCGCTTCGCGGTTCAGCTTCTCGGGCGGCGCCACCTGCGCCTCCTTCGCCTCGGCGTCGGCGGCTTCGGCGGCCATCACCCGGGTGCAGACCAACACCATCAACGGGGCCGGGGTGAAGACCTCGGGTGTCGACCTTCTCGCCGAATACGACTTCGACGTGGGCGGCGGCACCCTGACCGTCGGTGGTTCGGCCACCTACGTGATCGAGTACGTCACCGACGACCTGAACGTCGCCGGTGTGGTCCTCAGCCCGTCCTTCGACGCGGTCGGCCTGCTCAACTACCAGACCACTGCCTACCCGCTGCCGCAGTGGAAGGGCAGCATGTTCCTGGAGTACAACAACGGGCCGCACAACGCCCGGGTCACCGTCCGTCACATCGACGGCTACACCGACCAACGGATCTCGCCGTTCGCGGCGGGCACCTACTTCACGAACAACCCGATCCGTACGGCGGCTCCGGCCAATACGAACGGCAAGAATATCGACAGCTTCACCACCATCGATTTCACCTACCGGGTCTTCCTGCCCTGGGATTCGACGCTGGCCATCAGCGCCGACAACATCATGGACGAAGATCCGCCCTTCGCCCGCCTGGACCTCAGCTACGACCCCTTCACGGCGAGTGGCCTGGGCCGGACCTTCAAGTTCAGCCTGTCCAAGAAGTTCTAGTCGGAGCGATCCGGCCGGACGGGAAAGGGGCGGTCTTCGGACCGCCCCTTTTTCGTTTGGGGACCGGTTGCGTGCGAAGCGCGCTACCTGTCCCCGATTTGCGGAGGAGGCTCGTACTGGCGTGATCCAGACGTCTTGAGCGCGGATGTGTCGACAGCCGGCGCTGATCGGGGACAGGTAGCGTGCTCACGCACGCAACCGGTCCCCTAACGCGTGAACAACCCCAGCATCAGCGGGCGCACGAACAGGCCGGCGGCCTCGTCCTTCTCCAGCCCCGTCACCCAGGCCCCCATCGAGGCGGCGGCGTTGAGCAGGGCGTTGAGCATGTGTGCGGCGACCAGCGGATCGACCGGCCGGATCGAGCCCTCGGCGATGCCGTCCGAGATCATGCCGGCGAAGCGGTCGGAGATGCGGGCGTAGCGGTCGGAGATGTCCTGGCGGATCTCGATCGGCAGGGCGGTCATCGACGAGCCGCGCAGCAGCGGCCCCTCGTCCGACAGCTGGAACTCGGTCAGGGCCGAGGCCGCCGCCGCCAGCCGCGTCCACTGGTCGGCCTTGAGGTCGCGAGCGGCCAACTGGGCGGCGCGCAGGACGGTGAAGGTGCGGTCGAAACAGGCCAGCACCAGCTCATCCTTGTCCTCGTTGTGATGGTAGAAGCTGCCCTTGGTGACGTTCAGCGCCGCCGAGATGTCCTCCACCGAGGCGCCGCGATAGCCGCGCTGGTTGATCAGCCGGGTGGCGGCGGTCAGGAAGGTGGTGCGCGAGACCTCGCCGCCCGGCTCGGCCGGCGGCTCCTCGGTCAGCCGGGGCAGGGCGGGCGGCGCCCAGCTGCGGCTCTTGCTGGCCAGGCCGCCGGTCAGGATGTCGCTCATCCGCTCGCGCAGGCGCGGATAGTCCTCGACGTCGTAGCGGCGCAGCCAGGAGAAGGTCCAGAAGGCCTGCTCGAGCAGCAGATGGGTCCGGGCATTGGCCTCGGCGCGGCTGAGGCCCGCGAACTCGGGGGCGTCGAAGAAGCCCCGCACCCGGCGGAACATGTCGGTGAAGGCGCCGGTGACCTCGGCGTGGTGCGGCTCCTTCAGCGAGCGCATCTCGCTGAAGCTGACCATCGGCGGCGCTTCCTTGAGGCGGATGCGGCGCGACAGGTCGAAGAACAGCTCCAGGAACCGGTCCAGCCGTCCCCGGGCGTCCGGCGCCTCTGCCGAGCGGGAAACCAGGTCTTCGAAAGCCTCGATGCCGCGCAGGAAACAGGCGGCCGCCAGGTCCTCCTTGCGGCGGAAATAATAGGTCACCGAAGTGGTAATCAGCCCGACCTCGGCCGCGACCCCGGCCAGGGTCATGCCCTTGACGCCCTGCCTGTTCAGGATGCCGGTTGCGGCCGCCAGGATGGCCTCGCGCCGCGCCGCATAGCGGGCGGTGGCGGCGGGCTGGTCCGGGGCGGCGGTCTCGGTCATGAAATCTGTATCAAGCGGCTCAAGATGGGCTCCCGCACCTTAGGACCGCCCCTGCGTCATCTGCTACCGTCTTTTCGAAAAACCTCTAGGCGCCGGATTGGACAGTATCCGGGGCGGCCTCGATCCAGTCCTCGGCCAACACCTCGGCGACGGTCCGCACCAGGGCGGCGGGCGACAGGGGTTTGGCCACCCCGCCATTCATGCCGGCGGCCATGTAACTCTCGACCTGATGGGCCAGGGCGTTGGCGGTCATGGCGATGATCGGTGTCTGTGCCTGGGGTCCGTCCAGGGCCCGGATGGCGGCGCTGGCCGCCAGCCCGTCCATGACCGGCATCTGGATGTCCATGAAGATCAGGTCGAAGGCCTGCAGCTTGACCGCCGCCACCCCCTGGGCGCCGTCGTCGGCGGTGGTCACTGAGGCCCCCAGATGCTCCAGCATGCGGGTGGCGATCAGCCGGTTGGTGGCGTTGTCCTCGACGACCAGGGCCCTCAACCCCCCGAGCAGGGCGTCGTCCTCGTCCGCGGGATTGGCGACCGGCGCCTCGCAGGCGGGGCCGGCGATCTCGACGCGGAAGGTCGAGCCTTCGCCAGGGGTGCTGTCCAGGCGGATGGCCCCGCCCATCTGTTCGGCCAGGCCCCGCGCGATGGCCAGGCCCAGGCCCGAGCCGCCGAACCGCCGGGTGGCTGAGCCGTCGGCCTGGCGGAAGCGCTCGAACAGGCGGTCCTGGGTCTCGGCGGCGATGCCGATGCCGGTGTCGGCGATCTCGAAGGTGAGCTTGCGGTCGGCGCCCGCCCCGGCGGCCGCCAAACGCACGGTGACGCCGCCGTGGGCGGTGAATTTTACGGCATTGCCGATCAGGTTGAACAGGATCTGGCGCAGCCGCACCGGATCGACCATGGCCCAGCCGCAGTCCTCGGCCTCGACCTTGAGATAGAGGTCCTTGTCGTGCGCCTGCGTGGCCAGCAAGGAGGCGACACTGTCGAGCAGATCGGCTGGCCGCACGGCCTCCGGGCAGAGGTCCAGCTTGCCGGCCTCGATGCGCGAGAAGTCGATGACGTCGTTGAGCAGCTCGGCCAGCATGGCCCCGCAGCCAAGCGCCTCGTCGAGCAGTCTCGCCCCATCGGCCGAGAGGTTCTCGTGCTTGAGCAGATGCAGCACGCCCAGCACCCCGTTCATCGGGGTGCGGATCTCATGGCTCATGTTGGCCAGGAACTGCGCCTGGACCTCGGCGGCGCCCAGGGCCGCGTCGCGGGCCTCGGCCAGTTCGGTGACGTCCTGGGTCAGGCCGACCACTTCCCAGTGGCCGCTCTCCTGCTGATAGCCGCCGCGCCAGGCGGCCCGCAGCCGCGCCCAGCCACCTTCGGCCCGGAAGTGGCGGTACTCCACCACCCGGGGCTCGCCGGTCATGATGGTGTGGATGAAGTTCTCGGTCACCCGCCCCTGGTCGTCGGGATGGATCTCGGCCGTCATCTCGTCGGCGGTCAGCTGACGCCGGCCCTGGGTCCCGCGGGTCCCCTCCTTGGCCATGTCGTCGTTGACCATGTAGCGATTGCTGCGGGGATCGAACCGCCAGGTGTAGATGCCGGCGTCCTCGCGCAGCATCTCGTTGGTGCTGACCGCCCGCGCCGCCTGCTCGGCCATGCGCCGGGTTTCGGTGATGTCCTGCAGCACGATCAGGGCCACCCCGTCCTCGCGCAGCTTGCTCTTGGCCCGCACCCACATGGCCTTGCCGGACTTGAGCATCATGCGGTGCTCGCAGAGGGCCTGTCCCCGCTCGACCAGCGAACGAACGGTCTCGGCGATCAGCTCATGCTCATCGGGATGGCAGAAGTCGGTGAAGTGCCGGCCTGTCACCTCGTCCTCGGACCAGCCGGTCAGCTTGGTCCAGGTCGGGTTCACGCGGTCGATGACCCCGTCGTCCAGGACGACGAAGATGTCATCGCTGCTGGCGAAGAACCACTCGGCGGCCTCCGCTTCGATCCGGCCGTCGTTGCGGCTCATGACGTTTCCGTCCCCTGTACGAGAGCGATGGTCGCGCAATCTCGTAAAGTTTGGGTTGCCCCATACCCGGCGTTCGATAAGGCTGATCGTCGCATCCGTCTGAGGGGACTTCACGCGTGACCAAACCCGAAAAGCTGGGCCTGTCGTCTGAACGCCTGGGCCGTATCGAGGCCTTCCTGAGCGAGCGCTACATCGACACCGGCAAGCTGCCTTGCGCTCAGGTGCAGGTCTGGCGGCGCGGCAAGCTGGCCTATGAGACGGTGCTGGGCCTCGCCGACCGGGAACGCGAGCGCAAGCTCAAGGGCGACGACCTCTTCCGCATCTATTCGATGACCAAGCCGGTCACCTCGGTGGCGCTGATGATGCTCGTCGAGGAGGGGCTGATCGCGCTGGATGACCCGGTCACCAGGTTCATCCCCGAGTGGAAGGACCTGGGCGTCTTCAATGGCGGCTATCTGGAGACCTTCCAGTCCAAACCTGTCGACCGGCCGATGCTGGTTCTCGACCTCTTGCGCCACACCTCGGGCCTGACCTACGGCTTCCAGCAGTTCGGCAACGTTGACGCCGCCTATCGCCAACAGAAGCTGGGCGAAAGCTTCCACGGACCCAGCCTGGCCGAGACCGTCACCGCCCTTGCCGGGGTGCCGCTGCAGTTCTCGCCGGGGGATGCCTGGAACTATTCGGTGTCGACCGACATCGTCGGCCGGCTGGTCGAGATCATCTCGGGCCAGACCCTGGATGTCTTCTTCGAGGAGCGCATCTTCAAGCCGCTGGGCATGACCGACACCGCCTTCAGCGTGCCCAAGGACAAGGCCGACCGCTTCACCGCCTGCTACGCCGTTGGCGCGCTTGGCTCCAAGCTGCCGATCGCCGCCAAGCCGCAGTTGCAGGACGACCCGAAGAAGAGCCCCTATCTGAAGCACCCCAGCTTCCTGTCGGGCGGCGGCGGCCTTGTCTCGACAGCAGGCGACTACATGAAGTTCGCCCGCATGCTGCTGAACGGCGGCGAGCTGGACGGCGTGCGGCTGCTGGGGCCCAAGACCATCCAGCTGATGAGCGCCAACCACCTTCCGGGCAACAAGGACCTCACACAGATGTCCAGGAGCCTGTTCAGTGAGGCGACCTACGCCGGCGTCGGTTTCGGGCTCGGCTTCGGGGTGACCATCGATCCGGCCGCCACCATGATCCCCGGTTCGAAGGGCGAGTTCTTCTGGGGCGGCGCGGCCAGCACCTTCTTCTGGGTCGACCCGGAGGAAGACCTGGCCGTGGTCTTCCTCACCCAGGTCCTGCCCAGCAGCGCCTATCCCGTGCGGCGGGAGCTGCGGACCCTGGTCTACAGCGCCATCACCGAGGGGGGCCGGGCCTAGGGCACGATATCCGCCGCCTCGGCCGCCTCATTCTTGGCGGCGATGATCCGCAGGTTCTCCGTGTGGGTCTCACGGCTGATATTGTAGAGCTGCATGATGGCCAGGGCCGTCCCATACAGGATGGCCAGGACGGGCATGTAGACCAGCGCCATGTTGGTGATAACCGCCGCATCCACCTCGCCGGGCTTGGCGTTGCGGGGGAAGTCGATCAGCACCAGCAGGAAGCTGGCGGCCATGACGCCGACGCCGCCGACCGCCTTCTGAACCAGGCTGGTGAAGGCGAAGAACAGGCCTTCCGACCGGCGGCCGGTCTTGACCTCCGAATGCTCGACCACATCGGCCAGCATCGAGGTGATCAGGATTGCGGCGGTGATGCCGAAGATGCCGCGGATGACGCCGTCGAGGAACAGCCAGGGGACGATTGACGGGATCTCCCCATACATGTCCGAGTTCTCGGGGAACCAGCCGAGCAACCGCAGCAGCAAGGGCGCAAAGCCGGTCAACACCGACAGGGCCAACAGAATGGCGCCGGCCTTCTTCTTGCCCGACCGCTTCGACAGCATCGGCGCAGCGATCAGGGCGACGGCCGAGGAGATGTAGCTGTCGAGGACCAGCACGCCGGTCCAGAAGGAGTTGAGCTCCCAGAAGTAGGTCGAGAAGTAGAAGGCCAGGGTGAAGCTGACCCCCTGGGCGATGGCGGCGACCAGGCCGACCAGGGTGATGACCACGAAGGGCCGGTTGGACAGGGTGTCCTTCATCTGGATCAGGGTCTGCTTGACGGTGCGGGCCGCCTGCACCGGCGCCCGTCGAAGCCAGGGTATGAACCGGTGGGTGCCCGCCGCCGAGACGATGATCGACAGGAACATCAGCACCGCCCCGACGTAGCCGTACATCTTGTAGGCTTCGGGATTGAGCTGGCCGTTCTTGATCTCCGGCGTCGGCTGCATGAAAACGAAGAACATCACGACGGTGAGCGTCAGGCCGCCCCACCAGGCGAAGAAGTAGCGCCAGCCGAGGATCGAGCTGCGCTCATCGTAATCCTCGCTCAGTTCCGCGGACAGGGACGAGGAGGGCACCTCGTACATGGTGATGAAGCTGCGGCCGAGGACGGCGACCGCCACCAGGTACCAGAACAGGGCGCCTTCGCCCCAGCCGGCGGGCGGGTTCCACAGCAGGAGGAAGGAGAGGGCGACCGGCAGGGCCGAGGCATACATGAAGGGATGCCTGCGCCCCCATCGAGACCGCCAGTTATCGGAGATTTCCCCGAGCACCGGATCGATCACGCAGTCGATGATCAGCGCCAGGGTGATGGCGAAGCCGACGGCGCGGGGATCCATCCCAACCACCTGGTTATAGAACAGCAGGAGGAAGACCCTGTAGCCGTTGTCCTTGATGCCGAAGGCGACGGAGCCCATGCCGTAAAGGATCTTGGTGCCCAGGCCCACGCGAGGGCGCGGGCCGAGCGGCTGCGCGGCTTCGGTCATCAACAATTCCACCCTGTGACGAACGGCTCTACGGCCGACTTCATTTTCGAATTTGGGGTATGTTGCGAGGGCAAGTCAATCAGTCGTTTGAATCATGAAGCCGGTTTCATCTCCGCCCGGTGCATGGCGCAGGCGTCCCAATAGGGTTCGCCGCCGAAGCGTTCGACCATGCGGTCGGTGAGGATGCGGACCTTGGCGGGGGCGGAGCCGGACGGCCGCACGATGTAGAGGCCGGCGTCGGCGCCGATGGGAAAGCCCGTGAGGATGGGCTCCAGTTCGCCGGTCTCGATGTAGGTCCCGGCCAGGAAGGTCGGCAGCATGGCGACGCCCAGGCCCGCCACCGCCGCCCGGGCCACGGCCTCGGCGTTGTCGGCCCGGAAGCGGGCCCCGGGCCGCACGGTGATCGTCCGCTTGCCGTCCTGGAAACGCCAGGCCTCGCCCTGGCGCATGCCGGTCTGGACCACCGCATCGTGGTCGGCGAGGTCGGCCGGCGTGGCGGGCCTTCCACATCGGTCCAGATAGGCCGGGCTGGCCAGAACGGCGGCGTGGATCGGCGCGATCCGGCGGGCGACCAGGGTCGAGTCGGCCAGCACCCCCAACCGCACCGCCACGTCGAACCGCTCGGCCACCAGGTCGACCAGGCCGTCGCTGTAGGCCGCCTCGATCTTCAACCGGGGATGCTCCAGGGCCAGTTCCTGCAGGACCGGCTGCACATGGCGCAGGCCGAAGGAGAGGGGGAGGGCGATCCGCAGCGTACCGCCCAAGGACTCGCCGCTCCGGGCTACGGCCTCACGGGCCTCCTCGAGGTCGGCCAGGATGCGTTCGGCGCGCAGCTTGAACTCCAGCCCCGCCTCGGTCGGGCTGATGCCCCGGGTGGTGCGCGACAACAGCCGCGCGCCGAGGTCCGCCTCAAGCGCCGAGACCCGCCGCGACAGGATCGACTTGGACACCCCCAGCCGGGCGGCGGCGCGGCTGAAGCCGCCGGTCTCCACCACCTCGACGAAGGCTCGGATGGACTCCAGATCGGACACTCGCCCGCTCCTCAGATGAAACAATCCCTGCCCATCAGATGGTCAGTGTTCCAGTTTCGTCAACACAGAACTGCAACCCGCACAGCTACCGATTGGGCCCTTCCAGGCGCATCTGTCCGTCACGGCCCCGAAGCCCCCAAGGCTGGGCCACATGGAGAAATTCAAGATGACCAAGGTCCTCGTCCTCAACAGCAGCCTCAGCGGCGACGCTTCCGCCAGCCGCGCCCTCGTCCAGACCGCCGTCGACGCGCTCAGCCGCCCCGGCGTGGCGATCATCGAGCGCGATCTGGGCGCCGATCCCATCCCCCACCTGACGCCCGAGACCGTCGGCGCCATCCGCGGGGCCGATCCGGTCACCCCGGCCCAGGTCGAGGCCCGCAACCTGCAGAAGGCGCTGATCGGTGAACTGAAGGACAGCGACGTCCTGGTCATCGGCGCTCCGATGTACAATTTCGCCATCCCGAGCGGCCTGAAGACCTGGTTCGACCACGTCCTGCGGGCGGGTGAGACCTTCAAGTACAGCGAAGCCGGCCCCGAAGGCCTGGTTACCGGCAAAAAGGCCATCGTCGTCCTCTCGCGGGGCGGTCTCTACAGCGAAGGCCCGGCCGCCGCGTTGGACAGTCAGGAGCCGCACCTGAAGACCCTGCTGGGCTTCATGGGCGTCACCGACGTGACCGTCGTCCGCGCCGAAAAGCTGGGCTTCGGCCCGGCCGCCGTCGAGGAAGCCATGGGCAATGCCCGCGAGCAGATCGGCGCCGTCATCGACACCGACTTCCGCCAGGCCGCGTAGAGGCTGAGACAACACCGTTAGGGGCTGGTAGGCTCCCAGGCATGGAAACCTGGATCCTGCCGGCCCTGCTCGGCGTCGGCCTTGCCGCCGCCACCGGATTTCGCACCTTCCTGCCGCTGTTGGGCCTCGGCCTGGCGGCCAAGTTCCAGCTGTTTGGCATGCAGCTGGCCGACGCCATGAGCTGGCTGGACTCGACCCCCGCGCTGATCGCGCTCGGCATCGCCACCGTCATCGAGCTGGCGGCCGACAAGATCCCGGCGGTCGATCACGCGCTCAGCGCGGTCGGCACCATCATCCGGCCGATCGCCGGGGCCGTGGCGGCCGGCGCCGCCTTTTCCCACTTCGATCCCATGGTCGCCGCCATCGCGGGCCTGATCATCGGGGCTCCCACGGCTCTGGCCTTCCACGCCGCCCAGGCCGGCACCCGGGTGGTCAGCACCGGCACGACGGCGGGCCTGGCCAATCCCTTCATCTCGGTGGGCGAGGACATAGCGGCGATCTTCACCACCCTGCTGGCCATGCTGGCCCCGGTGCTGATTCCCCTGGTGCTGGCGGTGATGCTGTTCGCGCTGTGGAGCCTGTGGCGCTTCGTGCGCCGACGTCCGGCCAGCGAGTAGGCGGCAAAGCGCCCCCGCAGCGCAGGCTGCGAGGGCGCTTGTTGGTCTGACGGGCTGGACTAGTTGAACAGGTCCAGCACCACGGCGGTGATCAGGCCGCTGGCCAGGGCGGTCAGCACCACGTCGTTGCCGACCCGGCGGTACTCATAGCCGCGCGGCGGGGCCTGCAGGCCGTAGGTCCGGTAGTTCACGTTGTAGGCGCGGTTGCGGTAGGCGGCCGGCAGGGTCTGGCCGCGGTGGAAGCGGCGCACCTGGTAACCGCGCGGCGGCTGGTAGCGGCCGGCCTTGTAGCGCTTGGCGGCGCGGCGTTCGTAGCGGTTGTCCTGACGGGCGTCGCGCAGGTCCTGGCGGGCTTCGCGGACGTCCTGACGGGCCTCACGCACATCGCGCGGGGCGGCCGAGGCGGTGGTGGCGCCGCCGGCCAGCAACGACAGGGCGACGGCGGAGATCAGCAGCTTCTTCATGGTCTTCTTTCCTTTGTTGTGGGGCGCTGGGGAGAGCGCCCCGGTCCTGATGACGGGGCCACTATCGCGGTCGCCGACTGAGCCTGACCTGAACGGCACGCGTCAGGTTAAGTTCATGATATTTCACACATTTCAGAACATTTCCGGGGCGCAACACCGCACCCTTCGGCGGGGCCTATGGCCGGGGCCCAAAGAGGTCTAGACTTCGCCTGAACGTTGAGTCCCCCAAGACGGGAGACAAGGCGCGGGAGGCCGGGGTCGTTGCGCAAACTGGTGCTGCTG
Source organism: Caulobacter sp. SRI_014 (assembly GCF_057586315.1). NCBI lineage: Bacteria > Pseudomonadati > Pseudomonadota > Alphaproteobacteria > Caulobacterales > Caulobacteraceae > Caulobacter > Caulobacter sp. SRI_014. The sequence goes on along the minus strand of NZ_JBYCZQ010000001.1, from coordinate 288,032 downwards.
TCGCGCAAGGGTGGAACCGGCAAGACCACGCTGTCGGTCAACCTCGCCGTGGCCGCCATCAGGGATGGCCTGAGCGTCAGCATCGCCGATCTCGACCTGCAGGGCTCGGCGACCGCCTGGGCGGCCGGCCGGCGGGATGAGGCGCCGGACGTGCGGCCGTCGAACGGCGGCACCCTGTTTCCGGTCGCCAACGCCGCCGAGCGGGCGGGCCGCGACCTGCTGATCATGGATACGCCGGCCGGCGGCGACGCCATCTCCAGCGCCGCCATCCGCCTGGCCGACCTGGCTATCCTGGTCTGCCGGCCGAGCTATTTCGACCTCGCCGCCCTGGCGCCGGCCGCCCAGGCCGTACGGGAGTCGGGATGCCCGGGCCTGGTCGTCCTCAACCAGGCGCCCAGCCGCCGCGCCGGGGTCGAGAGCCCGGTGATCGCCCGCGCCGTGGAGGCCGCCCGTCTGCTGGGCTTCCCGATCGCCCACGTCGGCCTGCGGGCCCGGGTCGCCTTCCAGGAAAGCCTGTGGCGCGGCCAGGGGGTGTTGGAGTTCGAACCGCGCGGCCCGGCGGCGGCCGAGATCGGCCGGCTGTGGAGCGAGGTGGCCGACACCCTTTGGCCCCACCGGGTGGAGCATCGCGGCGCAGCCGAGTAGGCCGCCCCTTGCGGAACTGATCGAGCGGTGTTACCTGCGCCGCCTTCTAACGGAGTGAAGCTGAAGATGTCGCGGTCCCTGGACCAGTTTTGTGCAGTCGAACCGACGGCGAAAGCCGACGGCGCCGCCTCGTACGCGCTCGACAACTGACGCCTCGCCAATAGTCGGCAAGGCGGAACGCCTTCCGACCCGTCGAAAGACCCCGGATGGCGCCCGCCTCCGGGGTTTTTTCTTGGGCTATCATGCCCCTCATCGACGGAGCAGACCCATGGGTCTCACCAAGTTCAATGCTGTCCTGCCATTCGCCAGCGAAACGCCGCGCGTCGATGGCGGCTGCGCGCTGCGCGCGTCGGAGGGCGTCTCGAGCTGAAGGGCTGCGGACATTGTCCGGAGCCCTTCAGGGGTTCCGGGTCTGGTCAGGCTCGCGGACTCCGGTCCGCGAGCCTTTTTCGTTTTGGGCGATCCGCCCATCCCCCATCCCGGGACGCCGGGATTTCCCAGTCCCCCGGCGTTGGCCGCGCCGGAGGACACCCAAACAGGCAGAAAGAAAGACCAATGCCTATCAAGACCCACCTCAACGTCGGCACCATCGGTCACGTCGACCATGGCAAGACCACCCTGACGGCCGCCCTCACCCAGGTGCAGGCGGTCCGCTTCGGCGGCCAGGCCCTGTCGTTCGATCAGATCGACAAGGCGCCCGAGGAAAAGGCCCGCGGCATCACCATCAACACCACCCATGTTGAGTATGAGTCCGAGGCCCGTCACTACGCCCACATCGACTGCCCCGGGCACGCCGACTATGTGAAGAACATGATCACCGGCGCCTCGCAGATGGACGGCGCCATCCTGCTCGTCGACGCCACCAAGGGCGCCGCCAAGCAGACCATCGAGCACGTGCTCCTGGCCCGCCAGGTGGGCGTCCGCCACATGGTCGTGTTCGTCAACAAGATGGACATGCTCGCCGAGGACGAGCGGGACGACATGAAGGCGATTATCCAGCTGGAGACCGGCGACCTGCTGGCCAGCCAGGGCTACGAGGACGCCGCCTTCGTGTTCGGCAGCGCGCTGAAGGCCCTGGACGCGGTCAAGCGGGGTGATCTCGATGACCCGGACGTGGCGGCCATCGGTGAGCTGGTGGCGGCGCTGGATGCGACCATCCCCGACCCGGTGCGCGACTTCGAGGGGCCGTTCCTGATGCCGATCGAAGGGGTGCACACCATCCCGGGGCGCGGCACGGTGGTGTCCGGCCGTGTCGAGCGCGGGGTGCTGAAGATCGGCGACGCCGTCGAGATCATCGGTCTCGACAACGACGGCGCCGAGGTCATCGTCACCGGCACGCAAGCCTTCCGGAAGAACATTCCGGAGGCCCGGGCCGGGATGAACGTCGGCCTGCTGCTGCGCGGCCTGAAGCGTGACGAGGTGACCCGTGGCCAGGTGCTTAGCGCGCCGGGCGCTGTCACGGCGCACACCAAGGGCCGGGCGCAGGTCTTCGTCCTGACGCCGGACGAGGGCGGGCGGCATACGCCGTTCGCGGCCGGCTACCGTCCGCAGCTGTTCTTCGGGGTCACGGACGTCACCGGCGTCCTCAACCCCGCGGACGGCGTCCAGGTGAACCCGGGCGACCGGGCCGACATCGGCTTCGAGCTGATGAAGCCGGTCGGCATCGAGCCGGGCGTGCGCTTCGCCATCCGTGAGGGTGGCCGCACGGTCGGGGCCGGCATCGTCACCGAGGTGACGGCCTAGGGCGTCACGGAAGCGGAATCCCCGGCTCTCACCCGAGAGCCGGGGATTTTGCTAGTTGGCCTTGACCAGGGCCTTGGTCGCCGCCTTGGCGATGCGCAGCTGGTTGCCGACCACGCCGGCGGTGTCGCCGGTGGCGTAGGTGTTCCAGCTCAGCATCTTGCCCTTCACCGAGGTGATGCCCATGCCGATGGCGACGCTCGAGGGCATGCCATTGCCCTGCACATTGGCGACGCCGGAGACATAGATGCCGTCATCGTCGGCGCCGGCCGGAGTCAGGCCGGTGGAAATCTTTGTGTCGGGCGGCACCAGCTCGTCGAGCATCTCCTTGGCCTCGGCGCTGTTGGCGCCGGCGTTGAGGGCCTTCTTGAAGGCGGCCGGATCCTTCCGGTACTCGGCGACGACGGCCGACCGCTCAAGGGTCTGACCCCGCATCGAGGCCGGCCGCTTCATGATCGCGTAGGTGATGGCGCTGGACTTGCCGGCCAGCAGGTCGCAGCTGAAGACGGTGATGATGGTGTCGTTGAATTTGTCGGCCGCGGCGGTCTGGGCGGCCGCGTCGGCATAGGGGCCGGGCGGGGTCTCGCACATGCCCTCGGGCAGCGGGATGCGGATATCCACGCCGTCGACCTTCACCGTGACGATCTTTTCCGCCGCCTGGGCGCTCGCGGTCAGGGCCACAGCCGCCGCCAGGCCCAGCATCACACGTCCGAACATACGCAGTCCCCCAAGGATACAGGCCTGAAAGCCTAGGGGACAGATCTGTCGGTGGCTAGACCCGCCGACCAGCTGCGCGCTTCGGTCTCGCGGTTGTCGGCGTCCAGCCGGCGGGCCGCGTCGTCGCACTCGTGGGCCAGCCGCTTGAGGTTGTCGCAGGCGTCGCGGTCGCTGATCCAGCGGGTGAGTGAGCGGCAGCGGGCGGCGTGCGCCCGGTAGTCGTCGGCAGTCGTCATGGGTCTCCCCACCCCTCAACTCGCCCCCGAACGGTCAGCGAACAGCGGTTTGGGTTAACGAGGTCTTAACCCGCACGTCAGGGCTGCGCCTTTCAGAAAAATCCCGACCGGCGGGCATAAATTCCCAAGTCATTCTCAAGACAGAGAAAATGACCTCTGGGACGGAGCCAAGACAGGGGTCCGGAGTTTGATCTGCGGCCCGGCCTGACCGCCCCAGATTCACCCTCCGGGGCGAGGGCCGGCCACCGGTCCCTGGCCTCAGGCCAGGGACCACCGCCATCTCTGCACCGCTTGTCCACTTGCCGCCGGGCGCCATCCCGGCGAGGCTTTCACGCGGGGGACCGGAGACCGAGGATGGACGCCAGCCGGCGGCGACTGTTGCAGGGTGTGGGCATCGCGGCGCTGGCCATCGGCGGGCTGACGGCGGGGGCCTGTATCCATCCCCCCGAGCCCGTGCATGAGATCATCGTCCGGCGCTCCCCCGAGCCGGCCCGGACCAGCGACCGCCTGTTTTCCGCCCCGGCGGTGGTCTACCGGCTGGGCGTCCACACCGCCGACCTGCCGCGCATCCGGGACAGCAAGGGCGAGGTGACTTTCCGCGTCTTCCGCTGCGCCGACCGCGAGCGCGAGGACGCGGTGCCGACCACCGTCGAGCCGGCCGCCCCGGGCGACCCGATCACCTGGGTCCGGATCGCCGTGCCGCGCCGCTATGTGCAGTCGGAGGCCCGCCACTGCGGCTATTTCTGGGGACGCCACGGCTTCATGGTGATGGGTGGCGACCAGCCGGCCAGCGCCGCCTTCCGCTTCGAGGGCCACACCGCCGAGTGACCGGTCGGGAAGGCGGGTTCCAACTGCAACCTTGTCCGTGGCGGGAACAAGCGGGATTCCCAGGACTTCTCCTCCCACATCCGGGAGCACCACCACCATGTTCAAGACCCTCTCCACCGTGGCCATCGCCGCGGCTCTTCTGACCGCCTGCGGCCCCAAGGCCGACGACACCGCCGGTCCCGCCGTCTCCACCTCGGAAGCGCCGCGCAACACCGCCGTCGACACCACCCCGACGACCGGCGATGCGGGCACGACCGCCGGCGCCAACTCCTTCACCGAGGCCCAGGCCAAGGGCGCCATCGAAAGCGCCGGCTACACCGACGTCAGCGACCTGAAACAGGGCGAGGACGGCGTCTGGATGGGCATGGCCAAGAAGGACGGCCAGGAGACCTCGGTCACCGTCGACTACAAGGGCAGCGTCCAGCCGATGTAGGCGCCCGCCTCTCTGCCCGGCCGCCGTGGCGCGGCCGGTTTTCCCCCAGCGTACAGTGCAAGGAGCTCATCATGAGCAGGACCATCACCCGCCTTTTCGACACCCACGTCCAGGCCGTCTCGGCCGTCGAGTCCCTGGAGGCCGCCGGCGTCGACCACGACCGCATCAGCATCGTCTCCAGCAACGCCGACAACTGGCATGACGGCGACCGCAGCTTTGCTTCCGATCGTGGCCCGCTGGGCGACGCCAACGGCGACGGCGAGAACGATGTCGCCGACGGGGCCGGCAAGGGCGCCACGACCGGCGGCGTGATCGGCGGAGTCGGCGGCCTGCTGGCCGGTCTCGGCATGCTGGCCATTCCGGGCCTGGGTCCGGTGGTGGCGGCCGGCTGGCTGGCCTCGACCCTGGTCGGGGCGGCGGCGGGCGCGGCGGTCGGCGGCGCGACGGGCGGCCTGCTCGGCGCCCTGAAGGAAGCCGGCCATACCGATGACGAGGCCAATGTCTACGCCGAGGGCGTGCGCCGGGGCGGCGCCCTGGTCAGCGTCCGGGCCGATGACGAGGACGCCGGCCGCATCGAGCAGCTGCTCAACGGCGGCGTCGACGCCGGCGCCCGTGGCGAGGCCTATCGCCAGCAGGGCTGGAGCCGCTTCGACGACACCGCCAGCCCCTACAGCGTCGATGACATCAGCCGCGAACGCGCGCTGCACGCGTCCCGCGAGGACCGCTCGTTCGGGACCCAGGACGACCGCCAGGACGATCTGGTCGATCCGGACCGCCCCCGCTCGCCGACCGACACCCCGCTCGGAACCCCGCGCCCGTTCTAGGCGCGGGCTCCAGGCCTGACAGACTGACGCCCCGGGCCGGAAGGTCCGGGGCGTTTTTCGTGACGCGCGGCCGAACCGCGTACAGTTCGGCCTGACATGCTCTAGCGGTTCGCCGCCCCCATGGCCTTGATCGCGCCGCGGGCCACGGCCAGCTGTCTGGCAAGGTCCTGGACCGTGTCGCCCTGGGCGTAGAAGTTGAACGACAGCATCTTGCCCTTGGCCGCCGTGACCCCGACCGCCGTGGCCAGCGGGCGCGGGGTTCCATCGATCTGAAGGGTCATGACGCCGGCCAGAAAGACGCCCGTGGCGTCCTCGCCGACCGGCTTGAGGCCGCCGGCGTCGACCTGGACGTCGGCCTTGGCCAGGTCGGAGAACTCCTTTCCGAGCGCCTTTTCGTCCACCGCCTCGCCCATCATCCTGGCGAACTCCGACGGCGTGTCCGGGAAGACGTTGCGCACGTCGTCGATGGTCACGCTGTAGCCTCGGGCGCTGATCGGGAACTTCAGGTGGGCATAGCGCGGCATGTCCGAGCCGCCGGCGGTCATGGTGGCGCAGTCGTAGAGGGTCAGCACCGTCACGTTGTCCTTGTCGTAGGACGCCACGGTCCGGGCGCGGTCGACATAGGCGCCCGTGGCCGGGCAGTAGCCCTCGGGGATCGGGACCTGGATCGTCTGGCCGTCAACGGTGACGGTGACCGACCGCTCGGCCGCCTGCGCCGCCCCGAAGGTGAGCGACAGCGCCGCGATGAGGATGCCCAGGAACTTCATGTGATACGCCTCCCACTGAACGGCCAACCTAGCGTGAGCGGCGGCGGTCGGCCAAGGGCGGAAAAGGCAGGCGCGACCTGGCGGCTTCACCAGCGCGCGACAATCACCGACGCGTTGTCCTGACGGGGCCGGCCGGCCGCGCCCACCGCCGCGATGATCGTGTCGGCCAAGGCCTGAGCGCCGCCGGAGGTCTCCCTGCTCAGCTGGAGAATCTGGGACTCGGACAGGGTCTCGACGCCGTCGCTGGCCAAAATCAGCACATCGCCCTTTCGGTTGCGGATTAGATCGACGCATTCGTCGCGACGCATTTGATCGATTGGTTCGCCCATCAGCACCGAGGTGATGCTGTTGCGGTCCTTGCGGGCCATGGCCGCCTCGCGTGTGAGATCGCCGCGCGCTACCGCCGCGTCGAGCAGGCCGCCGATCGAGTGGTTGGTGTTCAATCGCCTGATCTGGCCGCCGCGGATCAACCAGAGGGGCGAGTCGCCCATGGAGAGGAACATAAAGCCCTGCTCGATGAGCAGCACCGCCACCAGGGTGCCGCCCATGCCCTGAAGGTCTGGATCCTCGCGCACCGCCTGGCGGATGGCCTTGTTGGCGACCTTTGCCCCGTCGCGGAGAACCCGGGCCGGGTTGTCATGACCGTCGAGGCCGTGCTGGCCATCGAAGCAACGGACGATCGACTGGACGATGAGTTGCGAGGCGACATCGCCACCGGCCGCCCCACCCATGCCGTCCGAGAGGACCAGCAGGCCGGCGTCTGGCCCGTCCGGGAACAGGGCGATGCTGTCTTCCTGTTGCCGACGGTCGCCGATCGCCTGTTGCCGGCCAAGGTCGCAAAGCGGTTCGAACATGATCAGTCGCCGGCCAGGACGCTGGCCCAGCTCCAGTCGGGACCAACGCAGGGGATGAAGCGGAATTCGGTCATCCCCGCCTTGATGATACTGCCGGCCTTGAGCGCGACCGAGGTCTTGACCTTGGCCCCGTCAACGGTGGTGCTCGAGGAGGCGGCGTCGGCTTCCTTGAGATCGAAGCTGCCGTCCTCCTCGTCATAGATGATGATGAACTGCATCGCCGACAGGGCCTTATCGCCGAGATCCAGCTGGACCTTGGCATCCTTGCCGCGGCCCACGGCGCTGCGTCCCTGGCTGATGGGAATACAGATGCCCTGGCCTGCCCCCTTGGTGATCAACAGCACGGCGCAGACCGGCTGGCTGGTCGGATCGGCCGGAAAGGTGATGCGAGGACCGTTGCGGCCGCTTCCAGCCTCGATCTGGATCCGCGCCGGGCCCTGTCCCTTGCCGCGGCTCTTGACGACGCCGGCGACAATGGCGTGGGTCATCTCGTCGCCGTCGTCGTCGTCATCTTCGTCCTCGTAAAAGCCGTTCGGATTGACGGGCCTGGTCGCATCCGGGTCGGCCGAGGCGCGTTTGCCCGGCTGCGGCGGCATCTGCGGGCGGGTGGGATCATCTTCGGGAGCGGACATTTCAGAGCCTTTCCAGAGTGTAGCGGGCGTCGCGGGCGCCGAACTCGATGACGTCGCCGACCTTGACCGGGCGAGGGCCGAGACCCTTGATCTCGCCGCCGTTGACGCGGGTGCCGTTGACTGTGCCGACATCGAGCAGAGCGAAGCCGCCGTCCGGCGACCAGCTCAAGCGGGCGTGCTGGCGGCTTGTGCCGGCCGACCCGAAGGTGGCCGTCCGGCCGATGGCGGCCCCGCCTTCGACGGCAATGTCTTCCGACCGGAACAGGAGCGTAAAGCCGGCAGACTCGTTGACGCCCCGCAAGATCAGGCCGTGCGGCGGGCCGGCCGGCGGTGGCGGCGGGCGGCGGGTCTTGCCGAACCGCCAGGCCAGGAAGCCGAGCCCGGCCAGAGCCACGACGCCGGCCCCGACGCCGCCCCAGGTGAGCAGGTCTGCCTGGGCCTTGGCGGCCTTGGCCGCGGCAATCTCGGCGGGGGTCGGTCCTGGCGGCGGCGGGGGCGGCGCCAACGGCTTGGGGGATGGATCGCAGGTGGTCGCCACCTGTTTGAAGTTGAGATTGGACTTGTTCAGATAGGGAATGACGTCCGAGGCGCTGAGCGCCATGTAGCTGCTGTTGGCGCTGGCATTGTAGGCGGTATTGAGGCCGATGATCCGGCCGCACAGATCGACAAGCGGGCCACCGCTCATGCCCTTGTCCAGATCGGCGGTATGCTGGATCTGGCCAACCGCTGGACGGCCGGGCGACCAGGGCGCGGTTGCCACGGTCGAAACGATGCCGTCGCGCAAGGCCGGGGTTCGGTTCAGCTTGCGCCACTGCATGTCGTTGACGACCGGATAGCCGATCGAGCGAACCGGCATGTCCTCGATGGCCGGGCCGGTGGCCAGGGTCAGGGGCTCGCGGAAGAAGTTCTTCACATAAAGGATGGCCAGGTCGGACGACGGATCTCCGCCCCAGTAGGTGGCCGTGACCTCCTCGACCTCGGCTGCGCCGTTGGCGCCGGTGGTGCCGACCTTCGGCGCCAGGACCCGGATGCTGTTGATCCCCGCCCCTTCGATGACATGATAATTGGTGACCACGAAACTGCCCTGAGCATCGCGGCTGACGACGGCCCCGGAGCCCAGGCTGTAGCCATCCTCATGGATCACCCCGACCCGGACAACGCTGGGAAACAGGTCGCCCATACTGGCCTTCTGGGCGGTCGCGGGCGCTGCGAAGGCGAGCACTCCGGCGGCGGCCGCCGCACACAGGAAACGTTTCATATTCAAACCCCCGGCGCCCTCGGCGCGCTAGTCGATCATGACCCAATACTCGGTTGAACCCAGGCGGATGCGGTCGCCGGAACTGATAATTTCCGCACCATTGGTCAGCAGTCGGTCGTTGAACACCACAGTCTCGCCCGGCGCCGGTCGCAGCCAGAGCCGGCCGTCCCGAACCCAGACCAGGGCATGCGTGTCGGCGACGCCGGGAGAGGCCAGCAGCAACGCCGCCGTGGGACTCTTGCCGATAGTCGCCGTCGGCGTCAGGCGATTGCCGGCCAGCCGGTGTTGCCCGCCCTTTTCATCGACCAGGGCCAGGTCCCGGCGCAGGGCCGTGGGCGGGTCCGACTGCGGTGTCGGGACACGGGCCAGGGGCCGGCGGCGCAGGAACACGGCGAAAACGGCCAGGGCCGTCAGGAGGAGCGCCCCGCCGACCACGGCCAGGCCATAGGTCTTCAGGAAGGGCGGATGGGCTTGCGCGCAGGTCGGGGCAGGCGCGCAGGCCGGGTTCGTCGTGGACTTGCCCGCCTTGGTGGTCGGCGCCGCTGCCGGTTTGACCTCCGGCTCCGAGGCTGGTCCCGAAGCGGGCAACGGTTCCGGCGGCTTGATCGGGGGCTTCGCCTCCCTCGTTGCGGGCGCATCGGGCTGAAGGACGGCCGGTCGTTCGCATCCCGGCCGAGCCTCGCCGCCCGGTCCGCTGCAAGGGTCCTGCCTGGGAACCGGCGGCGACGCTGTCTTCTTGCCGGCTGGGGCCGGGTCCTTTGCCGCAACCGCGGGACCGTTCTGCGGGGTGGCCGGCGGCGGTTTGCCGGCCGCGGCTTTTGGGTCAGCGTTCGGGGCCGGAACGGACGCCGGTGCGACCGGGGCCGGCGTGACCGCAGCCGGGGCGGCGGCGGGCGGGCCACCGCGCAATCCGTCAGCCGCAGCTTCGGGCGGCGCCAGGACGGCGAGAGCGAAGACGAGGGCGATCATGGGGCGGCCGGGGTTGTGGCGGCGGCGTCCGGTGCGACGTAGAACTCGTTGCGGCAGCTGTCGGCGCGATCGGGAACCTTGGTCGAGCCCTCGAAGTAGCCTGCCTGGCGCCGGCCGTTGGCTTCGACCCAGACACCACACCCGCTCGGCGTGGCCTCGACCACCTGGCCCCAGTAGATGCGTCCGCCATCCTCCAGCCGGCCCCAGGTCTTCGAGGGCAATGCGTCGGCCTTCGGGGTGGTGTCGGGGCGGCTGAACACCCCTGTCCAGGTTCCGCCGGAGGGCAGGGTCAGCCGGCCCTGGATCAGGTCGTTGGGGCGCGACACGCCGCTGGCGCGACGACCGTCCTTGAAGACAAACAGGCCGGTCCGGACCGCTCCGGAGGACTGGCCGCGGAACTGTAGACGATCGCCCGTATACTCCTCACCCGTCCAGTTCGGCACCTCTCCGCTCTCGTTCGGCGTGAACGTCAGGCTGCCGGACAGGCGCGTCTCGCCAAACAGGGTAGGCGAGGCGTTGCCCACCCAGGTCTGCTCACCGCCGCTGGTCGTCACCCGACCGCGGACCGTTCGCCCGGCCCACGTCATCTCGCCCAGGCCCAGGGGCTGCTGCGTCTCGTCGACCTCGCCGAGGTAGACGAAATAGTCAGAGCTCACCTTCCACGGATTGCGGGTTTCGCTGAAGGTCTGTTCGATGAGGTGGGTGTGCGACGGGCCGCAGGCATATCTGCCCTCATAGTTGCGGATGCCGGTGTCGGCCTGAATGCCGTAATAGCTGGAATAGGAATACATCGGCCTGATGTTCGGCCCTTTGCGGTGGCACCAGTCTCCGGTCGTGATCTGCACATCACCGTAATACGAACTGCCGACATTCCAGCCGTGGAAGATTTCCAGCGGCTTGAGCGACTGCTCGTAGCGCTCATACCGCGCCGTCGCTTCGTCCCGCAGCGGCGTGACCTGCCCCACCTCGGTGACGGCCTTACGGGCCTGGCTTTCGCCTTCGAGCGCCTGGCTCTCGCCCTGTTGGGCGGCCGCCAGGGCATCGCGATAAGCGGTCTCAGCCTGGGTCATGATGTGCTTTTCCAGGGCCGCGCCGCCGGAGGAAACAACCATGAAGACGATGCCGCCGATGACCGCGGCCGCCACGCCCGCACCGCCGCCGATCAGCACCGGACGCGGAAGCGTTTTCGACCGGCCCTTCGGCGGCTGGTCCTCGTCCTCGCCCTCGATGTCCGGACCGTCGGCGAATAGCTCAGCGCGCCATTCGGCGATCGACTGGGGACGTTTGGAGCCCTGCTGGTTGAGGCCCTTATCGACCGCCCGAAGGAAGCGGGCCGGGGCGCGGGTCGCCGAGGTGTCGTCGCCGGGGACAGGGCGGATCAGTTGCCGTAGCTTCGCCCCGCCCAGCAGGTCGGTGCCGCTGGGTGGCCGCCCCTGGAAGGCGCGCCAGATCAGCGCCGCCAGGCTGTAGATGTCCGTATGGGCGCCCTGGGCCTCGATCTGGTTGTCTTTCAGTTCGGGCGGGGCGAAGGCCTCGGTGACCACGCCGATGGTGCGGGTGACGTCATCGTTGTCGCGGATCACCCGGGCCGAGCCGAAGTCGATCAGCACCAGCCGCGTATCGGAATGGCGCAGGACATCGGCCGCCGCCGCCTCGCGCAGCTCGTCGGGCGGGACGACGAGGATGTTGGACGGCTTGATGTCCCGGTGCAGCAGGATGTTGATCTCCTCGCCGGTGATCTCCCGGGCGAGGGCGGTGCCGGTGGTGTGGACGTAGTCCACCGCGTCCAGCAGTTGCTCCAGGAGCGGCCGGAGCAAGGCCAGATCGACGTGCTGGCCTTCGGTCGCCTCGACGTCGCGCAGATAGTGCTCCAGGGTCACCCGGCGCTCGACGATCACGGCGCCAGTCTCGGTGCCGCCCAGCTGCTCGCGGCCCTCGATCAGCGGCGAGACGTGGTAGGCCGTCCCGTTCAACTCGAAGGAGGCGGTGACCCGGTTGATGCCCGGGTGGTCGAAGGCGGCCAGCAGCCGGCCTTCCAGCAGGAAGCGCTTCAGCCCCTCCTGGAAGATGCGCTCACTGCCCTCGACAGCGCGGGGCGCGACCTGGCCGCGGGTGTCTCGCTTGGCGAAGGCGCGGGGGAAGTACTCCTTGAGGGCGACCGGCTCGCCTGACTCCGAGACGGCGCGATAGGTGACGCCGAAGCCGCCGATGCCGATCATGTAAGCTGGCGGCTTCAGGCCGGTCTCAGCCGCCCAGGCCGTCGCGACCTCGGTCGTCCAGACCCCCTCGCCGTCCGGATCGCCCACGATTGCTCCGGGCCCCAGATACCTCGCCATCATGCCCCCTGCGCGTCGCTCAACGCGCCGCTGTCCCGTCAGGCGGAAATCAAAGCACAACGTTATGTGGTTAACCAGACCGAGTTGGTCGAAAGCTCAACTTATGGCCGAATTTTGCGCTGGGGCGCGGGAAGGGACTTCAAACTGGCGGAAGGCGTAGTCACTCACATGGCTGATAGCGGCACGACGCCCTACCGCTTCCCCTTCCGAAACGCCTCCGCCGCCTCCACCCGCGCCTGCTTGCGCAGCGCCTTCGGCACGCTCGCGTCCACCGACTCGCCCGCGCCGGTCATCACCTCGTTGGCGAACTCCAGGTCGAGCAGCTTCAGCCGCTTGATCTCGTCCCGCAGCCGGGCCGCCGTCTCGAATTCCAGGTTGCTGGCAGCATCCCGCATGCGGGTTTCCAGGTCGCGCAGGGTGGCCTGGAAGTTGTTGCCGAGGAAGGGTTTGGCGTCTTCGGCGACGCCGGCGTCGATGCGGACGTGGTCGCGTTCGTAGGGGCTGGCCAGGATGTCCTTGATGCTGGACTTGATGCTCTCCGGGGTGATGCCGTTGGCCTGGTTCCAGGCGTGCTGCTTCTCGCGGCGGCGCTGGGTCTCGCCCATGGCCCGCTCCATCGAGCCGGTGATGGTGTCGGCGTAGAGGATCACTTTCCCGTCCACGTTCCGCGCGGCGCGGCCGATGGTCTGGATCAGGCTGGTCTCCGAGCGCAGGAAGCCTTCCTTGTCGGCGTCGAGGATTGCGACCAGGCCGCACTCGGGGATGTCGAGGCCCTCGCGCAGCAGGTTGATGCCGATCAGGATGTCGAAGGCGCCCAGCCGCAGGTCGCGGATGATCTCGATGCGTTCGAGGGTGTCGACGTCGCTGTGCATGTAGCGGACGCGCAGGCCCTGCTCATGCATGTATTCGGTGAGGTCCTCGGCCATCTTCTTGGTCAGGACGGTGACCAGGGTGCGGTAGCCGCGCTCGGCGGTCTCGCGGGCCTCGGCGATGACGTCGTCGACCTGGCTGGTGTTGTTCTTGCTGACCGGGCGGACCTCGACCGGCGGGTCGATCAGGCCGGTGGGGCGGATCACCTGTTCGGCGAAGACCCCGCCGGCCTTGTCCATCTCCCAGGGGCCGGGGGTGGCCGAGACGTGCACCGTCTGGGGCCGCATGGCCTCCCACTCCTCGAACTTCAGCGGGCGGTTGTCGAGGCAGCTGGGCAGGCGGAAGCCGTACTCCGCCAGGTTCCATTTGCGGCTGTAGTCGCCTTTGTACATGGCGCCGATCTGCGGCACCGTCTGGTGGCTCTCGTCGGTGAAGAGGAGGGCGTTGTCGGGGATGTATTCGAAGAAGGTCGGCGGCGGCTCGCCCGGGCGGCGGCCCGTCAGGTAGCGGCTGTAGTTCTCGATGCCGGCGCAGGAGCCGGTGGCCTCGATCATCTCGATGTCGAAGGTGGTGCGCTGTTCGAGGCGCTGGGCCTCCAAGAGCTTGCCGTTGGCGACCATCCAGTCGAGGCGCTGCTTGAGCTCGGCCTTGATCTGGTTGACGGCCTGGCGGAGCGTCGGGCGCGGGGTGACGTAGTGGCTGTTGGCGTAGATCTTCACCGTCTCGAGGTCGGCGGTCTTCTTGCCGGTCAGGGGGTCGAACTCCTGGATGGCCTCGACCTCGTCGCCGAACAGGCCGATGCGCCAGGCCCGGTCCTCGTAGTGGGCGGGGAAGATCTCGATGGTGTCGCCGCGGCGGCGGAACATGCCGCGCTCGAAAGCGGCGTCGTTGCGCTTGTACTGCTGGGCCACCAGGTCGGCCATCAGCTGCTTCTCGTCGATGCGGTCGCCGACCGACAGGGAGAAGGTCATGGCCGTGTAGGTCTCGACCGAGCCGATGCCGTAGATGCAGGAGACGGAGGCGACGACGATGACGTCGTCCCGCTCGAGGATCGCCCGGGTGGCGCTGTGGCGCATGCGGTCGATCTGTTCGTTCCGGGATGAGTCCTTCTCGATGTAGGTGTCGGTGCGGGCGACGTAGGCTTCCGGCTGGTAGTAGTCGTAGTAGCTGACGAAATACTCGACGGCGTTGTCGGGGAAGAAGGACTTGAACTCGCTGTAGAGCTGGGCGGCGAGGGTCTTGTTCGGGGCGAGGATCAGGGCCGGGCGCTGGGTCTCGGCGATGATGCTGGCCATGGTGAAGGTCTTGCCCGAGCCGGTGACGCCGAGCAGGACCTGGTCGTGCTCGCGCGCCTTGATGCCGGCGACGAGCTCCTTGATGGCGGTCGGCTGGTCGCCGGCGGGTTCGTAGTCGGCGACGAGGTTGAAGCGGCGGCCGCCCTCGGACTTTTCCGGGCGCGAGGGGCGGTGGGGCTTCCACAGCATGGGCGAGCCCGGGTTGGCCAGGTCGTGGACGAACTGGGCGGAGACATCCTGGACGCCCTTAAGTGAAGATTGGGGCGCGAGGTTTTGCTTGGAAGGCATGGGGCGAATGTAGGTCTCTCGCGGGCGTGGGGCCAGTGGGGCTGGTGACAGGGGTTGGCAGCAACAACGCGGCCCCCTTTCCCGGGGATGCGCGGCGAGCGGGTTGGCGCTCTCATGGCATCGTCAGTCGGAGCCTGCTCATGCGCCTCATAGTCCCCGCGCTCGCCGCGATCCTCGCCTTCCAGGCCCTGCCCGCCGCCGCCCAGGACCATCCGCTCGACGGAACCTGGGAGGGCGCCTACAGCTGCAACCAGGGCAAGACCGGGCTGACCCTGACCCTCGACGCCACGCCGGCCGGCAAGGTGTCCGGCGCCTTCGCCTTCTGGCCGCGCAGCGACAATCCGGGCGCGGCTCGCGGCAGCTTCACCATGGAGGGCGAGATCACGCCGGAGGGCGCCCTTACCTTGCGCTGGGTGCGCTGGATCAATCAGCCGGCGGGCTATGCCATGGTCAACCTCGAGGGCCGGGCCTATCGGGACACGACGGGTGGGAAGGATACCCTGATGGGGAAGGTCACCGGTCTTTCGGGTTGCACCGACTGGGCGGCGCGAAAACAATAGCCGGCCGCCCCCCATTTGGGAGGAAGACAGACAGGTGACGAGCGGCGATTGCAGGGTCCCCAACGGAGTGACCCATGCGAATCGCCGCTCGACTGATTGTCCCCACGGTCCTGATGGCCGCCATGATGGCGTCGTCGGCGCTCGCCGCCGATGCCCGGTCGATGACCGGAGTCTGGGAGGGGGGCTATGACTGCTGGCACGGCAAGACCTTCGTGCGACTGACGCTTGTCGGCGAGGCCAACGGGGATCTGAAGGGGACCTGGCGCTTTGGGCAAACCAGCTATGAGGGCGTCGCCCAACAGCCGGTGCCCGACGGCGAGTTTGAAGTCCACGGCTGGCTGGAGGACGACGGCGGGGTCCATCTGTCGGCCGGCGACTGGATCCTGAAGCCGGAGGGAGACTGGGCCAAGTTCGGGGTCATCGCTGATCTGGTGGAGGGCAAGTCCGACCGCTACATCGGCGGCTACATCCTCTCGCCGACCTGCGGCAAGTTCGCGGTGTTCAAGAAGTAGGGCCCCCCAATGCGAGGATGACGCCCGGCGGGGCTCGTGCTGTGCTGGCGGCGAACCGGAGGTCTCCATGCGCCGCCTTGCCGTCCTCGCCGCCGTCGCCGCCATGTCCGCCGTGGCCGGGCCCGCCCTGGCCATCGACGCCAACCCGCTCGATGGGGTTTGGGAGGGGGTCTATGTCTGCGGCCAGGGACCGACCCGTCTGACCCTGACGCTGGACGGCCATGCGGACGGCCGGATCACGGGGGTGTTCGCCTTCGGGCCGCGGCCCAACAATCCCTACATCGCCGCCGGCAGCTTCCGCGTCGAGGGCAAGGTGGAGAGCGACCAGGTCTTCACCCTCAACGGCGTGCAATGGATCGAGCAGCCGTACAATTACAGCATGATCGGCATCCGGGGCCGGATGTACAAAGGCAAGAACCCGGGCGATCCCCTGAACCTGTTCGGGGACATGCTGGGCGGCAGCGGCTGCACCAACTTCTCCGTCGACAAGCAGTAGGGGACCGCGGCCGGTCAGGGACCGGAAGGGGGCCGGCTGAAGGACCCGCGCCAGACGTGATCAGTAGGGCGTGGCGTAGTCGCCGCCGTAGGGCACCTTGATCGGCCGGCTGTAGCGGGCCAGCGCCTTGATGACCTCCGGCCTCGCCAGAACCTTGTCGCGGGTTTCCACGACCCGGGCGATGAAGGGCGTCTTGGGCAGGGCTCCGCGGCTTCCGGTCAGGTTGGCGCCGATGGCGCCGTCGCGGTGCCTGGGCGATTCCAGCCGCCTGACCAGCAGGGCCGCCGCCTCGTCGACGCGGCCCAGGCACAGCTGGGCCTGGTAGAGGGCGGCCGGATTGTCCTCCCATTTCGGCGCCATGCGGGCCAGCACGGCCGTAGCCCGCTTGCGGTCGATGTCGCTGAGGGCGCAGACCATGCCGCTGTCGCGCCAGCCGATACCGTAGGGCGAGCCGTCCTTGTCGCCGATCTCCTGCAGCAACGTCAGGGCCTCCGCCGCGCGGCCGGCGTTGATCAGGTCGCCGGACCAGTTGACCCGCTGGGAGATGCGGTCGCCGGTCTTGTCGCTGACCGGGATCATCTGGCGGAACAGCGCGTCGGCCTCGGCCTCGCGGCCCAGGTCGCCCAGGGCGCCGGTCAGGCTCAGCAGCAGCCAGGGGCTGTTGTCCTCCTGGTCAACGAAGGCGTCGGGCGTCGCCAGCCGGGCCCGGGCGGCCTCGCCCAGTGTGCGGGCCTCTTCGGCCCCGTCCGTCAGGCGCAAGGCGTCCATCAGGGCCATGATGTTGGACAGCCGGTTGGGCTCCCTGGCCAGCAGCGCGCGCTTGTTGGCGACGTTGGCTTCGGCGACGGGCTTCCAGTCGAAGCGGCCGGCGGCCTCCATCTCCGTCCACAGGGGTTCGAAGCGGCGGTCAAGCGCGATGGAGATCAGGCTGTCGGGATCGTCGACCGGCGCCAGGGTCGCGCGCATGGCGGCGACGTCCTTGAGGTCGGCCTGGCGCCGGGCCAGGTCCATCCGCCACCAGACGCGCGCCGCGTCCTTGGCCGAGGGGTGGCTCCAGTCGGCCTTGACCAGGCGGCTGAGTAGCGCCAGCTCCAGGGCAGGGTCCTTCTTGGCGGCGACCAGCATCGATCCGAACCACGAGGCTTCCCAGTGGTCGACCATGCCGGGGTAGCTGTCCATGACCGCCAGCAGCCGCCTGGCGGCCTGCAGCCTGTCCTTGCCCCTGCCCAGGTCGCCGGTCATCAGATGGTAGTTGAGCATGCCGCGCTCGGCCGGCGTGACGGCGATCGGCTCCAGCAGCCGGGCGGCGAACAGGGCGTCCGGATCGGCGTTGCGCTCTGTGCAGGTCAGGATGCTGAACAGGGCATTGCGTTTGACCGGTTCAGACAGGCCGGAGAAGGCCCTGTCTCTGACGATGACCAGCAGGTCCGCCTTGCCGGCCTCACAGCCGTCGAAGCCTTCCTTGCGCAGCCTGACCAGCCGATCGACGACGCGGGCTTCGAAGCCCTCGAACTGGGCCGGCGCCGGCGGGGCCGTGGCGTTGGTGTGAGGATTGGGCGCGGCGGCGGCGGGCGCGGCCAGCAGCATGGCGGCCATGAACAGGCCCGTCATCGGCGAACGCATACAGAAAATCCCCCTGAACGGCGCCAGCATCGCTGGCGCCGCCAAGGGATGCAAGGCCGCTCAGCCGAACTTGCCGGTGTAGCCTTCGTAGATGTCCAGGCAGGCGCTGCGCTGCAGGTTCCAGGGTCCGGTGCGCTTGTCGCCGCCGCGGGACAGCAGCTCGTTGCCCAGTTCGCGGCCGGTTGCCAGCTGCTCGGAGGCCAGAGCCATGGCGGCCTTGCGCTCCATGCCCCGGTCGCGGACCAGACGGTCGATCGAGGCGTTGAACATGGCCACGCCGGTGGTCTTGTCGGCTTCCTCGCCACGGTAGGCGAAACCGGCCGAGAAGACGCCGGCGCATTGGGCGTGCAGCACCCAGTAGGGCTTGCCGACGTCGCTTTCGGTCAGGGCGCTGGAGGCGCCCTTGGCCATCAAGAGGTCAGCGGCTGAGGCCGGCACGGCGCCGGCGGCCAACGCCAGAACCGTTACGGCGGCGACAATCCCCCGGATCTTCATATCAGTAGCTCACCTGGGTGTAGGCCTCGGCGACGTCGAGGCAGGAGCTGCGGGCGAAGTTCCAGGTCGACTTGGCGCTGGTGTCGCCGCTGGAGACCAGGCTCATGCTGTCGGTGCGGGCCTTGAGCACAGCCGGCTCGATGGCCGCCAGGGCCTCTTTGCGGGTGATGCCGCGGTCCTTGACCAGGCGCTTGATGGCGTCGTTGGCGAAGCTGACGGCCAGCTTGCTGGAAGCCTGGGCGCCGGCGCTGTCGCCGGTGTCGGTCAGGTACTGGGCGGCGGCGCCGAACAGGCCGGCGCACTGCGCCTGGGCCGACCAGTAGGGCTGGCCATTGAGGTTCTCGGTCAGGCTGTCGGGCGCGGCCTCGTACAGCAGGTCGCCCGCCAGCGCAGGCATCGCGGCCAGAGCGAGGGCGGCGGCAGCGGCCCCGGCGATGAGCTTCTTCATGGACGTCTCCAATACGTCACGAGTGGACGTAGAACATGGTGACTCGCAATGGGCGTTTGCGCAATGGATACCCAAGCTGAGAGGACAGGTTTCGCACAGTAGTCTTCGCTCGACAGGGGAAACTTGCCGCAGTGCGGGGATGCGCCGGAGTCTCCGCGAATCTGCAAGAACTTGAAGGTGTTAACCCGACCCGGCGCGAAATCTGACGGCCTGCTTCATGTTGCGGTGCAGCATTGCCTTGCGAATCGGCCACATTTGGGCCATAAAGTCTGGGATAAGGACCACCTCGGCCTAATCCTGATCCTGGCCGAATCCGTCGTTCAATCGCCCGCGTAGCGTATTTTGGGCTCGTTCGACGCTGATACCGGGGGGCGCATCCTGCCCCTGTCGCACAGGACTTGAGACCTTTGTTTTTGTTTGAACGGAGCCGCGCTGGCGCGCGTGCCCTGGTTGTTGGCGCATCGACCGGCGCCGCCATGGGCCTCATCGTCGCGGCCGCCTATGTGGCGGGCACCGCTGACGCGCGCGAGCAGAACGTCCGTATGGCCGACATGGCCCAGGCCGCCGGCGGCGGCTATTCCGAAATCGCCCTGCGCGACCGCGTGCTCGACATGGACCCGGCCGCCCTGGCCCTGGCCCGCCGCTACGACCCCACCCTGACCACCGGCGGCGCCCAGCGCGACCGCCAGACGGCGCTGGAAGTCGCCCGCATGGACCGCGCCGCCCCTCTGCCGGCGGCGCAGCCGAAGTCGGCTGTCGGCCTGCTGCGCGCCAGCTTCGGCGGGCCGTTCAACCCGGCCGCCAAGCCGTTCAAGCTGAGCGCCGACCTGGACAGCTCGCGCGACCTCGAATGCCTGACCCAGGCGGTCTATTATGAAGCTCGTGGCGAGACCCCGGCCGGCCAGGCGGCCGTCGCCCAGGTGGTCCTGAACCGCGTGCGTCACCCGGCCTTCCCCAAGAGCGTCTGCTCGGTGGTTTTCCAGCGGGCCTTCGGCGTCTGCCAGTTCAGCTTCGCCTGCGATGGCTCGATGCGCCGGGGCCGTGAGCCGGGCGCCTGGAGCCGGGCCCGCAAGGTCGCCAGCCGCGCCCTGGGCGGCGAGGTGATGGCCAGCGTCGGCAACGCTACCCACTTCCACACCATCAACGTCTCGCCCGGCTGGGGCCCGCGCATGGTGCGGGTGCAGCAGGTCGGCCTGCATGTCTTCTACCGCTTCGGCGGTGGCCGCGGCGCGCCGGGGGCCTTTGACGGCCGTCCGCGCCTGTCGGGCCCGGAAGGCAACTTCCAGGTCGCGTCGGCCACGGATATGCCGGCCGGCCCGCAGCCCTATGAGATGGTGACCCCGTCCGGCGCCACGGTGATCCTGGCTTCGGCCGTCACCGAGACCAAGGCGACCGGCGTCGGTGGCCCGGCCGAAAAGCCCAAGGAGCCGGCGACGGCCCCGAAGGCCGAGGCTTCGGCTGCTCCGAGCGCGATGTAACTTTCCCTTCTCCCGACAAGCGGGACAGGGATCGTTATGTGGCTTCCGCCAGCGCCTTGAAGCGCTTGCGGATCATGCCCGGCATGAAGCGCAGCATGAAGGCGATGTCCTTGCCGGCCTTGCCGACGATGTAGTTGAGCTTGTCGCCCTTGCCGGCTGCCGCGTCCCAGATGACCTGGGCCGCTTCCTCGACCGTGTAGACCGGCGAGCCGCCCTCGCGGATGGCGTCGGTGATCTTCATATTGGTTCCACTGGCCCCGGCGTTGAGGATCGGCGTGTCGACGAACCAGGGCATGATGCAGCGCACTGCCACGCCGAAGCGGGCGAACTCGGCCTCCAGCGATTCCGACAGGCCGCGCACCGCGAACTTGGTGGCCGAATAGATGGCCATGCGCGGGGCCCCGAACAGGCCGGCGCAGCTGGCGACATTGATCAGGGTCGAGCCCGGCGTGGCCTTGAGCAGCTCCAGGCCGGTGCGGGCGCCGTAGATGACGCCCTTCACATTGATGTCGATCTGCAGATCGCCTTCCTCGAGGCTCTGTTCCTCAAGAAAGCCGTAGCGGGCGATGCCGGCGTTGTTGAGCAACACGTCGAGGCGGCCGCCGCTGGCCTTGGCGAAGGCCGCGATGGCCTTTTCCCACTGTTTGAAGTCGCGCACGTCGAGATCGACGGTGACGCCGTTGCCGGGGCCGATCTCGGCCAGGGCGGCCTTGAGGCCCGGCTTGTCGATGTCGGCCAGACCGACGAACCAGCCCTCCTTGGCGAAGCGCCTGGCGGCGCCCAGGCCAATGCCGCTGGCGGCGCCGGTGATGAAGATGCACTTGCGCCCGTTGGCGCCGGCCGTGGCCATGGGCCGCCTCCCGTTCCGATTATTGGTTATCGCCGATCAGAAGCGGGAGGAGCCGTCAGGTCAAGCTCAGCTGTTGTCTTCCGTCGGGGCCTCCGGGCCGTTTTTCTTGATGGAGTCGATGGCGTTCTGGGCGGAGGCCTTGGAACTGTAGCCCTCAGTCGAGAAGATGGTCTCGCTGTTGTATTTGAAGCGGACCCGGTACTCGCCGGCCTTGTCTTTGTAGATCTCGAACTTGTGGGCCATGGGGCGTCTCCATTGGTAAGGAAGCCGACATTGGCGCGGCCCGGCGGCGGTCGTCACCACACAGGGGCGTGAGGGACCATCATCCTCCCCCGTTTACGGGTGAGGATGAGCTGCGCCCGACGAGCGCCGCAGCGCCTGCGGCGGTTGGCCGAAGGCGCGGAGGAAGGCGCGGCGCATGCGTTCGCTGTCGCCGAAGCCGGTTTCGAGAGCGACGTCCTCGACCTGCAGGGGCTGGCTTTCCAGCAGGGTGCGGGCCGCTTCCAGGCGCAGGCGTTCGACGGCCTTGGCGGGGGTGAGGCCGAGCTCGGAAGAGAAGGCGCGCAGGAAGGTGCGTTCGCTCATCTTCGCCTGCTCGGCCAGTTCGGGGACGGTCAGGGGGCGGCGCAGGTTCTCGCGCATCCAGGCCAGAAGCGGATCGAAGCGGCCGCCGGCCTCCATCTCCAGCAGGGCCGAGAACTGTGACTGGCCGCCGGGTCGGCGGTGGTAGACGACCAGTTGCTGGGCGGTCTTGCGGGCGATGTCCTCACCCAGATCCTCGCCGATCAGGGCCAGGGCCAGGTCGATGCCGGCGGTGATGCCGGCGCTGGTCCAGACCGGGCCGTCGCGGACGAAGATGCGGTCGGCCTCCAGTCTCACGGTCGGGTAGGCGCGGCGGAAGTGGTCGGTTCGGTTCCAGTGGGTGGTCGCCCGCCTGCCATTGAGCAGCCCGGCCTCGGCCAGGATGTAGGCCCCCGAACAGACCGAGGCGACACGGCGGGCGGCGGTTCCGGCGGTTCGAACGAAGTCGAGGGTCGTCTCGCAGATCGCCGGGCCGCGGGTGCCTTCGCCGCCGCTGAGCAGCAGGGTGTCGAAGCGGTCGGCGCCGTCGAAGGCGCGGCTGTCGACGGCGACGCCGCCGGACGAGCGCACCAGGCCGCCGTGGCGGCTGACCGTCTCGATCTCATAGGCGCCGGGCCGGTAGCGGGCGGCGATCTCGAAGGCCGACATGGGTCCGGCCGCGTCGAGCAGCTGGAAGTCGGGGAAGATCAGGACGCCGATGCGCTTGGCCATGGTCCGTCAGCCTGCTTGGCGGAAAGTGAGGGATCAATGTCATTTCAGACAAGCGCCGCATCGGGCAGGATGTCAAGGTCACCTCATTCAACGGAGCCTCCCCATGCCCGCCGCCCCGCTGCACATCGTCTTCGCCCTCTATCCGGACGTCACCCATCTCGACTTCACCGGCCCGCACCAGTTCCTGAGCCGCCTGCCAGGCGCGCGGGTGACCGTGGCGTGGAAGGATGGTGGCGAGCTGGAAGCCGACGGCCTGACCTTCGCCGGTCTGTCGCGGCTCGACGCCATCGAGACGTGCGACATTCTCTGTATCCCCGGTGGGTTCGGGACCAGCGCCGCCATGCTGGACGAAGCGTTCCTGGACGAGATCCGTCGGCTGGCCGGGCTGTCGCGCTATGTCACCAGTGTCTGCACGGGCTCGCTGATCCTGGCGGCGGCGGGGCTGCTGGCCGGCAAGCGGGCGGCCTGTCACTGGGCCTGGCGCGATCAGCTGAGCCTGTTCGGAGCCATCCCCGATCCGGCCCGGGTGGTGCGGGACGGCAATGTCTTCACCGGCGGCGGGGTGACGGCGGGCATCGATTTTGCCCTGACCCTGGCGGCCGAGGTGGCCGGCGACGACTTCGCCCAGGCCCTGCAGCTGGGGCTGGAATACGCCCCGGCCCCGCCGTTCAACGCAGGCCGGCCGGAAACCGCGCCGCCGGAAATCCTGGCGCGGGTGACGGCCATGTACGGCGCGGCCATGCCCGAACGGCTGGCGGCCGCCGAGAAGGCGGCGGCCGCCGTTTGATCAACGGTCCTGCGTCCGGGCGTGCACGGTCTCGACGTTCTGGTGCAGATTGCCGTAGCGGCCCTGCTCCTTGAGGTTGGCGTCGGCATCGCCCTCCTGGGCCGACTGCAGGCCGGTCTCGGCGTCGCGGCGGCCCTGGGTGTCGCCGGCGAGGTCGGGGCGCTGGCCCCGGAAGCTGCGCTGTTCCTTGGGGATGGGCGGGGCTTTGGACATGGGGCGCTCCTGTGTTGTGGCCCCCGACGCAACGATAACGGCCCCGGACGGTCCTTGTTGCAGGACGGCGTTCAGCCAGACGCCAGCGTCGGGGCGCCGTAGGCCACCGAGGTCATCGAGATGGCGGCGAAGACATCGTCGTTGAAGAAGCCGACCGGCTCATCCGCGTGGCTGGCGCCCAGCACATAGAGCAAGGGCAGGTAGTGTTCGGCGCTGTTGATGGCGAGGTCGGCGTCGGCGCCGAGGCTTTGCCAGTCGATCAGCGGGTCGTGGTTGCGCTCGATGATCAGGCGCTTGGCGGTCTCGTTGAAGCGCGGCGACCAGTCGGGGGTCGTCCCGCTGCGGAAGTTCACGGCCCGCAGGTTGTGGACGATGTCGCCGCTGCCGACGATCATCGCGCCTTCGTCGCGCAGGGACGCCAGGCGTTGGCCGGCCTCGTAGTGCCAGCGGTCCGGTTTGCTGCGGTCGATGGACAGGGCGACGATGGGGATGTCGGCCTCGGGGTACATCGGGGCCAGCACGCTCCAGACGCCATGGTCGAAGCCGCGCTCGGTATCGAGGGCGACCGGGTCGGGGCCGAGCAACTCGACCACCCGCCGGGCCAGGGCGAGGTCGCCGGGAGCGTTGTAGCGGACGTCAAACAGGGCCTGGGGGAAGCCGAAGAAGTCGTGGATAGTTTCGGGCCGTTCGCCGGCGGTGACGGCGACGCCGTGCGTTTCCCAGTGGGCCGAGATGATCAGGATGGCCTTGGGGCGCGGCAGGGCCTGGCCGGCGTGGGCCCAGCCCTGGGTCCAGGCGTTGTTCTCGATGGCGTTCATCGGCGAGCCGTGGCCCAGGAACAGGGCGGGCATGCGGGTCATGGGGTCGTTCCGTAACAAGATGAGATACAGATAGGAGATCGTCAGGACGTTGCAACCCCGCCCGTCGGCTCCGCCGCCTAGAGCCCCTTCGAGGCCACCGAGTCCCGGACCAACAGGATGGCGTCGTAGCCGTGGACCACGCGCGCCAGCCGCGGATCGGCCTTGGCCGTCACCGAGCCCGACATGAAGCGGCGCAGGGGGCGCAGGTCGACCAGGGTCGAGCCGGTCGGCAGGGCCAGTTCGGCCAGAGGTTCGAGGCCCATCTCCTCGATGGTCGAGACCGGGACGTCCTCATAGGTCCAGGTCGCCGGGTTGAACGCCGCCTGGCGGCCGCCGGCCAGGGGCACGACCAGCAGGTGGAAGCTGCTGTCACCCTCGAGGGTGGCGGCCTCGGCCAGCAGGTTTCCGATGTCGTAGACCTCGGTCATGCTGCGGCCACGGACCATGTGTCCGGCGCCGAACTTGAACAGGATGCGTGGCTTGGGGGCGGCGGCGCGCCACTGGCGGGCGAAGCTGGCCTTCATGAAGTCGGCGCGGATGGCGTTGGACTGGAAGTAGCGCTCCTCGAGGTAGGCGCGGTTGGTGCGCAAGGTCTGGAGCAGGGTTTCCAGGATGTCGGCGCTGGCCCTGTCGGGTTTGGGCCAGGCGGCGATCAGGGCCTCGACCAGGGCCGGGTCACCGGCGAAGGTGAACACCTTGCTGATGTCTTTGGTGGCGGCGTAGGCGGCCCAGCCGGCCTGTGAGGCGGCTTCGACGGCGGCCAGGGCGGCCTCGGCCGAGGCGGGGGCCTTGGGCTTGAGGCGGGCGATCAGCCGGCGGTCCATGGTCACCTCGTAGTCGAGGCCCCAGATCAGCTGCTTCTTGCCGGGCAGGGCGGCGCGGACGGCGGCCAGCATGCGGGCCTCCTCGGCCATGGTGTAGAAGGCGGGTCCCGGCGGGTGGTCGCGGTAGTAGGCCTTGAGACCCTCAAGGCCGCCACGGGCGGCCTGGTCGATGTCCTCGGCGATGGGTGGGGAGATTTCGAGGACCAGCCGGTCGGGTTTCAGGGCCATGGCCAGTTCGCGGACCAGAACCGGGACCTGGGCCAGGCCGTGCTCCTCGCCGAAGGCGAAGAACCGGGCCTTGGCGCCCTCGGCCTTGAGCCAGTCCCAGCCGGCCCCGCTGACGCCGCCATTCAGGTCGATGGCGACCGGCAGGCGGCTGTCCCTGAAGCCGCTCTTGAGGCGGTCGAGCCAGGTCGGCTTGGGCGCTGGCGGCGGGGCCTCCTGGGCGATGGCGGGTGCGGCGGCGGCGGCGATCGCGCTCCCGGCCAGGGTGGCGAACAGGCTGCGTCGGTCAAGTTTCATGATGGCCCCTCTTTGTGAGGCAGAGGCCGGCCGGCCAGCCTATGGATGCGGATGACGCAAACTTAATGCGTCAGGCGTCGAGGCCTATGTCCAGCACCGGCGCGGAGTGGGTCAAGGCGCCGACGCTGATGACGTTGACCCCGGTTGCGGCGATGGCGGCGACCGTGTCGAGGTTGACGCCGCCCGAGGCCTCGAGGACCAGGGCGCCGGCGTTGCGGGCGACGGCTTCGCGAAGGTCGGCGAGGGCGAAGTTGTCGAGCATGATGACGTCCGGACCGGCGGCCAGGGCCTCGTCGAACTGGGTCAGGCTGTCGACCTCGCACTCGACCTTGACCAGGTGGCCGGCGAAGGCGCGGGCGCGCTCGATGGCGGGCTTGACCCCGCCGCAGGCGGCGACGTGGTTGTCCTTGATCAGGATGGCGTCGTCGAGGCCGAAGCGGTGATTGACCCCGCCGCCGCAGCGAACGGCGTACTTCTCCAGGGCGCGCAGGCCAGGGGTGGTCTTGCGGGTGTCGGTGATGCTCGCCCCCGTACCCAAGACCGCGTCGACATAGGCGCGGGTCAGGGTGGCGATGCCGCTGAGGCGGCCCAGCAGGTTGAGGGCGGTGCGTTCGGCCGAGAGCAGGGCGCGGGCGTTGGCCTCCACGCGGGCGAGGACCGTGCCGGCCGGGACCTGGTCGCCGTCGTTGACGAGCGTTTCAAAGGTGGCGGTCGGGTCGAGGGCCAGGATGGCCAGGCGGGCGCAGGCGAGGCCGGCGATGGTCCCGGACTTGCGGGCGCCGAAGCTGGCGGTGAGGCGTGCGTCGGCGTCGATGCAGGCCAGCGCGGTGATGTCGCCGGCCCGGCCCAGGTCCTCGTCGAGGCTGGCGCGGACGACGGGCTCGATCAGCAGGTCGGGCAGGGGAGCGATCATTCAGCGGCGACCTTGCGGGCTTCGAGGCTGGCCAGGGTGACAAAGGTGCGCATGGCCGGGCGCTGGCAGGGGAAGTCGCGGCGGAAGTGGCCGCCCCGGCTTTCGCGCCGCTCGAGGGCGCAGGTGGCGACCAGCCGGGCGGCCGCGAGGATCGGGCCCTCGCCGTAGAGGTCGCGCAGGGTCTCGATGCGGCCGAGCAGCCGGGTCAGGCCCTCGCCGTCGCGCACGACGCCGGCGTCGTGGCTCATGGTCTGGCGCAGGCCCATGAGGGCGCCGTCCGGCAGGTCGGGCCAGGGGGCTGCGGGCAGGGGATCGGTCGCCGGATCGGTGGCCTGCCGCAGGACGGCGCCGGCCCTCGTGCCGAAGACGGCGGCTTCGAGCAGCGAGTTGCTGGCCAGGCGGTTGGCGCCGTGGACGCCGGTGCTGGCGCACTCGCCGGCGGCCAGGAGGCCGGGCAGGCTGGTGCGGCCGTCGAGGTCCGTGGCCACGCCGCCCATGTGGTAGTGGCAGGCCGGGGCGACGGGCAGGGGCTGGACGCGGGGGTCGAGGCCGGCGGCCTGGGCGGCGGCGAAGACGGCCGGGAACTCGTGCGGGAAGGCGTCGCCCACCGCCGCCGTGGCGTCGAGAAACGCGCCGTGGCCGGCGACCAGTTCCGACTGGATGGCGCGGGCCACCACGTCGCGCGGGGCCAGTTCGGCGGCCGGGTGGTAGCTCTTCATGAAGGCGCGGCCGTCTGCGTTGCGCAGGATGGCGCCCTCGCCGCGCAGGGCTTCGGTGGCCAGCGGGGCGGGGTCGGCGCCGACGTCGAGGGCCGTGGGGTGGAACTGGACGAACTCGGGATCGGCGATGACGGCGCCGGCCAGGGCGGCGAGGCCCAGGCCCTCGCCGCGCACTTCGCGGGGCGTGGTGGTGACGGCGTAGAGGCCGCCGAGACCGCCGGTGGCCAGCAGGGTGGCGGCGGCGACGATCTCGGTGAGGGCGCCGTCGTCGTCTTGTACGAGCGCGCCGCGCACGCGGCCGGCGGCGTCCTGCAGCAGGCTGCGGGCGCGAAGACCGGTGCGGACCTCGATGTGCGGGGCGGCCAGGACGGCTGCGATCACCGCGTTGTGGATGGCCCGGCCGGCGCCGTCGCCGCCGACCTTGGCGACGCGGGCGCGGCCGTGGGCGGCCTCCAGGCCTTGCTCGAAGTCGCCGTCGGCGTCGCGGTCGAAGGGAGCGCCGAGGGCGGCCAGCGCGCGGACGGCGTCCGGGCCTTCCTCGGTCAGCACCTCGACGGCGTCGGGATCGCAGAGGCCGGCGCCGGCGGCGATGGTGTCCTGGGCGTGCAGGGCGGGGCTGTCGTCATCGCCGAGGGCCGCGGCCATGCCGCCCTGGGCCCAGGCGCTCGAGCAGCCTTCGCCGAGCGGGGTCGGGCTGAGCAGCAGCACCTTGCGCGGGGCGGCGGCGAGGGCGGCGGTGAGGCCGGCCAGGCCGGCGCCGAGGATCAGGACGCCGTCGAACTGTTCACGCCCATTTTGCTTTTGGGGGGTCATCACCGGAGCTCCTGGGCCGCCCTCAGGGGGTCGGCTTCGAACATGGCGTCGTAGGCGTCGTGGAGGCTGGCGCCGTGGCGGATCAGTTCCTCGACGACCTCGCGGGCGCCGAGGGGCATCAGGCTCGACCAGTCCTTGGGAACGTCCGGCCGGGTGGCCTTGACGCGGTAGACGGGTCCGAACTGGGTGATCTTGATCATGGCGAGCCCTCCTGGTGGCTCAGATCATCTCGACATCGACGTGGTGGCCCCGAGCCTTGACGAGGTCGTAACGCGCGGGAATGGCGGGCGGCGGCAGGTCGATCATCCGCTGCACCGCCAGGCGGGCGCGGTCGGCGATGGCCGGGTCGACGGTGACCTCGAACTGTTCCTTCTGCAGGGCGTCGAGGATGTTGCGAAGGCTGATCCGCTTCATGTGCGGGCACATGTTGCAGGGGCCGATGAACTTCACCCCGGGCACGTCGCCGGCGACGTTGGCGGCCATGCTGCATTCGGTGATCAGCACCACCTGCTTGGGCCGGCGCTTCTCGACATAGTCGCTCATGGCGGCGGTCGAGCCGGCGAAGTCGGCGGCGTTCAGCACGTCGGCGGGGCATTCGGGGTGGGCGAGGATCTCGGCGCCGGGGTAGGCGACGCGCATCTCGGCGATGTCGTCGACGGTGAAGCGCTGGTGCACCTCGCAGCTGCCGGCCCAGGCGATGATCTTGATGTCGGTCTGGGCGGCGACGTTGCGGGCCAGGTATTCGTCGGGGATCAGGATGACCTTGTCGACGCCCCATTCGCGGGCCGCCCATTCGACCACCTGCACGGCGTTGGCGCTGGTGCAGCAGATGTCGGTCTCGGCCTTCACGTCGGCCGTGGTGTTGACGTAGGTGACGACGGGCAGGCCGGGGTAGCGCTGCTTGATCAGCCGCACATCGGCGCCGGTGATCGAGCTCGCCAGGCTGCAGCCGGCGCGCAGGTCGGGGATCAGCACGGTCTTGTCGGGGCAGAGCACCTTGCTGGTCTCGGCCATGAAGTGGACGCCGGCCTGGACGATGATCTTCGCGTCCGAGCGGGCCGCCTCGCGGGCCAGGCCCAGGCTGTCGCCGACATAGTCGCCGACCCCGTGGAAGATCTCGGGCGTCATGTAGTTGTGGGCCAGGATGACCGCGTTCTTCTCGCGCTTCAGCTTGTTGATCTGCGCGATCAGCGGGGCGTGGACGCGCCATTCCAGGGCTGTGACCTGGTCCTTGACCTTGTCCCACGCGGGGGCGGTCAGGGCTTCCACCTCGGGGGTGAACTCGACGTCGTAGGCCATCCGCGCACTCCTTTTGCTCAACATGAGCATTACTGGCGCCTGTAAAAAGCCGGGCTGTAGCAGCGCCGGCCATTCCGCTCCGTCACCTTTTGCTAAAAGTGAGCATAAGTGACGGATCACATATAGGCCGCTGTTATCCGGGGCACAAGGGGAATCGTCAGGGGACGGGCGACTCCGTGTGCGAGGAGCTCGGCACGACCCTGGTCAGCAGGGGCAGGACGGGCGGATATGCGAGGCGGAGTGACGCTAGTCGCGCCGGCGCTCTTCGCGTTCGCGGCGCTTCTCGGCCTCGCGGGCCTTCTTCTCGGCCTTGCGGCGGGCCTTGTCCTCGCGGTCGAGGCGGGCGAGGCGCTGTTTCTTGCTTTCGCCGGGGATGACGGCGCTGGCCACGGCGCCGGTGGTCTTGACCGCGGCCCCGGCGACGCCGCCGACCACGGAGCCGACGACGCAGCCGGAGAGGAGGACGGCGCAGGCCATGAAGACCAGGGGCAGGGCGAGGCGAGTCATCGAGGTCTCCGGGGTGGGCCGCTATCGAAGCGGCCAACGATTATACCGCGTTGCCGGGCGGCAAGCGTGCGATGGCCGCCAAGCTGCTGATCCTGTGTGACTTTTGTGTTGACGCTGTGGCGGCGATTGTAGGCGCCAGCGTAGCTGGGCCGTAGGCGCCGGCGCGGGAGATGTAGGCGGCTTTGTGCGGGCCGGCGCCTACACTGGACCGGACGCCGGATGGGCGCCGCGCGGACTGTCTGAATTTTACCCGGAGAATATTATGGCCGGTGCGCTGCGCGCTCAGGCCTCCGTCTCCGTCACCGTTTGGGCCGGCCGGGCGTGGGTCGCCAGGGTGTGGGCCAGGACGTCGAGGGTGTAGGGCTTGCGCAGCAGGGGCCAGGGGGCCTCCTCGGCGTCGTCGAGGGCCTCGCCGGTGTAGCCGCTGGTCAGCAGGATGGGCAGGCCGGGCTTGAGGGCGCTGGCTTCGCGGGCCAGGTCGACGCCGTTGCGGGGGCCCGGCATGACCACGTCGGTCAGCATCAGGTCGAGGTCGGGTGTGGCCTTCAGGGCGGCCAGGGCCGTCTCGACGGTGTCGGCAAAGGTGATGCGGTGACCGAGCTCGCGCAGCATGGCCTGGGCGAGGTCGGCCACCTCCGGATCGTCCTCGACCAGCAGGATGTGGAGCGGCCGGGCCTCCGCCGGAAGCCTGGCCGGCTCAGCCCTGGTCTCGGCGTCGTCGGTCAGGGGCAGGAAGATGGAAACGGTCGTGCCGGCCCCGACCTGGCTTTCAATCTCGGCCCCGCCGCCGCTCTGGCTGGCGAAACCATAGACCTGGCTGAGGCCAAGGCCGGTGCCCTTGCCGACCGGCTTGGTGCTGAAGAAGGGCTCGAACACCCGGGCCACGGTGGCGGGGTCCATGCCGACGCCCTGGTCGCGGACGCTGATGCAGAGGCAGGGGCCGGGCACGGTCTCGCCGATACAGTATTCGGCGATGCGGCTGGCCAGGGTGATGACGCCGCCGCCGTCCATGGCGTCACGGGCGTTGACCAGCAGGTTCATCAGCGCCGCGTCGAGCTGGGCCGGATCGATCAGCACCTTGGCGGCGGGCGCGTTCAGGTCGAGGTCGAGCATGTAGCGCTCGCCGAGCGCGCGGCTGTAGAGCTGGGCGCTGTCCTTGATGGCCGCGTCAATGACCAGCACCTCGGTGCGCAGCGGCTGGCGGCGGGAGAAGGCCAGCAATTGACGGGTCAGGCGCTCGCCGCGCTGAGCCGCATCGAGGGCGGCCTTGGCCAGGCGTTCGGTGCGGACCTCGTCGCCCGGATGGCGCTGGACGATGTCGAGGGCGCCGATGATCACCGTCAGCAGGTTGTTGAAGTCGTGGGCGACGCCGCCGGTCAGCTGGCCCAGCGCCTCCAGCTTCTGGGACTGGATGAGGGCGGCCTGGGCCAGGTCGCGCTGGCTCATGGCTTCCTCGACCCGTTCGGTGAGCAGGTCGTTCAGCCGCTGCAGGTCGGCCTCGACCTGCTTGGCCTCGGTGACGTCGAAGGCGATGCCGGCGAACCCGGCGAAATCGCCGGTGGGCGAGAGGCGGGGCTGGGAGAAGCTGCGCAGCCAGCGCCATTCGTTGTCGGCGCGGCGATAGCGGGCCTCGAGCTCGAAGGGTTTGCGGCTGGCCTCGCCGGCCATCTGCTCGCGCAGCACCCGGTTGAGGTCTTCGGGGTGCAGCCGGGTGCGCCAGTCGAGGCGAAGGGCGGCGTCGTAGCCTTCGCCGACGAAGTCGACATAGGCGACGTTGACGAACTCGCGCGCCCCGCCGGGCATCGAGACCCAGAGCAGGGCCGGGGCGCTGTCGGCCAGGGCGCGGAAGCGGGCTTCGCTTTCGGCGATCTGCTGGGCGGCGCGGTGGCGTTCGGTGACATCGAGGTTGTAGCCGACGACCCGTTTGGCCTTGCCCGAGGGATCGCGGTGGATCTGGCCCCTGGAGTGGATCCAGCGCTCCTGGCCGTCGTCGCCGATCGAGCGGTAGTCGACCTGATAGACCTGGGCGTTCCTGAAGGCGGCCTGGTTGGCGGCGGTCAGCCGATCACGGTCGTCGGGGTGCACGGCGGCCAGCAGGTCCTTGTAGCCGAGCGGGCCGGCGCGGGGGGCGATGCCGAGGTTGTGGTAGACGCCGCTGGACCAGGTCCCGGCGTTGGTTTCCAGGTCCCAGTCCCAGAGGCCGAGACCGCCGGCCGCCTCGGCCAGTTTCAGCCGGCCTTCGGCCTCGGCGCGGGCTTGCGTCTCGGCGCGCATGCGCACCAGGGCGGCGCGGGCGGCGGCGCTGACCAGGATGGTCACCGCGCCCGACAGGCCGAACAGGATCAGCGTACCGTCGCTCACCCGGGTGGCCCCGAACGGCGCCCAGAAGCCCATGATCAGGGCCAGGACCAGCGCCCCCCAGCCCCAGCGCTGGCCGGCGTAGAGGGTGGCGATGATGAAGACCGGGAAATAGGAGGACGAGGTGTTGAAGGCGTTGTGGGGACCGACCAGCACCAGCCGCAGCCCGAAGGCGACCAGGAACGCAAGCGCGGTGACGGCCGTTGCGCTCGGGATCGAGGGCGGCCTCTGCGGGATGACCCGCCACAGGATCGGCTCGGCGTCAGGGCCGAACAGGTTGAGGGCGAACCGGCCCATGCAGCTCCGTCCGCCCTCGCAAAACGCCCGACACGCCGCGACGGCTTGTCACAATGATGGACGACCATAACTATGGGGCGCAAGAGAGGTTCCTGATGGCCGTTCCGTTCGACCCTTGCGCACAGCGCCGGACCCCTGGTCCGCGCCGCCTTCGACGGGGCTGCTGACTCCCCTTGAGATTCGCCAACCCCCAAACCTTGAGGCCTCTGGTCCTGGTGGCTCTTTCCGTCGTGGCGATGGTCGCGGCGGCCTGCGCCAGCGACTATCGGGTGCGCGAGGGGACGGGGCGTGAGCGCGGCCTGTCGGCCCTGACGCGCGGCTATGGCGAGGTCGCCTTCCGCCGGCTGACCGCCGACATGGATCCGGCCATGATGGCGCTCGCCAAGCGGCACGACGGGGTGGCCAGCAAGGACCACTGGGGCCGGGTGCCCGGCTGGGAGAGCTACAACCTGGCCCGGCTGCCGGTGCTGGGCGTCGGGACCATGACCGAGGACGAGGCGCGGCTGATCAACGCCATGCAGCTGGCGGGCGCCGAGCCGCCACCGCCGGCCAAGCCCTTCATCCTCAAGGCTTCGGCGGAAGACCGCGCCGCGGCCATCAAATGCCTGACCCAGGCCATCTACTATGAGGCCGCCGTCGAGCCGCTGGAGGGCCAGCGGGCCGTGGCCCAGACGGTGCTCAACCGGGTGCGCCACCCGGGCTATCCCAAGAGTGTCTGTGGCGTGGTCTATCAGGGCGCCCTGCGGGTCACCGGCTGCCAGTTCAGCTTTACCTGCGACGGCTCCCTGGCCCGCGTGCCCAACCCGGCGATCTGGAGCCGGGCCGAGCGGTTGGCCATCGATGCCCTCGGCGGATACGTCGAGAAGTCGGTGGGCACCGCCACCCACTACCACGCCGACTACGTGGCGCCGTACTGGGCGCCGACCCTCTACAAGATCGTCCAGATCGGGCGGCATATCTTCTACCGCTGGACCGGTCCCTGGGGTCTGCCGCCGGCCTTCAACGGCAAGTACGCGGGTGGTGAGGCCCATCTGACGGCCGCCATCCTGCAGGGCCTCGACAGCCGCATCCAGGGGGAGGGCCTGACCCCGGACAGCATTGCCGGGGCGGTGACCTTGATCAGCACCGGCACCAAGACAGTGACCCTGACGGTGGATGGCGTCGACCAGACCTACACCATGGCGGCGCCCGCGGCGCCGGGCCAGGAGACGTTGCATACGCCCGGCGTCCTGACGCCGACGCGCCGGCCGCCGACGCCGGAGGAGATCGCCGACATCAACGCCAAGCTGAAGGCGCTGGAAGACGACCCCAACGACCCCGACGCGCCGATCAGCACGGCCCCGAGGCCGACGCCGCCGCCGAAGTCGGACCCGGGCGACTCGCAGCCGGGCGACCTGCCGATCGGGCGGCGGAAGCAGGAGTAATTCATCCTCCCCCGTTAACGGGGGAGGATGAGGAAGGTCAGAGACCGAAGGCTTTGGCGTAGGTGATGGTCACCGGTTCGGCCAGCGCGCCCGGAACCAGCTCCAGGGCCATGAAGCTCGGCCCCTTGAACGGTGAGGCCACCGTCTTCGCCAGCTCGGCGCTGTAGCCGACGCGGGGGTAGTAGGCCGGGTGGCCGAGTACGATCACCGCCTCGATCCCGGCCGTCGCCAGCCGCCGGTGGCCCTCTTCCATCAAGGCCGTGCCGAGGCCGTCCTTCTGGCGTCCCGGCTGGACCGACAGCGGGGCCAGGGCCGCCAGGCGTCGGCCGTTGTCGGTGGCCAGCGGGCTGAACAGGATGTGGCCGACGAGTATGCCATCCTCGACTGCCACCATCTCCAGCAGGGCGTCACCGTCGGCGCGCAGGGCGTTCACCAGGTTGGCCTCGTCCGGCTGCCGGAAGGCGGCGGCGACCACCGCGTGGATTGCGGCGTGATCGGTGGGCTCGGCCGGGCGGAGGGTCAGGAGCGCGATTGGCCATCTCCGGGCGCACCGCAGTCGACGGAGTCGGAGGCGGCCAATCCCATCATGCCAAAGAGCCAGGCGGTATTTGACAGAGACACCCAGGTTGATCGGGTGTCGGTGCAGGCGACTCTGCCTTCTTCCAGAGCCTTCCGCCCCTCGGCGAGAATCCGCTGGGCTTCGGGTAGGGCGGTGCAAAGGACGTTGGGGGTGGGTTTGCCGCCCGAAAGGAAATCTCCGAGCATTTTGGTTGTCCGCGTCATCGGCTCCAGGCAGTCGAGCCCGTCGGCCGGGGCCTTGGGAAGGGCCGGCAGTCGGCTGGTCGGGTCGATGGCCGCGCACCGCTCGGCCTCAGCCTTGGCGAAAGCCGGGTCGGCCCGCATGTCGACCGCCAGCAGCGCTGCCCGTGTCATTCCGTCCTTTTCGTGGAAGTTCAGG
The DNA here is from genome assembly GCF_057586315.1 of Caulobacter sp. SRI_014. Classification (NCBI taxonomy): domain Bacteria; kingdom Pseudomonadati; phylum Pseudomonadota; class Alphaproteobacteria; order Caulobacterales; family Caulobacteraceae; genus Caulobacter; species Caulobacter sp. SRI_014. The sequence continues at coordinate 253,091 of NZ_JBYCZQ010000001.1, read as the reverse complement.
GCCTGCCAGATTTCCACCCGCTCGTAGCGGTCGGGATCGAAGTTGCCGGAGCCGTCCATGGCTATCATCTCGGCCACCACACAGGTCGAGGCGAGGATTTCAGTCTGGGTCGCGCCGGGCGTCGGGGCCAGCAGGGCGACGGCCAGCAAGGGCGAGAGCAGCGCCGCGATCCCCCCGGTCCGCATCACCAGGCGCCGATCTTCTGGGCGTCGGTGTGGCTGATCGGCGCGTGAGCCGTCTCATGGTCCTGTTCGGCCAGGAAGCGCACGGCCTCCAGGGCGGCCATGCAGCCCATGCCGGCGGCGGTGACGGCCTGGCGGTAGATGTCGTCGGTGACGTCGCCGGCCGCGTAGACGCCGGGGATGGCGGTCGAGGCCGTGCCCGGCTGGACCTTCAGGTAGCTGCCCGAATGCATCTCCAGCTGGCCGGCGAACAGTTCGGACGAGGGGGCGTGGCCGATGGCGATGAAGACGCCGTCGCAGGCGAGGTTGCGGGTCTCCCCGGTCTTCACCGATTTCAGCCGCACGCCGGTGACGCCCATGGGGTCCGTTTCGCCGGTGACCTCGTCGATGACATGGTCCCAGATCACCTCGATCTTCGGGTGGGCGAACAGGCGTTCCTGCAGGATCTTCTCGGCCCGCAGCTCATCCTTGCGGTGGACCAGGGTGACCTTGGAGGCGAAGTTGGTCAGGAACAGCGCCTCCTCGACGGCGGTGTTGCCGCCGCCGACCACCACCACTTCCTTGCCCCGATAGAAGAAGCCGTCGCAGGTGGCGCAGGCGCTGACCCCGAAGCCCTGGAATTTCGCCTCGCTGTCGATGCCGAGCCACTTGGCCTGGGCGCCGGTGGCGATGATCAGGGTCTCGGCCAGCCATTCCTCGCCGCTGTCGCACTTGATGTGGAAGGGGCGCTTGGAGAGGTCGGCGGACAGGACGATGTCGCTGACGAACTCGGTGCCGACATGCTCGGCCTGGGCCTTCATCTGGTCCATCAGCCAGGGGCCCTGGATGACATCGGCGAAGCCCGGATAGTTCTCGACGTCCGTCGTGATGGTCAGCTGGCCGCCTGGCTGGATGCCGGCGATCAGCACGGGCTTGAGCAGCGCGCGGGCGGCGTAGATGGCGGCGGTGTAGCCGGCGGGGCCTGAACCGATGATCAGGCAGCGGGTGGTGCGGGGCGTAGACATGGCGGCAGATATAGGGTCGATTCCGTATCAGCGCGATGGGGTCAGGAGCGGGACCGGGATGAGCGACAAGGACAACAAGGTCAGCAAGTCCGCGGCCTACCTGCCGATCGGCATGGGGCTGGGCCTTGCGCTCGGCGTGGCGCTGGGCGTGGCGACCGACAACCTGGCGCTGGGGCTGGGTCTCGGCGTGGCGCTGGGGGCAGGTTTGGGCGGGGCGATGACCATCAGCCAGAACGCCAAGGACAAAAGGAACGGCTCGGCCGACGGTGGCGGTTCGGCGACCTACGATGACGACGATAGCAGCGGCGGCGATGGCGGCGGCGATGGCGGCGGCGGCGGCGGCGGCGACTAGCGCCTCGCGTCCCTGACCGGACCCAGGCCGTCATCGAACCGTCGCATCAGGGTCATATACACTGCCGGTGATGACGCTGCGCGTGATCTTCCGGCACTTCGATCCGGGCCAGGCCCCGGACAGGCGGAAGCGTAGCATTGCCGGCGCATCGGATTGTCGGCGGCAATGGCCGCCCGGTCCATCTCCTCAACCTTTGTACGACTGGCGGCGGGCAAGCCGCGTTCGCGTCCGATGGGCGGGCGCAAGGGAGACTTCATGCATTCTGAAAACACCAAGACCGGCCTTGGGGCCGGCGACCTGCTGGCGGGCGCGCCTGTCGGCCTGGTGGCCGGCATCCTCGTCGGTGTGCAGACGAGCCTGACCATCGGTCTCATCACCGGCGGCCTCATCGGCGGCCTGATCACCCTCTTTCACCTCAGCCATGGCAAGACCCGGCGGCCCCGCAAGGATGACGGCGGGGGCGATGGCGGCGGCGCTTCCGGCGGCGACTCCGGCGACTGGGCCCACACGGCCAGCCAGCGCTGCTTCGACAGCAATCACAAGAGCGACAGCGGCGACTGGAGCGGCGGTGACGGCGACGGTGGCGGGGGTGACGGCGGCGGCGACTAGCCCTTCACCTGGTAGGGCTGGAACTGGCAGCCGACCGGCTCGTGGAGGGCGTAGAGGACGTCGATGTCAGTGACGCCCTTCTCGCTGTAGAAGGGCACGCCCTCGAACATCCCGTAGGGTTTGGGGTCCAGGTCAGCGGCGCCGATCACACGCGGCAGGCCATACTTTTCGAACGTCTTGCCCTTGAGCTTCACCGGCAGGTTGTTGATCGAGTAGGGCTTGTTGCTCCCCTTGATCAGCGTCCTGGCGTCGAAGGGCGTGTAGGCGTCGGGGGTCACCCGCCAGGTGTTGTCGTTGTTGTAGCTCTCCAGGATGACCGACTGGCTGAGCACGCCCTTGGCCGGATCGTGGGCGCAAAGCTCCGAGCGGAAGGTATCGGCGGGCTGGGTGGCGAGCAGGGCGAAGAGCAGAAGCGACATGGGGCGGGTCCTGGAATGAGGTCTGCGGCATCATGACCGCCGCGAGAGCCGGCCGCCTGCCCCATTCGGGGGGCGGCCTACTGGACTTGTTAAGCGGTGCATCCGAGACTCCGGCGCCATGAGCAAGGCTCCCACCATCGAGATCGCGGGTCGGCCCATCGGGCCGGATCATCCGCCGTTCGTCATCTGCGAGCTGTCGGGCAACCACAACGGCAGCCTGGACCGGGCCCTGACCATGATCGACGCCGCCGCCGACACCGGCGCCGACGCCATCAAGATCCAGACCTACACCGCCGACACCATCACCCTCGACGTCGACCGGCCGGAGTTCAAGATCAAGGGTGGGCTGTGGGACGGCCGGTCGCTGCATGAGCTCTATCGCGAGGCCCAGACGCCCTACGAATGGCATGGCGCCCTGTTCGAGCGGGCCAGGAAGCGGGGCGTCATCCTGTTCTCCAGCCCGTTCGACGAGACGGCGGTGGACCTGCTTTCGGGCCTCGATGCGCCCGCCTACAAGATCGCCAGTTTCGAGGCTGTCGACCTGCCGCTGATCCGTTATGCGGCGGCGAAGGGAAAGCCGCTGATCATCTCCACCGGCATGGCCAATGCCGCCGAGATGGCGGCGGCGCGGGATGCGGCGCTGGAGGCCGGGGCGGCGGGGGTGGTGCTGCTGCATTGCGTGTCCAGCTATCCGGCCACCTTCGCCGACGCCAATGTGCGGACGGTGGCGGACATGGCGCAAAAGTTCGACTGCCCCATCGGCCTGTCCGATCACACGCCGGGTTCGGCGGCCAGCGTGGCGGCCGTGGCCATGGGGGCCTGCGTCATCGAAAAGCACTTCACCCTGGCCCGCGCCGACGGCGGGCCGGACGCCGCCTTCAGCCTGGAGCCGGCCGAGTTCGCCGCCCTGGTGCGCGACTGCAAGGACGGCTGGGCGGCGCTGGGGCGGGCCCATTACGACGTGCTGGGCTCGGAGAAGGCCAACATCCAGTTCCGCCGCTCGCTCTATGTCACCGCCGATGTGGCGGCGGGCGAGGTGCTGAGCCGCGCCAACATCCGCTCGGTCCGGCCCGGCGCCGGCCTGCCGCCGGCCGAGCTGGACAGCGTGCTGGGCCGGCCCGCGAGCCGGGCGCTGAAGCGCGGGGAGCCGCTCAGCCGGGACATGGTCGGGTGAAGCTGATGGTCGACGGCCTGCTGGCCGATATCGCCCGGCTGGGCCCGGCGGCGACGCCGAGCCTTCGCGAACTGCGCCGGGGCTGGTCGGCGATGCTCAAGGGCTCGTCGGCGGCGGAGGTGATCGCCCTGGCCAATGTGTTCCACGACCGCCTGCCGCAGGAGACCCGCTGGCTGGCGCATGAACTGATCCGCTTCCACCGGGAGGCCTTCGCGGCCTTCGGGACCGTCCAGGCCGAGCGCCTGTCCGGCGGCCTGTCGAGCTGGTACGCGGTCGATGCCTTCGGGACCATTCTGTCGGGGCCGGCCTGGGCGGCGGGCCGGATCGAGGATGGGCTGATCGACGCCTGGTCCCGGTCGGAGGATCGCTGGCTGCGTCGCCTGGCGTTGGTGTCCACGGTCAAGGCGGGCGGGACGACGCGGACCCTGGCCCTGTGCGAACGGTTGGTCGCCGACCGCGACGACATCGTGGTCAAGGCCATGTCCTGGGCCCTGCGCGCGCTCAGCAGGTCAGACCGGGCGGCCGTTGAGGCCTTTCTGAGGGACCACGCGGTCGCCGCCCGGGTGCGCAGGGAGGTCACCGCCAAGCTGTCCACCGGCCTAAAGTCGGGCGTCCGACGCAGGGCGCCGGTTCTTTAACGGATCGCCGTTACCCTGGGGTCATGGTCGGTATGGCAAAGCGGGGGGCGAAGGCCCCGTCTGGGGATCAGCGCGCCAGCGCGAACCGCCTCGGAATCCTGCCTCTGGCCATCATCACCGCCGTGGTCATCCTGCTCTGCGCCGCCTTCGTCTTCCGCCAGGGGGCGACGACCATCACCGAGGTCATCGAGGCCCGGGAGCAAAAGGTCCTGAGCCAGGGTATCGCCCGTCGGGTGGCGCAGCTGAACGCGGACGTCGCCTACGTCAGCGTCTGGAACGACGCCTATGAGCATGGCGCGCTGCGTTACGACCGGGCCTGGATCCATGAGAACCTCGGCGAGTATTTCGCTGAGCATATGCGCCATAGCCTGACCCTCATGATCGGAACTGACGGCCAGGTGGTCTACGCCTCCGAGGCGGGCAAGATCGTGCCGGCCGCGCAACTGGAGGCCTTCACCCGCGCGGCCGAGCCGCTGTTCGATCAGGTCTGGGGGCAGACCGGTCGCCAGGGGGCGGCGCTGGACATGGACCGTTATCGCCACGCCGAGGGGGTGGTTTCAGTCGGCGACAAGACCTGGCTGGTCGCCGCCGGCTCGGTGGCCCCGCAGAAGGACTGGCGCGGCAAGCTGCTGACCGGCCGCGAGCCGGTGGTGGTCTCGGCCATCCTGATGGACGCCGCCTATCTGCAGAGGCTGCAGGAAGACTTTGACCTTCAGGGCCTGCGGCTGCTGCGGGCGGGCGAGACGGCGCAGACCGGCATCCTCTTGAAGGACATCAACGGCGAGCCGGCGGCGGCGCTGGGGTGGACGCCGCTGGCGCCGCGCCAGGCGGTGCTGGGCAAGGCCGGCGGGGCTTTCACGGCGGTCGGGCTGATGCTGGCCCTGCTGATCACCCTTCTGATGCTGCGCATCCGCGCCGTGGCCGAGGACCTCAAGACCTCGGCCCGGGCCGCCCGCGCCGCGGACCACGCCAAGAGCGTCTTCCTGGCCAACATGAGCCACGAAATCCGCACGCCGCTGAACGCCGTGCTCGGCATGGCCCAGGTGATGGACGGCGACGCGCTGGAACCGCGCCAGCGCGAGCGGCTGGGCATGATCCGCGACGCCGGCCACACCCTGTTGGGCGTGCTCAACGACGTGCTTGACCTCTCCCGCATCGAGGCCGGCCAGCTGGCCATCACCGAGGCGCCGTTCGAGCTGGATGCCCTGGCCAAGGGGGTGCTCGGCGGTTTCGACGGCCAGGCGGCGACCAAGGGTCTGGCGCTGGAGCTCGAGCTCGAGGCCCACGGCTGGTGGAAGGGCGACGCCCAGCGCATTCGCCAGATCGTCAGCAACCTGATCTCCAACGCTGTCAAGTTCACCGAAGCGGGCGGGGTTCGGCTGATCATCGGGGCGACGGACGAGGGCCTGAGGTTCACCGTCGAGGACAGCGGGCCGGGCATCGCGCCGGACACGCTCGCCGGCCTCTTCGCCCGCTTCGCCCAGGCCGACGCCTCGATCACCCGGCGCCACGGCGGCACCGGCCTGGGGCTGTCGATCAGCCGCGAGCTGGCTGAGTTGATGGGAGGGCGGCTGACCGCGACCAGCCAGTTGGGCGAGGGCAGCCGCTTTGTCCTCGACGTGCCTCTGACCCGGGTGGCGGCCGAGGCGCCGGTCGTCGAGACCGCCCAGGCGCCGCTGGAGGGCGCCGTGCGCATCCTGGCGGCCGAGGACAACGCCGCCAACCGCCGGGTGCTGGCCGCCCTGCTGGAGCCGCTCGGCGCGCACCTGACCCTGGTCGAGGACGGCCGCCAGCTGGTCGAGGCCTGGCAGATGGGCGAGGCCGATGTCATCCTGGCCGACATCCAGATGCCGGTGATGAGCGGGCTGGAGGCGGCGCGGGCGATCCGCGCCGCGGAGGCCCGGGGTGGTCTGCCGCGCACGCCGATCATCGCCCTGACCGCCAATGTCATGGGCGACCAGGTCGCCCAGTATCTGGCGGCCGGCATGGACGGCCATGTCGCCAAGCCGATCCAGATGGCCCAGCTGTTCGCGGCCCTGCAGGCGGCCCTCGAGCCGGCTGACCAGACGGAGGTCCTGGCCAGCTAGGCCCGCAACAGCCCGATCACCGCCTCGGCCACGCGGGCCGCGCCTTCGCCGTCGCAGACATCGGCCGCCGCCAAGGCCATGCCGGTGCGCAGGCGGCCGTCGGCCAGCAGGCGGGTCAGGTCCTCTTCGAAGGCGCCCTCGAAGCCGGGCGCGTCGGCCTCCAGGGCCATCACGGCGCCGACGTTCTCCAGGGCCCGCGCCGCCGGCCTCTGGTTGTCGGCCAGGATCAGCAACAGGGTCGGCAGGGCCAGCACGCAGCGCTCCCAGCTGCTCGAGCCCCCGCCGCCGACGGCGAGGTCGGCGGCCGCGGTCAGGGCGGCCATGTCGCGGCTGTCGATGTGCAGGGTGAGCTGGGGGTAGACCAGGGCCAGGGCCTGGACCTTGGACAGGCTGGGGGCGGCGGCGCCCATGACCACGTCGACGCCGAGCTCGCCGGTCATCGGGGCCAGCATTTCCAGCACACGGCCGGTGATGCCGTTCAGATCGCCCAGGCCCAGCGAGACCAGCAGGCGACGGGGCGGCTCGGCGGCCAATCGGCGGGCCAGGGCGGCAGGGCGCCGGGCGGCGAACTCAGGCCGCACCGGGGCGTTGGCGGGGCCGAGCAGCAGCCTGGCATGGCCGGGCAGCAGGCCGACGTAGTCCTCCGCCTCCCGGGAGGGTCCGCTGTCGAGCACCAGGTCGGCCCCCAGCGGCCGGTCGGCCAGGTCGTCTATGACCAGCACGGGCCGAGCCCCGGCGGCGGCGCGGTGGTCGTCGGCGTCGAGGCCGTAGTGGTCGAAGACGACAAGGTCGGCGCGCGCCGCGCGGACGGCGGCGACGATGCGGGCGGGCTCCGTGGAGGCCGCCCAGACGCGATGGATGTCGGGGGCGAAGGCCTCCAGCACGGCGGTCACCGCCGGCGGGCAGAGGAAGCTGACCGCCACCCCCCTGGCCTCCAGCGCCCGCGCCAGGGTCAGGGACCGCATGACATGGCCGCCGCCGACCGCGCCTCCGGCGTTGCAGACGAAGAGGACGCTCATGCCCGCCGGTCGCCGCCGTAGGTCATCAGGTCCGGCCGCGAGCGCACGAAGGCGCGGACGGCGTCGGAGGTGAAGGCGCGGTCCTTCGGGTAGAGGGCGTCATAGACGGCGGCCGTGAAGGCGTAGTCATCGGGCCGGTCGACCGTCCAGCGCACCTCGCCCTCATCGACCGGCTGGCTGTGATAGGCGATGCGGAATTCATCAGGCCGGTTGTAGATGCCCCAGGTGACGTGCTCGCGCTCCTCCGGCGCGGCGGCCAGCTCGCCGGCCCGGCGCAGGGCGGCGGCGGTCATCACCTCGACGTCGAGGCCCTTGGGAAAGGTGCGGTGGGGCGGGGTGTTGCTGGCGTAGTCGGCGCCGCTTTCCTGGAAGACGGCGATGGTCTCGTCGATGACGTCCGGATCGGCGAACGGGCAGTCGGCGGTCAGCCGCACCACGGTCTCGGCCGGGTAGGCCGCCAGCGCGCCCAGGAACCGCGCCAGGACGTCGTCCAGCGGCCCGCGATGGCAATCGATGCCTTCACGCCGGGCGCATTTTTCGATGACGTCGTCGGTCGGGTTGGCGCTGGTCGCCACCACGATGCGGTCGATCCGGCGTGACCGCGACAGCCGCTCGATCTGCCGCACCATCATCGGCGCCCCGGCCAGCGGCATCAGCACCTTGCCCGGCAGGCGGGAGGAACTCATGCGGGCCTGGAGGATGGCGAGGATCATCGCGGCAAAGGCTACTCGGTCATCAGAATCTTGGCGGCGATCGCGGGCGGCTGCTTCAGGACGGCGCCGAACCAGAGCAGGTTATAGCGGCAGCGTTCATCGTCGGTGAAGCGCTCGACCTCGGCCGGCTCCAGCGCCGTAATCCAGTCTTCGTCGCCCTTGGCGGCGCGGTAAATCTTCAGCACGGGCTGGAGCTCGGCCAGCACGGCGGGCGACCGCTGGACCGGCGTGCGGCGGCCGGCGCGGGCCGCCTCGAGGCTGGCGTTGATGAACTGGGTCACCGCGTCCTTGCTCCGGGGATCGGCCTTGAGGGGGCCGTAGAGATCGTCGGAGGTCTCACCCTCCATGATCCGCCGGCAGGCCGTGGTGTCGTAGGTGGACAGGATCCTGGCCAGGGCGACCTGCGACTGGGACCAGGCCACCAGGTCCTTGTCGGGGGCGTTTTCGATGCCGGTATAGAGCTTGGCGTTCACCCCGGTGATGAAGGTGACGATCCGGGGCCTGAGGCTTTCGATATTGGCGCCGCTCAGGACCGCCGTGATGATCTCGGTTTCGAAGGGCAGGTAGTCTTCAGGAAAGTCCTCGACCAGATAGCGCATCATGCCGCCGCTGCCCTTGATGAAGCCCTGACGGAACTCCTGGCGCATCTGGTCGGTGATCACCGGCGCCTTGGCGGCGGCCTGACCCGCCGGCTGGGCAAGGGCCGCAGGTGCGGCCCCGGCGAGAACGGCGGCGACCAGCAGGCCGGCCAGGATACGGACGATAGACATGAGACACTCCCCCGAAACGCTAATCTGGCGACCATAGCCGCAGACGCGGGCAAGCGTCACCCGTTCAGGCGGGCATCCACGCGGCTGAGGATTTCCCCGGCCAGCCGGTCGGTCTCGCGCAACGGCTCATAGGTCCAGCCATGGAAGGCGCCGCCCCAGGGGCGGGCCGCGCCCTTGGCCTCGAGTTCCTCGTGCAGCAGGCGGAACTTCAGGCTCTGGCCGTCCATCTTGACGATGAACACCGGCTTGCCGGTGCTGGCCGCCTCGGTGGCCATGTTGGCGCTGTCCTCGGTGACGAGGATGTAGTCGGCGGCTTCCAGGAAGGCGAAATAGGGGTTCGGGCCCTCGCCGTCCCAGATGATCCCGGGCCGATCGCCCAGGCGCGCGGCCAGCAGGTCGCGCGCCTTCTGCGGCGTGCGCCGGGAGAAGGTCATCAGCAGGCTGCCCCCCTCCTGCTCCAGCGGCAAAACGAGACTGTTGGCGATGGCGGCGGCGCGTTCCTGCGAAAGATCGAAGGCCTTCGACTTGCCGCCGACCAGCACGGCGACGCGCGGATGGGGCAGGGGGTCGATCTGATCGGCGAAGGCGGCGTAGTCGGCCTTCAGGCGCTCGGGGCTCAGCCGGTGCGGCGAGCCGGTGATCGAGACGACGTTGTCGCCCTTGACCCGGTCATGGTTGGGCGGGGCGACCAGGTCGAAGAAATGCAGCGGGGTGCGCGGGTCCTGGATCTGGACGACGAAGGTCTTGCCCGAGGTCCAGCGGCGCATGCGGATCGACAGGGGCAGGGTGGCGCGGCCGGCGGCGATCATGATGTCCGGCCAGGGCGGGGCGAAGTCGTTGCCGCGCAGCCAGCGCCGGGGCATCAGGTTCAGCCACCAGGGCAGGCGGCCGGTCTGGCCGGTCCAGGAAATGCGTTTGACGACAACCTGGGCCTTGCGCTGGCGGGCCACGGCGTCGGCCAGACCCACGGCCTGGGCCTCGATGCCGGCGCGGCCGTCCGACACCGCCCAGATCGTGATGGGCGGCGGCTCGGCCTTCTTCGCACGCGGCGCTTTGCTCATGGCGGGACCTTCAAGACCTGATCGGGTCTTTAGGCAAGCAGAAGGGCGGCCTTGCGACCGCCCATTCTTCTTTTTCTTGAGTTTGGGTGGCGGACGCCACCCGGCCAACTTCCGTGCAGACCAGCGGCTTTAGAGCCACTCGACCTTGAGGATTTCGTAGGCCTTGACGCCGCCGGGGGTGTTGACCTCGACCACGTCGCCCATTTCCTTGCCGATCATCGCGCGGGCGATGGGCGAGGCGATGGAGATGCGGCCACCCTTCACGTCGGCTTCGTGTTCGCCGACGATCTGGTAGCGGGCCTCTTCCTCGGTGTCCTCGTCGACCACGCTGACCGTGGCGCCGAACTTCACCTGCGCCCCCGACAGCTTGGACACGTCGATGACCTGGGCGCGGGCGATCTTGTCCTCGATCTCGGCGATGCGGCCTTCGATCCAGCCCTGACGCTCCTTGGCGGCATGGTATTCGGCGTTTTCGCTGAGGTCGCCGTGCGCACGGGCTTCGGCGATCGCGGCGATTACGGCCGGTCGCTCCAGCGTCTTCAAACGCTTCAGTTCCTCGTCGAGGGCGCTATAGCCCCCGGCGGTCATCGGTACCTTTTCCATATGGGAAAGTTCGCTCGGTTCGCCCTGGGAGGAATGTAGAAACTGGTAAAAAGCCGGCCGCGGGCGGAGGCGTCCGGGGGCGTCGAAACTAGTCGCGCGGGGTTTGAAAAGCAAGGGGAATGCTGCGGCGCCGCATTTGCCGCCCGATGTTCGGTGTTTTGGGTTCGCCTAACGGCGGCTTTCCTGGAGCGCCAGACGCTGTCCGACGATGACCGAGCCAGGCTTGGACAGATGTCCTGAATCCCACTGCATCGGCTTGCCGTCCGCCGTGCGGGTCTCGCAGATGTCACCCGGGCAGATAGCCTGCCAGATCGACAGGTAGGGAACCCCGGCGGCCCTGGCCTTGTCGGCCATGATGCCTTCGACGGCGTCGCGATAGTGCTTGCGGCGGCGGACCGCCAGATCGGGCTGGCCCAGGTGTTCGCCCAGGGCAAGCAGCCGGGGAAGGCTCTGTTCGTACTGCGGGCCCGGGCCGATCAGAACGACCGCAATCCCGTGGGCCTTGAACCAGGCAAGCGTGTCGGCGACCGCCTGGGCGTCGGCCTCGAACCACAGGCCAGCCAGGTAGACGCGGTCGGGCGGCTGTCTTTCCAGGCGTTCGTAGAGGGCGCGCGAAAGGCGGCGGCACTGGGCGGTGGCGTCATGGGCCGGCTCGCGGGTCATGCGGCAGCTGGAGACGGTGCCCTGCAGCAGCTCGGCCTCGGGGTGGGCCTGTTGCAGGCCGTACCAGAGGTGGCTGGCGTGGCTGTCGCCGATCAGCAGGTAGTTGGGCTTGCCGGGGACCGGGTCGATACAGCCGGCCGGCCAGGCGGTCAGGGCGCCGTCGGGCATCGGCAGGCAGGCCTCCAGCCGGCGCGGCGTGCGCTCGGCGCTCTTGGCGATGGCGTGGACCTCGGGGCTGAAGCGGCCCGGCAGGCCCTTGGTCGCCAGGATGACCAGGCTGGGCGCGGCGACGACCAGGGTGGCGAGCAGGGCGACAAGGTAGAACTTCCCGGTCGACAGCCCGTCGCGGCGGTCGCGGATCGGCGTCTCGATCAGCTTCCAGCTCAGGGTCGCCAGCACCACGGCGATGGCCAGCACGACGTAAGGCGCGACCGGCCCGGCCTGCTCGCCAAACAGCATCCGCTGGAAGGAGATCAGCGGCCAGTGCCACAGGTAGAGGCTGTAGGAGATGAAGCCGTAGAACCGCATCGGCGGGATCGACAGCAGGGCGCCCGTCGGCGTGTCCTCGCCGGCCGCCAGCAGCATCAGGGTCCCGAGGCAGGGGGCGAGCGCGGCGATGCCGGGCATGGCGGTGTGCGGCTGGTAGGTGGCGATGGCCCACAGGATCAGGCCCAGGCCCACCAGGCCGAAGACGGAGCGGATGCGCCGGCCGCTCGGCGTCGGGATCGCGCCCTTGGCTAACAGCACGCCCAGCAGCAGCTCCCAGGCCCGGGTCAGCGGCAGGTAGAAGGCGTCGGACGGATGGTCGGCCATCCAGTAGAGGCCAAGCGCGAACGAGGCGATGGCGATGGCGCCCAGCACCGGCTTGATGGCCCGGGGCGCCCAGCGCCACAGACCCATCATCAGCAGCGGGAAGACGATGTAGAACTGCTCCTCGACCCCCAGCGACCAGGCGTGCAGCAGCGGGTGCATGTCCGGCGGGGCGGAGAAGTAGTCGATCGTCTGCCAGAACCAGATGTTGGCCGCGAAGCCGAGTGTCGACAGGCTGGAGCCGGCATATTTCACCAGCTCGTCCGGGAACATGTGGAAACAGGCCATCGCGGTCGTCCCGGCGATCATCGCCAGCACGGCCGGCAGCAGGCGCCGCGTGCGCCGCTCCCAGAAGTCGATCAGCGAGAACTTGCCGGCCGCCTGGCGCCGCGTGACCACCCCGGCGATGACGAAGCCGGAAATGACAAAGAAGACGTCGACGCCGACAAAGCCGCCTTGCGCCATGGGCAGGCCCAGGTGTCCGGCGAACACCGCCAGAACGGCCAGGCCCCGCAGGCCGTCGATGTCGGTACGATATTGCAAGGCTGATCCCGAGAAGGGCGCGGTTTCAGCATTGTCGGGGCTTCAGAGCAACCCCTTCAGGTTTGCGGCGCGTCCGTCGCGATGTCTTCGGCCGGCGCGGTCATCTCCTCGACGAACTCATCGACCGAGTTGGCGGCGAACAGCCGGCGCAGGAAGGCGATGACCTGCAGTAGCGACGACAGGAAGCCGATGAAGGAGGCGACCAGCTGGAAGGCCTGCCAGGCCAGCTCGAAGGCGGCGCCGGAACTGACGGCCTGGGCCATCGGATAGAGCAGCTGGCTGATGGTAATGCGGAACTGGGCGTAGGCGCTGGAGTACTCGATGGAGCGGTCGGCGACCCAGGCGGCGGCGACGGTGGCCGCCACCGGCGACCACAGCAGGGGCAGGAACAGCAGGGCGGCCAGCAGCAGGATGGCCACCCGCGTGCCGATGGTCTGGCGGGCGAAGAGGTCGCGCAGCACCACGCCGACCAGGGCCAGGGTCAGAACGCCCAGGCCGACGGGGATCAGGATGTCGGCCAGATCGACGACGTCGGCTCCGAACAGGAAGAAGCCGGCCAGCACGATCAACAGCACCAGCAGGAAGCCGCCCATCCAGGCCAGGCCGTACCAGCCGAGCCGGCGCTTGATCAGGTCGAGATTCATGGCGGGCCCCCAAGCCGGCGATTGGTTAACAACCATGCCAATCGGCCGGGGCGGCGTCCACCTTGCTTGACGGCAGGGAACGGGGTCAGGGTCCCTGCCATGACCGCGCTTCCCCTCGCCGCCCTGATGATGCTGGCCAGCGGAGCGATCCATGCGGTGGTCAACGCCAACCTCAAGTCCGGCCAGGACAAGATGTCGAGCCGGGCGCTGATCGACGGCTTCTCCGGCTTCCTGATCCTGCCGGCCGCCTTCTTCGTGCCCCTGCCGCATGGGGCCTGGGGATGGCTGGCCGGCAGCTGGATCACCCACCTCGTCTACCTGGTCTGCCTGATCAAGGCCTTCGAGCGGGCCGACATGACGGTCGCCTATCCGATTCTGCGGGGTGTGGCGCCGTTGCTGGCGGCGATCGTGGCGGTGGCGCTGTTCGACGAGCCGGTCGGCTGGCTGACGGCGGGCGGCATCGGGCTGGTTTCCGCCGGGGTGCTGACCGTGGGCCTGGGCAAGCAGGTCGACCGCCGGGCCCTCGGCTGGGCGCTGGCGACGGGGGCGACTATCGCCCTCTACACGGTCATCGACGCGCAAGGCGTGCGGGCGGCGCCGAGCGCGCCCAGCTACATCGTCTGGGTGTTTCTCTCGCTCGGCTTCGGCATCGCCGCCATCTTCGCCCTCTGGCGCGGGCCGGCCTTCATCGTCTCGGCGCGGGCCGAGTGGAAGGCGGGGCTGACGGCCGGGGCCCTGTCGATCCTCACCTACGGCCTGGCGCTCTGGGCCCTGCGGCTGGGGGATACGCCCCGGCTGGCGGCCCTGCGCGAGACCTCGATCCTGTTCGCCGTGCTGATCGCCGTGGTCTTCCTGAAAGAGCGGCTGACGCGGGGCCGGATGGTCGGGGTGGCGGCCATCGCGCTGGGGGCGGGGTTGCTGATCGCCGGGGGCTAGACAAGGTCCGTTCGGCGCGGTCCAAGGCGGCATGGAGATCAGCATCCGCCCCGCCGTCGCCGGCGACGAAAAACGCCTGTCGATGGTGGCCCGCGCCACCTTCCTGGAGACCTACGCCGGCATCGTCGCGGGCGGCGACATGCTGCTGTTCGGCGAAGGCACGCATGATCCAGGCAGCTATGCGGCGCTGCTGGCCGACCCCGGGGTGGACCTGTTCCTGGCGACCATGGAGCCGGGCGCGGCGCCCATCGGCTATGCCATGGTCTGCAAGCCCGACCTGCCGGTGGCGCTGGGCGAGGGCGACCTGGAGCTGAAGCGCATCTACAGCCTGCATCGGTTCCACGGCACGGGGCTCGGGCTTCGGCTGATGGACGCCGCCAAGGCCGCGGCGCGGGCCCGGGGCGCCAGGCGGTTGCTGCTCGGCGCCTATGGCGAGAACCACCGCGCCATCGCCTTCTATTCGAAGCATGGATTCAGCCAGGTCGGCACCCGGGTCTTCCACGTCGGCGAGAACTATTACGACGACGTGGTGCTGGCGGCTGATCTCTAGTCCGCGAAGGCGTACGGGCCGCCCTTCTCGAGCGCCACGCGATAGGCCGGGCGGGCGTGGATGGTCTCCAGGAACTTGGCGATCCGGGGCCGGCCGACCCTGACGTCGCCGCGCTGGGCGCCGGCTTCCAGGGGGAAGCTCATCATGATGTCGGCGGCGCTGAACTCCTGGCCGGCGAACCAGGGAACCTGGGCCAGCACGCTTTCCCAGTAGTCGAAGTGGGTCTTCAGCTGAGGGTCGACGAAGCTTTTCAGAGCCTGGTTGGCGATGCCCTTGACCAGCGGCTTCATCAAACCGGGGGCGCGGTCCGGCAGGCTGCCGAAGATCAGCTTGAGCAGCAAGGGCGACATGGCCGAGCCCTCGGCGTAGTGCAGCCAGTAGGTCCAGGCCAAGCGCTCGGGCGTGCCCGCCGCGGGGCGCAGTTTGCCGCCGGCCTTTTCGCACAGGTACTCGATGATCGCCCCGGTCTCGGCCAGCACATAGTCGCCGTCGACGACCACCGGCGACTTGCCGAGCGGATGAACCGCCTTCAGCGACGGCGGGGCCAGCATGGTCTTGGCGTCCCGCTGGTGGTGGACGATCTCGTAGGGCAGGGCGAGCTCTTCCAGCAGCCACAGCACGCGCTGGGAGCGGGAGTTGTTGAGGTGGTGGACGATCAGCATGGCGGCTTTTCCTGTGTCTTCGCCAAGCTAAGGCGCGGGGCGGGCAAGTCCAGCCGGGTTCAGCCGGTCATCTGCGCCGGATCGTAGTAGAACCGTTCCTCGACGATGCGGTCGCCCTCCCAGCGCTGCCAGGCGATCTCGTCCAGCATCCTGCCGCCGCCGATGTCGAAGACCCAGCGGATGGCCGCGTAATCGCCGCCGATCGTGAAGATGGACCCCTTGGCGGTGGCGATGGGACCGCGGGCCAGGGCGGCCTCTTCCTTGGCCACCAGGGCGGCGCGGCCGACGGTGATGCGGCCGAGGTTCTCCTGGCCGGTGGCGTGCTCGGCGTAGAAGTCCTCGATGGCTTTCACATAATCGCCGGCCTCGACCAGGGCGATGAAGGCGGCGAGGCGGGCGGGGCTGGGCATGGGCGGTTCCGGGTCAGGGCCTGGGGGCGGCGGGTTCGCGGATGGTGCGGTTGTCTTCACTCATCCAGAGGCTCCAGGACTTGCGATCCGGCCAGCCTCGTTTGATCTCCGTGCAGACATAGGGATGCCGGGGGTTCAGCGCCGCATCCCACCCGGTGATCGGCCAGCGGCCGGTGCAGTCGGCCTCCCTGCAGAGGCAGGCATAGTAGTCCCAGGAGGGATACTTTTCCTCCGGGTAGTTCTCGCCGAAGACGCGCAGCGGAATCGCCCGGGCCGGGTCGCGCACCGACTGCCACTCCGGGTCGGTGAACAGCTTCTCCTGCGGCCCCGGATGGGTGTTGCCCAGCTTGGCGATGGCCAGGAAGCGAGCGAGGTCGCCGCCTTGCAGCGCCGCGACCCAGCGACCCGCCAGGGCTCGCACCTCGGCGGCCTCCGGATTGTCATCGCGCAGGTCGAGCAGGGCGGCGAAGCGGGCGCGTTCGGCTTCCGAGCCCATGCGTTCGAGGGTGAAGGGCTTGCCCTTGCGCGCGTCCTTGACGATCAGGACCCGCCCGGTGGTTTCGTCACAGTAGCGGCCGCGCGGGCCCGCCCAAGGGTAGTAGCTGCCGGTGCAGTGGGCGACGACACCGGTCAGCTCGACCCATGTCGCCTTCGGCGACGTGGCCTTGAGAAGTTCGGGATGATCGTCGGCGATCAGGCCCCAGACCTCACCGAGCGGCGAGTTGGTTCCGCCGGACCGGTGGTAGTCGTCCAGGCTGGCGAAGAGCAGGCCGTCGACGAGCAGACCGCGCACCCGCACGCACTCCGGCTGGATGAAGGAGGGCAGGTCGCGGAAGGCTGCAAGGGTGGTCTTGCGCGCCGACTGGGGCCGGCAGTTGGCCACGCCCTTGGTCATGGTCGTGACCGCGAGATAGCTGATCGCGCCGGACGGCGGGCCGCCGCCGAGGCTGAACAGGCCGACCAGCGACAGCAGCAGGACCAACAGACGCACGGACACTGGCGATACACTCCCCCGAAGGGCGCGAGAGTGTCCTGCCCGCCCGGCGCCGTCCAGTCAGGCGATCAGAACTCTTCCCACCCGTCGGAGCTGACGGTCGGCTGGCCACCGCCGGCGAAGGCCTGGATGCGGGCGCGCGCCTGCCTGAGGGTCTGGTTCGGCGCGGCGCGGTGGCCGGCGCCGGCCAGGGAGGGCGGCGCGGCAGGCCGGGCAGCGGGGCGGGGCGCGGCCATGGCGCTTCCCCCGCCGCCAAGGCCGAAGCGGCGGACGGCGGCGGTCATGGCCCCGGACTCCTCGCGCAGGCTGTGGGCGGCGGCGGTGCTCTGCTCGACCATCGCGGCGTTCTGCTGGGTCAGCTGGTCCATCTCGTTGACGGCGCTGTTGACCTCGGAGAGGCCGGTGGCCTGTTCCTGGGCAGAGGAGGCCATCTCGCTGACCAACCCGGCGATGCGGCCGACCTGTTCGGCGATGCCGTGCAAGGCCGCTTCGGTGGCCCCGACCAGCCGCACCCCTTCGCCGACATGGCCGGTGGACGCGCTGATCAGGACCTTGATCTCCTTGGCGGCGTCGGCGGAGCGCTGGGCGAGGGCCCGCACTTCGGAGGCGACGACGGCGAAGCCGCGACCCGCCTCGCCGGCCCGGGCCGCTTCGACGCCGGCGTTGAGGGCCAGCAGGTTGGTCTGGAAGGCGATCTCGTCGATGACACCGATGATCTGGCCGATCTGGCGCGAGCTTTCCTCGATGGCGCTCATGGCGGCGGTAGCCTGCTGCACCACCTCGGCCGAGCTCTCGGCCGAGCCACGGGCGGTGGCGACCAGACCGGCGGCCTCGCGCGAGCCCTCGGCGCTGCGGCGGACCGAGGCGGTCAGCTGGTCCATGGCGGCGGCGGTTTGCTCCAGGCCGGCGGCCTGGTTCTCGGTGCGGCGCGACAGATCATCGGAGGCGTGGGCGATCTGGTCGGCATTGGCGTTGAGGGCTTCGGCGGCGCGCAGGACGGTGGTCAGGGTCTCGCCGAGCGCCTCGACGGCGCCGTTGAAGTGGCCGCGCAACTGCTCGTACTCGGGCGGGAAGGCTGCCTGGATGCGGACCGACAGGTCGCGGGCGGCCAGACGTTCGAGGGCCTCGCCGAGGGCGGTGACCACAGCCTGCTGGCTGGCCTGGGCGGCGGCCCGCTCTTCGGCCCCCTGGGTCTCGATCCGGGCGCGGGCGGCCTGGGCTGCGGCGGCTTCCTGGCCGGCGGTTTCGGCGGCGGCGAGGGCTTGGCGGGCCTCGACGGCGCGCAGTTCAAGGCCGGCGAACAGGGCGTCGAGGTTGCGGGTGGAGACCAGCAGGACGCCGGCCTCGGCGACCAGAATCACGGCATGGACGATGACCCGGCTGAGGCTGCCCTCACCCGGGAAGACAGCGGCGGGCAGGGCGAAATTGAGCAGCAGGTGGTGGATGGCGACCGTAGCCGTACCGACGGCGATGGTCCGCCAGTCGCAGAAGCCGGCCAGCACGGCCAGGGCGGCGAAGTAGGCCATGTGCATGTCGGCCTGCCAGGCATGGCCCTGGAAGGCGGCGACCAGCAGCGAGACCTGGGCCATCAGCAGAACCCCCAGGGTGGCCCGCGCCGGCGGGGCCTCGGCCAGGCCGCGCCAGGCGGCGGTGGCGGCGGCGGCGGCGGCCAGGCTGGCCAGGCCCAGGGTCACCCAATCCGCGCCGAGCACGACCCGCGACAGCAGGATGACCGGCATCAGCAGCCACATCAGGCCGACAACGACGACGGCGGTCTGGCGGCGCTGGCCCTGGATGTCGAGGAAGGTCATGCGGGGTCTCTGGGTTGGGGGGCGAGGCAGAGCGACGCCAGACGGGAATCGATGAGCAGCAGCGCCCCGGAGGCGCGCAGGCGGCGGTGAAGGCCGGGCTGGTCAGAGGCGACCACCAGGATGTTGCCGGCCCCGACGGCCTGCAGCCGGCCTTCACCGGCGGCCGAGGCCGCGGCGCGGGCGGGCGTCCACCAGGGCGGATAGACGGCGGCCATGGCGTCGGCGCGCGAGGGGGCGGCGGCCAGGACGACGACCGCGACCGTGCTCAGGGCCATCACCGCGAAGGGCAGGGCCCAGCTGGCGCGGCCCCGAGGGGCGCAGCCGGCGTCGGAGGCGGGCGCGGAAACAGTCATGCTTCCGCGTTCACATGGGAGGGTTACCAAAGTCCGAACGACGTTCTTTTAGCGCCCAAACTTCGTCAAATGCCCTGAATTTTCAGACCCTACGCGTAGCTTTGCAGGGGGCGAACCTCGAGTTGTTCGGTCCCCGCCGTGGCGATGGCCTGGGCCGCCGCGGCCGCTCCGGCGGCCGTGGTGTAGTAGGGGATTTTCATCATCAGGGCCGTGCGGCGGATTTCAAAGCTGTCGGCCAGGGACTGCTTGCCCTCGGTCGTGTTGATGACCAGCTGGACCTCGCCGTTCTTCATGGCGTCGACGATGTGGGGGCGGCCCTCCAGCACCTTGCGGACGAACTCGACCTCCACGCCCTGCTCCTTGAGCCAGGCGCAGGTGCCGCTGGTCGCCAGCACTCGGAAGCCGGCGGCCAGCAGGGTCTTCACCGGCTCAAGGATCAGGCCCTTGTCGGCGTCGCGCACCGAGACGAAAGCGCAGCCCGAGCGCGGTAGCTCGACGCCGCCGCCCAGCTGGCTCTTGGAGAAGGCGCGGGCGAAGGCTGGGGCGAGGTCGGTCTCGCCCTCGCGCTTCCAGTCGAGGCCCATGACCTCGCCGGTCGAGCGCATCTCGGGACCGAGGATGGTGTCGACGCCCGGGAAGCGGGCGAAGGGGAAGACCGCTTCCTTGACGGCGATGTGGTCGGGCTCGCCCTGCACGAGGCCGAAGGAGGCCAGCGGCACGCCGGCCATCAGCTTGGCGGCGATGGCGGCAACCGGGAAGCCGACGGCCTTGGCGACGAACGGCACGGTGCGGCTGGCGCGGGGGTTCACTTCGAGGACGTAGATGCGCGGATTGTCGCCCAGCGGCTCCTCGATGGCGAACTGCACGTTCATCAGGCCGCGCACGTTGAGGGCCAGGGCCATCTCGGTGGTCTGGCGCTTGAGCTCCTCGATGGTCTCGGGACGCAGGGAGAAGGGAGGCAGGGAACAGGCGCTGTCGCCCGAGTGCACGCCGGCCTCCTCGATATGCTCCATGACACCGGCGACGAAGACGTCCTTGCCGTCGCAGAGGGCGTCGACGTCCACCTCGGTGGCGCGGCTCAGGTACTGGTCGATGAGGACGGGAGAGTCTCCGCTGACCTGCACGGCGGTGGCGATGTAGCGCTCCAGCTGGGCGTGGTCGTGGACGATCTCCATGCCCCGGCCGCCCAGCACGTAGGACGGACGGATGACCACCGGGAAGCCGACCTCGTCGGCGGCGGCGATGGCCTGTTCGGCGCTGCGGGCCAGGGAGTTGCGCGGCTGGGCGATGTTCAGGCGGTGGAGCAGTTGCTGGAAGCGCTCGCGGTCTTCGGCGAGATCGATGGCGTCGGGGCTGGTGCCGAGGATCGGCACGCCGGCCTGTTCCAGCGGATGGGCCAGCTTCAGCGGGGTCTGGCCGCCGAACTGGACGATGACGCCGAGTAGCGTGCCCTTGCTCTGCTCGACGGCGATGAGTTCCAGCACGTCCTCGGCCGTCAGGGGCTCGAAGTAGAGGCGGTCGGAGGTGTCGTAGTCGGTCGAGACAGTCTCGGGGTTGCAGTTGACCATGATCGACTCGACGCCGATCTCGGCCAGCGCGAAGGCCGCGTGGCAGCAGCAGTAGTCGAATTCAATGCCCTGGCCGATGCGGTTGGGACCGCCGCCGAGGATGATGGCCTTCTTCTTGTCCGAAGGGTCGGATTCGCAATCGGGCGCCTGGCCGAGCGCGCCGGTCTCGTAGGTCGAGTACATGTAGGGCGTGGTGGCGGCGAACTCGCCGGCGCAGGTGTCGATGCGCTTGAACACGGGGCGGACGTTGAGGGCATGGCGGCGGGCGCGCACCTCCATCTCGGTCAGGTCGGTCAGCTTGGCCAGGCGGGCGTCGGAGAAGCCCTTGGCCTTCAGCCGGCGCAGGCCCTGCGCGGCGGGCAGCCCGGCGGCGCGGACCAGGCCCTCTTCGCGGACCAGGTCCTGGATCTGGCGCAGGAACCAGGGCTCGTAGGAACAGGCCTGGTTCACTTCCTCGACGGTCAGGCCGTGACGGAAGGCCTGGGCGATGACCAGCAGGCGTTCGGGGGTCGGGTTGCCCAACGCCCGCAGCACGGCGGCGTGGGCGTTGTCCGGATCATCGGCGCCGGGGATGGCGATCTCGTCGAGGCCGGTGAGGCCGGTCTCCAGGCCGCGCAGGGCCTTCTGCAGGCTCTCGGCGAAGGTGCGGCCGATGGCCATGACCTCGCCGACCGACTTCATGCTGGTGGTCAGGTAGGGCTCGCTGCCCGGGTATTTCTCGAAGGCGAAGCGCGGGATCTTGGTGACGACGTAGTCGATGCTGGGTTCGAAGCTGGCCGGCATGGCGCCGCCGGTGATGTCGTTGTCCAGTTCGTCGAGGGTGTAGCCGACCGCCAACTTTGCCGCGATTTTCGCGATCGGGAAGCCGGTGGCCTTTGACGCCAGGGCCGAGGACCGCGACACGCGCGGGTTCATCTCGATGACGACCATGCGGCCGTCGGCCGGGTTCACGGCGAACTGCACGTTCGAGCCGCCGGTCTCGACCCCGATCTCGCGCAGCACGGCGATGCTGGCCGCCCGCATGCGCTGGTATTCCTTGTCGGTCAGGGTCAGCGCCGGGGCGACGGTGATGGAATCGCCGGTATGGACGCCCATCGGGTCGATGTTCTCGATGGAGCAGACGATGATGCAGTTGTCCGCCTTGTCGCGGACGACCTCCATCTCATACTCCTTCCAGCCCAGCACGCTCTCCTCGATGAGGACCTCGGTGGTGGGGGAGAGGTCGAGGCCACGTTCAACGATCTCGCGGAATTCCTCGACGTTGTAGGCGATGCCGCCGCCGGTGCCGGCCAGGGTGAAGCTCGGCCGGATGATGGCCGGCAGGCCGACGAAGTCGAGGCCTTCGAGGGCCTCGTCCATGGTGTGGGCTGCCCGCGACTTGGGGCTTTCGAGGCCCAGCTTGTCCATGGCGTCACGGAATTTCTGGCGGTCTTCGGCCTTGTCGATGACCTCGGCCTTGGCGCCGATCATCTCGACCCCGAACTTTTCCAGCACCCCCATGGATTCGAGGGCCAGGGCGGTGTTCAGCGCCGTCTGGCCGCCCATGGTCGGCAACAGGGCGTCGGGCCGCTCCTTCTCGATGATCTTGGCGACCATCTGCGGCGTGATGGGTTCGATGTAGGTTGCGTCCGCCACGTCCGGATCGGTCATGATGGTGGCGGGGTTGGAGTTGACCAGGATGATGCGGAAGCCCTCGGCGCGAAGGGCCTTGCAGGCCTGGACGCCGGAGTAGTCGAACTCGCAGGCCTGGCCGATGACGATGGGGCCGGCGCCGATGATCAGGATGGACTTGATGTCGGTGCGTTTGGGCATTCGTCGTTCCGGTGCGCGAACAGGGGCGGTCGCGCAGCAGCGCGCCCGTCCCCCTGTGTATTCTCATTCAGGCTAAGGCGCCCGTTTAGAGGGGGGAGGGGGGTAGGGCAAGCGTTGATCGGGCCCCTTTGTTCGCTCACTCTGCCTGAAGGGAGACAAGACCATGAAATCCGCCGCCTTCATCGCCATCCTGACGCTCGCGGCGGCCTTGCCCGCGGTCGCCCAGGCCCCTGAAGCCCACGTCCTGGGTACGTATGAGGCGACCAACTCCGGTCAACCGATTCTCGCCCCTGAGGGTCCCCTGACCCTGACCATCAGCCGCGTCACCATCGCCGCCGGGACCAGCCTGCCGATCCACAAGCATCCCTACCAGCGCTACGCCTATGTCGAGTCCGGGTCGATCACCGTGCGCAACCTCGACACCGGGACCTCGGCCGAGTTCAAGCCCGGCGCCACCATCGTCGAGGCCCGCGACCAGTGGCACACCGGCACGGCGATGGGGACCCAGCCGGTGGTCCTGCTGGTCATCGACCAGACGCCACCCGGAAAGGCGAACACGGAGCGGAAAGCGCCTTGAGCAGCACCCGGCGGACCCTTCTCGCCGCCCTGGGCGCCCTGCCGCTGGCCGGCTGTACGCGCGGATGCGGTGTTCGCCTTTCGGGAACACCTGACGCGCTGGACATTACCTTCGTGGACCCATCGCCGCTCGCCTTCGGGCGGTTGCTCGAGTTTCCGGGAAGCCTGAACGTCTACGATCTGGCGAACGGCAAAAGCCTGTGGACGATCAACGTGCGTCATGTCGGAGAGGCTGCGTCGTCGGGGCAGCGTCTGCGCTATGGCCAGGCGCCGGTTGGGGCTTGGGAAAAGGCGCCGCCGACGGCTCTGGAACGTGGTGTCGGATATGCCGTGCAGGTCAGCGGGGATGGACGGTACGGCGGGGTCTGCTTCGCCTTTCTCAAGGAAGGCTTGGTGCAGATCGAGGGGACGGGCGATGCGCCGGTCGCCGCCCTGCTCGAACGAGTCAAGCGAGACCATTCGAAATTCTGACCTCTAGCCGGTTCTGACAGATGCGGGCGGGGACCATGCCAGCTGCCAGCTACATCGTCCCGCCGTTGGCGATACGGATCGAGACGAAGGAGAAGATCACCGCGCCGATGGCCATCAGCAGGGTGAAGGCGCCCAGCACCCAGGCCGCCGTCAGCTTGAAAGCGCCGCTGTTGCTGTCTCTGGCCCGCAGGTAGAGTTCCAGCACCGCCAGCGGCAGCAGGTAACAGCCGAAGGTCCAGACCAGAAAGGCCGTGCCGTTGACGCCCTTCAGACCGATGCCGCGGCTGAACATCATCCAGACCACGAAGCCGACCCGCGTGAACCACTGGGCGTTGGAGACGAGGTACAGCCGCAGGGCCCAACGCCGATGGCTGACGAAGTCCCGGGCGCGCGCGGTTTTGTAGGCAAGGCCCGCGAAGGTCAGGATCAGCACCGCGTTGCCGGTGATCGCCCAGCTGCTCACCTTCGCCGGCTCCGGAGAGCGCAACCAGATCAGCCCCAGGCCGGTCAGGCTCAACGACACCGCCGTGATCAGGAAGACCCGCCCGTTCCAGCGGTGGAACCTCGGCCAGCGCGCCCGGACCTGCGGCATCACCTGCAGGCCGCCGCCAAAGGCGATGATCCCGGCCAGCAGGGCGTGGGCCCCGAAGGTCAGGTTGCCGATCAGGTCGCCCGGGCGGTAGGCGTTGTCGAGCATCCTGTTGCGGGTCCAGGCCTCGAAATCGCCACTGAGCGTGGTCGGCCCGTAGAAGCCGGCGATGTAGGTCAGGAAGGCCCACTGGCCGATCAGGGCGACGACCAGCCAGACGGCGGCGGTCCTGACGAGCAGCTGGTCGGGCGTGGCACGCGGACGCGGAACAGGTACTGAGATGGTCAAGGCTATGGTCCCCTACTCGCCTTGAGGCTATCCATCGGGCCGGACTTGGACATGACGCCGGGCATCAAAACCATGACCGCAGAGTTCACCGTCGGCGCCGGCTTCGCGCGCGGCCTGCTCGACTTCGCGGTCCGCAAGGGGGGCGACCGGGGCGCCCTGCTGGCCGCCGCCGGGATCGCGGCGGCGGCGCTGGAGGATGTGACCAGCCGCGTGCCGTTCAACGCCTATGTCGCCCTGATGCGCGCCGCCAAGGCCGCGACCGGCGATCCGGCCCTGGCCCTGCACTACGGCGAGCAGGTCGACATCTCGAAGGTTTCCATCGTCGGGCTGATCAGCCAGGCGGCTCCGGACATGATCGGCGGCTTCACCATGCTGAACCGCTTCGTGCGGCTGATCGTCGAGACGCGCAACGGCGGCAACGGCGAGCGTTTCCAACTGGTCCGCGACCGCAAGGGCGTCTGGGTGATCGACCGCCGGCTCAATCCCGATGTCTTCCCGGAGCTGACCGAGTCGGCCTTGGCCCAACTGGTCTGCGGCCCGCGCCGCCACGGCCAGCCGGACACCCTGAAGGAGGTCCACTTCACCTTCCCGACCCCGGCCTATGCCGGCGAGTTCGAGCGCATCTTCGCCGTGCCGGTGGTGTTCGGCAGCGACCGCAACGGCTTCCTGGTCGATGACCGCATGTTGGGCCAGCCTGTCGGCCTGCTGCCGGACTACGCCGGCGACCTGCTGACGGAACGGGCGCAGGCCCAGCTGGCCGACCTCGACGGGTCCAAGTCGGCGCGGGGCCGAGTCGAGGCGGTGCTCACGCCCATGGTGCGCGGCGGCCAGCCGAGCATGGACGGCGTCGCCGCCGCCCTGAAGATCAGCCGCCAGCGGCTTTACCGCCAGCTCCGGGCCGAGGGGACGAGGTTCGACCAGGTGCTGGATGGCCTGCGCCACCGGCTGGCGTTGGAATACCTGGGCGAGCAGAACGCCTCGGTCAACGAGACGGCCTACCTGCTGGGCTTCTCCGACCCGGCGGCGTTTTCACGGGCCTTCAAGCGCTGGACCGGCGCCAGTCCCAGATCGGTCAGAGGTAGCTGAGCCACCAGTCGCGGCGCCGCCGCTTGAGGTCGCCCCACCATCGGCAGACCGGATAGAGCAGCACCAGCACGATGGCCCAGACCAGATAGACCACCCACAGGGGATGGCCCCAGCCGCTGTCGATCAGCGGTCCCGGGTTGGCCATGAAGCCCAGGAAGACATTGAGCGGATAGCCGGTCGCCAGGCCGACGCCGACCATCAGGGCGTGCCCCAGGAAGATGTGCAGGATGTAGAAGGCCAGGGGTGCGCGGCCGTAGACCAGCAGCACTTCGGCGAACCAGCCTCTGGCCTTTTCCAGGTGGGGCAGCAGCATCAGCGCCGGGCCGAGCGTGATCAGCAGGTAGGACAGCGACGGCGGATATTTGGCGACGTTGAACAGCGAGAAACCGTCGCGCAGCACGCCCGGCTGGTCTCTCCAGGGGCGCGGATCGCCGTAGAGGTTGAAGGTCCGCAGCAGCAGGAAGGCGACGATCATGCCCAGGCCAAGCCGGGTCAGCAGGCGGGCCCGGGCGGCCGGCTCCATCTGGAACACGGGCCCAAGGCCATAGCCCAAGGCCATGACCCCGATCCATGGGATCAGCGGGTAGGAGATGAAGACAAAGCCGTTCCACCCCGGCTGGTGCAGGATCATCCACCAGGGGCCGAGGTCGCCGAGCTGCTGGGCGGTGATGCCGTCGAGCAGGTTGTGCAACACGATGATGCCTGTGCCGAAGGCCAGCACCGCCCGGCTCGGCAGCCAGACGAGGCCGGCCAGCACGATCATCGAAATGCCGATGGCCCAGATGACGATCAGGGCGAAGCCTGGAATGTTGAAGTTCCAGCCGAAGTTGATCAGCGTCAGCTCGAGCAGGATCAACCACAGCCCGCGCGAGGCCAGGAACCAGGACAGCGATCTGGTGTCCTTGCCGTTGTAGCCCTGCAGAAAGGCGCTGATCCCGGCCAGCAGGATGAAGGTCGGGGCGCAGAAATGCGTCACCCAGCGGGTAAGATAGAGGGCCAGATCGGTCCTGGCCGGATCCAGCGGATCCATGATCCAGGCCTTGTCGTGGAAGTAGTCCCGCACATGGTCCAGCGCCATCAGCACGATGACGAGGCCGCGCAGCATGTCGATCGAGGCCAGGCGCTGCTTGGCCGGCGGCGTGTCGGCGGTGGTCGCTGCTTCGGTCATGATCGGCCCTCTCCCCGGCGGGGATTTTGGCCATGCGTCGTTCAGCGCAGCAAGCACCGTCGGGCGGGCAAGCTATGGAAGCAAAGGGTGCAACACCCTTTCTAATTGCATAACGTCGATATCGGAGTAACCTTTCCCCGACCGACATGGGGGATTGGGTCATGCCCAGACGAGTATCGGACAGATCGGTTTTCCGGACGCTGAACAAGCATCCGGCCTTCGCCATTCTTCTGCTCATCGTGCTGATCGCGGCGATCGCCACGCTCAACGGTTTCGTTGAGGTCAAGGGCGGCCACTGGATCAACCAGCCTCCCGTGGTCTGGGCCTGCACGGCGATCCTGCTGACCATGGCGATCATGGTCATGGGGGGATCGGTCAATGGCCGGCTGGCAGGGGTTCTGATCGACAATCGCAACCGTGTCAGCCTGTCGAAGTTTCAGGCGGCGCTGTGGACCATCGTCGTTGTCTCGGCGCTGGTCACCGGGGCGGCGGTCAACATCAGTGACTGGGCCAACATTCCGGAGGCCCTGGCGAAACTGGTCCTGAAGCCGGATCCGATGCCGACGGGACCGCTGGACATCCACATTCCACCCGAGCTCCTGTTCGCCATGGGGATATCGGCGGCGTCGTTTGTCGCCACCCCCTCGCTGCTCAGCCTCAAGACCGACGGCGCGGCGACGGCCGGCCAACTCGACAGGACCCAGCAGAAGCTCGGGCTTTCGGGTGATCAGGTGCAGGCGAACGGCCGTGTCCTGTCGTTGTCGTCGCCGGACCTGGCGTCCTGGTCCGACATGTTCCTCGGCGACGAGGTCTCGAACGGCGGCTCGGCGGACCTCGGCAAGGTACAGCAGTTCGCCATCACCTTGCTGCTGATCGGCGTCTACAGCGCGGCGCTCTGGGCCGCTTTCGCCAAGGCCGGCTCGGGCCCAGGCTTCCCGTCCATGCCGGAGCTTTCGCAGGGCTTCGTGATCCTGATGGGGATCAGCCACGCCTCCTATCTCGCCTACAAGGTCGCGCCGCACGGCAAGGCGACGCCGGACGGCGCCGGCGACGCCGCCGATCCTCGCCTGAACTCGGTGGGCTGACGGCCATGAGCGATCTCCGCTATCAGGTGACGGCCAATCGTCTGAATCTGCGCTCGGGTCCGGCGCTCGAAGCCGGCGTGGTCTCGGTGCTGGCCAAGGGGCAGCTGGTCGAGCCCCTGGACTCGCTGGGCGACAGCTGGTGGAAGGTGAAGGTTCTGCCGGGCGGGCCCGAAGGGCATGTGGCGCGACGCTATCTGGCCCCGCTGAGCGCTTCGACCATCCCCGTCCCGGCGGCGGCCAATGCCGTGCTGTGGAGCCGGACGGTCGCGGCTGCCGGCGTGGTGACCTACAAGCTGGGCGGCAAGCACAGCAGTCAGGGCTCCATCGACTGTTCCGGCTGGGTGGCCGAGATCACCGCGGCCGCCTTCGCGACGGTCAACGCCAACGCCGCGCCCGAGGTCATTTTCGACAAGGCTGATACCGGCGCGCTCAACACCCATTCCGACGGCATCGTCAGCGGCATCGAGGCCCGGACAGGGCAGGTGCTGCACGGGGCAGCCATCACGGCCGAAACCCTGCGCGAGGGCATGCTTATCGGCCTCAATTTCGGGGAGCACAGCTGGGAGCAGAATACGCCGCCCCGGGTCTACGGCATCGATCACATCGTCCAGGTCGTGCGTAGTCCGGCCGATGGGCAGCTGTGGATCACCCAGAGCTCGTCCAGCGGCGGCGGGGTCAACCGGCAACTGCTGAGCGCCTGGCTGCAGAGCGTCCAGAAGGTGCGCGACGACAACAAGATGCACGCGGTCGACCCCTTCCTCATGGCCGACCGGCAGAGCGATTTCGCCCGTAGCGCCGCCGAGAGCGCCCTGTTGTCGGCCAGCCTGCCCGCCGCCCCGCCGCCGGCGCCCGGCGCACCGCATATTTCCGAGGCGGCGTTCGAGCTGATCAAGGAATTCGAGATCTCGAGCCAGGCCGAATACAACAAGCGCCTGATCCATCCGATCTGGCCCGAGGGCGCTTCCGGCGTGACCATCGGGATCGGCCACGATCTGGGCCACACGACGCCCGAGGCGCTGGACCGTAACTGGCCGATGTTGTCGGCGGAGGTTCGGACCCGTCTCAAGGCCGTCATCGGCCTGACCGGAACGGCGGCCCGGAACGCCCTGCCCGGCGTCAAGGACATCGTCGTCCCCTGGTCGGCCGCCGAACAGGTCTACCGCGCGATCGATGTGCCGGATTCCGAGAAAAAGACCACGGCGGCCGTCCCCAACTGCAACCTGTTGCCTGCCGACTGCTTCGGCGTGCTGGTGTCCCTGACCTTCAATCGCGGCGCCAGCTACAACGCCGCCAAGACCGCGAAGGACACCAAGGACCGCTACCGTGAGATGCGCGCCATCCGGGCGGCGATGGCGGAGCAGCGCTTCGCGGACATTCCCGATCAGATCCGCGCCATGAAGCGGCTGTGGATGGGGACGGTGAACGAGAAGGGCCTGTCCCGCCGGCGCGAGGCCGAGGCGGTCCTGTTCGCCAAGGGCCTGAAGGCGGCGGCTCCGCCGCCGAAACTGCTGGCCCCGGTGGGCGTGCCGCCCGAAGTCGTTTCCGAGGCGACCGAGGACGAGGCCTTTGGCGTCACCGATCCGGATGCGGTCGCCGCCGCCGCCCGGGCGCCCACCCCCGACGAGGCGGCAGAGGCCGCCCGCGTCGCCCGGTCTCGGGTCGTCTGGGCCAGCGACGACCTGACGATCGACTATGCGCACCTGGAAGCGCGCCGCGCTCCCGGCGGGGCCTTCTCCCTGACCGCCGAAGACCTGGAGCAGCTCTGCGCCGTCAACGACTTCCCGATCCAGGGTGTGAAGACCCCGATCCTGTTCGGTCTGCGGGGCTGCGGAATTCTCGACGCCTCGGACGACTGGGAAGCCGACGTGGTGCTCGTGGACCGGCGGCCCGATCACCACTCGGCCCGCTGCGTGTTGGGGGTCTGGGACCGGGCGGCGGGCAAGATCGCCGTGTTCCCCGGTTCGACGGTGCCGAACGCCAAGGCGGTGGCCGAATGGCGCCGCGACCGCAAGCAGGGCAACATGTTGCCGACCGGCATGTACCGCTACATTTCCGGCGTGCACAACAAACGGCCGGGGTGCTTCCTTCTGCGCAAGACCCCGACCGCGCCGCGCACGGTGGTCGTCCGCCGATCGTCCGACGACCTGCGCTACGACCGGGGCGACACTGTCGATGTCTGCGCGCCCGGCGACAACATTCATCCGACCTTCTACAGGACCACCGAAGGCTTCAGCTCGCTGGGCTGTCAGACCGTGGTGGGAAACGCGACCGAGGGCGGCGTGCATACCGGGCCCTGGGCGAAGTTTCGCGCCCTTGCCGGGAATGCCAACAACGGCGCGGAATACCGCTATGTCCTGCTCACCGGGGCCGAGGCGGCGATCGCCTCTGGACTGCGCCGCGACGGCAAGGCGCCTGGCACGGAAGACTGGATCAATCTGCGCCGGCTGCGCTTCGGCTCGAAGAGCGACGCGGTCGGCCGGCTGCAGGCTCAGCTGGGGATTCCGGGTCCCGACAACGATTTCGGGCCGGCGACCGCCGAACGCCTGTGCAGCGAACAGCAGAAGCGGCTCGAAGGACGCAGCGACGGCATCTACTCCCCTGACCTGGACGAAACCTGGTCCTGGCAAGTGATCGGCTGAGGCCTACTTCGCCTTGTCCATCAGGCCGGCGAAGCGCTCGAACAGATAGAGGCTGTCCATCGGGCCCGGCGAGGCTTCCGGGTGGTGCTGAACGCTGAACACCGGCTTGTCGGTCAGGGCCAGACCGGCGTTGGTGCCGTCGAACAGGGAGACGTGGGTCTCGGTGACGGCGGCCGGCAGGCTGTCGCGGTCGACGGTGAAGCCGTGGTTCATCGAGACGATCTCGACCTTGCCGGTGGTCAGGTCCTTGACCGGGTGATTGGCGCCGTGGTGGCCCTGTTCCATCTTCACCGTCTGGGCGCCCAGAGCCCGGGCCAGCATCTGGTGGCCCAGGCAGATGCCGAACACCGGCGTGCCGCTCTCGACCAGTTCCTTGATCACCGGCACGGCGTACTCGCCGGTCGCGGCCGGATCGCCCGGACCGTTGGACAGCAGGACGCCGTCCGGCTTGCGTGCCAGGATGTCCGCAGCGCTGGTGTCGGCCGGCACGACGGTGGCGCGGGCCCCGATGGAGGCCAGGCTGCGCAGGATGTTGCGCTTGACCCCGTAGTCGATGACCACGACCTCATACTTCGGCGCGTCCAGCTTTCCGTAGCCCTCGCCCCATTCCCAGCTGGTCTCGTCCCAGGTGAAGGTCTGGCGGGTGGTGGCGTCCTTGGCCAGGTCCAGGCCGACCAGGCCCGACCAGGCGGCGGCCTTGGCCTGCAGGGCGGGGATGTCGAACTCGCCGGTCGGGCTGTGGGCGATGACCGCGTGCGGCATGCCCTTTTCGCGGATCAGCTTGGTCAGGCTGCGGGTATCGACGCCGGCCAGGCCGATGACGCCGCGCCGGCTCATCCAGTCATTCAGCGTGGCATTGGCGCGCCAGTTGGCCGGCTCGGTCGGGGCGTCGCGGAAGATGGCCCCGCGGGCGGCGGTCTCGGAGCCGCCGCTCATCTGTTCCAGGTCTTCGCTGTTGGTCCCGGTGTTGCCCATGTGCGGGAAGGTGAAGGCGACGATCTGGGCCATGTAGGAGGGGTCGGTGAGGATCTCCTGGTAGCCGGTCATGGCGGTGTTGAAGCAGACCTCGCCGACCGCATCGCCCGTGGCGCCGACCCCGATCCCCTGCAGGACCGTGCCGTCGGCGAGAACCAGAACGCCGGTGACGCCGGGAAGAAGGTCGGTCATGGCGTGGGCTCCGGAATTCAGATGTGGGGGCGGCTGGACAAACGGGCGCGTTGGTAGTGAGTCGAACCCCTCGGGTCAAACGCTATCGGAGGGCGGTATGCTCCAACTTCGGCCAAACTGCGAATGCTGTGATCGTGATCTGGCCCCCGACGCGGCCGGCGCGATGATCTGCACCTTTGAATGCACCTTCTGCGAAACCTGCGCGGATCAGAGATTCGGCGGGGTCTGTCCCAACTGCGGGGGTGGTCTGGTCGCGCGGCCGGCCAGGCCGACGGCGCTGCTGGCCAAGGCGCCGGGGTCGACCGAGCGGGTGCTCAAGGGACATCCTGCGTGCGCCTGAGGATTGCTCTGGCCATGGCAGGGCTTCTGGCAGCGACGGGTTGCGCCGGGATCACCGAAACCCAGGGCAAGCTGGAGACCGGCGAACGATGGGACGTCCGTATAGGCATGCCGGCGGCCGAGTCCCGGGGCGCGCTGGAGCGGCATGGCTTCACCTACCTCGAGACCACGGGCGAAGGCCGCTGCCTGGGGCCGGCGCTCAAGCCGGGCGAGAAGGCGGATGTCTACGAGATGCAGAAGTGGCGGCGCGGGACGGCTTGCGTGATCTATCGCGACAACGCAGTCGTCCGGCTGGAATGGTTCGCCAGCATGTTTCTGCCCTGAAGCCGGTTGGCGGCGCACAACCGGATCGCTAAACCCCGACCCATGCGCATCACCACGGTCGGCCTCGATGCCGATGACACCCTCTGGCACAAGAACGGTGTCTTTGCTATAGCTATTTGTATTCGCTGATCTTTCTTATCGTTGAAGACCGCAAAAGAGCGCGCAAATACCGTGAACACCGCAGGAACACGGCGCAACTTGACGCGCTAGACCGCCTTGCGCCTGATCCCCCGCGAAACCTGCCTCAGCGCCTCGGGTGAATGCTTGGCGTATCGGGCCGTCGTCGCCTGCACCGTCTGGCCCAGCAAGCCCCCGATCAGGAACATGCTGACCCCGTTCTGCGCCGCCCATGTGGCCGCCGTATGCCGCAGGACGTGGGGCGAAACATCCTTAATCCCCGACAACTCGGCTTGGCTGATGAAGGCCTTGGCTATCCGGGTGATCTGCTTTCCCGCCCAGCAGATGACGTACTCGGAGCGGCGGTGCTTGTACTCGTGCTTGAGCATCCGCACCACGATGGGGTCGATGGGCGCGAGGGCGCGGCGCTTATTCGTCTGCCGGCGACCGGGGACGTTGAGGTCCACCGTTCCCCTGACCAGATCAACCCGGTCCCAGGTCAATTCGAGAAGGGCTGTGGTTCGCGCTCCGGTGGCTATGGCGAGGCGGGTGAAGACCAGCACATGCCGCTGCCGCTTCCCTCGCAGAGCCCTGTACAGCCGGGCCACCTCATCGCGGGTCAGGTAGCGTTCTCTGGGGGCGTTGGGGGGCAGGGTGAGGGCCGGCGGGGCCGTGGGGATGCGTTCGTACTTGGCGGCCCTTCTGAGGGCTGCTGAAAGGACGGAGAGGTCACGGCGGATGCTCTCATGCCCGGCGCCCTCGGATCGCCTGTGATCGACGAAGGCCTGCTGATGGGAGAGGCGAACCGCCGTCGCCTGAGTGGATCCGAAGAAGGCCTTGAGGGCTCTTATCCCGAGGTCGATGTTGTCGGGCCGGGCGACGTGCTGGCCATGGGTGTTCCAGTACCAGTCAAGGATCTCGGGGAGCGTCGGGTCAAAGGTCGGGCGCTCCGCATGTTCTAGGCGGAATGCTGCAAGGAACGCCTCAGCCTCGCGGCGATGCTCCGTGCCCGTTGAGACGCGGCGCGATCTGCCTCCGTCGCGGAACTGGACGTACCAGCGCGGGGAGTTTCTGATCTGGACGAGATGCACCGGCGCTTCTTGTAGGCTTCAAGTTCCGAGCGCTCAAACCGGACCAGCCTGATCCCCGCTCGAAAGGCGGTAATCAAGCCAGCGGCGCGGAGGCGGTCAAGGGTGTCCGTGGAAATATCCAGATACTCAGCCGCCGCCGCACGCGAAAGGGTCGGGCGCTCACTCATCACCGCTCCTTTCCAGCGTGTCAGGCGAAAGGCCGATCCGCTCGGCCAGCTCTGCCGGGGTCAGGTGACGGGTGGTCATTGATCAGCACTCCGCATCGAAGTCGGCCCATTCCTGGGCTTCGTCGGGCTGGCCGTCGTCGAAGTCGCCGGAGTACATATCCTCGGCGCAGTCATCGCAGACCAGCACGCCGAAGGTCTCAAAGGCCTCGACGTTGGGCGTGAAGTCGAACTCGCCGCATCGACAGTGCGGGACGCTGCTCATCGCTTCTCCTCCCCACCAGGAAGGGGAAGGGGCGGGGAGGCGGCGAGCATGGTTTGATAGATCGACTTGGCGAGTAGCGCGTGTCGGTCCAGACTGTTCGTCGTGCCCTCGTAAGGCGGCGCTTCGGCGACCATGCCGGCCCTGATCATCTCTTGCGTCGGCTCCTCAGGAACCGCTCTCCACCCCCCTGTAAGTCTGTTCTGATCTGAAAGGGCTCGGCGGTTCCACTGGATGCGAGCCGACGCCTCGCCGGGGGTTTCCTCGTCGTCGTCTTCTTGACAGGCGTTAGGGCCTCTCGCGCAGCAGTCGTTGCAGACGACGTAGGCCGACGAGAAATCGGAAGGCTCAACAAACTGATCAGTGCCGCCGCAAAAAGGGCAAGCCGCCATAAGATCGCTCATGCCTGTTTCTCCACGTTAGAGGGGTTTTTTGGCATCCCGGGCTCGGCATCCGAGGTCTGCGGCGACGCGCTCAAGGGCGCGACCCGAGAGGTCGGCGTGTTCGCAAGGGCGCGGAGAGTGGCGATCAGTAATGCGAGGGCGGGGGTGGCGGCGTTCGCCTTGTAAGTGGCGGTCCCAGCGACAAAGGTGACGATGCCGATGCATTGCACCCCGCCGTTCGCGCGAACCACGGTAACGCTGGTGATCACGTTGTCCGGCAGCTTCTCAGCTATCAGGACGAGAACCTCGTCGGTGGAGGCGGTGAGCTTGGGCGCAGCGTCTATGGTGCCGAGCGAGCGCCGCTCCCTCCACAGGCCGTCTCCGAGGGCGACAGGGTGCTTCACCAGCCCCTTGTCGTCGCACCACATGATGCGTCGGGACGACACGCCATGATGACCGTTGTGCTCGATATAGCCACCGTGGACAGCGACCCAGACCAGCGCGTCAGTCTCCCGATCCGCGCCCGTCAGTTTCTCCACCCGTTCAGCAAGTTCGATGAGGTTGCTCATGACTTCACCTGCCCGAAGGTGGCCGGGGCAACGGCACCCGGTCCACTCTGAGGCGGCTGCTTCCCCTCCGGGAGAGCCCCATATCCCTTCCCCTCAGGAGCGGTAATGTGGGCCAACCTCTCGCTCAGGCTCATTCCAGGGGCGCTCATGACTGGGTATCCGAAAGGGCTTGGCGGGCGCGGTCCCGGCTCCACATGTGGCCCATTGCTGAGCAGCCGGTGAAGGTCTGGCCTTCGACGTCGCCGTGGGTGGCGATTTCCTTCAGCGCAGCTTCAAGGGAGGCCCGCTTTGCCGTCAGATCGGAGATCATGAACGCGTCTGCATCAGCTCCGGCGAGCAAGGTCGAAACCTCCCCTTCAAGGGAGGAGATGCGATCAAGGAGGGTGGGGATCGTCTCGGCGGCCTTCTTGACGGCGGCGCGGTCTGAGTAGGCCAGCACCCTGTTGCCATCGGCTTCGTAGAGGATCAGGGCGCCATCACCGCCGATCCGATGCAGTTCTTCGATCAGCTTCTCGGTGTCTGTCACGGCGTGTTCCTCTACCTTGTTGGAAGATTTTGGGGGGTAGCCCGGGCTCGTCATCGGGCGTCTGTGGTGGACGCGGTGCCGTTGCCCGCGCCATCACCGGCGGTCGGCGTGTTCGTAGGGGCTCCAGCGATGGCTTCAACGATCACACGACAGCCACGGATTGCGTTCGCCATGCTCTCCCGCCGGCGCGCGTCTTCCGGCTCGCCGTCGAAAAGCATCCGAATGTGCTTCTCTTCCAGTTCGACAAGGGCAGCGATTGCTAAGTCTAGCTGCGCTTTAGGGACGGGTGGCAAACCGGGCTCGGCGTCTGGCTCCACCGTCTTGAGGAAGGCCACGGCCCACGCGAGCGGCGCTGTTGCGGCATAGACCGGCTCGGGAATGTCCGACCATCCGTTGATGATCGGGGTTGCCATTGAGGCCCGATACATCCCGCTCGGGTACGGCCCGCCGATGCTCCACTGGCGGCCCGGAAGCTTCCAGCCGCACAGCCACGCCATCGCGTCGAGTTCGGCGGTCAGGCGCGGGACCTTGTGCCAGTAGCTACCGCCCACGCCTTTGTACTCGCTGCGATAGTTCCACTGGTCGCCGACACGCAGGCAGTCATGCCCCAGCGCCTCCATGATCCGCACGTCGTAGGCCTCGCAGCCGCCATAGGCTGACAGGAGGGTCTTCAGGAGAGGGTCTGGGTGAATTTTGTCGATGGGCGCTGGGCTATTCATGGCCGCACTCCCGGCACCGATCCGGCGCTTCGTAGTCCTCATCGATGTTCCATGGCGCGGCGATGTGGTGGCCGCAGTTGGGGCACCACAGGCCATGTTCGTTGGCGTCCCACGGCGTGCCGTCGCACTTCTCGTAGATCAGGCTTTCAAAGATTATGTTCTCGTCGCCATCGCGACTGCTCAGGTCTTCGTATCCGAACGGTTCGGCCATCATCTTTTCTCCTGCGAAGACTGGTCGTCAGTGTCGGTGCGGGCCACGGCACCGCATCCGCTCTGAGGCGGTTGATCCGTGGTCTGGGATGCACTAAGCCCTTGTTTTCCAACAACTACGGGAGGGGCAGAGACGGACAGGGCGGCGTCAGTGATGCACGGGTGAAAAGCGACGATCCCGAACGCCTCGTCATCCTCTAGCTTGCTGTCCATGAGCTGCCGGGCCAGCCATCGCCGCATCTCGCCGGGCTTGTGCTGGCCATCATTGGCGACCGCCTCGAACACCGCTTCACCACCCTGTACGTTGAGGGTGGCTAGGGCGGCGCGGACCCCGTTGATCAGTTCGGTCAGATAGACGTTCGCCTCGGTGCAGTCGGCTTGAACAGCAGACCATGCGAACTGATTGACGAGCTTGTCCGCCGCTTCCCGCAGAGCCTCTTCCCCTCCCCCATTAAGGGGTACGCGGGTGTTCCATTTCTCGATCAGCTCGTCGTGCACTTCGCTCGACATGTCTGCGCCGTCGCAATCGAGGCAGGCGATAGACAGGTATTCAACCTGGTTGTGAGACCACAGGCTCTCGGTCATGAAGCGGGAAACGCGGGGCTCCGATCCGCAAAACGGACAGGGCCTCAGAGCTATGGTCTCCGCTCTTTGGTTGGGAAGGGGTTTGGGGTTATCCCGGACTTCGTCACTGGTCGCCGATGCGGCGTCTGGTTGCTTCGCAACGTCGCTGGTCATCGAACACGCTCCTGCGCTCTGACGTTGGCGTTCTGCGTGCGCCAGACTTCCATCTTGGCGTTCGCGGCGGCGTAGCGTTGGCGCCAGACGTAATCGAGTTCGGCGGCCTCTTTCACGGCGATCAGGTGCCGGCGGTAGTCGGGATTGGCGCGGGCTTCCGTGTCCTTCGCGGTCGCGGAACTGGCCTCGCTTTCGCTCATCAGCTTGGCGAGAACGACCTTGGACAGATCGTCCAGGTACTCGTGCTGAGCCCGTGCCGCCGCCCCGGTTTCGTCGCCGATGACCTCAAGGACGTGGTGCATGTCGTCGTCGGTGACAAGCATCAGAACGCCCTCCGATCTTCGATCACATCGAACCCCGGAATAGTGCGCTTCCCGGCCTGCACATCGGCGCGGGCCAGCGCCATGAGGGCGGCCTCCATGCCTTCGCGGTTCGTGGTCCAATAGTGGCGCGCTGCAACCACGCCATCGGTTAGGGTGGGGCTCCAGTAGGAACGGAGACCCGTTCCCGTGGAAGCGGCCTTGTCGGCCTTCGCAGCCACCTTGTGGGCTTGTTCGGCGGTACGCAGGGCAGCGTCAGCCACCTCGCGCGCAGCCAGGTCGTCAGCAGCCGCAGCGCGGGCGGCAACAGCAGCGGCTTGCGCGGCCTCGTCAGCGACCCGGCGAGCCTCGGCGGCGGCTTCCTGCTTGATCCGCTCCTGCTCCTGTCGCCACGGCGCGAGGGCCGCCTTGCAGGCTTCGGAGGCCAGCACGGTCTTGCCGCGAACGGCCTTGGTGTCGGCGATGAGCGGGGCGAACTTGGCTTGCACCGCCGCCTTCCCCTCATCGAAGGGCTTGTTCATCTCCTTCCGAACTTCGTCGGCGGCCTTCTCGGCCTCGCGGATCATGTCCAGCAGCTTGCCGACCTCATCGGCCTGGGCCTGCGTGGTGATGGGCTCGCCGTCCAGCCAGTTCTTGGCTTCGAGGTACAGGTCTTCGATGTGGACCTTGATCGCCTCGAAGGGGTCGGCGGGCGGGTTGTTGGCGCCTTCGAAGATGCGCGGGTTGGGGGCGTCGTCGGCCATCAGGCAAACACCTCTTCGGCGGGGGTCTGTTGGGCAGGAGCGGCGCGAACGGCGCGCTGGCGGGTGGCGTAGTGCTTGCGGACGATGTTCTTGTCGTCTTCGCTCATCGCATCGAGCGCCGCGCCGTTGTTTTCCGTCCACTTGCTGAGGTCGGCGGGCGTCATGCAGAGATCGATGCTGGCCTTGGCCGCGAGGACCGCGCCAGAGACAACCCCGGCAGGGCGGGGCGCACTGGCTCGGACGTTGGGCAGGGTGGCCCGCAGCTTCGGCAGTTCGGACTTCTTGATCTTGAAGGACTTGGCCCCGGCGGGTTCGATTTCCACCCAGGTATTGCCGAGCCCGTAGAGATAGCGGCCAATGCCCCAGCGAACGGCGCTGCGCTTGAAGGCGTCACTGAGGGCGCCCTTCTCGGCTTCGTAGTCGGTGTCGCCAGCACCGTCCGCCTTCCACACCCACTCGTCACCGCACTTGATGCCGAGGTCACAGACCGTCTTGCCGTTGGCGTGGCTGTAGCGGTTCTGCCAGCCACCCGGGCCGCAGATCAGATCCAGTCGGTCCATGACGTCTCGCGCGTCGATGAAGGCCAGCGCCATGCCCTTGGACTTGTCGCCAGTGGTGGAGCCCACCCGCCACGACACGGCGTCAGCGGGAAAGGGTTCGGCGAGGCGGGCGAAAAGTTCTGCGGTGTCAGTCACTTGGATTGCTCCAGTTCGGCGATGACCCTGTCTGCGTAGTCCACGACCATCAGGGCTTCGGGGGTGTTGAACAGCGCGTGGAAATCACGGCTGCGACGGATGAGGGGGAGGCTTTCGACCGTCGCCGGCTCTCGGTTGTAGAGGGGCGTTCCGTCCACGAGGCGGAAGATGGGGAGCCTGCAAAATGGCAGCGCCGAGCGCTCCTCGGCGTCGCCGCAGAGACCGACAGGGCGTGGTCCCGGGCGGACCATTGATCCATCGGCCATCACCACCACCCCATGAGACGGAGGAAGGTGAAGACCGGAAGACCAACAACCAGGCCGACGACAAACCCGGCGACTGCGACATGAGCCACAGCTTCACCGAATGACAGTTGCTTCGGATGATGAGCAGCAGCCGGGCTGTCGTTCTCAAACCGGAAGGCGGTAAGGTCTAGGGACTTGGTCATTGGGCACCCCGCAGGGCACGACGAATGTCCTCAACGTCTTCGGCTGCCACGGTCTCGCTATTCGCGATGACGTCCAGCAAGCCCTTGACGCTTTCGGCTTCGAAGATGCGGCGCCCGTCGTCCAGAACGTGAACCACGACGGGCAGGCCCATGATGGTCAGCGTTTCGCAGGCGATGCTCTGTGGCAGTTCACCCTCTGGTATCTGGTCTGAGGGGGTCATTGGGACACGCGCTCCAGCTCGTTGAGAAGCACCGTCGAAGGCTCTTCGAGGTCCCAGACGACCCACACGAACTTGTCGTGGAGGCCCTTGATCGTGCCGGTGTCGGGCTCGGTGACGTTGGTCATCTGAACCCGATCCCCAACCTCCAAGGGGCGGGGTGCGGGGACGACGGTAGCGGCGGACATTTCGCCCTTGTCGAACCGCGTAGTTCCGCAGGTTCCACCGTCGATGCGAACGTCACAGCCTCCGTCGAGCGTCTTGCTTTCAAGCACGCCTCGGAACGTGAACAGGTAGGTCTCGCCGGACTTAAGCGCCTCGGTCGTCATGTGTTTCTTCCTTAGCTTGAGGGGGGAGGGGCTCGGGCCAGTCGAGTTCGACTTCTTCCCGGCTGCTTTCGAGGTGTGCGGTTCTCGACCCGTGCAGCCAGTTGACGAGCGCGCGAGAGGAGATCACCCGCAGGTTCGTCCTGCCGAAAACCTTGCCGTCAGGGTCGCGCCACTGGCGGGTGTAGAAGGCGCGCTCAGGGTAGGTCGGGCCGGGCTTGTGCAGGCTGACAACGGTCAAAATCATTGCGCCGTTACCGTGCCAGTTGTAGGTTTGGCCGTACTCCCAGGCCTCGCTTTCCCAGCCCGGCGCCCAAGTCTGGACCGCTGGCTGGTCGATGTACTTGCTGATCCATGCGCCGGGGTTTTCGAGTACGGGCGGCGGCTGATAGGTCTCCCGCTTGAAGGGGTACCAAACCTCGTAGGTCTGGCCCTCGATCAGGCCACTCACGACGCCACCTCCAAGCTGGTGATAACGGCGTTGAGGTGAGCGACAGCCCCGGTGACGGTGGCGCGGTAGGTTTCCCGGCGGCGCTTGGCGAAGGCCAAAACGGGCTCGCCAGTGGGTGCCCCACAGCGGTACGCGGCTGACCTCAGAGCATCGTACAGGGCCATGTGCTGCGGCCCGGTGGTGCTCCACGCCTCGTAGGCATCCAGAGCCTCACACAGCCGGTCGTAGTCAGCGATTGAACCCGTCCCTGCTACTTGCTCTGAGAGGGCGGTAAGCTGGCGCTCGGCTGCTTCCAGGTGGAGTTGCGTGATCGGGCTCATGGGGCCACCTTCCCGGCGCCGTAGCACTTCGGGCATTGGCTGCGGCTGACGTGAGACGAACCGACTGCGACAGCCTCGACACCGGTCCCGCCGCAGGGCCGGCAGACGACCTTGTCCCGTTCGCGCTGAAGTTCAGCCTTCAGATCGGCGACCGGATCGCGCCCGCCGCCGCTCGGCTCGGCAAAGCACATGCCGACCGTTTCGGCTGCGCCCGCCACATGCTGGGCAAGCAGGTCAGCTTGTGCGTCGGTCATCGCCAGCCCGCACTCGTCGGCGGCTTCGATGATGCACTCGCGGAAATAGGCTTCGCGGTCGGTCATTACCCTTCTCCCCCTGAAAGAGGTTGGATGGTGGGGCGAGCAGGGCGGGGCGTCGGGTTCTTGACCCAAGAGCCTTTCGCCACGTCGCACAGGCGGTCCCACGAGGGGCGCTTGCCGCCGTCGTGGTAGAGGGGGCTGCGACGGCAATCCTCGTCGTAAGCCTCGCGCGGGGTGTATGTGCGGGCGCTCATCAGAACGGGTCCGTCGCGCCAGCGATCTCGAAGGCCCGACCCTGAATGATCAGTTGGCCCTCACGGTCTCCACCCATCATCCAGAGGGCAAAGTCGTTGCCCTTGCGGTCGAAATAGTAGGCCGTCGAACCGGGAGCGGTGGGGGTCCAGAACACCTTCCCGTAGTCGGCGCGCTCGCTGCCGTCGCGGTTGAACCGACCGCCGCAGTGGAACCACGCCGGGTCAGCCTGGGTCACTGGACGCAGACCGGTCTTAACCTGCTCAGTGGCAGCGACCAAGAGGAGCGCCGCATCGGCGTTCGGGGCGTAGTCCCGGGATGAACTAATTCCTACCGATCCGGTCTGGGTAGTGGTGTCGAAGGGCATGGCGTCCTCTCTGCGTTGAGAGGACGTTCGCACAATGCGAACCGTGTTGCAACAGGAAAGTTCGCGGTGTGCGAACCTTAAAGGTCGAGGATGTTCATCCTGACCCTACCGATGACGGTCCACTCCTCCTCGTCGCGCGGGAAGAATGTTTCCTGATCGGGGTCGGTACTTTCTGGAACCAGCCGCAGGGGGTTTGTCTCGAAGCGCTTGTAAGTGGTGCGCCCCCGGCGCGCGAAGATGTACCGCCGGCCCTTGATCGGCTCGCGGTCGGCGCGGTTCACCAAGATGGTGGAGCCGTTGGGAGAGATGCGGTTCATGCTCTCGCCATCAACTTTAGT
Source organism: Caulobacter sp. SRI_014 (assembly GCF_057586315.1). NCBI lineage: Bacteria > Pseudomonadati > Pseudomonadota > Alphaproteobacteria > Caulobacterales > Caulobacteraceae > Caulobacter > Caulobacter sp. SRI_014. The sequence continues at coordinate 211,458 of NZ_JBYCZQ010000001.1, read as the reverse complement.
GGCGAAGTAGTCGCCCGCTTCTAGGCCTGCAATCTCGATTGTCTGGGTATCCTGCGGAAGCTGGGTATCAGGGTCGCTAAGGGCGCCAGCGGCCACCATCGAGATCAAGGGCACAGAGCGGAACTGCTCGGCCAGGCTGGGTTGCCCGGGATCCACGCCGAGCAATTCCGCCGGGCTGACCCTCAAGATGCGCGCAAAGCCCGCGATGTGGTCCCAGTTGAACCGGCGGGAGCCGCTTTCCAGCTCGCTCACGTAGCCCTTCGATGTGCCATAGGCCTCAGCCAGCGCTTGCTGTGACAGCTTCCGCGCCTTCCGCCATTCGCGCAGGAACCACTTGTCGCTCGGGTCGGTCGTCTCTTTCCCCATGTTCGCACTATGCGAAGCGGCTTGGCCGAAGTCGTCACGCAGGAAGCGAACCTTCCTCTTGAATTATGGTTCGCACTGTGCGAACCATATGGAATGAGCAAGCGCGCCAAGCCGATTTTGACCGCCAAAGCGCTCCGTGAACTCGGGGTGAGCAAGGGCTACGCCAGCGACCTGATCAATGGGAAGCGGAAGCCCTCGCTCGAGCTGGCTGTGAAAATCGAAGCGACGTTCGGAGTTCCGGCCGCCCGTTGGGTGGAGCCGCAGAGCGACAAGGCCGCCTGAGCCATGACCGGGGGCCATCATCAGACACCGCAGACCGCCACCCCCCCGGCGGAATGCGATGAGGGCCCGGCGCTTCCCCTCGGCGCCGGGCCCGTCCCCCATTCAGTGCAGCGTTGGCGGTTTCGCCCGCTCTCTGAAACTCCGCGCCAGTCGGCGCAATTTCTCTTCGGTCTCAGGATCGCCGCGCCAAGCCTCCAAGCGTTTCGCGGCGTCCAGGTAGTCGGTCGGTCCCGGCCCTTTCATCAGCTGTCCCCTGTGTTGCGAGGCACACAATGGGGATAGCTCTGGTGACTGTACCGACCGAATTTGTCTCAAGATCATCCGAGCGGATGACGACGAAGCGGGCCTGGGCCTTCTACGTCCGCCGTCGTTGGCCGGCGAACGGCGTGAAGTCGGCGATGGCCGAGTGGGGTCTGACCGAAGGCGAGGCCAAGGGGCTGGTCTACGGTCAGGCCAGCCAGACCACCATAGACAAGATCATCGACCACAAGCGCGGCGGCATGGGGTTGGCGCTGCACATTCTCGAAATCCGGCTGCGCACGCGGTTGAGCGATTTCATCACCCAAGAACGCGAGAGGCTGGCCGATGAGCGCCGCCGACAAGACCAAGCCGATGCCGCCCTGGCTGCGATGGATCGCGATTGGGCTGCTGCTCTGCATCTGGGCTCCCGCGCGCCTGTGGGCCGCGCTGGCGAGCCTCCTTCGTTTGCCCGGCCTGAAACTGGCCGAATGGGCGACCGCTCGGATGCGGGACCTCTCGAATGATGGCCGCCCGCATCCCTGACGAGCCGACGACACCCCCGCCCGCAAAGACGCTGGGCGGTGTCGTCGTGCCGTTGGTGCTGATCACCGATGATTGGCCGGATGCGAAGATCGTTCAACTGCGCCTGCTGTTCGAAGCGGGCCTGACCCATCAGCTCATTGCCGAGACGATGCAGATCGGCAAGGGCGCTGTATCTGCGAAGATCGGTCGCCTCGGCTGGACGCGGATCGAAAACCGCGCGCCGCAGCCCAAGCGCCCTAAGCCGCCCCTCATTGACGCCCGCAAAGCTATGCGTCTGGAGGCCCTTGGGGCTGAGGACTGCCGCTGGCCCCTAACGGAAGACGCACAAGGTGTGCAGCTGTTCTGCGGCGCTCGGCAGGCACCGGACACGTCCTACTGCGCCGACCACGACGCTCACGCGCACCGCAAACCTTGGGGCTGGGAAGTCAGAACGTTGCGCGACCTCCCCGAGCCCCCGCCTTACGCCTTCGAAGGGGAAGACGAATGACCCTCGACCAACTCGACAAGTTCGCCGCTTACGGCCTGTTCGCCTTCGCCCTGGCCATGGCGATCTGGGCCCTGATCATGGACGGCGTTCACCGTTCGGAGGCTCGCCAGCTTCGCAACAGGCAGGAAGTCGCCGCTCGCCGCTTCCGTGACGCTCGCCGCCGGGGAGACACCCGGGGCCAACATGAGGCCGCCAACGACGCCCGCGAAATCCAGACCGCTCGCCTGCGCCGGGAGGTGGGTCGGTGATCCGAGCCGAGGAAATTCTGCACCGGCAGGTCGCCGACTATCTCAACACCATCCCCGGCCTGCTGTGGTGGCATGTGCCCAATGGCGGCTGGCGGTCCAAGGCCGAGGCCGGGCTCATGAAGGCGCTTGGGGTTCGCCCCGGCGTGCCCGACATTTGCCTGATCGCCCCGCAAGGCAAGGCCGCCTTTCTTGAGCTGAAGGCCCCCGGCGGCAAGGTCACGTCCAGCCAACGCGAGTTCATGGAAGCCGCGCTCGAGAAGGGCGCCCTGGTCGGCGTCTGCTACTCGCTCGCCGACGTTGCCGCGCACCTGAACACCTGGCTGACCCCGTTCGGCTACCGCATCCCGAGGATTGCCGCCTGATGGCCCGCGATCCCCTCCGCAGGGCCATGACGCCCGCCCGCAAGCGCCGCATCTGGGAACGCGACATCGGCCTGTGCTGGCTCTGTGGCGAGCCCTGCGACATCGAAGGCCCTGACGTTCGCTATGATCACCGGAACCCCCTGTGGATCACCCGAGACGACAGCGACGAGGGCATAAGCCCGGCTCACACGGCCTGCGACAAGCCCAAGACTGCGATCGATCAGAAGACCATCGCCAAGGTGAAGCGCATCATCCGCAAGGCCGACCCGGAGACCCGGAAGCCTGCCCGGATGAAGTCTAGGGGCTTCCAGAAGGACGGCCCGAAGGCCCGCATTCAATCACGACCCTTCCCCAAGCGACCGGAGGCCCGGCCATGAACCTGCGAATGCCTTCAGATCTAGTCGCCGCCCGCTGTGTTGCTCGTGCGTGGCCGGCGGTTGAGGAGTGCTTGCTCGCCCCCATTCCCCGGGTGCGGGTGGAGTTCTACCCGGACAATCATCGTTGCCCGTGGTCTGTCGAAGACCGCGAGCATGCCAGGGACATGGCGAGGGCGGGGGTTCCCGATCACGTCGCCGCTGACTGCCTTGGCCGCACCGTGCGCGGTCTGCTGGAGGCTCGTAAGCGCTGATGGCCGCAACCTATACCCAGCCAATCGCCAAAGAGGCCTACCTCATGGCCGTTGACGAGCTTGTCTCTCGCCTTGGCAAAAAGGCGGCTGCCCACTTCATGCGACAGGCAGTGACGGCGGTGGAGGGCCGGCCCACGCCCGTTACGCAGGCCCGTACTCGTGACCTGACCACCCGTCAGCGGTCAGACGTGTTTGCGGTGGCCTTAGAGGCCGCGCAGTCGTGACGTCCGCCCCCTACATTCGCCTGTACGTCGCTGACTACCTGGCCGACACCACGCACCTCAACCGGAGCGAACACGGCGCCTATCTGCTGCTGCTCATGGCCATGTGGCGGGCCGGTGGAAAGCTGCCGGCAACGGACGCTAAACTGGCCAAGATCGCCAAGTGCAGCCCGAAGGAATGGGAGGGGATGCGCGAAACCATCCTGGCCTTCTTCACCCGTCGCGGGGGCACGCTGACCCAGAAGCGCATGACACGGGAACTGGCGATTTACACGGACAAGATTGTTAGGGCCTCAAAGGGCGGAAAAGCGAGTGCGGTCCAAAAGGCCAAGGAAAACAGTCCTAAAACCGGAAATCAGCTTCAAGCTAAATCCAACCAATCAAAACCAGAACCAGATAGTAGAACAGAGCCCCTACAGGGCTCTAGTTCTACATCTGACGCGAGCGAGCCCGCGCGCCATGAAGGCGCGGTCTCGACGCGTCCGAAGCCGGAACTTCGCCTTGTCGAAAAGCCAAAGACGGCTGCTGAGCGCCGAGCCGAAATCGCGGCTATCCTCGCCAAGCCGAAACCTGACGTTCCTTTGCCAGCGCCGGCTGAGACCCAAGCGCAGATGGTTGAGCGTCTTCGTAAGTCCATCGTGCCGGGAGGGGCCGCATGACCTGCACTGTCTACATCGAAGATGTCGAGTTCTCGGCCAACAACGGCATTTTCGCTTTCGGTATCGACCTGACTGCGCTGCTTGCTTTCAGCCGCTGGAAGGAAATCGCTCACGTCATCGCTGCCGATACGGGCCGCGACCCTGACGAGTTGATCAGTTGGCTCGAAGACGCCATGGATTTCTGGAAGCATCCCTTGCTGACCGACGCTTGCTGTGGCGGCGTGGGGCCGCTAGCGAACGCCGGCCGCATCCACATCGACACGTTCCTCTCTGTCATCTACGCCGAAGAGCAGCGACGAAAGGACCGTGAGGCCAAGCGCGGACTGACAAAAGTCCGGCGCGGTGAGTTCAACGCAGCGCGTCCACACCTCGCCTTGGCGCTCCTGAACGCAGGCCATTCGTATCGTTGCGCCGAAAGCGGCTGTCCGGTGACGACCGACCTGACGATCGACCACATCGTTCCCCTAAGCCGGGGTGGAACGGACGACCTGGAGAACCTGCGCTTCCTCTGTCGCCCGCACAATTCGGCAAAGGGGGACCGGTGACCCGCGAAGAACGCCTCACCGCCATCAAGGCCAGCGCCAGTGATCTAGCCGGCTTCCTCGACAGCATGACCCGTCAGCTTCTCGCCCTGGCCAACGCCGCGACGCCAGAGGCCGAAGTCCTGGACCGTCTGGAGCGCGCATTCCGCGCAGAGCCCATGATCCTTCCCCGCCTCGCCGCCCTTGCCGAGCTTGCCCCGAAGACTGCCAGAGCAGGCAGGGACTACGGCGCCATGGTCAGGGAGGTTGCTGCCTCAACCGGGTATAATACCCAGCCGCTTCGCGAGCCCGCCTAATGCCCCTGTCCCAAGCCGAACTAGAAGCCCTCGACCCGAGCGACCCCGCTGACGCCGCGATCCTTCAGGATGAAGCGCTCGCCTATCTCGCCTCCACGGAAAGCCTGACCACGGACGTGACCGAACTCCAGGCTGAAGTCGAAACCGTTGAGCAGGAAGTGCAGGACACCAGCCGCCGCTTCTTCGCTGCTACGGCCTATCCGAAGCGCGAGAGCCGGGGGCTGAAGCTGGCGAGGTTCGCGCGATGAAACGCTGGCTGTACGACCTGACCGACGAGATGGCGTGGCAGTTCTGCGAGCTGGGCTTGTGGAACCGCTGGGGATGGGCAAGCGACTTTGGCGACTGGCTGTATCGCGTGGCCGAATGTCTCGCCCCTGCTGAGGAGTGGCCGCAATGACCGCTCAAGTCGTCAACCTGAGATCAGGCGGGGGCAGGTTCGCGCCCGGCCAGTCCGGCAACCCCGGCGGAAGGCCCGCTGAGGAGCGCGAAGTTCTGCGGCTGGCCCGCGCCAAGGGCATCGAGGCTATAGAACGCCTCGCCTACTGGATGGCCTCTGACAACCCCAAGGCAAGCATCTCCGCCGCGAATGCCCTGCTTGATCGGGCGTTCGGCAAACCCAACCAGCCGACGAGCAACGACGACAGCGCGCCCCCCATCGACGCCGACGAGGTGAGCGGGCTTCCGAAGGCCGTTCGCGACAAGCTGCGCGAGGCACTGGGCGCGGGTGACTGACCTCGTTGATCGCATCATGGCGCACCCCGACGCAGCGTGGCGGGCCCTGGACCTCGCCGACGCCCGCGACAGCCTGGCTGACTTCTGCGGCATGGTGGAGATACCCGGGGTCGAGATCGACGAGGTTGAGGGCCGCTTCCTCCCCATCCCTGACGCTCACCTGGGCGACCACCACCGCTATCTCATCGAACGCCTCGAGGCCGTAGAGCGTGGCGAGGTCCGCCGGCTCATGATCTTCATGCCGCCCGGCGCGGCCAAGTCCACCTACAGCGTCCACCTGTTCACGCCTTGGTATCTGGGCCGCAAGCCCAACCGCTCGGTCATCGTCGCCACCTACGCCGGGAGCCTTGCCGAGAAGCATGGTCGCAAGGCCCGGGCTGTCATGCGCCAGCCGGTGTACGCCGAGATATTCAACAGCGGTCTAGATCCCCAACGCAAGGCCGTCGCCGAGTGGGGCACGACCAACGGCGGCGAGTGGATGGGTGTCGGCATCCTCGGCGGCGTCACCGGCAACCGCGCCGACCTCATCATCATCGATGACCCCGTGAAGGGCCGTCAGGAGGCAGACAGCGAGGTCACGCGCGCCACCACCCGCCAAGCCTACGACGACGACGTGCTGACCCGCCAGAAGTCCGGTGCGGCCATCATCATCATTCAGACCCGCTGGCACGAAGCCGACCTGTCCGGCTCGCTCCTGCCTGAAGGCTATGACGGCGAGAGCGGCCCGATCCTCTGCCGTGACGGTGAGGTCTGGGAGGTCGTGAACATCCCGGCCCAAGCCGAGCGCGACGATGACCCGCTTGGCCGGCGCAAGGGTGACTATCTCTGGCCTGAGTACTGGCCTGTCGAGCATTGGAACCAGTTCAAGGTCAACCCGCGCACATGGTCGGCGCTGTATCAGCAGCGGCCCCGGCCCGACGAGGGGACCTACTTCCAGCGCGCCAGCTTCAACCGCTTCACTGACGCTCAGCTTCCCAAGAGCCTGCGGTACTACGGAACGAGCGACTATGCCGTGACCGACAAGGGCGGGGACTTCACCCGCATGACCGTCTGGGGTGTGGACAGCAACCTCAACGTCTACCGCATCGCATCCTGGGGCGGACAGACCTCCTCGGATATCTGGATCGAAAGCCAGTGCGACCTCATCGCCGAGTTTCGATCCAAGGGCGGCATCCGCAAGTTCATCGGGGAAAGCGGGGTGATCCAGCGCGCCGTTGAGCCTGCCCTGCGTGCGAAGATGCGAGAGCGCCGTCTGTCCTGTCAGCTCGAATGGCTGGCATCCTCCTCCGACAAGGTGAGCCGCGCCCGCTCTGCTCAAGCCCTCGTGCAGGCTGGCCGGGTGTTCGTCCGCGATGACAGCGACGGCGACTGCTTCATTGACGAGTGCGTGGGCTTCCCTGCTGGGCGCCATGACGACGACGTGGACAACCTGTCGCTCATGGGCCGGATCATGGACACGATCACCCGCCCCGCCGCCAACCCGAACCGCGCTGAATATGCCGATGGCATGGCGGGAATTGACGACTAGCCAAGCCGGCATCTGCGGTAAAATACCCCGCTTGCACAGGTAAAGAACGGTATAATGGGGCTTCGCTTCGCGAGAAACGGGAGCCCTGAAGTGGACGTTGAGACATTCTGGAAGACGATTGACCAATCCGGCGGGCCGGATGCCTGTTGGCCGTGGCAGGCTTACTGTGAACCAAAGGGGTATGGCCGCCTGCGTTTCAAGGGTAAGACAGAGCGGGCGTCTCGCATTGCTTACATTCTCACCACCGGAGAGCGCCCGGTCTGCGTCTGCCATAGGTGTGACAACCCGGTCTGCTGCAACCCTGCCCACCTGTTCGGCGGGACCCACGCCGACAACGCCGCCGACAAGATCGCGAAGGGCCGCCAACGCACCGGCTGCGGCCCTGATGGTCGATACAGCAAGCAGAAGTTGACGGCTGAGCAGGCGGCGCTCATCGCTTCCATCTATCGAGCGGGCGGCGTCACGCTGCGCGAACTGGCCGAAGAGTACGGCGTGACCTCGATGAACATCAGCTACATCGTGCGGGGGAAGACGTGGCGACAAGCCAACGATCAACCCGCCTTGGCAGCGTGAAAAGTGGGATAATACCCCGTCGCTTCGCGAGGAAATCCAGTGGAACCGAAGACCCAACGGGCCGCCCCCGCGCCGCCTCCTCCGACCATCAACACCGCCCGCATCAGCGCTGAGCAGAACGACACTCGCCGCAAGGCTCAGGGTCGGGCCAGCACGTTCCTCTCGACGGGAGAGGGCCGCATGGGCGGCTCCGTCGCGATGAAAAATCTCATGGGCCAGGGAGGCTAGACCATGGCCCGCAAGTCGCCGTCCGCCGCCGACAAGGCCAAGGTTCTGGATGCGCTGCCCAAGAACCCGATGAACCCGCCAGTGATCTCGCTCGAAGACCTCGGCATCAACCCCCCCGACCTAGACGGGGACGGCAAGCCCGGTGGCTCGCTGTCTCAACTTGCGTGGGACTGTGCTGAAACCGCGTGGGCTTCCGTGTTTCGCTGGGCCAAGATCAAGCAGGTGCCCGACCACTTGCCTTGGGCGGACCTGAGTGACGACTACCGCCTCATGCTCGCCATCGACGCCGAGCGTTGCATGAACCTGCCCGACCTCACGCCGACGTTCCCACCCGAGGACGACCGCTGGGAAAGCACGGTCCGAGGTAAAATCTTCGCCGCCGTGGTGCGGAGCATCGCCCTGTGACCGACAGCCGCGCGGAAGACGCCCTCCGCATCCAATCCACCATGGAAGCCCAGCGTTCCAACCTCGACAGCCATTGTCAGGAGGTGGCTGATCGCGTCCTCACGCGTCAGCGCGACTTCACCACCAAGGGCCGCATCGGCGGCGAGAAGTTGAACGAGAAGGTGTTCGACAGCACCGCCCCGCTTGCCCTCGACAAGTTCGCTGCGGCTATCGAGGGGATGCTCACCCCCCGCACCCAGCAATGGCACGAGCTGCGCCTTCAGGGTCAGCAGAACACCGACGACGCCGCCAAGCAGTGGCTCAGCCAGGTCAACGATACCCTCTTCGCCGCCCGATACGCCCCGTCCGCCAACTTCGCCAGTCAGGCCCATGAGACCTACATCGGCCTCGGGGCCTTCGGAAACGGCGCCATGTTCGTTGACGAAGGCCCGAACGGTGTCGGCCTGCGCTATCGATCGATCCCCTTTGCTGAGGTGTTCTGGGCCGAGAACTTCCAGGGCATGGTGGACACCGTTCACCGCAAGTTCGAACTGACCGCGCGCCAGATGGCCCAGCAGTTCACCGAGGATGAGCTTCCCGAGAGCATCAAGCGCTGCCTCAAGGACGAGCCCCTTCGCAAGTTCGAGCTGATCCACTGCGTTCGCCCCCGCGAAGACGCCTCCTGGGACCGCATGGACTACCGGGGCATGGCGTATGCCTCCTACTACGTCTCCTTCGAAGGCCGGAAACTGCTCAAGGAGAGCGGCTATCGCACGATGCGGTACGCCACCGCCCGCTATGTCACCGCGCCCCGCGAGACCTACGGACGCGGCCCGGCGATGACGGTGCTGGCGACCATCAAGACCGCCAACGAGATGCAGAAGACCATGCTGCGGACGGGACAGCTCAACGCTGAGCCCCCGATGCTGGTCACCGATGACGGCGGCATCAACCCCAAGCTCCAACCCCGGGCGATCATCCGGGGCGGTATCGATCAGGACGGACGCGCCACGGTCCAGCCGCTTGTGGTCGGCGCGAACATGCCCCTGACCTTCGAGATGCTGAGCCAGGAGCGCGCCACGATCAATGAGGCGTTCCTCGTCACGCTGTTCCAGATCCTCGTCGAGACGCCGCAGATGACGGCCACCGAGGCCATGCTGCGCGCTCAGGAGAAGGGCCAGCTTCTCGCCCCCACCATGGGCCGGCTTCAGTCGGAACTGCTCGGCCCGATCATTCAGGCCGAACTCGATATCCTCTCTCAGCAGGGTTGGCTCGACGATCTGCCCGAAGAGGCCTTCGGTGATGACGGGATCAAGATCGAGTACACCTCGCCCCTCGCTCGCGCCCAGATGGCTGACGAGGGCATCGGCATCCTGCGCACTATCGAGAGCGCCGGGCCGATCATGGAGATTGACCCTGACGCGCGGTCGGTCTTCTCGGGCAAGGGCGCCGACATCATCCGCCGCCTGGGCGAGATCAACGGCATGACGCCGACGCTGATGAACACCAAGGATGAGGTCGCCGCCATCAGCGAGCAGATGCAGCAGCGGGCGCAGGGGGCTGACGTTCTGGCTGCGGCTGAGAGTGCCAGCGGTTCGGCGGCCAACTTCGCCAAGGCGCAATCGCTCATTGCCGGATCGCCCGGTCAGGTGGCCCCGGAGATCGTGCCCGCGTGATCCTCACCCCCCAAGCCCGCCGCAAGAAGGCGTATCAAGGCCTGTTCGGCGACGGGTCTCACGGCGAGGGCAAGGCTGTCCTGGCCGACCTCAAGCGCTTCGCCCAACACCCCGACGCCCCGATCATCCGCGACCTCAACGGCGCTGTGGACCCCATCGCTTCCGCCCGCCTCGTTGGCAGGCAGGAGATGTTCAACCGCATCCTCGCCTTCATCCACCTTGACGACCGCACCCTGTTCAACCTGAGAGAAGAGACCGACCCCGATGAGTGACGCTGCACAAGCCGCAGGCGCGGACGCTGCCGAACAGACCGCCGCCGAAACCACGGGCACGACCGTTGCCCAACTGCTCGGCGAAGGCCAGGCGGGAGCCGCGCAGGCCGAAGTTGACGCCGCCAACCTCAAGGCCTTCCTGCGCGGTGAGGAACCCGGCGACGCCGCTGCCGGTGAGCCTAACCCCTTCCTCGACAGCATCACCGATCCCGACATCAGGGCGTACATGGAGCGCAAGGGCGTCAAGGATGCGGAAGGGCTCGCCAAGTCCTACGCCAACCTCGAGCGCCTGATGAGCGGCGACAAGGCGGGGCGTGTGGTCCTGCCGGTCGATGAGAACGACACCGAGGGCTTCGAGCGCGTCGCCAAGGCGCTGGGCCGCCCTGACACCCCCGAGGGCTACGGCCTGACCCAACTGGCTGGCGCTGATGCGGAGTTCGCCGGCAACGCCGCCAAGTGGCTGCACGAGGCCGGGGTTCCGGCTGGTCGCGCCGCCAAGCTGGCCGAAAGCTGGAACGCCTACGTGTCCGAGCGCGCCACCGCCGAAGCCCAGGCCGCTGAGCAACGCGACAACGCCGAGCTGGCCGGTCTCCGCACCGAGTGGGGCGCCGACTTCGACAAGAACCGCGAGATCGCCCGGCGCGGCATGAAGGTGATGGGTCTGGAGCAGGCCGACCTGGACGCCGTCACCGCCAGCCTTGGCCTCGGCAAGACGATGCGGCTGCTCAACGGCATCGGCAAGGGCCTCGGCGAGGACACCTTCGTTGAGGGCGATGGCAAGTCGGGCTTCGGCGTCTCGGTTGAGCAAGCCGCTGCCCGCATGGAAGCGCTCAAGCGTGACCGTGAATGGCAGGCCCGGTGGATGAGCGGCGGCACGACTGAGAAAGAAGAGTGGTCGCGCCTCGCCAGCATCGTCGCGAAGGCAGCCTAGAAAACTGTTGCGCGGCGCTGTGGCGGGTTAGAATACCTCGTCGCTTCGCCGACAGCGGACCCGCCTCGCGGACAAGCCGATTGGATTTAAAACCCCAACCGGAGATCCGCGATGACGGACCTGAGCGGTCACTATCGGATTGAGTTCGCGAAGACCGCGAGCCTTCTGCTGCAACAACGCGGCTCCAAGCTGCGCAACCACGTCATGATCGGCTCCCACAAGGGTGAGGGCGCCAGCCCGGTCGATCAGTACGGCGTGACCGAGGCCCGCGAACGCACGGGCCGCGCGGTCCCGAAGGAAGCGGCCAACACGCCGACCGACCGGCGCTGGGTGTACCCCCGCTTCTTCGACTGGTCGGACATCATCGACAACATCGACCTGCTCCAGACCATCAGCGACCCGCAGAACCCGCTGGTCATGGCCGGCACTGCCTCGCTGGGCCGCAAGATGGATGACGCCATCATCGCCGCCTTCTGGGCCGACGCGAAGACCGGCAAGCAGGGCGGCACGACCACCACGTTCCTTTCGACCAATCAGGTCGGCAACGACGTCGGCGGCACCAACACCGGCCTCAACGTCAAGAAGCTGCGCGAAGCCAAGCGCCTGCTGATGTCGCATGAGGTCGATCTGGAAACCGATCCGATCATCTGCGTGGTCAACTCCACCCAGCACGACAACCTGCTGGGCGAAGTGCAGATCACCAGCGCCGACTACAACGGCCAGGACAAGCCGGTCCTCAAGGACGGCAAGGTCATGCGCTTCCTCGGCATCGACTTCGTGCACAGCGAGCGCCTGACCATCACCTCGGGCAGCGACCGCCGGGTTCCGATCTACGCCAAGTCGGGCATGCACCTCGGCATCTGGTCGGATGTGACGTCCGACATCGGCCCGCGCCGCGATCTGGAGGGCAACCCCCAGGAAATCACCGCCTCCCTGACCTGCGGCGCCACGCGCACCGAGGAAAAGAAGGTCGTCGAAGTCCTCTGCTACGAGGGCTGATCGCCCTAGATCTGGAGCACTACAATGGCTGTTGCCAACACCAAATCCACGGCGATCACCAACCGTGACGCCACGCCCCGAGTTGCCTGCGCCGCGCATCTGGTGCGAGGCCCTTTGTTCGAAGCGGTCGGGACCGTCGAAACCCTGGCCGCCGACGACGATGGCTCGGTCTACCGCATGGCCCGTGTCCGCAGCTCGGATCGCATCTCCGCGATCCTGCTCGCCAACGACGCGATCACCAGCGGCACCGACTACGACGTGGGGATCTACCAGACCGCCGAGAACGGCGGCGCGGTGGTGACCAAGGACGTCTTCGCCGATGGCCTGGACCTGTCCAGCGCCGCGGCCTTCCGTGACGTGCTGTACCACGACCAGGCGACCGACATCGCTGAGGTCGAGCAAACGGTCTGGCAGCGCCTCGGCCTGACCAGCGATCCCCAGCGCGAGTACGACGTCTGCCTGACCGGCAACACGGTCGGCTCCGCCGCTGTGACCATCGCCATGCGCGTCCAGTACACCGGCGGCTACTAGTTCCTCCCTGAGTAACCCCTGGCCCCGCTGTAATGGCGGGGCCGCCCTTTCCCAGTCTGGAGCCACATCATGGCCGACAAGTTTCTCGGGGTGGCAATCGGCGGCAAGCTTCCCTCCGACGTGGTCGTGGGCGACAGCACGGGCAGCCAGACGGTTGAGCTGAGGGTCACCCTCGGCACGTCCAACCCGGCCCTGACCCGCCAGGACCTTCTGAACGCCGTGGAGGCGATCAAGGGCTACATCGTCAAGACCACCTTCCCGGTGACCTGAGATGACGATCACCAAGGGCGCCCAGAACAGCGATCTGCCGGCGAGCCGCTTCTTCGCCATCACGCCGCACGACAGCAACGACCTGGCTGTGACCACCCGCGCCCTGATCGTCTCGGTTGGCGGCACGCTGAAGGTCAACGACGAAGCTGGTGTCACCCACGCCCTGACCGTTCCGGCGGGCGTCATCCCCATCCGCGTCTCCCGTGTGTTCGATACCGACACCGAAGCCACGGGCATCACGGGGCTGGTCTGATGATCGGCGTGGGGCTGAGCCTCACCACAGCGAACACGCCAGCGGCGGAGGACGCTCCTGAGCCCCTGTCGGTTGTGGCGGCCCCGTCTACGCTGACATGGGGAGCCGGGTCGTCATACGACTTTGAAACGGGCGAATGCACGGCGACGGCGACGGGCGGGACCGGTCCCTACACGTACACCTGGAACGCCGTCTCTGGAAGCATCGGTGAAGCAATGGAAGTCGATGGAGCCCGCGTCGTCATCTTTGGTGGAGACACCAACGACCCCGCCGTCATGCAGTGCGAAGTCACCGACGCCACCATGGCGACCGCGCTAAGCAACACCGTCAGCATCAGTTAGGAGCCTGCCATGCTCGTTAGCGTCGTTCGAATGGACACCACGGGTGAGGGCCCCATCGAGGTGGGGGTCGCAACCCTGCTGGATACCGAGACGCAAGCCGAAGAGGTCGGCGCGCAATTCGCCCTGACGCTCAACGCCGGGGAGCGCGACTGGAACGAGGTCTGGCTGCTCGATGAAGACGGTAACCCCATCGCCAAAGCAGTCTGCACAGGTTGACCCATGGCCGAAAGCGAAACCGTCGTCGGCAACAGCGCCCTCCACAAGCTGGGCGCCGGATCGATCCTCACCTTTGATGATGAGGACGACCGCGCTCGTGCGCTGAAGCAACGGTTCGCGCCCGTCCGCGATCTGCTGCTGAGGGGCGCGCGCTGGACCTTCGCCATGACCCGCGCCCGCCTGTCGGCTGAGGTGACGGCCCCGGCCTTTGACTACAGCCTGTCCTACGTTCTGCCGGCCGACTGTCTCCAGCTTGCCCAGATCAACGGCGCGGAGTGGACACCGGGCCTGGCTGACGCGGTGGGCCGCTTCCTGCCGACCTACCAGCTTGAAGGCGGCAAGATCCTCACCGATATCGCCGCGCCGCTCGATATCCGGTACGTCTTTCGCCAGACGAACACGACCCTGTGGGACCCGCTGTTTGACGAGGCGCTGGCCTGCCGGCTGGCCTTCGACCTGTGCGAGAAGGTCACGGGCTCAACGTCCAAGAAGCAGGTCGCCTGGCAGGAGTACCGGGAGGCCCTGAAGGAGGCGTTCAAGCTCAACGCTATCGAGCAGCCCGCCGAGGAAGCGCCGGATGGTAGCTGGCTGGTGAGCCGCGCGTGAAGTGGAACGGCGCCATAACCTCGTTCAACGCGGGCGAGCTGTCCCCGCTCCTTGGCGGTCGCCCTGACCTCGAGAAGTGGCAGGCGGGGCTGTCCTACTGCAAGGGCCTGATCCCCCAGGTACAGGGCGCCCTCATGCGGGCTGCGGGGACGGTCTACGTCTCGGAGGCCAACGGCGAAAAGGTCTGGCTGTGCCCGTTCGTCTTCTCCCGCTCGGATGCTTTCATTCTGGAGTTCGGGCCTGAGTACGTCCGGTTCTACCGCAACCGGGGCGTTCTGATGGATGGCTCTGACCCTTACGAGGTCGCCACCCCGTACCTGGCCGCCGATCTGACCCGCGATGATGGGACGTTCGGCATCCGCTTTGAGCAGTCGGGCGACATCCTCTATCTCGCCTGCGCCGGCCATGCGCCCCGCACCCTGACGCGCAATGCCAACGACGATTGGACGCTTGCGCTGTTCGTCCCCGAGGGTGGACCGTTTCAGGACCAGAACACGGTGGATATCAGCGCGACCACCGTCACCGTCGCCGGGACCTACACCGTTGGTGGAACGGTCACTGTCACCGCCTCGGCTGACCTGTTCGAAGCGGGTCATGTCGGCGGGCTGCTGGAGATCGAGCTTGAGGACGGGGCCGACACCAGGTCGTGGCAAGTTCGCACCAAGACTGACGTGAACGACCAGCGCCGGGCGGATTTCAAATTCTACAAGTGCACGCAGGTTGGCCCGGTCGATACGACGGACAAGCCCGCCATCTGCGGTGAAGAGGTCCCCGTCCACACGAAGGGCAAGTACTGGGACGGCACCGGGGCCGAGCAGAAGGGCGACGGCGCCGTTGGATCGATCGGCGTTGAATGGGAATACCTGCACTCCGGCTACGGCTGGATCGAGATCACCGACGTCAACAGCGCCACGGAGGCTGAGGGCACGGTCAAATCGCGCCTGCCCGCCGAGCTGGCGACTGCTGCGACCCACCGCTGGGCCCTGCCGGCGTGGTCGGACGTGGACGGCTGGCCCGACAACGTCTGCTTCTTCCGCGAGCGGCTGACGTGGTTCCGGGGTCAACAGCAATGGGCCTCGGTCGCGGGCGACTTCAAGAACTTCCGGGCCCGCACCCATGGCGAAGTCCTGCCGGACAGCGCCGTGGTCATCTCGATCCAGAGCGCGCAGGGGAACGCCGTCGAATGGGTCGCCCCCACGAAAAACGTCCTCTTCGTCGGAACGGGCGGGGCGGAACACACGATCAAGCAGCAGACCAGCCAGCAGCCCTTCGGCCCGGGTAACACCCAGCAGGACCCGGAAACCCCTTGGGGCGGGACGGGCCTGAAGCCGGTTGCGGTTGGGCCAGGCGTCGTCTTCGCCGAGAAGTCGGGTCGCCGGCTGCGCCTCCTCATCGGCGGGCAGGACGGCTACGAGGCCCTGGACCTCAACAAGTACCACGGGCTGCTCCCCAGCCCCATCGTCAGCGCCGCATGGCAGCAGGCGCCGCATGAGGCGCTGTGGTGCGCCATGGCGAACGGGGACATGAGGGCGGTCACTCTCCAGCTTGAAGACAAGGTGATCGGCTGGCATCGCCATCTGGAGGGCGTCGAGAGCGTGGCCGTGATCCCGTCCCCCGATGGAACGCGCGATGATGTCTGGATGGTCGTTTCCCGCTCGATCAACGGCGAGACCAGGCGCTATATCGAGTACCGCGCGGCTGAGTACGGCGAGGGCGATGATCAAGCCCTGACCGTCTACAGCCAGTCGGCGCTTGTCTACGACGGCGCCAGCACCACGACCCTTTCGGGCCTCGATCACCTCGAAGGCGAGACGGTCAACGTGAAGACCAACGGGGCTGCACACCCCCAGCGCACGGTAAGCGCCGGGGCCATCACCCTTCAGTCTGCCTGCACGAAAGCCGTGGTCGGCCTGCCGAACCCCTACAGCGCCAAACTCATGCCTCTGGAGGGCGGGGGGAACGCGGGCACCTCACAGGGCCAGAAGAAGCGCGTCCACGCCCTCACCGTCCGCCTTCTCGACAGCCTGGGCGGCAAGTTCGGCCCGGCCTTCGGATCGACCGATGCGCTCCAGTACCGCACGCCCGGCCTCGCGATGGACGAGGCCCCCCCGCTGTTCACGGGTGACAAGGTGCTGACCTTCCCCGGAACCTTCAGTGGCGCGGCCACCATCGCTCTGGAAGGGGATGACGATTTCCCGTTCACCCTGATCGCCCTGTTCCCAGAGATGGAAACCCATGGCTAGCGTCGAGCCCTTCAAGGCTTCCGACCTCGCCGAGCTGATCCTTCAACCGGCTCAACGGGCTTGGCAGGAGCGGATTACCCCGCAGGAAGCCACCCACCTTGAGCAGACCGGCAATGCCTGGACGCTGAGGACTGACCGCGTCATCGGCTGCGGTGGGGTTCTCGACAGGGGCGGGGGCAGGGGCGAGGCCTGGGCCCTGATCGCTCAGGACGCGGGCCGCGACATGATCGCCGCGACCAAGGCTGTCCGGCGGTATTTCGAGACGGCGCCCTTTCGGCGGATTGAGGCGGTGACGGCGGCAGATTTCAAGGCTGGCGAGCGCTGGGTTGGTATAATGGGCGCGCGCTTCGAGGGCCTGATGGAAGGGTACTGCGAAGACGGAACGGCTGCAAAGCGCTGGGCTTGGGTGAAACGCTGATGGCATGGGCTGGGGCAATCATGGGTATCGCCAGCTCGGCCCTGAGCATCGGCGGCCAGGTGGCGGACGGGCAGGCGGCCAACGCGCAGGCGTCCTTCTCGGAAAGCCATGCGCGAGAGCAGGCCCGTCAGGTCGGTGATCAGGCTGCGGCGCGCGAACTGTCGCTTCGCCGTCAGACCAACGAACAGCTCGGCGCCCAGAGTGCGGCCATTGCCGAAAGCGGCACCGGCTACGGTGGGTCGAACAAGCTGATCATGGATCAGGACAGCACCAACGCCGAACTCGCGGCCCTGTGGACCCGCTATGAGGGCAAGCTGGCGATCCAGCGGTATGACGAAGAGGCGAAGGCCCTGGAGCCCCAGCCCTCGGCGATGCAGCGCATGTTCGGGAAGCGGGGTCTGGGC
Source organism: Caulobacter sp. SRI_014 (assembly GCF_057586315.1). Taxonomy (NCBI): domain Bacteria; kingdom Pseudomonadati; phylum Pseudomonadota; class Alphaproteobacteria; order Caulobacterales; family Caulobacteraceae; genus Caulobacter; species Caulobacter sp. SRI_014. The sequence continues at coordinate 193,979 of NZ_JBYCZQ010000001.1, read as the reverse complement.
AAGCTGTCCAGCTTGAACCGGCCATGGCAAGGCAACAGGGGTTGGTGACTTGGTGACAATCCCTCGCATCGGCCCGCCGACCAACATCCCGCTCGGTGGCTCGCAAGCCCCGCAACTCAACCTGCCCGGCGGGCGGGATTTCCGCATGGCTGCGGCGGGCCTGCAAATGGCGGGGCAGGTCGTAGGCGCTGCCAACCAGATCGGGCAGGGTCAGGCGGACGAGGCGGTCCGCATGTATCGGGACGAACTCGCCAACCGTAAGCTTGACGCCAACGGTATGCCGGTCGTCTCGGCCAAGGAGCTTGAGGACAGCATCGCCCTTCGCGTTGGCAGGCTGGGACGGGCCAAGTTCCGCGAGGGTGTGCAGGGCTACCGCCTTTCCGCAGAGGAAAAGGACAAGTCCCTCGGCTCCTTTCAGACCGAGGCCAACCTGCAAGCCTACGCCGCCCAACGCGGCAGTCAGGCGCAGGAGTGGTCGCGCACCATCGACGGCACTGACCCGGCGGCCATTGAGGCCTTTATGGACAAGGCCGACGAGGAGGATGAGGCTTTTATCCAAGCCCAGCGCCCCGAGGATCGCCCCGCCCTGAAGGTCCGCCTGGCCGACATGCGGGGCCGGGTTCTCAGTGGCGCGGAGGGAACGTTCTACAAGGCCCGTGACGGCTTCCAATCGCAGGAGATCGACAAGGTCGCGGACCTGTCCATGTCGGCGGTCGAAGGCGACATGAGCCTGCTTGCGCCCAAGAAGGCCGAGGTCTTCGCGCTGATCGACAAGTCGAGCCTCCCCGCCACGGTGAAGGCCGAGCGCAAGGAGGCTTACGACAAGCGGCTGACCTTCGCGGCGGCCCGGGGGCTGGGGATGCGCGACCCGGCGGCCCTCCTGCGCGCTCTCGGCGGTCCTCAGAGCAAATCTGGTGACTATGACCTGTCGGGCGCCAAGGGCGACGAGGCGGATAGCGCCGCCTTCTGGCGCTCGGAAGGCTTCAACGGTGCGGCGGTTGCCGGCATTCTCGGGACCTTCAGCCATGAGGGCGGGCCGAAGGGCTCGCGCGGGGTCAATCCGGGTGACGGCAAGGACGGCTCCGACAGCATCGGCAAGGGGCAATGGAACGCCAGTCGCGCTGCTGAACTGAGGAAATTCGCCGCCGCCCGTGGCAAGCCCTGGACCGACAACCGGGTGCAGGACGAGTTCGCGCTGATGGAGATGAAGCGCGACCACCCGGATGTGTACCGCAAGCTGAAGGCGGCCAAGACCCCGGCGGAAGCTGTGGCGGCCATGAACGACTATGAGAAGCCGCGTGGCTGGAAGCCGGGAGGCAAGCCCGAGGATGTTGACGGCTGGTCCAACCGCGTCAAGCAGGCCGAGCGCATTGCCGGCAAGGTGCTGACCGAGAAGGAAGACGGCAAGGCGGACATCGATCCGACGTTTGCGAGCCTCGACTACGACGACCGGATCAAGTTGCAGGACGGAGCCGAGCGCAAGCAGGCCCAGGATGACGCCGAAGACGAGAAGAACGAGGCCGAGGCCGAGCGCGCCACCTTCGATAGCCTGATGCGGAAAATTCAGGACGGCGAGGCCGGTCAGGCCGATATCGACGCCGCCAAGAAAAGCGGTCAGATCAAGGACTGGCGCTATATCGATCAGGCGGAAACGGCGGTCGCCCAGAGGGACAAGGCAACGAACGACGCTGGGGCGTTCGCCCTGGCCATGAACACGGGTCAGCAGCTCAACCCCTTCGATGACGCGTCTCAGAAGGGCGCTGACGCCTACTACAAGAGCCTCGGGGCCAAGGCGGGCCCAGCCGCAGCCTTCTCTATCTGGGAGCGCACCGGCATTCTCCCGAAAGCGGGGGCGGCCACGCTGCGCGGCGGCATTATCTCGACCGACCCTCAATCCGTGGCGGCTACCGCTTCAATCGCGGCCCAGATGATGATCCGCAACCCCAACGCTTTCGCCAGCGTCGAGGGCCGGGAGGATATCGAGCGCGCGGCCATCGCCTACCGCCACTATACGGAAGGCCTTGGCTACAGCGCCCAACAGGCCGCCGAGCGCGTGGCGAAGGAGAACAATCCCGAGTACCGCTCGAAACTGGCGCCGACCGCTGAGTTGGACGCCTTCGAGAAGAAGCTGAAGAAGGCCGATCAGGGCGGCGACATCATCGGTGCGCTCTATCCGGGCAAGCTGTTCCCGGGCAACGTTACGCTTGGTGGGCCTGAGCAGCGCGCCGAGGTGGTCGCCACCTACCGAGAACTCGCCCTCGACGGCTTCAAAAAGTACGGCAACGAAGATCAGGCCTTCGCCTACGCCAAGCAGAAGATCCAGCAGATGTACGCCCCCAGCCAGGGGCCGAACGGTCGCACGGTCGTCAAGTACGGGCTGGAGCGCACCTATCAGCCGGTCAAGGGGAACTGGAACTACGCCTACGAGCAGGGCGCCGGGATCATCACCGCCAAGACCGGCAAGAAGACCGCGCGGGAGGATGTGTTCTTCGTCCCGGTTCCCGGGGTCACCTCCGAGGAATGGCGCACCGGAGGCAAGCCGCCGTATCAGGTCCTCTGGTGGGATCGCTCGGGCGACGAGCCTGTTCTGCGGAAGCTGGACAAGTGGTTCGTGCCCGACATGAAGCCGGCGGAAGACCTGCGCAAGGGCGACGAGAAGGCGTTCCGTGAGCAGCGCTCGCGCATCAAGCCTAACGGCGATGTCGAGTTCTACATGCCGGGCGGCGCATAATGCCCCTGGTCGATCCCTACCGACGCAATCTCTTCTCCGGTCCGGTCGGCGCTTTGCCGGAACCGGTTGTTGAGGACGAGGTCGATAACCCCTGGGAATGGGCCAAGCAGCAGGCGAGCGTCTGGGGCGCGGCCTTTCGCACTGAGAACCCGATCGTATCGACGCTGATCAACAGCGGCCAATGGGGCATTGCGCCGACCGAGGACTATGACCCGTGGCAGGACATCGCGGGGACGCAGTACGAGGCCGACTGGAAAGAGTTCATCCGGGCCGACAGTGCGGCTTTCGTGGAGGCCAAGAAGCGCCAGATCGACCGGGAGCGCGAGGACCGGGCCGTTATGGCCGCCTCGCCCTTCACCGGCTTTGTGGCCGGGACTGCGGCCACGCTGCTTGATCCAACCATCCTGCTCCCGGGCGGTGCGTTGGTGAAGGGCGCGAACGGTTCTTACAAGGTGCTGCGGACAGCGGGGACGGTGGCGGCGCTGAGCGGCGTGGGCGCGGCTGTGCAGGAGGGCGTCCTACAGGCGACGCAGGCCACCCGCACCGCCGAAGAGGCGTACATGAACGTCGGCTCGGCCATCGTCCTGGGCGGGCTGTTCGGGGCCGTGGGCGGGGCGCTTCTGTCCCGTGCGGGGGCGAAGGACGCCAAGCTGCTGGACCGCTTCGAAAGCGAGTTCAACGAAGCCTTCGCCCGGGGTGAGGTCGTTGACGCCGGGAGCCTGTCGGCTGCCGCTGTCCGCACCGGTTCCAATGCCCAGATCAGGCCCGCGTCTGCTCTTGGGTTGGAGAAGTTCGAAGGCGCGAACCCGGTCTCCGACAACCCCCTGCTGCGGGCCCTCAACAGCCCGTCGCCGGAAACCGCTCGCCTCGCTTCCGAACTGGCCGAAACGCCCTACTACCTGAAGGGCAACGCCGAGGACGTGGCGTCCCCCATCGCCGCAGAAAGCCTGATCAAGGGCTGGCAGGGCCCGCTCGCCGCCTCGATCCAGCAGATGGACGACCAGTTCGCCCGCTATCGCTTCGGCAGGGCGAAGAAGACTGGCGACATGCTGCGGGCTGGTGTCGGTGACCTGGCTGGTGAGCAGAAGCTTTCGTATGCCGCCTTCAAGGAGGAGGTCGCCAAGGCCATGCGCCGGGGTGACCAGTCCGCCATCCCGGAAGCCGCCGCCGCTGCCAAGCAGTATCGCAAGGCCATCGTCGATCCGCTGAAGGATGCGGCGATCCGGCTTGGCCTTCTGCCCGAGGGTGTGGAGCCGACGGGCGCCGCGTCCTACCTGACCCGCGTCTACGATATCCCGAAGATCCTCGAGCGCCGCAACGCTTTCACCGAACACCTCACCGACTGGTTTGAGCTGAGCCAGCGGGGCGACGACAAGCTGACCCGCGCCGAGCTGCGCGCCGAGGCGGAAGAGGTCGTCTCGCAAATCCTGGGACAGTCGCCGGGCCGTACGGGATACGATCTGGTCGCCAATCTCCGGGGCCCATTGAAGGAACGCACGCTTCAAGTCCCTGACGAGGTTCTGGAGCCGTGGCTTGAGAACGACGTTGAGCGCGTCCTGCGGGTCTACACCCGCACCATGAGCGCTGACGTGGAACTGGCCCGGCGGTTCGGTCGCGCCGACATGAAGGATCAGGTTGACGCCATCACGGCCTCTTATGAGCGTCTGTTCCGCCGCACGCCAGACGGCCCCGAGCAGAAGGCGTTGAGCGCGAGGCTCAAGCGCGACGTGACCGACATCGAAGCGATGCGCGACCGCATCCGGGGGCAATACGCAGTTCCAACTGATCCGAACGCGTTGGGCTGGCGGGTGCTGCGGTCCATGCGCACGCTCAACTATCTGCGCCTGCTGGGTGGCATGACGGTTTCTGCCGTGCCCGATCTGGCGCGCGTTGTGCTGGCCGGCGGCGGCCTCGGGAAGACCATGACGCGCGGTCTAATGCCGATGGTGGCCAACCTGCGCTCCTTCAAGATGGCGGCTTCAGAGGTCCGCATGGCCGGGACCGCGCTGGATATGGTGCTGGACACCCGGGCACAGCAGATGGCCGACGTGTTCGAGGACTTCGGGCGAACCTCGAAACTAGAGCGCGGCCTCCAGTACGCGGGGGAAAAGTTTGGCGTCGTCTCGGGCATGAGCCTCTGGAACGCCACGATGAAATCGTTCAGCGGCGTCATGATCCAGGCGCGCATGTTGAAGGCCATCACCGAGGCCGGGGCGAGCCCCGCCGAGATCAAGCGTCTGCGGTTCCTCGGGCTTGATGGGGAGATGGCCCAGCGGATCGGCAAGGAGTTCCGCAAGCACGGCGAGAAGGGCGGGGGCGTCTGGGTCGCCAACACTGCCGACTGGACCGACAAGGAAGCGGGAGCCGCTTTCCGCGCCGCTCTGGTCAAGGAGGTCGATAGCCACGTCGTTTCCCCCGGTCAAGAAAAGCCGCTGTGGATGAGCACCGAACTTGGCAAGACCATCGGCCAGTTCAAGTCATTCAGTTTCGCCGCGATGAACCGCCAACTCATCCGGGGGCTTCAGGAGCGAGACGGAGCAGTTGCACAATCCGTCGTATTGGGCGTCGCCCTGGGTATGCTTACCTACCACCTCAAGACGACGCTGGCCGGAAAGAAGACCAGCGACGAGCCGCAAAAGTGGATCATCGAAGGCCTAGACCGTTCGGGCACGCTGGGCTGGTTGATGGAGGGCAACAACATGCTGGAGAAGCTGAGCCGCAATAGGCTCGGTATCAATCCGGCGGCTGGTGTTGATCCTGCTGGTCGGTATGTCTCTCGCTCACCCCTCGAAGCTTTGCTTGGCCCGTCCGCCGGTCTGGTCAACGACGCATGGACGGTCGGCGGCGCCACTTCGGCGGCTCTGGTCCCCGATGAGAATGGCGAAACGAAGCCTATGGGCCGGGCAGACATCCACAAGGCCCGCCGGCTGCTGCCTTTGCAGAACCTGTTTTTCATGGCATGGCTTTTCGATGGGGTCGAGGACGCGACCGGCGATGCGGCCGGGCTGCCCGAGAGGGCCGAAGACTAAGGGGGACGCGATCTGTTTGGGGGCTGGCTTTCCTCAATTGTCCTGGCCGCTTGTGGTCTGTTCATGGTCTTCTATCTGAGAAGCGCCCATGACGTTCGCCTGAAGCTAGTGGTAGTGATTGCTGCGATTGGGCTGGTGGTGGCGTCCTGCGTGATCGACCCGCAGCCCCATCGCCCAAACTATGACGACGAATGCGGGTCGGGGAGCTTGGACTATGATTGTTAGCTTCGTAATTTCGCTTCTTGCCGGACCTGACCTTATGCCGGTGACCGCAGAGCGCGGAGCCTACGAATGCGTGGTGAAGGGCGTTCTAATCCATGAAGGCCTCATGGTCGTGCGCTGCGACGGGGCCGCACCTGACGGGGTCAGGTTGTTCGCGGTTGAGCGCGAGCAAAAGCGCTACGAGAACCTGCGAGAAGCGGCAGAGTGGGCATTGGAAAAGGGGAGGCCGCTAGGGCTCCTGTACGCCATCAGCCCTGATAAGAACATGCGTGGTTGTGATGTCGAGAACTGCCGTGTCCTGCTCGGCGCGGAGCGCCGATAATGACGGCGGACGCTCTCGCCGCCCTTGATCGCTGGATAGCCGAACAGGCTCAACGCATCCCCCCGGTCATTCTCTCTCGAGAGCAGGCGAAGGAGCTTCTTGCGGTTGAGTACCTGAAGACGATGGGTCTTCTCAAGCCCTGATCATGGCATAATACCCCGTCGCTTCGCGCGACGCGGACCCCGCCGGGACAAGCCGCCGATCTCCAAGAGAGCCCGGCGAGCATGACGGTTTCAGCGCAAATCACCTTCGTTGAGTACGCTGGCGCTGGCCTGACCGGCCCTTACACCATCCCGTTCAGCTTCACGTCAGACGCGGATGTGGTGGTCAAAAAGACGGTTTCCGGCACGACCACGACCCTGACCGGCAACACCATCACCGGAGCGGGCGAGGCGACAGGCGGTTCGCTGACCACGGCCGCTGTGGTGGCCGTTGGTGAAACCCTCCTGATCTACCGCGCAACGCCCTGGACGCAGCCCGCGGACTACACCGCCAGCGACAGCTTCCCCGCCGAGACGCATGAGGGCGCGCTGGACCGGCTGACCCGGATTGCCCAGGATCAGGCGCGAGACATCGGTCGCACCATCCGGGTTCCGATGGGTGACGCGGGCCTTGAGCTTGACCCCGGCTCCGATGGCGTTCTGACCCTCGAGGACGGCGCGCTGGTCCTGACCCCGCTGGAGGACATCGCGGGGGAGAAGGGCGACAAGGGCGACCCGGGGGCCGGGGGCACTGCTGTCGGGGCGTTCCTCGACATTTCCGCCCTGAGCATCCCCGCCGGCACGAACCGCATTCTGGCGACCGGCTACACCGAAGAACACGACTGCCCGTCGTTCTGGCTGATCGACGTGACAGGCGATGCTGTGACCCTTGCCAGTGACACGACCTCCAACGACGGCGACCGCGACTGGCGCATTGCTGGCGATCAAATCCTGCGCCCCGAGTTCTGCGGGGCTGTCGGCGATGCGGTGCTTGAGCCCAACACCTACGAGGCCTTCGACGGACGCATCTTCACGACCAACGACGTGACGGGCACCCCGACCGACGACACAGCGGCCTTCGTCAAGTTCTACGACCTCCTGAACTACTGGCACAGCTTCGACGCCGCGTTGAGCCGCAACTACTGGCTCGATCACGTCACCCGCGTGAGCATCGGCTACACCACCAAGAACGTTACCCTGCACGATGGCCGCACCTGCTCGGGCAAGTTCATCAACACCGTTGAGACGGTCCCTCTGGCTGTCTGCTGGGATGGGTTCACCTTCGACTGCACGGGCGCGAAGATCATCCTGAACGGGGATTTCAACCTTCAGGCGGCTGACTACCTCGCGGGTACGATCTACCGCCTGAAGGATACCCTGCTCCCCTTCAATCTGTGGAAGTGCCGCAATGGTCGGTTCATCAACGTCAGCGTTGACGGCGGCTGGCGCTTCCAGACGACCGACACCGCCGCCGCCGGGGAGTGCCTGTCCTACGCGGTCAACATTTCGGCGGGTGCAAACCTGACGTTTGAGAACCTGATCGCCTTCGACATGGCGCAGGACGGCGTCGCCATTGGTCACCGAAACCTCAACGTCAACCCGATCACCGGGGCCGTGCTGGTCAATACCGAAGGCTATCCCGAGCCTGATCAATCGACGGCCAGCGTCTATGACCCTGACGGGCGATCGCAGAACATCACCTTCATCAACCCCGTCATCGGCCCCTGCCGGCGTCAGGGCATGAGCCCCATCGGGGTCGGTGGGCGCGACCTGGCGCAACGTTACCCGGGCCTCACCGTGATCGGCGGCCTGACCTTCGACATCGGCCGATACATGGGCGCCGCCCCCAAGTGGCTGGTCGGCGATGTTACGGACGGCTCGATCAAGTGGCAGTATCGCGGCTTCCCGCCGCGCCTCGCCTTCGACTTTGAACCGCAGCGGGCGGGCCCCTATCAAGCCGATGGCGTGAAGATCATCGGCCACCGGATGGAAGGCTGCGTCGGCGGCTTCGTCGGCTCTCCGGGGGACTGGGGTCTGAACCGCGTGGAGCAGTCCGTCGCGGCGGCTGATGTGAATGCGGCCACAAACGTCTTCACCAAGACCGCCCTGACCCTGCCCGGCTGCTATCTGGGCCAGATCCCCTGCAAGGTCCGCATCTGGTCTGACGGCACGCTTCCTGGTGGCCTGGCGGCCTATACCGATTACTTCCTCGCCAAGCTTTCGGCGACGACCTTCTACGTCTGCCGCACCTACGAAGACGCGGTTGCTGTTCCCCCCGTACCGATCGATATCAGCTCGGCCGGATCGGGCACGCATTGGTTTGTCTACTTCGACAGCCACCCAAACGTGGGCACTATCGACCTGATCGACTGCACCGGCGTGCATCCTGCGGATGGTTCCCTTGCGCCTTTCCAGGTGACGAGCGAGCGCTTCACGATATCGGGCGGGGTCTATGAGAACCGCGCCGGCACGGGCTATTTTGGCCCCTCGCAATCGAACCGAGAGTACACGGTCTGGCAAGGCGTCGAGTTCCGATCTGTCCGCTACCTCGTGGATATTGACAGCTATCAGCCCAAGTCCGGCGCCACCTTCGAAAGCGCAGGGGAGGATGTCACCTACGCCGACCATGGGATAGGGAAATACGAATACACCCCCGTCCGCTTCAAGAGCACCGGGACGCTTCCGGTGGAGGTCGTGCGCAACCGCACCTACTACGCCGCTCGCGTCTCGGATAATGTCTTCCAGATCGCCGCCAGCATCCCCGACGCGGAGGCTGGAACCTTCGTCACCTTCTCCTCTGCGGGAACGGGCACCCATAGCTGGTGGAAGTTCAACAAGTCCAAGTTCTCGATCACTGGCAACCGCTTCATCCACGCGCCGCGCGACATGTCGTTCCACGCCATTGACGACGTGGACACGACCAACAACCGCATCCGCATCCCCTCGTTCAAGGTCACCCAGGACAGCATGAGCTTGGCTGAGCCTTTCCGCCTGCGCTACGCGAATGAGAACGTTACCGGCGCTGTACCCGGTGGCCTGACGGCTGAGAGCACGACCTACTACGCGATCACCGATCCGAACGAACCGGAGTGGGTGCAGTTTGCGTCGTCCAGTGCAAATGCAAACACCCGCACGGCGATTGACCTGACTTCGGTGGGCGATGACCTGCGCCTTGTCTGGGCTCCGACCAACAGCATCAAGGCCGGCGACATCGCCGATGTTGATTGCGATTTCGAAGGCAACAAAATCCTCATCGGCCGCGAGGCGATGCAGGGGTTTGGGGATACGCAAACCGTCTGGTCGATCATCGGAGCGTCCAGCGTCGGGGGCAACAGCTTCGAGACGGATCTTCGGGATACCGAGGGCTTCATGCGGGCCTATTACGCCGACAACCGCACCATCGTTCGGCCCGACCACTTCTGGCCGCCGGAGGTCTTTGCCGCGACCAACGTCTCGAGTTCGGTCAATTTCGCCAGCCCGCAAATCTTCACCTTCACCGGCACGCTGAACCCGACCTCCATCGCTGCCGGCGTCGTGGAGAATTTCACGGTGAGCGTTCCCGGCCTTCTGACGACGGATCGCTGCATTGTCGAAATGCAGATCAGCGGGAGTTTTCCGTCTGTGGTGGTGCAGCGCGCCTTCTGCGCGACGAACGGCACCCTGACCATCGCCCTCGCCAACGTGGACAGCAGCGGCGCGGCGGCGGACCTGGCTTCAACCGCCTTCACCCTGCTCGGAGTTCGCATCGGATGAGCGGCCTTTATCTGACCTATGAGACCGAGGCTGAAGCGCAGACGCGATCTGCCTTGGCCTCGACCGACATGACCCGGCGCACGGGTGACACGCATGAAACCTACCTCTGGCCGATTGAGGAGGTGCCCGACAACGGCACGCTGTTCGACTGGCGGGTTGAGGTGCTGCACACCTTCCTGCTGAGCGATGTCGAAGCGCGGCTTTTCGCGTCCTTGCCCAGCGAGACCGGCGGTTCCGTGCCATCGGCCCCCGGCTTCGGAGGCATCGGCAGCGGCGTGGTCGGCTACCCGTCCAAAGCGGAGGCCGGCTGATGATCGCCCTCACCTTTGCCCTGGTCCTCTACAGCACACCGTATCCGCCCCCGAAGGGCGACTGCTACTATGTGGGCACGAAGCTCGTCTGCCTCGAGCGGCCCCGGCCAAGGCCGCCGTTCCGTCCGAGGGCGTGGCGATGACGCCGCCCAAGATCATCACCGACCTCTTCACGGGCTTGGACGGGCGCACCTGGGCGATTGGCCGGGTCTACAGCCTGCCTATGCTGGCGGCTGGGCTGAGCCTGCCGTTCGTCGCGATGTTCCGGGGACAGTCGGTAGACCTGATGGCGGCTGGTGGCCTCTACGGCGGATTGGGCGCCGGCATCTGGGCGCTCATTCGCGGGACCAACGCCACCGAGCCCGAACCCCCGCCTGAAAAGGGAGACCCCGCATGACCTGGCGTTACGATCAATCGAGCGGCGAGCTGACCCACGATGGTCATTTCGTCTCCAAGGGCTACAGCGGCAAGGGCAGGGGGAAGAACAACCCGGCCCTTCAGGGTGAGCGCGGCGTTGGCCCGCTCCCCGCCGGCAAGTGGAAGATCGTCGGCAAGTACGACAGCAAGAGCGTCGGGCCCTATGCCCTGACCCTCTACGCTGACGATGGGCGACTGGACGACACGCACGCGGGCACCGGACGCGGGGCCTTCCGTATCCACGGCGACAGCATCGCTCGCCCGGGTGACGCCTCCAACGGCTGCATCATCCTGCCCCGGTTCGTCCGCGAGAAGATCTGGCTGAGCGGCGACCGCGACCTCGAGGTGGTCGCGTGATGCTCGCCTTCGCCCGCGACTGGCTCCGCAAGAACTGGCTTGGGCTGGCCACCATTCTTGGCTGCTTCCTGCTGGTCTTTGCCGCTGTGAACGGTGTCGCTCGCTGGCAGGCCGAAAAGCGGGCCGTGGAGGCCGCGAAGGTCAAGGCCGCCGTCACCATCACCGATGCGGGCGAACGGGCCTCAGCGGCGTCCACAGAGGCCGTGGCGGGCCTTGGCGAGCGAGACGCCGTCCGAACCTCAGAAACTCAGGAGAACCGCGATGCGATCCTCAAGGCTCCGAATGCTCGTGATGACGCTGGCGCTGCCGGCGATGCTGGTCTTGCCGGCATGTGCAAGCGTGCCGTCTACCGTGACAGTGCCCGTTGCGCTGGACTGCGCGGGCCGCATCCCGCCGCAGCTCCGCGCTGATGTTCAAGCCGCGCCCCTTCCGGCTGACAACTCCATCGGGGAGTGGGTTGCTTTCGGGGATGCGCAAACCGGTCGGCTGGAGGCTGCGAATGACCGCAAGTCCACCGCCCTCTGGATCATCGATCGATGTGAGGCCGAAGAGAGGGCCGCTGTTGAGAAGCTGAAGCCCCGGCCCTGGTGGAAGGTCTGGGGTTGAACGAAGGCCGTTCGCCGGCCGTTTGAGTATGGAGACCGGCGATGGCCGTAGAGGAAAGACAGTCCGTGGCAGGCGCGTACGCCAAGATCAATGAGCATGAGGCCCTTTGCGCCGAACGCTATGAGGGCATACACGCTGCGATTGGGGATTTGCGGGGAACAATCAGGGGCGCGGCTCGAGTTGGGCTGGGCATTCTACTGGCCCTGACGGCCTGGCTGGCGAAGGAACTGTACGATGAGAAGTTCCGCCCGCCGGCTGCTGTTGCGTCGGTGTCGGTCAGCGCGGCGCCCGTGAAGGCGCCCTAGACGCGGAAACCCCGGATAGCGGTGCTGATGCGTCCGATGTTGGTCCCGAACATATGGGCCATGTCGTTGAGGCCGAGCGCGGGGTTTGCTTCGAAGGTCTTCCGCACCTGGGCTTGCTCCTCCTCAGTCAAACGCGGGTAGCGCGGGGCGGCACGACGTAGGGGCGCTCGCCGCTTGGTGGCCTCGGCCAGGCGCGCCAGCTCTTCGCAGTTAAGCTCTTTCGCAAGCTGATGCAGCCGGTCGCGGATCTCGGGAATGCGCATATCTATCCTTGGGCTAGTCCGACCCTCCGACCGTCGTTATCTCATATTTAACGCTTCCGCCCAAGGCCCGCGGCGGGTTTGTCCACATCGGTTCGCAGTTTGTTCGAGCGCCGGTTTGTGCTACTGTGTGGATGTTCCCTTCTGGGACTTGGCCCCTGCCGCTGCGAGTTCCAACGCTTGCGTCGGCGCGCTTGAACGGCGGCGGGGGCGGCATTCAACCAGTGGCAGCTGGTCGGAGCGGCGCCCCGCCATAATGGGCCGCTCCACTTACCCCGGCATTCCCCAGTCTACCTTGATCTGCGTCCCCCTGGTTCCGCACTTAGGACAGGTCGTTACGTTCCTAACGTTCGCCAGCTTTACGAAGGGTCCGTATCGATCAAAGGCTTCGGATGGATCCAGTATTTCCTCATACCGACAGCAGTTGCCGCAGTTGAGAAACAGGCTGTAGCCTAGCCGTTTGAGGTCGCTGATCGTCTCCATGGTCCGAACTAATGGACGGTAATGGAAGCTAATGGAAGGAAGGGGCTAGGCGAGGGGTGCTGTGGGCGCGTGTTCTCGGGCCTGCTCCAGCTTGTTCCACGCACGGCGCTGTCGAACCATCTCCTTGTGGATGGCCTTGTAGCGCTTCTTCACCTCAGGGTCGGGCGCGGCGAGGGCACAATCCAGCATCCGGGCTTCGGCGTTGGCCATGGCAACGCGCGCCTTCTCAAAGCTGCTCAAAAAGGCGTCGGCCTTGGCCGTTTCGGGCACGTTGCAGATGATGCACATGGGTTATCTCCAAGACTGAATATCCCACATTTCCCCAAGAAAAACAACCGTCTCCCCGCTTCACAGAGCGTCGGTTTGTGCTATTGTGGGGGTGTTGCGGCAAAGGCCAAAGTAATCGCCGAGCGCCTGATCAACGCGCCTTCCCCGCCCGGTTCGCCGGTTTAGGTCTGGGGGCCGCAACATTGATGTGCCTCTCCCTTGGCTGGGTCTGGCCCGACCGACACATGAGGAAAGCGCGCCTCAGGCGGTCTACGGTTGGTGGTCGTTCGATGCGGCCATGCAGGCAGACTTCACGGCGAGCGTTTGGGCTGGGGTTTCTCGGCTGGCGCTCGCCGCTTCCCCGATCCCCGCCAAGCCTCTTCCTTCTCAAAGACGAGGAACAGGAGACAGGGTGACCTCCCCATCTTCACCGACCACTCCCTGAGCTACAGGCTGAAGGCGGAACTCTCGGAGGATGGCGTCGGCCAGTTCAGCGGCGTGCGCTTCGATCTCGAACGAACCCGTCTCATGGTCGGCAATCACGGCGATGTGGCTGCTCAGAACCGCAATCAACCGCTCCCTCATCCTCTCCCTTAGCGTTTCAGTCATTATGGCCTCCCGGGCTTGAATTATCGGTCTGCTAGCGGACGCCCTCAAGAGGCGCCGTCACTGGGGAGGCGCTCGTTCGAAGTAGCGGTCGTTGCTGGCTGACAGGCTCTGGCGCTGAGCGCCGGGACGAACATGGAATTGCAGGACAAAGGGATGCTGCGCGGGACCGCTGCCAACGTGAAGCGTGGCGAGCCTTCCTTTGAGCGCGAACCCCTTGAACGGCTGGCGCCAACCATCGGCTTCCTCGGCCTTCAGGCGCACCAGATCGCCAGTCTTCCACCCTTGGGGCAGCGGCTCTTTCGCCGTCGCCGCATCGGCGTTGGGTGCGAGGTCCCGGGCTGCACTATGACCTTCCATTTCTCAGGTTCCCTTCGGGGTTAGGCGGGAGAGGCGAAGCTCGAACTCCGGAAGGATCGGCCGGTGGCCCGATCGGCTAGGGTCCATTTTCATGCGTCTGACATGCTGGACAGAGCACCAGAGCTTGTCGGCCAGTTCCGCGTCTGACAGGCCGGCGGCTTTCTGGATACGGCGGAGGTCGTCAGGGGTCATTCGTAAGGGTACTTTCCCGTCAGCGCCTTGAACTCTTCCTCAAGGGCGCCGGCCTGCTGGTTGAGCCAGGCTTCGCGGGTGAGACTGTCGCACTCTTCGAGGTCGCGGTTGATCTCGCGCAGCTCGTAACGGATTTCTTGAGGTCGGGTCATATCGCTATCTCCAAGAGCGAGCCCCTATGGCTCTGCGATGGGGTGTAGACTACACCTCTGGTCAGCCGACGCAAGCGCAAGTCGGCGCAAGTGGCGCAAATCGAGCAACTGTCAACAGGCCGAAAGTTCAATGAATAGAATAACTACCGTTGGCCTAGACGCTGACGATACACTCTGGCACAACGAAACCCTGTTCCGCCTGACCCACGCGCGGTTCGTGGCCCTGCTCGAGCCGCACGCCGACGAGGCGACGCTGCAGACCCGGCTGGCCGAGGCCGAGCAGCGGAACCTGCGGCTCTATGGCTACGGGGTGAAGGGCTTCACCCTGTCGATGATCGAGACGGCCATCGAGATCACCGACGGCGACGTGCCGACCCGAGTCATCCGCGAGATCCTCGCTGCCGGGCGCGAGATGCTGACCGAGCCGGTCGAGCCGCTGCCGGGCGTCGAGACCGCCCTGGCCCAGCTGTCGGAGAAATACCGGCTGGTGCTGATCACCAAGGGCGACCTGTTGCACCAGGAACAGAAGCTGGCGGCGTCGGGTCTCGGCGACCTGTTCGCCGCCGTCGAGATCGTCAGCGAGAAGGATCGCGGCACCTATGAGCGGGTGTTCGCACGCCACGGCACCGGCGCGGAACAGGCGGTGATGGCCGGCAATTCGGTGAAGTCCGACATCATTCCGGCGCTGGAGGCGGGCGCCTGGGCGGCGCTGATTCCCTATCCGCTGGTCTGGGCCCATGAGGCGGCGACGGCGCCGAAGGCGCATCCGCGCTATCGCGAACTGGCCAGCCTGGCCGAGCTGCCGGCCTGGCTGGCGGAGATCGGCTAGGGCTGTAAGCTGACCGCCATTCCCTGGAGGTCGCCGTGAAACGCCTGGTCCCCTTTGCCGCCCTGCTGCTGCTGTCCTGTTCGGGGATTTCGTCGGACCTGCCGCCCCCGCCGGCGACCAGCACGGCCTATGACATCGTGGTGCGCGGGGGGACCATCTACGACGGCTCCGGCGGCAAGCCCTACAAGGGCGATGTCGCCATCCTGCGCGGCTACATCGTCAATGTCGGCAAGTTCGCCGGGCGCGGGGCCAAGGAAATCGACGCCACGGGCAAGGCCGTAGCGCCCGGCTTTATCAACATGCTCAGCTGGGCCAACGAGAGCCTGATCGCCGATGGCCGGGGCCTGTCGGACCTCAAGCAGGGGGTGACGCTGGAGGTCATGGGCGAGGGCTCGTCGATGGGGCCCTGGAACGCGGAGATGATCGCGCAGGAGACGGCGCGGCAGGGCGACGTGAAGTACCCGATCACCTGGACGACGCTCGGCGGCTATCTGGAGGCGATGGAAAAAAAGGGGGTCGGGCCCAACGTCGCCTCGATGATCGGGGCCGAGACGGCGCGGACCTATGTGCTGGGCGAGGGCGACGTTGATCCCACGCCCCAGCAGTTGATCGCCATGCGGGGCCTGGTTGTCCAGGCCATGGAGGAAGGGGCGCTCGGCGTCGGGTCCTCCCTCATCTACGCCCCGGGCAGCTATGCCGAGACCGACGAGCTGGTCGCCCTGGCAAGCGAGGCCGGCCGCTGCGGCGGCATCTACGTCAGCCACATGCGCTACGAGAGCGACCGGCTGCTCGACGGCATCGACGAGCTGATCGAGATCTCGCGCCGTTCGGGAGCGCCGGGCGAGATCTGGCACCTGAAGGCGGCCGGCAAGACCAACTGGAACAAGCTGGATCCGGCCATCGCCCGGATCGAGGCGGCGCGGGCGTCGGGCCTGCGGATCAGCGCCAACATGTACACCTACACCGCCGGCTCGACCGGCTTCGACGCCGCCATGCCACCCTGGGTCCAGGCCGGCGGGCGCGAGGCCTGGGTCGCCCGGCTGAAGGACCCCGCCACCCGGGCGAAGGTGATCGCCGAGATCCGCGATCCCAACGGCTCCTACGAGAACCTCTATCGGCACGCCGGGGCGGAGGGAACGATCATGGTCGGGTTCCGCACCGAGGCGCTGAAGCCCCTCACGGGGCGGACCCTGGCGGACTACGCGAAGGAGAAGGGTGTCTCGCCCGAGGACGCCATGATCGACCTGGTCATCGCCGACGGCAGCCGGGTGCAGGTGGTCTACTTCCTGATGAGCGAGGAGAACGTCAAACGCCAGACGGCCCTGCCGTGGATGAGCTTCGGCTCCGACGCCGCCGCCCTGGCGCCGGAGGGAGTGTTCCTGAAGTCGTCGACCCATCCCCGCGCCTACGGCAACTTCACGCGGGTGCTGGGCAAGTACGTCCGCGACGAGAAGGCCCTGACCCTGCCCGACGCCATCCGCCGGCTAAGCGCCATGCCGGCCCACAACCTGGGCCTCAAGGACCGGGGGAGGCTGGCGAAGACCTTCCGCGCCGACGTGGTGGTGTTCGACCCGGCCACGGTCGGCGACCGCGCCACCTATGACAACCCGCGCCAGTACGCGACGGGGGTCAGCGAGGTGATCGTCAACGGCGTGCTGTCGCTGGAGAAGGGCGAGCCGACCGGCCGGCTGGGCGGCCAGTTCGTGCGCGGCCGGGCCTGGACCGGCTGGACGGAGGGCGGGTGCCGCAAGTCGGCGAAGGACTGGCGCTGGTAGCCTTCAGGGTCCCCGGTCCGCGTCGGCGCTAGAAACTCATTGCCCAGGCCCAGACGACCCAGGCGCTGAACAGCAGGGTGCCGACGGCCAGGACCTGGGTCCCGATGCGCCGTTTGGCGTCCTGGATGAGCCGGGCGTCGCGGACCAGGGCGGCGCAGCAGAGCACGTAGGCCAGCATGGTCGTCGCCACGGTCGCGCCGATCAGGATGTTGAGCTGCTTGGCCAGGGTCGGGGAGGCGGTCAGCAGGGCGATCACCGACATGATCACACCGGTGACGATCAGGCCGCGTCTGGGAATGGCGGCCGGGTCGGTCTCGGTCAACAGCTTGGGGAAATAGCCCACCGCCGCGCCGGCTCTCGCCGTTTCGGCGGTGACCAGGATCCAGCCGGCCAGGGTGCCGCTGGTCTTCACCACGGCGAACACCGCCACCAGAACCCCTGCCAAAGGTCCGGCCAGCCGGGAGACGACATCGGCAAAGGGGGCCGTGGATTTGGCTAGCTCGGCGGGCGGAATGACGCCCTGCACGGCCACGCAGGCGGCGACATAGACGAGGGTGGCGATGGCGATGCCGCCCATGGCGGCGATGGGGATGTCACGGGCCGGGTTCTGCACCTTGGCGGCGATGGCGTTTGCACACTCCATGCCGAGGAAGGCCCAGAAGATCAGCAGGACCATGCCGGGGATCTTCTGCGCCACCGGCTCGCCGCCCGGGTTCCAGCTGGCCGCGAACAGGGCGGGATTGAAGGCGAAGAGCCCAAGCCCGATGGCCGCCAGGATCGGCAGCAGGCCGAGCACCAGCGCCACCCCGCCGAGCCGTGTCACCGTCCGGGGGCCGGCGAGATTCAGGAGGGTGAAGATCCAGATCACGGTGACCAACGCCAGAAGCGTCGGCAGCGGACCGCCGAGGCCGGGAATCAGGGAGGTCAGATAGCCCACCGCCGTCAGCCCGATGGCGACGTTGCTGAGCGGATTGCCCACCCAATAGGAGATCCAGGCGATGAAGCCGAGGAAGGGATTGAGGGCGGTGCGGGCATAGGCGTGAATGCCGTCGGCCTCCGGTCGTAACCGCCCCAGGATGGCGAACACCGCCGCAAGACCGACGCCGCCGATCGCCGAGACCAGCCAGCCGATCAGGCTGGAGGTTCCAAACGGGGCGATGGAGGCGGGCAGGATGTAGATCCCCGCCCCGATCATGTTGCCGGCCACCAGGAAGATCGCGAGCAGGGGGCCGATGCGGCGGGGTTCAGCTGAGCTCATGGAGGAAGTTCCGCACGCCGGGTAACGGCGGTCAATGTCACCAGACTGGGGAGGGGCGGGATGGGTTGGGCGCCGGTGGCGGCGAGACCGTCCTGAAAGGATGATCATAGCAGTTTGGTGGGGAAAAATCTCCTGTTATTTCAAGACGCTATGAACCAATCGGTGGGCGACTTCCGTCCTATCGGGAAGCCACTTTTCACCCCTCCGGATGCCGCCAGAGACCACCCTGTAACCACCTTGAAGAGGCGAGCGCCGGGCACCGTCGTGGACGGCCGGGATTTGGCTTCCAGGATTATGTCTAGACATATTCATCGTGGATTCGGCCACCCAAACTCTCCCACTCCGCATCGCGGGGAGACAGCTTGAAGCCTGAATCTCGCCCGTGGTGTCACAGCGGCTCCGGGCGCTTCGTCTTCATCGAAACGGAGCGACTTATGACCCGCTGGATCGCCGCAATTCTTGCCCTGGGCATGGCCGCCAATGGCCTCTTCATGCTGGCCGCGCCTCAGGCCTGGTACGACGCCGTGCCCGGCGTGCCGCTGACCGGGCTGTTCAATCCGCACTTCGTCCGCGACATCGGCATGGCTTATTTGACTGTGGCCGGTGGGCTGGCCTGGTTTGCCTGGCGGCCGGTTCAGGGCTGGCCGGCGCTGGTGTTCGCGGCTGCCTTCCTCACGCTGCACGCCGCGATCCATGTTGTCGACAGCGCCTGCGGGCCGGGCCCGCTGCAGACCGTCCTGCGCGACTTTCCGGGGGTCTACCTGCCGCCGCTGATCGCCGGGACCATCGCCTTCCTCAACCGTCCGAAAGGAGCCTGATCCATGCTCAAGGCCTTGCTCGCCCGTTCCATTTCTCGCTTCGAGAAGCAGTGGGGCTATGACGCCAGCTACATGCGCGACCTGCTGGACGCCGGGGCCTGGCGGTTCATGCGGTTCGGCTTCGTGGCCAGCCTGGGCCACGGCGACGCCGCGCCGCGCGACGCCCTGGCCGCCGCCGGCATCCTGGCCACTCTGCGCGAGGACTGCGGGCCCTGCACCCAGATCGGCGTCGACATCGCCGAGAAGAGCGGTGTCAAACCCGCCGTGCTGCGGGCCATCCTGGCCGGCGACTGCGCGGGCATGAGCGAGCCAGCGGCGCTGGGGTACCGCTTCGCCCGGGCCGTGCTCGACCACGACGGCCCCGCCGCCGACGAGGCGCGGGAGACGATCGCGGCGCTGTGGGGCACGAGCGCTGTTGTCGACCTGTCGCTGGCCATCACCGTGGGCCGCATCTATCCGACCGTGAAGTTCGGCCTGGGACATGCGAAAACCTGTTCGCGGGTCACCGTCTCCGGGACGCCCGCGCCTTTCCACCGGCCGGAGCCTTTGGCCGCATGAGTGATGTCGCCGTCTTCGAAGCCCAGCGTCCGCGCCTCAAGCGGCTGGCCTACCGCATGCTGGGCTCGGTCAGCGAGGCGGAGGATGTGGTCCAGGACGCCTGGCTGCGCTGGGACCGGGCGGGCGAGGCGGCGGTCGACCCTGCCGCCTGGCTGGCCCAGACCACGACACGGCTGTGCCTGGACCGGCTGAAGTCGGCGCGGGCGCGGCGGGAGACCTATGTCGGCCCGTGGTTGCCGGAGCCGCTGATCGAGGAGGAGCCGGTCGATCCGCTGGAGCGGGCCGAGGATGTCTCGGTCGCCTTCCTGCTGGCCCTGGAGCGGCTCTCGCCCCTCGAGCGGGCGGTGTTCCTGCTGCATGACGTCTTCGACCAGGACTACGCCCAGGTGGCCAAGGCGCTGGGCCGCGACGAGGCCGCCTGCCGCCAGCTGGCGTCGCGGGCGCGGGGACATCTGAAGGACGCCCGGCCGCGCTATGCGGTGCCGAAGGATGAGGCGTTGCAGCTGGCGGCGGCCTTCATGACCGCCTCGGCCAGCCATGATTTCGAGGCGCTCGAACGGCTGCTGGCCAAGGATGCGGTGCTGATCAGCGACGGCGGCGGCAAGCGCAAGGCGGCGCTGCGGCCCCTGGTCGGGCGGGAGGATGTCATCGCCCTGCTGCGCGGTCTGGCCTGGCGCGGGCCGTGGATGACCGACCTGAAGGATATGCGGCCGGCGCGGATCAACGGCCTGCCGGGGGTGGTGCTGATGGGCGCCGACGGCGTGACCACCATGGCCTTCGAACCGAATGACGAGGGGCGGATCGCCGCCATCTATGTCATGCGCAATCCGGAGAAGCTGGGCCATCTCGAAGGCTGAGATGGGCGCAGACCAGGGCGGCCAGAGCCAGGGCCGGGCTGAGGATCAGAACCCCTGACAGCCCGGTGAGGTTGACCACGGCGACCGCCGCCAGGGGCCCAAGCGCCGCTGCCAGGAACTGCGCCACCGGGCTGACCGCGCCGGCCCGGCGGCTGGGATCGGCGCCGTGCAGCACTCCGAACAGGCTGGCCCCCAGCAGCAGGGCGGCGAAGGCCAGCAGGCCGAAGGCGGCGACGAACAGGGCTGCCGGCGGACGGAGGGCCAGCGCCCCGCAGCCGAGGATCAGGAAGAGGACGACAAGGCCGAACAGGGTGGTGAGCTTCATTCGCCCGGCCAGGGACACGGCCGCCATGGCGCCGAGCATCTGGGCGCCGAGCGTGGTCAGGACGACGAGGCCGCTGATCGCCTCCAGGCCCTGGGCGGCGGCCAGTTCACGCATCTTGAACCACAGCGCCGAATTGGCCGCAAAGTAGAGGAAGAGGGCGGCGAGGCCGAACAGGCCCCGCCGGTCCGGCATGCGGCGGCCGGCCTGGGCGAGGTCGTCCATGGTTGGGCTGAGAAGGGGCGCGACCAGAAGGCAGAGGCCTGACAGGCCGGCGGTGAAGGCCAGTCCGCCGGCTGGTCCGAGCGCCGAGGCGAAGGCGGCGGCGAACACCTGGCCCGCCGACTGGATGAGAAAGAAGGCGGCCGCCCAGGGCTCTGGCCGGGGCTGGCGGGCGATCATGCCGACGGTGATCCAGATCAGCACCCCGCCGCTGAGCCCCCCGAAGGCGCGCAGGAGCAGGAACTGGCTGTCCCGGGCGATGAGGGCGGTCAGGGCGGCGGCGACGCAGGCCGCCGCGGCGCCGGCGGCCCACAGATTCAGGCGCCGGGGCTTGAGGAAGAGGGCGCAGACGGCGACACCCAGCGCCATGGCCAGGAGGTCGGCAATGGCGGCGGGATGGACGAGGTCCCTGGACAGCCGGCCGGCGTCGGCTAGTTCGCTGAGCAACAGCGGCTGCAGGCCGGTGACGATCATCGCCAGCGAGCCCAACGCCAGGCTGGCGAGGGCCTTGTGGCGCTCGCCAGCCTGGCTTGCGAGAACGTCCGGGGCGGTCATGGCCGCCAGACTAGCAATCAATCCTTCCCAAGCCGCCAACGCGGGATTTTTTGCGCCGCCATCCATTGTTCGTTCACCGTGGAGGATCTAGCCTCCGTGCGTCCGGGGAGACCGGACGCTCACATCAGCGCTGAGGGAGCCTCATGCCGCGCCACGATTTCATCGCCTACATCGGGCGGTTCGAACCCTTCCATCTTGGTCACTATGCGGTCCTGCGCCGGGCGCTGGAGCTTGGCAGGCGGGCCATTGTGCTGATCGGCTCGGCCGACGCGCCACGCAGCGCGCGCAATCCCTGGACCTATCAGGAGCGGGCCGTGATGATCCGCGCCGCCATGGGAGAAGACGCCGCCCGGCTGACCATCCGGCCGCTGATCGACCACCTGTACAACGAGACCGCCTGGGTCGGTGAGGTGCAGGCCCAGGTCGCCGCCGCGATCGCCGAGACGGGGCATGAGGGCGCCGCTTCGGTCGGGCTGATCGGGCATGAGAAGGACGCCTCGAGCTACTACCTGCACGCCTTTCCGCAGTGGGATCTGGTCGATGTCGACCAGGTGGCCATGCTGTCGGCGACCGAGCTTCGCCAACATGTGTTCGCCGACGACGCCGGGGGCCAACGGCTTCTGGAGGCCAATGTGCCGCCGGCGGTGTTCGAGACCCTGCAGGCCTTCCGCCGGACCAGCGCCTTCGGCCAGATCGCCGACGAGTGGCGCCATGTCATCGACTACAAGAAGATCTGGGCGGCGGCGCCCTATCCGCCGACCTTCGTCACCGCCGATGCGGTGGTGGTGCATTCGGGCCATGTGCTGCTGATCAAGCGCCGCTCGCAGCCGGGCAAGGGGCTGTGGGCGCTGCCGGGCGGTTTTGTGAACCAGGACGAGACCCTGCTGGCCGCCGCCATCCGCGAGCTGCGTGAGGAGACGCGGCTGAAACTGCCCGAGCCGGTGCTGCGCGGCGGCCTCAAGGGCCAGGCGGTGTTCGACTATCCCGACCGTTCGATGCGCGGCCGCACCATTACCCACGCCTTCCATTTCGACTTCCCCACCGGGCCGTTGCCCGCCGTGCGCGGTTCGGACGACGCGGCCCGGGCCAGGTGGCTGCCCGTCGCCGAGGTCATGGGGATGCGCGGCCACCTCTTCGAGGACCACTACTTCATCCTCGAACGCTTCCTCGGCGCCAGCTGAGGTTCACTAGCCGAAGGGACAGACCCTGAAGGCTTACACCCGACGCGAAGGAGCTTCCCGTCATGATCAATCCGATCCTCAACACCGACAGCTACAAGACCAGCCACTTCCTGCAGTACCCGCCGGGGACCGAGCGCGTGTTCAGCTATGTCGAGAGCCGCGGCGGCGACTATCCGAGCACCGTCTTCTTCGGCCTGCAGGCGATCCTGAAGGCTGAATTCCAGACGCCGATTACGCCCGCCGATATCGACGAGGCCGAGGAACTGCTTGGCGCCCACGGCATGCCGTTCAACCGGGCCGGCTGGGAGCGGATCGTGCAGGTCCACGGCGGCTACCTGCCGCTGGAGGTGCGGGCCGTGGCCGAGGGCTCGGTCGTGCCGGTGCATCAGCCGCTGATGACCGTGGTCAACACCGATCCCGAGCTTCCGTGGGTGACGAGCTATGCCGAGACCGCCCTGCTGCGGGTCTGGTACCCGATCACGGTGGCCACCATCAGCTACCACGTGCGCCAGATCATCAAGGCGGCGCTGGAGCGGACGGCCGACGATCTCAGCGAGTTGCCGTTCAAGCTGCACGACTTCGGGGCGCGTGGCGTGTCGAGCGAGCAGTCGGCGGCGCTGGGGGGTCTGGCCCATCTGGTCAGCTTCCAGGGCAGCGACACCCTGTCGGCCATCGTCGGGGCCCGGCGCTGGTACCACGAGCCGATGGCCGGCTTCTCGATCCCGGCCGCCGAGCACAGCACCATCACCAGCTGGGGCCGCGAGCATGAGGCCGACGCCTACGCCAACATGGTGGCGTCGTTCGGCAAGCCCGGTGGAATATACGCCGTCGTATCGGACAGCTACGATCTCTACGCTGCGATCGAAAAGCTGTGGGGCGAGGCCCTCAAACAGCAGGTCATCGACAGCGGCGCCACCCTGGTGGTGCGGCCCGACAGCGGCGATCCGGTGACGGTGGTGGCGAAGACGCTGCAGCTGTTGGCTCAGCGGTTCGGGACGACGGTGAATTCGAAGGGGTTCAAGGTGCTGAACACCGTGCGGGTGATCCAGGGTGACGGCGTCAATCCGGTCAGCATCGCGGCGATCCTGGAGCGGATCACGGGGGATGGCTTCAGCGCCAGCAACATCGCCTTCGGCATGGGTGGCGCCCTGCTGCAGCAGCTCAACCGCGACACCCAGAAGTTCGCCTACAAGACCTCGGCGGCGCAGGTCGGCGGGGTCTGGCGGGATGTGTTCAAGGATCCGGTGACCGACACCGGCAAGCGCTCGAAGAAGGGGCTGCTGGGGTTGGCGCGGGATGACGCCGGGTGGAAGACGGTGGCCGTCGATGGCGAGCGGTTCGCGCCGCTGGAGGGCGGCGAGAACCTGCTGGTTCCGGTGTTCCGGGATGGCGAGCTGTTGCGCGACGTCAGCCTGGCGGAGATCAGGGAGACGTTGGCGAGCGCGGAGTAACATCCCTCCCCGAATGGGGAGGGCAGGCTAAGCCTTCTTCACGAACTCGGTGCGCAGCACCAGGTCGCGGACCTTCTCGGCGCGGCATTCGATCTCGGCCGGGTCATCCGTCAGGCGGATGCCCTTGATCAGCGTGCCGCGCTTGAGCGTCACCCCGCCCGAGCCCTTCACCTTCAGGTCCTTGACCAGGATGACGTTGTCCCCGTCGGCGAGGAGGGTGCCGTTGCTGTCTTTGACGTCCATGATCCGCCTGTAGAGCGGCCGGGCCGACTTGCCTAGCGCCAACCTTCGCCGCCGGCCTCCAGCGCCGCCGGGTTCATCGGCCGGGCGACCAGACCGGTCTGGGTCAGCCACACCTCGTACTTGGCCCCGTTGGCCATCGGCATGAAGGCGCCGCCGCCATAGAAGCTGTCGACCATCGGGGCGTAGCGCTTGGACTTGCGGGCCATGGTCCACATGTCGATGTTGCCGGGCTCGGGGCCGAGGTCATAGACGCTGCGCGGGGCGTTGAGCTCGTCGGCGGTGCTTTCGTAGCGGCCGGACAGGCGGTCGAGCCGGTATTGGGTGTCGAGGCCCAGGACGTTGGCCCAGGGTTTCCATTTCAGCAGCCGCGCCTCGATCCGCCACTGGTCGCCATGGATCTGGTAGCGCTTGACCGAACCGGCCGGCTCGGTGGCCGAGGGCGGGGTGGTCAGGCTGGCCTCGAACAGCTGGGGACCCAGCTGGCGGGTCTCGATGGTGGCCACGGGGCGTTCGTAGGTCAGGCGCTGGTAGGTCTGCACATCGAGGCCTGCCAGGGCCACGACGGCGCCGGCCGCCAGCAGACCGCCGCCGACCGCTGTGCCGAACAGGCCGCCGACGATGCGGCCGCCGAACAGCCCGCCCAGCCCGCGCAACAGCACGATCGAGCCAAGCAGGGCCGAGGCCGCCGGCAGAATCCACCACCACCAAACCATGATCCGAACTCCCTTGCCCCCGGACGGGACGCCCGAAGGTTAATATGATCACGGGTATGCAACGGGCGCCAGCGGGTATGGCTCCACGGGCGAGTGGCTGTGGATTGCGGGGACAAAGGCTGCGGCGGCGTCGAATGTTTACCTTTCGGTCCGCGATACCGATATTTGGACCATGCGTTTCGACGACCGCTTCCTGGAAGAGATCAAGTCGCGCGTCCGCCTGTCGGACGTGATCGGCAAGACCGTGAAGCTGAAGCGCCAGGGCCGCGAGTTCGTCGGCCTCTCGCCGTTCACCAAGGAGCGGTCACCCAGCTTCTTCGTCAACGACGACAAGGGCTTCTACCACGACTTCTCCAGCGGCAAGCACGGCGACCTGATCAGCTTCTTCCAGGAGACCGAGCGGCTCAGCTTCATGGAGGCGGTCGAGCGGCTGGCCTCCGAAGCCGGGGTGCCGCTGCCGGCGCCGGATCCGCAGTCGGCGGAGCAGGAGAAGAAGCGACAGGGCCTGAGCGACTGGATGGACCTGGCTGCCGCCTGGTTCGAGGGCGAACTGCGCCGCCCGCCGGGGCGTGAGGCGCGGGCCTATCTCGAGCGCCGGGGCCTGCCGGACACCGAGTGGAAGCGGTTCGGTCTGGGATACGCGCCGGAGAGCCGCACGGCGCTGAAGGACTATCTGATCGCCAAGGGCGCGAAGCCGGGGGAACTGGTCGAAGCCGGTCTCTTGATCGCGCCGGAGGAGGGCGGGGCGCCCTACGACCGGTTCCGCAACCGGATCATCTTCCCCATCGCCGATGCGCGCGGGCGGGTGGTGTCGTTCGGCGGCCGGGCGCTCGACCCCAATGCGCGGGCCAAGTACCTGAACGGGCCGGAGACCAGCCTCTTCCACAAGGGCCGGCTGCTGTACGGCCTGCCCGAGGCCCGCAAGCTGATGCACAGCGGCGGCGCCGACGCGCCGCTGGTGGTGGTCGAGGGCTATATGGACGCCATCGCCTGTCAGCGGGCCGGGATCGCGGCGGTGGCGCCGCTGGGCACGGCGCTGACCGAGGACCAGATGGAGGTGCTGTGGCGGCTGCACCCCGAGCCGACGCTCAGCTTCGACGGTGACGCCGCCGGGCGCCGGGCGGCGAACAGCGCCATCGATCGGGCCCTGCCGCTGATCAAGCCAGGGAAGAGCTTCCGGTTCGCCATCGTCGTCGGGGGCAAGGACCCCGACGACGTGCTGCGCGAGCAGGGGCCGGCGGCGCTTAAAAGCCAGCTGACTGATACGACGCCGTTCGTGGAGCAGCTGTTCCATCGCGAACGCGACCTGGAGCCGCTGGATACGCCGGAGCGTCGGGCCGGGCTAAAGGTGCGGCTGCGCAAGCTGGCGGCGACGATCGCCGACGGCGACCTTGCGCAGGCCTATCGCGAAGACCTGCTGGGCCGCTACGAGCAGCTTTGGCCGACGTCCAACCCGGTCTTCACGGTCGGGGCGGCGGCGCGCGAGATGTCGCGGCGGCGCTGGGACGGCAAGCGCGGCAAGCTGGCCGGGCCGATCGGTCCCAACGCCGAGACCACCGAACAGGTCCGGCGCATGCGCAATCAGCCCCGTCCCCTGTCCGCGGCCCTCGCCGAGGCGGCATTGCAGGACCCGCATGTGCTGGACGACAAGGTCGAGCAGCTGAGCCGGTGGGGTTTTGTCGACGAGCGGCTGAGCGCCCTGGCCGACGAACTGGTCGAGTACAGGTTCGAAAGCGAGGCGGTCGATGCGGTGTCCGTGCGCCGCCGCCTGGAGTCGCGCGGCTTCGGCGAGGACATCTTCCGCCAGCTGGCCCACACGGCCCGGGCCGCCGGCGCGGCCTTCCTCAAGGCCGACACCGACCCGGCCACGGCGCGGCGGCTGTGGTCGATGGCCTTCGACCTGCTGGTCAAACTGGAAACCCTCGAGCGCGCCGTCGAGGGCGCCAAGCAGGACCTCGAACGCGACAACGACAGTTCGACCCTGATGCGGTTGAAGACCGAGCGCGACCTGCTCAAGCGGCTGGTCGACAGCGGGGCCTGGAGCGACGAGGCCGAAGCGGCGCCCTGGCTCAACTAGCCACCTTACCTGGCGCCGACGCGGACTTGCGTTCGTCCGCCTCGAGAATTCGCAGCATCAGGTCGGGGTCGGTGCGCAGGCTGGGCGGTTCGCCGAAACGGTCCCGCCAGCGGCGCTCGATCATGGCGATCTTTCGAAGGCGACGGGACATGGGGCGGGCTCCTGGGGACTTCGAACAAGCCTACCCAACGACGATGCGGCCGCGCCGGTTTCTCCCCGGCTGGGGAGAAGTTTAGAATTAACAATAACTTGGCGTTGTAGTTGTTTGTTTTGAAGCGGTTGCGCCGGCGAAAAATCGCTCCGCCGGCGCCGCCGTTCACCCTGATCAGTCGAAGACGATGACCGAGCGGGCCAGTTCGCCGCGCTTGAGTTCCTCGAAGGCGTCGTTGACCTGGTCGAGGCGGATGCGTTGGCTGATCATCTGGTCGAGCTTCAGCTTGCCTGACATGTAGAAGTCGACGAAGCGGGGCATATCGACCGGGAAGCGGTTGGAGCCCATCAGGCTGCCCTGGATGCGCTTTTCGGCCAGGAAGTCGGCGCCGTGCAGCTCGATGTGCACCCCGACCGGGATCATGCCGATGACGTTGGCGGTGCCGCCGCGGGCCAGCATCTTGAAGGCCTGTTCGGTGGTCGCCTTCAGGCCGATGGCCTCGAAGCTGTGCTGCACGCCGCCGCCGGTCATTTCCATCACCTGGGCCACGGGGTCGCCCTGGCTGGCGTCGACCACGTCGGTGGCGCCGAATTCCTTGGCCAGGTTCAGTTTGGAGCCATGCATGTCGATGGCGATGATGCGGCCCGCGCCAGCGATGGCCGCGCCGTTGACCGCCGCCAGGCCGACGCCGCCGCAGCCGATGACGGCCACGGTCTCGCCCGGACGGACGTTCGAGGTGTGGATCACGGCGCCGACGCCGGTTGTGACGCTGCAGCCGATCAGGGCGGCGACGTCGAACGGCATGTCCTTGCGGATGGCGACGCAGGCGTGTTCGTGAATCAGCATCTGTTCGGCGAACGAACTGAGGTTCAGGAACTGGTTCATGGTCGGCGCGTCGGCGTCCTCGCGGAACAGGCGCGGCTCGTCGCCCTTTTCACGGCGCACGTCGCCGCTGATGCAGCGCGACAGGTGGCCCGTGACGCAGTGGTTGCAGTGGCCGCAAAAGGCCGACAGGCAGGTGATGACGTGATCGCCCGGCTTGACCGTGCGCACTTCGCTGCCGACCGCCTCGACGATGCCGGCGCTCTCATGGCCCAGAACGGCGGGGGCGGGGTGGGGGTACTTGCCTTCGACGAAATGAAGGTCGGAGTGGCAGACGCCGGCGGCCTTGGTGCGGATCAGCACCTCATGCGGGCCCGGCTTGTTGATGGACACGTCCTCGATCAACAGGGGTTTGCCGACCTCGCGAAATACCGCCGCCTTCATGATGCTCTCCCGAACGATTGTTTGAGTGACGTTATCGCTGTTCACCCTGTGAGCGGAAGGGGCGTTGTTGGAAATCTCGACGAAGGCGCTCAGCGAGGATACCGTAGTTTCGAAAAACCAGAGAGAGAGCGCCATGGCCGTCGTCCAATCCAGCCTGAATCGTCGAGGCCTGCTGGCTCTGGGGGCGTCCGTCGCGGCGCTGACCGGGGCCGGGACCGCGGCGGCCAAGGTCAATCTGATCGCCGAGACGACCGAGGGTCCGGTTCAGGGCGGTTATTCGGAAGGGTGTCTCTGGTTCAAGGGCATTCCCTACGCCAGCCCGCCGGTCGGCCCGTTGCGGTTTGCGCCTCCCGCGCCGCCGGCCAGGCGCGGGGCGCTGCTGACGGCTCGCGACTATGGCCACGCCGCGATCCAGGCCTCGACCCCGGCCTCCTCCGACACCGAACTGGGCCGGGCCCTGCAGGCGGTGTTCCCGTCGAAGAAGGATGTCGGGAACCAGAGCGAGGACTGCCTCTATCTCAACATCTGGACGCGGGAAGCGGACAGGAAGAAGCGCCCGGTGATGGTCTGGCTGCATGGCGGCGGCTTCGCGTACGGCTCGGCGGCCTGGCCGATGTATGACGGCAGCCATCTGGCCAGGGACGGCGATGTGGTGGTGGTCGGCATCAACCACCGGCTCAATGTCTTCGGCTACACCCACCTTCCCGAAGTCGAGGGCAGCGGCAACGCCGGCATGCTGGACATCGTCCAGGCGCTGAAATGGGTGAAGGCCAATATCGCGGCCTTCGGCGGCGACCCGGGCAACGTCACCATCTTCGGCGAGAGCGGCGGCGGGGCCAAGGTCAGCTACCTGATGGCCATGCCGTCGGCCAAGGGCCTGTTCCACCGGGCCGTGGTGCAGAGCGGGCCAGGCGTGCGGGCCGTCCCCGCCGAGCGGGCCGACGCCTTGCGCAAGGCGCTCTATGCCGAGCTGGGGCTTGCGGACGGCGACATCGCGGGCCTGCGGGCCACGGCGCCGGACCAGCTGCTGAAAGCCTCCGCCGCCGCCGAGAAGACGATGCCCGGCGTCGGCTTTGACCGGGCCGGTTTCGCGCCCGTTGTCGATGGCAAGGTGCTGCCGCATCAGCCCTGGGATCCCAAGGCGCCGGAACTGTCGGCCGACGTGCCCTTGATGATCGGCATCAACAAGGACGAGATGACCCTGTTCATGGCCAGCCAGCCGTGGTTCGGCCGGCTGGACGAGGCGGGCCTCAAGACCATGGCCGGCCTGATCTTCAAGGAGAAGGCCGACAGCGTGCTGGCCGCCCTGAAGGCCGACTTCCCGAACGAGACGCCGACCTACCTGGCCTGTCACCTGACCACCTATGGCCGGATGTTCTCCGGCAGCGTTCAGATCGCCGAGCGCAAGGCGGCGCAGGGGAAGGGCAAGGCCTGGTTCTACCTCCTGGAATGGGGCACGCCGGTCGGGCCGTTCCGCAGCGCCCACACCCTGGAAATCCCGCTGGTCTTCGACAATGTCGAGAACAGCCGGCCCTTCGTCGGTCCCGGGCCCGAGCCGCAGGTGATGGCCAGGCAGATGAGCGCCGCCTGGCTGGCCTTTGCCAGGACAGGCGATCCCAACACCCCGGTGCTGCCCAAATGGCCGGCCTATGAGGCGGGCAAGCGCTCGACCATGGTCTTTAACCAGACGAGCCGTGTGGTGGAGGATCCCTACGCCGCGACCCGCAAGGCTGTGACCTGAAAAGCGCTGAAGGCCGGATTCACCCTGGGCGCGACAGCGTGATCCCTTGACGGGCGAGCAGCCTCGGCAGCTACTGCCCGCGAGGGACAAGCGTTTGTAATGTCGGGGTTTTCATGAACGGCTCGTTGACGATGCTGGCCTTTGCCATGGCCAGCCTGGGGGGCGCGACGCCGCCCGAGCAGATTCCACCCACGGCGGCGCCGGCCGCTGCCTACCAGGGTCTTGATTGCGTCGATCTGATGCGCGCGGCCGAGGTCGTCGACGAGGACCTGGCCGATGCCTGGGACCGCCAGGAAACCCTGGTCCGCCATCGCTTTGGTGCGCCGCCGCCGATCGTGCGCCGCTCGGAAATGCGGGTCTCGCAGCTGAAGGGCGAGCTGGAAGCCATCTGGCAGGTCGCCGACCGCAAGGGCTGCGGCGAGGCTCCGCAGGCGACGGACCTGGCATGGGCGCCGGGCCGCGAGCCTGGGCCGATGCTGGGCGATCCGCGCGACCGGCAGGGTTCCGAAGCTTTCGGGCCGGAAGAGGATCAGCCCGGTCTTGAAGCGGAAGCCGCCTACGCCGACGAACCGGCCTTCGAGGAAGAACCTCAGCCGACCGATATGGCCGCCGTCGACGACGGCCTGGCCGGGGGTCCTGTCGCTGAGGAGCCGAGCGAGGTCGAAGGTTACGGCGAGCCTGAACCCGACGCCGACCCGCGCGCCGCCCCGCCGCCCGCCGCGACCCAGCGGCGCGACGCCGGTCCGGCGCGTTGGCCTTCCGCGGGGGATCGTCCCGCCGACCCGGTCGACAGTGGGCGGTCGCTGGACGACGTCGACTGGCCTCGCGGCGACTGACGAGGCTTTTGACTTGAGGCGCGGCCGGGCCTAACCCGGCCGCATGCCCATCCAGAGCCTGTTCGCCACCCGTCTGTACCGCGCCGAGCTCGGCGAGGAACGCGGCTTCGAGGCCTTCCTCGAGGACCTCTCCGACGCCTGCGCCATGATGGCCGCCGAAGACCAGGCCGGACGTGCCTGGTCGAAGGCCAACCGCTATCCGGGCTACACCTCCTATTCCTCGCCGGGGCCGCTGTGGACGCGGGCCAGCGCCTTCAGCGACCTGAAGACCCGGCTGGACCGCCACGCCCGGGCCTTCGCGCAGGATCTCGGCCTCGATCTGGCCGGCGGCAAGCTGCGCCTCGACAGCCTGTGGGTGAACGTCCTCAAGCCCGGCGGCGGCCACAGCGGCCACATCCATCCCCACAGCGTCATCAGCGGCACCACCTATGTGGATGTCCCGCCCGGCGCCGCGGGCCTGAAGCTGGAAGACCCGCGTCTGGCGATGATGATGGCCGCGCCGATGCGCCTGGCCGATGCGCCGCAGGACCAGCAGCCCTTCGTCTATGTGACGCCCCAGGCGGGCACCGTGCTGATGTGGGAAAGCTGGCTGCGCCACGAGGTGCCGGTCAATCTGGGCAAGACCGAGCGGGTGTCGATCAGCTTCAACTACGGCTGGCGCTGACCGGCGTTTTCTGAACGACGGATAACGCCGTCGTCCGAGATGGCGTTCAGATGCGCTGATTCATGGTGGGCCCATGGAGCAACAACGCTCCGTTTGGGAGGCTACCATGACCAAGACGAAGACCATCACCTACCTCGCCGGGTCCGCCATCGCGGCCCTCGTCTGCGCCGCCGCCGGCAGCGCGTCCGCCGCCGACATCGACTGTCCCCTCAGTCAGGCCAAGCGCACCATCGTCAACCCGTTGCCGGGTGGTTGGTGGACCACGCCGCAGGTCAACAGCCTGTCGGACACCCGCATCGTCACCATCGGCGGCCAGCGGGCCCTGCAGTGCGTCTACGGCGACAGCGGTTCGATCCAGCGCAACGCTCCGGTCGGCATGCTGTGCACCACGCGGCCGACCGGCTTCCGCTGCACCCCGCCGGTCATCATCATTCCCCCGACGCCGTTCCCGCCGTCGGCGCCGGTGACCTTCTCAACCGACGTCGTGGTGATCCCGCAGACCTATGAGGTCAACTTCGACAACGGCAACGTCGGCGGCGGCCCTGGGGCCGACCTGTGGTTCCAGGCAGTGACCTCGTTCGAGCGCTACCTGACGCCGGTCAACGGCGCGAAGATCGCGGTCGGCGACCGCTCCAACCGGGGCCGCGACGGCTGCCGCGTGGCCAGCTACACGACCGCCCGGGTGCCCCTCAGCGCCGTGCCGGTCGGCAGCTACATCTGCATGAAGACCAACCAGGGCCGGACCAGCCAATTCCGGATGAACGCCATCACCGGCTCGACGGTGAAGAACCTGGAGATCGGCTACACCACCTGGGCCAACTGACCGTGGGGGGTGTCGATGCGGCCTCGCGACGGATCAGCCGTTGCGGGGCCGCACGCACATCTGGCGGCCTTCATAGCGGTCGCCAGCCAGGCTGCCATCACGGGCGGCGTCCTTGCGGGCCAGCTCGTAGGAGCGGTTCTCGGTGATCGGCCGCTCGCCCTTGCCACAGACAGGAACCTCGACGCGCTGGGCGCCCTCACACAGGCAGATGTCGTAGCCCTGGTCGATGCGGCTGGAGGAGCCCCGGCAGACCGGTGCGCGGGACTCGCCGCCGACATCCAGGCACATGATCCCCATCTTCGGATGGGTCGCCGAGTCCGGCGAGGCGTTGGCGGCGGCGCCGAAGGCCAGCAGGGCGATGGCGGATATCAACAGGGTGCGCATGAGGCGTTCCTCCACTTCTTGAGGAGAATAACACCGGACGGGCGAGTTTCGCTCCGGCCGTCAGAACTTCCGCTTGCCGCTGACCGTCTCGAAGAACAGCCGGAAGTCGCCCATCAGGCTGAACAGCGGATACTGGAAGGTGGCCGGGCGGTTCTTCTCGAACACGAAATGCCCGACCCAGGCAAAGCCATAGCCGACCAGCGGCGCGGCGGCGAAGAACCAGGGATTGACCAGCGTTCCCGCGACCAGGGCCGCGATCACCAGCCCCGTGCCGATGACATGCAGCCGCCGGCTGACCGGGTTGGCGTGCTCGGTCATGTAGAAGGGGTAGAAGTCGTGGAAGGTGCGATAGCGCTCGCCGGCGGGAAGTCTGGCCATGGCGGAATCATCTCCCGGGCGAGGCCGGTGGTCAAGAAATGGCCCCGACCCTTACGCTGATCCTGCACCGCTTGCTCAGCCCACGTTCAGATTTGGTCTGTAAGGATGGCGCCATCAGAGGAAACAAGAAGAAGCGTTAGTCTCATGACCGCGTCCGTCACCGAACTGCACATGATGAACACCTGGGTCTTCCGGCTGGCTGAGGCCGCCGCCGCCCGGGCCCTGTTCGAAGAACTCCCCGAACCCCTGAAAGCCGGCGCCGAACTGCGCTGCGCCCTAACCGGCGCGGAAATCCGCACGCCGTCTGACGAGGCGGCGGACTGGGTGCGGGGGCATGTGAAGGCAGCGTGAGCTAGCGCTTCAGCCGTTCGGCCCGCACGGCCGCATCCACCTTCTGTCGATGAGAAATTGAAAGAGGCGCGAAGCCGTCAGCAACATCGAGAGGGCGATCCCGTGCGCCTGACCCGTCAAGAAAAACGCCCCGGAGGTCATCCGGGGCGTCTTCGGTTCTAGCTGTCCAGGAAGCTGCGCAGCTTCCGCGACCGGCTCGGATGCTTCAGCTTGCGGAGCGCCTTGGCTTCGATCTGGCGGATCCGCTCACGCGTCACGCTGAACTGCTGACCGACTTCCTCAAGGGTGTGGTCGGTGTTCATGCCGATGCCGAAGCGCATGCGCAGGACGCGTTCCTCGCGCGGCGTCAGGGACGCCAGCACGCGGGTGGTGGTTTCGCGCAGGTTCGACTGGATGGCCGCGTCGATGGGCAGGACGGCGTTCTTGTCCTCGATGAAGTCGCCCAGGTGGCTGTCTTCCTCGTCGCCGATCGGGGTTTCGAGGCTGATCGGCTCCTTGGCGATCTTCAGGACCTTGCGCACCTTCTCCAGCGGCATGGCCAGCTTTTCGGCCAGCTCTTCCGGGGTCGGCTCGCGGCCGATCTCGTGCAGCATCTGGCGGCTGGTGCGGACGATCTTGTTGATCGTCTCGATCATGTGGACCGGGATGCGGATGGTCCGCGCCTGGTCGGCGATCGAGCGGGTGATGGCCTGGCGGATCCACCAGGTGGCGTAGGTCGAGAACTTGTAGCCGCGGCGGTACTCGAACTTGTCGACCGCCTTCATCAGGCCGATGTTGCCCTCCTGGATCAGGTCCAGGAACTGCAGGCCGCGGTTGGTGTACTTCTTGGCGATGGAGATCACGAGGCGCAGGTTGGCCTCGACCATTTCCTTCTTGGCCTGACGGGCCTCGCGCTCGCCCTTCTGCACGGTCTGGACGATGCGGCGGTAGTCGTCGATCGGCACGCCGGTTTCGGTGGCGAGCGCCGCCACTTCCTGGCGGATGTCACTGACGGAATTGACGTCGTTCTCGACGAACTTGGTCCAGCGGACGCCCAGCTGTTTGACGTTGTCCTGCCAGTTGGGGTTCAGCTCCTGGCCGAAGTAGGCCTTGAGAAACTCGGCGCGGCTGATGCCGTAGCTGTCGGCCAGGCGCAGCAGGCGCCCTTCCAGGGCCATCAGGCGCTTGTTGATCGCATAGAGCTGCTCGACCAGCGCCTCGATGCGGTTGTTGTTGAGCTTGAGGGTCTTCAGCTTGCCGACAATGGCGCTGGAGGCCTCCAGGTAGGCTTTGCGGTCGGCCTCCGACAGGTCCTCGCCGCGCAGGCGGCGGTCGACCAGCTTTTCCTGCAGCGGGCGGAAGCCCTCGAACTCGCCGGCGATGCTGTCCAGCGTCTCCATGACGCTCTCGCGCAGTTCGCCTTCCATGGCGCTGACGGTCGGACCGGCGCCGTCATCGAAGTCGTCGTCGTCCTCTTCGCCCTCGGGCTTCTCCTCGCCCTCGGCCTTTTCCTCAGCCTCGGCCGGCTCACCGTCTTCCGACGGAACGATGGGCGGGGCGGCCGGGAACATGACGCCGTAGGTGCCTTCCAGGTCGATCACTTCACGCAGAAGGATGCGCCCCGAACCCAGTTCCTCGCGCCAGACCATGATGGCTTCGAAGGTCAGGGCGCTTTCGCACAGGCCGCGGATCATCGCATCGCGGCCGGCTTCGATACGCTTGGCGATGGCGATTTCGCCCTCGCGGCTGAGCAGCTCGACGCTGCCCATCTCGCGCAGATACATCCGCACCGGGTCATCGGTGCGGTCGTAGGCGGCCTTGGTCTCGGCCTCGGTGGTGATCGAGGTCTCTTCGCGGTTTGCGACCGCGCCGCCTTCGCCGTCGCCGGCGTCTTCTTCGGCCTCGACGACGTTGACGCCCATTTCCGACAGCATGGCCAGGGTGTCTTCGATGGCGTCGGGGCTGACCTCTTCGCTGGGAAGCACCTTGTTCAGCTCGTCCATCGTGACGTAGCCGCGGGCCTTGGCCTGCTTGATGAACTTCTTGACGCCGGCATCGGTCAGGTCGAGCAGCGGGCCGTCAGCGGCGGGGGCTTCGGCGGGCTCTTGCGGCTCGGCGGTGGTGTTGCTCATCAATGTCTCCGATAGCGTCGCCAAACCCTGGGGAGTGGGCTGCGTCGCTTAAAAATTCCTGTGCGTCGATCTCTCAGGGTTCGACCGGGCCGAAAGGTTCCTGTGAGCGCCGCACATACCTGTGTCAAAACGTCGCAAGTTTCGCGCCAGGTCAGCCATGCAAAAGCGACCCGCGGAGAATCCCCCGTCGGAGCCCATGGCGTTCCGGGCGCCTCGCCACGGTTTTTCAGGCCGAAGTCCAGCGTTCCCAGGGACCTTCACGGGCGGCGACGTACGACATCATTTTCGAGCTGTGGGCGCGCGCTACGGCGGCCCGGTCGATGTCGGTCACAACCTGTGGAAATCCACATTGGGCATGTGGCTTTCCCGCCCCCGTGAGTCAAGGGGCGGGCGCGGCCGCATGCGAATGAATTTGCAAGGCTATTCGCCCGCCATCCACAGGCGGAGCTAGTTCTGCCCCTGAGCTTTCCGCAAGCCAGCCGACCTGGCGTCGGTGAAGTTGGCGGATGCCAGCTTCTTGGTGGCGGGGGTGGTGTCGTGGCCCTTGGCGGCCAGCAGGCCGTCGAGGCGGGCCTTGGAGGCCTTGAACCGGGCGACGTCGGCGCCGCTGAGGATGCTGCCGGTCGGCACCTTGGCGCCGATCGGGTTGACCCGGCCGCCCTTGAAAAAGATCTCGTAGTGAAGGTGTGGGCCGGTCGAGGCGCCGGTCGAGCCGACGTAGCCGATCACCTGGCCCTGGCTGACGTGGACGCCGGGACGGATGCCCTTGGCGTAGCGCGACATGTGGCCATAGCCGGTGGCGTAACCGCCGGCATGCTTGATCTTCACCCAGTTGCCGTAGCCGCCGTAACGGCCGGCCATCTCGATGACGCCATCGCCGGCGGCGAGGATCGGGGTGCCGGTGCCGGCTCCGAAGTCGATGCCCTGGTGCATGCGGCTGTAGCCGAGGATCGGGTGGCGGCGCATGCCGAAGCGGCTGGTGATGCGGGCCCCGTCGACGGGCGTGCGCAGCAGGGCGCTTTTGATGTTCTTGCCCAGATCGTCGAAGAACTGGACCTTCCCGTCGGTGCGGGTGAAGCCGTAGAACTTCATGCCCTTCACCTGGGCATATTGCAGGTCGCCGGCCTCGATGGTGCGGCCGCTGTCGGTCACCTTGCGGTCGAACACCAGGCAGAACTCGTCGCCTTCCTTGATGTCGCGGCTGAAGTCGATCTTGTGGCTGAACAGCTTGGCGGCCTGGCTGACGATGGCCGAGTTGGCGCCGACGACGCTGGCGCTCTCATGGAAGCTGCCCTTCATCTCGCCGCAGGCAACGGTGGTCTCCTCGCGGACCTCCTCAGCCATTTCGCGCAGGCGCAGGGCGCCGTCGAAGGTGCGCGAGACGGTGATGGTCTTGGCCTGGCCGGTGCGCATGGACAGGCCGATCAGGCGGGCCGGACCACGCTTGTTTTCGGGACGGGCGACGGAGGCGATGAAGTCCATGCCGGCGCGGATGTTGACGGTGTCCATGACGCCCGACAGCGTCTTGATCACGGCGCGGGCGTCGGCTTCGCCGACCCCGGTGCGCTGCACGGCGTCTTCCAGGGTCTCGCCGGGACGAACCTCGACGGCGATGCTTTCGCCACGGTTGAAGCCGGGCAGGGCTTCGGCCTGGGCAAAGGCCATGTGCTGCAGGGCCGCGAAGGCGGCAGGATCCATCGGCGGCGTGATTGAGGTTTCAGCAGGCTCGCCCATCCGCCAGGCCAGCGCCAGAACCGCGAAGCCGGCGATGCCGACAAACAGTTTGGGCGCAATGCGGGTGGTCGGGCGTCGCGGATCGAACTCTTGCATTCATTCCCCCGTCGCGGATCGGTCCTCTCGATAAAGACCGATCAGTCGCTTCAGAATGGTACGGCTGGGACGCCCCCCAGCAATTCACGGGCCGTCTTGCCCGGCCCGCCCCTAGAAAGGCAAGCAATATTCAGTGCTTCGGTCCATTTGTCACGCCGGTGGTTAACAAACGGCGGACTTTCAGAGCAGGTCGAGCACCGTTTCCTGCGGCCGGCATAGCGCCGCGCCCCTGGGTGTGACCACGATCGGGCGGTTCACCAGGATCGGATCGCGGACCATGGCGTCGAGAATGGCCTCTTCGGTGGCGTCCGGCGCGGTCAGGCCAAGCGCCTCGGCCTCGGTGCCGCGCTCGCGCAGGATGTCCCTGGCCGACGCGCCCATCGTGGCCAGCAGGTCCTTCAACTGCGGCTTGGTCCAGCCGGCCTTCAGGTATTCGACGACAACCGGTTCGACGCCGCGTTCCCGCAGCAGTTCGATGGTCTTGCGCGAGGTGCCGCAGGCGGGGTTGTGGAAGACGGTGACGGTCATGCGGGTCTCTCCCTTGGGATCAGCCAGCCCATCACCCCCCAGGCGAGGAGGGCGCCCAGCAGCTGGGCGACGATGAAGGCCGGCGCGGAGGCGGGGGCGATGCCGGCAAAGCTGTCGGTCAGGCTGCGGGCGACCGTCACCGCCGGGTTGGCGAACGAGGTGGAGGCGGTGAACCAGTAAGCGGCGACGATGTACAGCCCGACGATGGCCGCAACCTGATCGGGTCGCCAGCGCACAGCGCCCAGAATGGCCACGACCAGGCCGAAGGCGGCTACCGCCTCGCTGAACCACTGGTCCGGCCCGCTGCGGACATGCTGCGAGACCTGCCAGAGCGGCAGGCCGAACATGGCATGGGCGGCCCAGACGCCGGCCATGGCCCCGATGACCTGGACAATCAGGTAGACGATGGCGTCCCGCGCCGACAGCTCGCGGCGCAGGGTCATGACCAGGGTGACGGCCGGGTTGAAATGGGCCCCGGAGATCGGCCCGAAGACGGTGATCAGCACGACAAGCGCCGCCCCGGTGGCGATGGCGTTGGCCAGCAGGGCCAGGGCGACGTTGCCGCCGGCCAGCTGCTCGCCCATGACGCCGGAGCCGACCACGGCGGCCAGCAGAAGGGCCGTGCCCAGGGCCTCGGCGGCCAGTCGCCGGGGCAGGGTCATGTCAGCAGGGCCTGGTCGAACAGGCGCCGGCCTTCGCCGCCGCGATGGCCGGGTCGCAGATGGCCGGCTCGCCGCCGCAGCAGTCCTCCATCAGGAAGGCCAGCAGGGCGCTCATGGCCTCGTAGTCGGCGCGATAGATGATCGACCGGCCGTCGCGCCGCGAACTGGCCAGTCCGGCCTGGGTCAGGATGGTCAGGTTGGTCGACAGGGTGTTGGCCAGCATGCCGGCCGCCCGGCCGATGTCGCCGGCCGCCATCCCCGCCGGGCCGGCGCGAACCAGCAGGCGGAAGATGGCCAGCCGCCCCGGGTGGGCCAGGGCGGACAGGGCGGAGACGGCGTCGGTCGATTCCATGCTTCCGGAATAGCCGAAAGATGTGACGGCCGCGAGACCGGTCTCACCCACAGCAGGCGACGGCTGTTGGCGTCGTGGCCGGCTCGTTGCGGGACTCGTCCTCGCCGTAGCGGGTGGCCTCGCCAAGCGTGTGGAAGGTTTCCCAGCGCACCCCCGAGGGATCGACGACCCAGCTCTTGTCCGATTTGGCGTAGCAGCAGGTGGTCGCTTCCTGGTCGAGGGTCGTCTCGCCGGCCGCCTTTAGCCGCTGGGCGATCTCCGCCAGTTCAGCGCTGGTCTCGGCCTGGACGCCGACATGGTCGATGCCGGCCAGCCGGCCGCGCTGCGAAATTGCCAGGTTCACGCGCGGATCCTCGAGCATCCACTTGGCGTAGTCCGGCTTCACCACGGCCGGCTGGGCGCCGAACAGGGTGGAATAGAAGCCGATCGACCGGTCCAGGTCTTCGACGGCGATGTGCAGGTGCAGGCGTTTCATCGGGTTCTCCATATTTCGATAATTCGAGAAATATGGAATCAACGGGTCGGCGTCAAGAGGGACTTGACGAAATCGCTGAGTTGAACGCTCAATCAACTTCATCGAACCTGGGCTGGTGAAAGGGCTTCCATGAGCACCCTGGACGAGGCGACCCTGACCATGGTCCGCAATCTGGAGAGCAAGACCGGCAAGCCGCTAGCCGACTGGGTGGCGTTGACCAGGGGCAGTGGTCAGGAGAAGCACGGCCAGATGGTCGCCTGGCTGAAGGCCGAGCATGGCCTGGGCCACGGCTACGCCAACCTCATCGCTCTGGAGACGCGCCAGGGGGTGATCACTGCCGCCCCGGCCTCGGCAGACGAGGGCGTGGCAGCGGTCTTCGCCGGCGACAAGGCCGCCCTGCTGCCGCTGTATGAGGCCATCGAGGCCTACGCCCGCTCGCTCGGTGAGCTCGAGGTGGCGCCCAAGAAGGCCAACGTCTCCCTTCGGCGGTCCAAACAGTTCGCCCTGGTCCAGCCCTCGACCAGGACCCGGCTGGATCTGGGTCTTCAGCTGAAGGGCGTCGCCCCGGCGGGCCGGCTGGAAGCTTCCGGCTCGTTCAGCGCCATGGTCAGCCACCGGGTTCGGCTGGAAGCCGCCGCCGACTTCGACGCCGAGGTGAAGGCCTGGCTCAAGGCCGCCTGGGACGCAGCCTGAGCCCTACCAGCGGACGACGGCCTTGCCGGTCACGCCGGTGGAGCCGCTCATCCCCCAGGCCATCAGCGGGATGATCTGGCCAGGCAGGGGCGGAGCGTCCTTGGGCCAGGCCTCCAGCACCGTGCCGTAGTCGACCTCGGCCTGGCCGGCGTCGGGCTTCACCGGGCGGAAGCTGATGACCAGGGGCCGGTCGGCCCCCGCCCAGCGCAGGTGCTGCGTCTTGCCGGCGTCCGTCAGCCAGGTTGCCTTGCGGCCCTGCACTGTGACGTCGTTCACCGCCGCGCTCAGCTTGATGTTGAGACGGGAAATCCGGGCCCCGGGCGGTGGGGTCAGGACGATGGTCACCCGGCCGTCCGGCTCTATGCGGCTGGTCAGGGTGGGGGCGGCGACCGTGACGGCGGGTGTCGGGGTCATGAAGGTCGGCTGATCGTAGAGCGGCGGCAGGCTGGCCTTGACCAGGTCCTTGGCGCTGACGCCGGTGATCGGCGTCGCGAACGACTCGTTGTTCAGGAAGGTCAGCCAGGCCTTGCCAGCGTGGCTGTCGGTCACGTGCACGATGCTGTAGGCGGACGGATAGCGGCCGCTCCAGGTGTTGGTCGAACCGGCCATGGCCAGGCCGTAGCCGATGCCGATGGCGACCAGGGTGATGGCGAAGACCATCGGCCGGGACTTCTCCATCCCTCCGCCCTCGCCGAGCCGGGCGGGCAGGGCGAGAGGCCAGAGCACGAAACTGGCCAGCAGGGCGAAGACGCCGAGCAGGGCCGGGAAGTCCAGTCCCTGGGCGGTCAGATGGACATAGACGCCCAGCCAGCCGCAGACGATGGCCGCGAGCACCGCCAGCAGCGAGGTCCAGCGCCCGTCGGCGCCCCACCGGCTGGCCGCCGCGCCGACGGCGGCCAGGGTCAGGGGCCAGGCGACGAGGAAGGCGACCTGCGGGACGAAGGCCTGCAGGGCGACAGCCAGGACGAAGCCGAGGCAGAGCAGGCCGGCCCAGGTGGCGTTGCGGGGCGCCGGTCGGCCGACAACGGCCATGGACAGCAGTCCGGTCGCGACACCGAGGCCGAGGCCCACCGCATCGAAGCCGCCGAAAAGGCTGCTGAGCGCTCCGACCAGGATGCCGGTCGGCAGCAGGATCCATCGGCGCCTGGCCGGTAGGCCGATCCACATCGGGATGATCAGGGTCAGGCCGAGTCCAATGACGAAGATGGCCGTCTCCCACATCGGCCAGCCGGCGAGGATGGCGCGCTGCTCCATGAAGCCAAAGCCGACGCCGGTGGCCCGGCGGATCAGGTTGAGCGCCAGCGCCACCTCGACAAGGACAAGCAGCCCGCCGGCCGCGCCCTTGAGCCCGTCTCGCCAGTCGAGCCGCTCGCCGACCCGCCTGGCCCGCCATCCGGCCAGGACTAGCAGACCGCCGCAGATCGCCAGCACCAGCCAGCCCATGATCGGCGGATAGGCCAGGATGTGGTCGCCGAAAGTCTGGCTATAGACAGCGCTCGGCGCCCTTTTGGGCAGGGTCGGATCGAGGGCGAAGGTCTTCGTCGCGTTGAGCACCTGGTCGCCCATCGACTGCACCGAGCCCGGGTCGAGGTTGGCCACCGTCGAGGTCGGGGAGTGGTAATCGAACTGGCGGCCGATGAAGGCGAAGTTCAGGCCCGTCATCCCCATCCGCTTGGGCACGGAGAAGTCGGTGTCGTTGGGCATCTTCTCATAGAGGAAGACGGCCAGGGCGCTGCTGATCGGGCCGACGGCGGTCTTGCGGTAGCGGGCGATCAGCTCGCCGTTGTCGGCGCCGGTCTCGAACATGTTGGCCCGGCCGCCGCCGCCGCGCGCCTCCATGTTGATGATCAGGCCGGTGCGTTTGGCCAGCGGGTGCTGGTTGAACCAGGCCTCGGCGCCGCTGAGGCCCCATTCCTCGCCGTCGGTGATCAGGACGACGATGTCGCGGGCCGGCTGGATCTTCGCCGTCTGCAGGTCGCGGATGACCTCCAGGCTGACGGCCACGGCGGTGGCGTCGTCGGCGGCGCCGGGCGAGCCGGGCGCGCTGTCGTAGTGGCTCATCAGGACCAGCGGCGGCAGGCTGCGGTCCTTGCCGGGAAGGATTCCGATCAGGTTCTGCACACGGGCGCCGGCCAGCCACTGCGGGTAGTCGGGCGAGGAACTTAGGGCGTCGGTTTCCTGCACGGTGGGCGACAGGCCCAGCTGCGTCATCCGGCCCAGCAGATAGTCGCGGACCTTTGCATTGGCGGGCGAGCCGACCGGGTGCGGCTCGCGGGCGATGACGGCGATGTCGCGCAGGGCGCGTTCAGCGGAAAAGCCGGCTGCGTCCAGTGGGGCAGGTCTGGGCGTGATCGTCCCCTGCCAAGCCAGCAGCGCCGCCCCCAGCAAGGCCAGCGCCAGCCAGCCGCTCCGCATCCAGTCCTGGTTCATGACCGCTCCCCTGACCGGGGCAGGGGGCCATGGCCGGTCAGCGGGCGCAAGGCCATCCGAAACGGAAAACGCCCGCCGGTGAGGGCGGGCGTCTCCGTACGCGTAAAATCAGGAGCCGGTCAGGCGGCGACGACGCCGTCCTGCGGGTCGCGCAGCACGTAGCCGCGGCCCCAGACCGTCTCGATGTGGTGCTGGCCGCCGCTGGCCGTGGCGAGCTTCTTGCGCAGCTTG
The DNA here is from genome assembly GCF_057586315.1 of Caulobacter sp. SRI_014. Lineage (NCBI taxonomy): Bacteria > Pseudomonadati > Pseudomonadota > Alphaproteobacteria > Caulobacterales > Caulobacteraceae > Caulobacter > Caulobacter sp. SRI_014. The sequence goes on along the minus strand of NZ_JBYCZQ010000001.1, from coordinate 150,860 downwards.
CAGATGAAGACGTCGATGATCTTCAGCTCGGGCTCGTCCATGCCGCCGTACAGGTGGTTGAGGAACATCTCCTTGGTAAGGGTCGTGCCCTTGCGCAGGGAGAGCAGCTCCAGCATCTGGTATTCCTTGCCGGTCAGGTGGACGCGTTGGCCCGCGACCTCGACCGTCTTGGCGTCCAGGTTCACGGCGATCTCGCCGGTGTTGATGATCGCCTGGGCGTGGCCCTTGGAGCGACGGACCACCGCATGGATGCGGGCGACCATCTCGTCCTTGTGGAAGGGCTTGGTCATGTAGTCGTCGGCGCCGCCGCCGAGCGTCTTGACCTTGGTGTCGATCTCCGCCGTGCCGGAGAGGATCATGATCGGGGTGTTGATCTTGCCGTTGCGCAGGGTGCGCAGGACATCCATGCCGCTCATGTCGGGCAGGTTGAGGTCCAGCAGGATGAGGTCGTAGTCGTAGATCTTGCCCAGATCGACGCCTTCCTCGCCCAGGTCCGTCGTGTAGACGTTGAACCCTTCGGACTTGAGCATGAGTTCGATCGTTTGCGCCGTGGCGCTGTCGTCCTCGATCAGCAGAACCCGCATCAATTCTCTCCCCGCGCCCAGCGGCCCGTAAAATCTTGCACCGGCGGAATCCGCCGTCCTTGCCCGCCGTTAACTTCCGGCGGGGTCGGTTTAAGACTGGTTAATGGTGAACGGCCCGTTGGAAAGAATCGTTAAGCTGATTTGCGAATCGGGGGCAACCGGGTGATTCCGCAACACGAGTCCTGGCTGAGTTGACTCTTTCGTGATCGGTCGTTCGGGGGTCTCGAAAGCCTTACAGCACAGGGGTTGGGCGCGGTCGTGGCGAGAAAGACTCACAATGTGGGCGCGACGCTTTGACTCAAGATGGCCGGCGACGGGATGTCGCGGCAAAAATTAAGGTCAGGCCGCCGCCTTCGGGAAAACACCGGCCCGCCACAGCGAAGAGGCGGGCTTCTTGCCGATCTTCTCGCCGACCCAGCCGGCGGTTTCGATCAGGCCGTTAAGATCGAGCCCGGTGTCGAACCCTGCGCGTTCCAGCATGTAGACCAGATCCTCGGTGCCGATGTTGCCGGTGGCGTTCGGGGCGAAGGGGCAGCCGCCGAGGCCGCCGACGGAGGCGTCCAGCACATCGACCCCGGCCTCGACCCCGGCGAAGGCGTTGGCCAGGCCGGTGTTGCGGGTGTCGTGGAAGTGCAGGCGCAGCCTGGTGTCGCCGGTGACGTGGCGGACGGCCTCGACACGCTTTTTCACCGTCCAGGGGTCGGCGACGCCGATGGTGTCGGCCAGGGCGATCTCGTCGACGCCGAGCGCCGCGCCGGCCCGGGCGATGGAGACGACGGTTTCCAGCGGCACCTCGCCCTCGAACGGGCAGCCGAAGGCGACCGAGATCGTCAGGGTGATCGGTGGGCCGCCTTGCGCGCGCTGCTTGGCGACGATGGCCGAGAGGGTGTCGACCTGTTCGCTGACATTGGCCGCCTGGTTGCGGATGCCGAACTCGTCGCTGGCGCAGACCACGACGTTGGCCTCGTCACAGGCGGCCGCGACGCAACGGTCCCAGCCGCGCTCGTTGAGCACCAGGCCGATGCGGCTGCGCGAAGCGTCGGAGGGCAGGGCGGCCATGATCTCCTCGGCGCCGGCCATCTGCGGAACGCGCTTGGGGTTCACGAAGCTGACCACCTCCTGGCGTTTGACGCCGCAGGCCTCCAGCCGGGTGATCAGCTCGACCTTGTCGGCGACCTCGAGAATGGCCTTCTCGTTCTGCAGCCCGTCGCGGGCGCCGACTTCGACGATCTCGATCAGGCGGCTCATTCTTCCACGTCCTTCAAGGCTTCACTGTTCTTCGGCGCCACCGGCTCGCGGGAGGCGGGCGTGGCGGCGGCCGGCTGGCGGGCCAGGTCGGTGGCCCGGGGCAGGCCGCGATAGATGGTCAGGTCCATCTCCTGGCCCTTGGCGTAGTTGAAGCCCTTCAGCCGGGTGATCGGATCGACCGGCACCCCCTCGGCCTTCATGAGCTTGAGAAACTCTTGTTGCTCCCGCTTTTCGACGATTGCGGGGCGGCCTTCGGAGAGGGCCCGGACGGCGTCCTCGGGGCCACCGAGACCGGCCTTGGTGCCCAGGGCGAAGACCAGGCTGGGCTCGGAATAGCCGGCCGTCTCGATGGGGCCGGGGGTGCGGCCGACCTGCGGGTCGAGGCCGGTGCGCTTCAGCGCCATGGCCAGGCGCGGGGCCAGCCACAGGGGCTCCAGGCGCGGCATCAGCTGGCCAACCAGAAGGGCGTGGCCCAGAGCGCCGATGACGCCGATGGTCAGCACCGTCCGCAGGTTGGACCCGCGGTAGATCATCACCGCGCCGGCAACGCCCACGGCCAGGAAGACGGCGGCGGTCAGAAGGCTCCAGACCAGGTCGGGGTTATCGCCGTATTCCTGCATGCCGTAGAGGGCGACGAAGGCCAGGGCGATACTCGCCAGGGCCAGCAGCACGACGCCGATGATGCGGCTCCAGAGCTGCGGCGCCGCCATGACGGCGGCGGCGACCAGCCAGTAGACGGCCGCATGGGTCGGCAGGGTGTAGTGCGGCAGCTTGGTCGGCAGGATCTCGAACAGGAGCCAGGTCGGGATCAGCCAGCAGAGGGCGAAGCGGACGCCGGGCTCGCCGCGCTGTTTCCAGGCCAGCATGACGGCGGCCGGGACCAGCAGGATCCAGGGGAACAGGGTCAGGGGCGCGACCAGCAGGTGATAGCCGATGGGCCCGCCGTGCCGCTCATGCCCGCCGACGAGCTTGGGCGCCAGATCGCCGCCGATGGCCGAGCCCCAGAAGGCGCCGTCGGTGGCGACAGTGATCGCCAGGGCCCATGGCCCGCAGATGCCGAGGATCAGCACCAGGCCCCAGCCCCAGCCGATGTCCTTCATCCAGCGGACCTCGCGGTCCCAGGCCCAGAGGGCGGCGAGGGTCAGCAGCAGGACCATCAGGACGACAGGCCCCTTGACCAGCATGCCGATGGCCACCGCGACCCAGAGGATCAGCTTGGTGCGCCAGGCAAAGGGTTTCCCGACCCCGCGGTGGGCGGCGTACATCCGGGCCAGGGCGGCCAGGGCGACGGTGGTGCAGGCGGCCAGGACGGAGTCGGTCTTGGCGATGAAAGCCTCGGTGCTGAGCAGGAAGCCTGCGCCGAACATGGCCCCGGCCAGCATGGCGGTGCGCTCGTTCCAGAAGGCCCGCGCGCCCCAGACACAGGCAAAGGCGGCCAGCATGGCCCCCAGCAGGGAGGGCAGACGGTAGGGCCAGATGTCGCGGTTCTCGACATCGGACAGCAGGGCGACGCTGGCCGCCTGCATCCAGTGGATGCCGACCGGCTTCTTGTCGCGGGTGCGGTCCTGGAAGTTGATCGAGACGTAGTCGTCGGTCTCCAGCATCTGGGCCGTGGCCTGGCTGAAGCGGGCCTCGTCGCGGTCGATCGGCGGCATGGCCATCAGGCCGGGCAGGCCGCACAGGAAGGCGACAAAGGCGGCGACCGCGGCGCCGCGCCAGCCCTTGGCCAGCCAGTCGAGACGGGATTCGAGGCTCATGGGGGGGTTGATAGCATTGGGTGTTGGTCTCGCATAACTCTGGACCCCCAAACCCCGCTCATCCCGACGAAAGTCGGGACCCAGTGTCCGCTATCGGATGTGGTTTCGCTCTGATTTGCGCCAGCCTGTCTTCCGGTTTGCCAGCTGGGTCCCGACTTGCGTCGGGATGAGCGGAAGAGGTGGAATTTCCACTTCCCGCAAACCCGCACTATTAGGGGCCTATGAGCACCCCCGACTATTCCATCGTCGTGCCCGTCTATGACGAAGGCGAGGCCGCCCCGGCGCTGGCCCGCGAGATCGCCGCCGCCTTCGGCGACCGGTCCTACGAGATGATCTTCGTCAACGACGCCAGCAAGGACGATACCCAGGCCCGGCTTACGGCGCTGAAGGGCGAGATCCCGCAGCTGCGCGTCCTGGCCCACCGCAAGAACAGCGGCCAGAGCCGGGCCATCCGCTCAGGCATTCTCGAGGCTCGGGCCCCGATCATCGTCACCCTTGACGGCGACGGCCAGAACGACCCGGCCGACGCCCCGCGCCTGGCCGAACGGCTGAAGGCCTCGCCGGTGGAACTGGCCCTGGTTGGCGGCGAGCGGGTCAAGCGCCAGGACAGCGAGGCCAAGCGCTGGGCCAGCCGCTGGGCCAACCGCATCCGCCGCCGGCTGCTCAACGACAACTGCAACGACACCGGCTGTGGGCTGAAGGCGTTCCGGCGCGAGGCGTTCCTGCGGCTCCCCTATTTTGATCACATCCACCGCTACCTGCCGGCCCTGATGCTGCGCGAGGGCTATGAGGTGGCGTTCGAGCCGGTCAACCATCGCCACCGCGAGACCGGGGTGTCGAAGTACAACAACTGGGGCCGGCTGAAGGCCTCGGTCAGCGATCTGCTCGGCGTCATGTGGCTCAACACCCGGGCGCGCAATCCGCAGGGTGTCGACGAGGTCTAGGCGGCCCTTGCGGGTGGTCTGGCCAATCGAAGCGATTATAGCACGGATAGGGGCTGGGCGGTTCGGCTTTTATTGTGTCTATTCAATAGGTTGATATGGCCGCACCGGCCTGCTGGATGCCCCTCTGGGGTCGGCGTTCAGCGCCGAACTGACCTACCGAGGACCACCCTGCGCCGATGGGTGAGAGGGGACAGATTGAATCGCCGCGCCCCGTTGAAGCGGCCGTGAGTCCGGCGCGGGCGGCCATGCAATGTGTCCCCGTTTCCGACGATGAATAAGTCTAGACATATTGCCGAGCGACAGTGCTTGACGCCGATCTACAAGTGTAGCTTCAATGATTTAAGTTTGTAGCCCGGAGGTCTTCCCATGCGCGCCGCCGCTGTCCTTCTGATCCCGCTCGTCCTGCTGGCAGCCTGCGACGGCAAGGCGGCGGGGGAGCGCTACAAGGCCCGGGCGGCGGCGATCGATCCGCCGCACCTGTGGTCGGTCGAGGTGGTTCCGGCACAGGCGGGCGTGGCGGCGGTCAGGCTCTGCGCCGACAGCCGTATCCACGAGGGCCTGAACCGCCCGACGGTGACGGCCGGCGACACCCCCTGCCGGCCGCTCGGCGCCGAGGTGGTCTCCGGCGACACCCGCATCCAGCGCTGCGAGCTGAACGGCGAGACCTGGGTCGCCACCGCCTCCGTCAAGGGCGACCTGACCCGCGACTTCGTCTCCGTCCAGGCCGCCGAACCGGTGAGCGGAGACGGCGGCTACAGCCAGACGCGGCGCTACCGGCGGATCGGCGAGTGCCCGGAGGGCTGGAACGTCGGCGACAGCACCGACCAGCAGGGGAACCATGTGAAGGGGCGCTCGGGGCTGGCGGCGCTGATCGGGGGATAAGGCCGCTCCGGCGCCGGCGCGCGGGAACAAAGGCCGGCGAGCGGGCTTAGCTATTGGTCGGCGCCCATGCGGTGCGGCGCGCGCAGCCAGAGACCCCATGCCTTCACTTCCGGAAGACCGGGCCGTCCGCCAGGCCCTTGCCGCCTATCAGGCGCCTGAAACCCGCCGCAGCCTGTTGGAACTGTGGATCACCGCCCTGCCGCTGGCCCTGCTGTGGATCCTGGCGGCCAAGGGGGTGGCCCACGGCCATTGGTGGTCGCTGCTGCTGGCCCTGCCGGCCGGCGCCTTTCTGGTGCGGTTGTTCCTGATCCAGCATGATTGCGGCCACCGGTCCTGGTTCGCCTCGACCGCCGCCAACGACTGGACCGGCCGGGTCATCGGCGTGCTGACGGTGACGCCCTACGACTACTGGCGGCGCACCCACGCCATCCATCACGCCACCTCGGGCGACCTGGACCGCCGCTCGCTGGGCGGGGTCGAGACGCTGACGGTCGAGGAGTACCGGGCCCTGCCGCCGCTGCGCCGGGCCGCCTATCGCTTCTACCGGAATCCGCTGGTCATCCTGGGGCTGGGACCGGCCTATCTGTTCGCCCTGCAGCACCGCATTCCGGTCGGTCTGATGAAGGACCCCGCCGCCTGGCGCAGCGTGCTGGGCAACAACCTCGGCCTGGCGCTGCTGATCGGCTGCGAGGTCAGCCTGGCCGGTTCGCCCCTGGCCCTGCTGGCGCATCTGGCCATCGTGGTGGTGGCGGCGACGATCGGGGTCGGGCTGTTCTATGTGCAGCATCAGTTCGAGGGCGCCTCATGGCGCCGGCACCCCGACTGGACGGCGCTGGACGCGGCCCTGCACGGCAGCTCCCACCTGACGATGCCGGCCCCGCTGCGCTGGATGACGGCCAACATCGGGGCCCACCACATCCACCACGCGGCCGCCCGCATCCCCTTCTACCGCCTGCCCGACGTGCTGCGCGACCACCCGAACCTGACCGGCCAGCGGGTCAACCTGGCCGGCGCCTGGCGGGCGCTGTGGCTGTCGCTGTGGGACGAGCGCCAGGGCCGGCTAGTGGGCTTCGCGGTCGCCCGGCGCGGCTGAGGCGGCGCGGAAGCGCGCGATCGCTCAATACACCGCGCAGCCGATGTTGTTCTTGCCGGTTGGCGAAACCATATCGACCAACTGCTCCGAGCCCTCCTTCAAGGTCGTCAGATTGGCCATGACATCGGCCGGGCAGCGCGCGTAGCGGGCCTTTCTGTGGGCATTGCGCATTTCAAAGCAGACCCGGCCAGCCTTCTTCTGCCTCGTCAGAAGGGTGTCGTCCGGCAGGAATTGCTTCGTCAGGCGCTGGTACAGGTCGCCGGCGGCCTCCAGGTCGCTTTGGCAGGTTTCCACTTCGGCCAGTGTCAGCGGCGGCGGGGCGATCTCGGGCAGCGGCACGCCGACGGAGTGGCCGTAGTGCTTGTCGCAGATGCCGATGATCTCGAGCCGCTTGACGTGGCTGATCCGGCCCTCCCGATCGGCGAGGCCAAGGCGCTCGACACGCACAGCCAGGCTCTTGTTGGTTTCCTCGGCGGGCAGGCCCGAGGCCTCGGGCAGGCGCGCGGCAACGGCGTCTCCGGCCGCCTTTGCCCGGTCCTTCGCACGGGGATCGCGGCTTATCAGGGCTTCGTACAGATAGATCGCCGCGCAGGTTTCGATGGCGTCGACACCGGTGAAGTAGGCGTCCCCATCCCGGACCGCCGGCTGCGGTGGCAGCTTGTGCTTTCGCGCCAGTTCGGACGTCGACGTGTAGAGCGCGCCTTGCATGACGGTGTGATTGTTGACCTCGTCGCAAAGCCGGGTCGCGTCGATCCGCTCGTCCTCGGTAATCTTTCCGTCCTTCAGGCCGGCCTCAACGTAGGCTGTGCGCTCGGCCACGACCCGTTCGGCTTCGGCCGGGGCCACCCCGGTGCGGCTTTGCACCAGCTTCACCTGACCGTCCGCGGCCGTCTTCGCCTTGCGGCGGCTTTCCGGGGAGCCCAGGCGCATTTCGACCCGATAGAGGCTGCCGCAGACAATGGCGCCGGGGCCGGACCGGACGAAATCCTCCTCCGAAGTCGTCTGTTGTGAACTGGCCGTGCCGGCCAGAAGCACCAGGCCGGCGCCGAACCAGCAGAATCGTCTGAACATCATCGTCGTGTCTCCGGCCCCCGATTTGGCAGGCGCACGGGGTCGCGACACCAGCCAAAAGGGTGGGGGGTCGAAAGTTCGTTGTTGTGAGTTGGCGACCGATTCAGGCCGCCCGCTCCTCACCCCTCAGCACGTCCAGCTCCGCCGCCAGGTCTTCCAGCCGATAGGGCTTGGCCAGCAGGCGCAGGCCTTCATCCGCCGCCGTCAGGGCCGCCTCGCTGTAGCCCGTGGTCAGCAGGATCGGCATTCCCGGGCGCAGTTCGGCGATGCGTCGGGCGAGGCCGACGCCGTCCATCTCGCCGGGCATGACCATGTCGGAGAAGACCAGGTCGAAGGGCTCGTCGGCCTCGATCAGGTCCAGGGCGCTGCCGGCGGTGGGGGCGCGGCGGAAGCGCCAGCCGAGCTCCTCGAACATCTGGCAGACGAAGGCGGCGACGCCCTCGTCATCCTCGACGATCAGCACCCGGCCGCCGTGGCCGGCGACCAGTGGCGCGCCGGCGGGCTTGCGGACCGGCAGCGGCTTGTCCGAGCGCGGCAGGTAGAGGAAGACTCTGGTGCCTTCGCCGGGCTCGCTCTCGATGCGGATCTCGCCGCCCGAGGCGCGGATGAAGCCGTAGACCTGGCTGAGGCCGAGGCCGGTGCCCTTGCCGACCTCCTTGGTGGTGAAGAAGGGCTCGAACACCCGGGCCAGAACCTCGGGCGTCATGCCCACACCGCTGTCGCAGACGCCGAGCTTGACGAAGTCGCCCTTGAGGTCGGGCTCGTCGAGGCCCGCATGGTTGCCGGCGACGATGTGAATGACGCCGCCGCCCGGCATGGAGTCGCGGGCGTTGACGGCCATGTTGAGGATGGCGACCTCGAGTTGGCTGGGGTCGATCTCGACCGGCCAGAGGTCGGGCGGGATCTCCATCTCCACCCCGATGTCCTCGCGCAGCGAACGGTCGAGCAGCAGGCGCATGCCCTCCAGCCGCTCGGCGACATCGACGACCTCGGGGTGCAGGGGCGAGCGGCGGGCGAAGGCCAGCAGCTGGCGGGTCAGGCTGGCGCCGCGGTCCAGGGCCTGGCGGATGCCTTCGCGCAGGCGCTGGCGGCGGGTCTCGTCGGTGGTGCGGTCGAGAAGGTCGAGGCCGCCGGAGGCGACCATCAGCATGTTGTTGAAGTCGTGGGCGACGCCGCCGGTCAGTTGGCCCATGGCCTCCATCTTCTGACTTTGGCGCAGGGCCTCCTCGGCCTTCTCGCGCTCGGCGATCTGGATGGCGAGGTCCTCGTTCTTCGTCTGCAGCAGGCGGTTGGCGCGGACGGCGGCGGCCTGGGCCGATCCGAGCACGACGATCAGCAGGCTGGCCATCAGCACCAGCAGGGCGATGCCGCCGTGCCGCGCCAGGATGGTCAGCAGGGGCTCGGGCCGGGTGCGGAGGTAGACGAAGCCGATGGTCTGGCCGTCCTGGACGATCGGGGCCCTGGCGGCGGTGCGTCCGTCCCAGCGATCCTGGCCGCGGACTTCGTCCCAGGTGGCGACGTAGGAGCCGGGGCGACCGTAGCGGGCGATACGCTGGCCCTGGGCGTCGAAGATGCTGGCCGCCTCGATGTCGGTGTTGGCGGCCATGGCGTCGACGTATTCGCGGGCGGCGGCGCGGTCCTCGAAGAAGACGGCCGCGCTGGCCGTCGCGGCCAGCACCTGGGCCTGGGCGTCGAGATCGTGGCGCAGGCGGTCGCGGTAGATGTCTTCCGAGTAGAGGCCGATCAGAATGCCGGCGACGAGCAGGGCCACGGCGCTGAGCAAGGTCAGGGTCTGTTTCCACTGACGGGTCAGGGTGCGGAAGTCGGCCATCAGGTCCTCCGCCGGACGCTCAGAGCCAGGCTCATCAGCTTGGAGCTGATGGTCAGGCCGTTGTCGGCCGCCTGCTGGTCGTCGATGACGAAGCGGACACGGCTGTCTTTGACAACAAAATGGACGATGCCCCGGACGCCGCCCTGGCGGGCCCCATCGGTGATGGTGAGGACCGGGGCGCCGCGCACGGCCTTCAGGGACTCGGCGACCGACTGGCTGTTCTGCTGGCCAAGGTAGAGGACGTGGCAGTCGCGGCTGGCGGCGGCCAGGCGACGGACGACGATCGGGTGGTCGGCCAGGCGCTGGCCGGCGGCGGCCTTGTCGAGCAGGGCGCCGAAGGGATCGGGGCCGATGACGCAGATGACGAAGGGACTCTGGCCGCCGGCGAAGGCGCGGGCCGGCCAGTCGATGAAGGGGCCGAGCTTGGGCAGGTAGGCGGCCTTGACCGGGTACTCCAGCGACTGGGCCCAGGCCGTGCGGCCTGCGCCGGGCAGGAGCAGCAGGCAGGCGAGCGCCAGCACCGGCCAGGTCCCGGTGGTCCTACCGCCGATCAGGCGACGGGGGACGAACACTCAGTACCTCCAGTGCAGGCCGACAAGGACGGTACGTCCGATCTGTCTGCGGGTTCCGGCGTTGTCGGATTCGAAGTGGCGCTCGTCGAGCAGGTTGGCGCCGTTGAGGGACAGTTCGACATGATCGTTGATGCGCCAGCCGAGGCGGGCGTCGGCCTCGACGTAGGAGGGGACAGTGCGCAGGGCGTCGACGGCGCGCAGGGAGACGTCGAAGTCGACGGCGTCGGTCAGGTCGACCTGGGAGCGCAGGGTAGCCTGGAAGTCCGGATCGTCGCCGGCCGAGGCGATGCCGCTGATGTCCCGGCTGCCGGGCTTGAGCTCGAAGTCCTTCTCCATGGCGAACAGGCCGGCGCTGAGACGCCAGCGGTCCGTGACGTCCCAGGTCCCCCAGACCTCCGCCCCCCAGGTCGTTCCCCGGGCGGTGTTGGACAGGCGGATGGGGAAGCTGAAGCCCGGGCCGATGTCGGCGGTCCGCAGGTCATCGTAGTCGTTGTAGAACAGGGAGACCGACAGGGTGGTGGCGGGGCTGGGCCGGCCGCGCCAGCCCAGTTCGTAGGCCCACAGCTCCTCGCGCTCGAAGCCGCCGCCTTCGAGGAAGCCCGGGAAGGTCAGGTTGCGGTCGATGCGCGAGGGGATGCGGACCGCGCGCGAGGCGGCGGCCCACAGGAAGGCGTTGTCATTGACCCGCCAGCCAAGACGCAGGGAGGGCAGGGGTTCAAGGTCGCGGAAGGTCCCGGTCTCCAGCTTGAGGCCGAGGGTCAGGGTCAGGTCGTCGCGCAGCCGCCACTGGTCCTGGACGAAGAGGTTGGCCTGGTAGAGGTCGCGCTGTTCGGGATCGAGGAAGGCGACGGAGCCGGGTGGGCTGATCACCTCGTCGTCGATGAAGCGGTAGCCGGCCCCCCAGACCACCTTGTGGCTGGTCCCCAGGGTGAGGGCGTGCTGCAGGGCGATGTCCCAGGTCTCGGTGTCGCTGTTGAGGCCGTTGAGGTCATCGCGGAGGTTGCGGTCGTAGTAGGCCTGGACCTCCAGGCTGCTGGTGTCGCTGAAGGCGTGGGTCCAGCGGCCGAGCAGGTTGCCGCCCGTAAAGTCGCCGCCGACCGGTCCGGCCTCGATGCTGCGGCTGTACCAGTCGCCCTGGACGGTCAGGGTGTCGGCGCCCAGCCGCCAGTCGGTGCGGAAGCCGACCTGGCTGCCTTCGAGCTCGTCACCGGTCTCGGCCCCGGACGGCAGGAAGCTGGAGCGGCGGGCGATGCCGCTGGCGTAGATCCGGTAGGCGCCGTTCTGGCCGATCAGCCCGCCGTGGCGGGCGCCGACCTGGCCGTCCGCCTCGCCGAAGGTGGCGTCCACGGCCAGGCCCTGGCTGTCGAAGGCGCTCTTGCTGACCACGTTGATGACGCCGTTGACGGCGTTGGCGCCATAGAGGGCGCCGCCCGGGCCGCTGATCACCTCGATGCGGTCGATCTCGCCGAGCGGCACGTCGTGGACGTCCCATTGCACGCCCGAATAGAGGGGGGTGTAGATGCTGCGGCCGTCGATCATCACCAGCAGCTTGTTGGCGGTTTCCTTCGAGTTGAAGCCGCGCGCCGTGATCGCATAGTTGGCGCTGTCGATCTGCTGAACCTGCAGGTTGGGCGCCAGGCGCAGGGCTTCGGGCAGGGTCTCGGCGGCCGACCGGCGGATGTCGGCGCCGTCGATGACATAGACGGCGGCGGCGGCCTCGCCGACCGCTTCGGGACGGCGCGAGACCGAGGTGATCTGCAGGTCGGTGAGTTCCTCGAGGCTCAGGCGGTTGACGTCGGGGGCCTCGGCGACGGTGTCGGCGGCCTGGGCCGCGCCGGCCAGCGCGCAGGCGGCGACGAGCGCGAGGGCTCCGGCTCCAGATCGGCTGTTCTTCAATCCCATCCCCAACCCTGGCTGTCTTTGCGGGCGATGCACGCCAGACGCACCCGCCCTGATCGACGAAAACGTCAGGGGACGATCTAGGTTCCGGGCGGAGGCCGGGGGTTTTCGCAGGCCGGGCGAGGTCGCTTCACCGACCGGCGAAAACGCGTTAACCCTTAGGACAACGCCGGCTGAGCCGGATGCGAGAAGGGGGCTTTGCCATGTTCGCCGCGTTTCCGCTGCTGGCCATTCCGGTGGTCGTCTACAACCTGATCGTCCTGACCATGGGGGGGTTCGGGTCTCAGGACATCCAGATGCAGATGACCGGGCCGCTGTTCACCATCACCATGACCTCCGGGTCGCCCTGGTCGGTCAGCCTTTCGGACCTGTTGCTGGCCGGCAGTCTGGTGGTGCTGTTCATCGAGCTGCTGAAATCGACGACCAGCCGGCGGATCGCCATCATCAACCACTCGCTGTCGATGCTGCTGTTCATCATCTGCCTGGTGGAGTTCCTGCTGGCCCCGGCGTTCGCGACCTCCACCTTCTTCCTGATGACGGTGATGGTGCTGCTCGACGTGCTGGCCGGCTTCATCGTCACCATCGTCGCCGCCCGTCGGGATGTCGACTTCGGCGTGGGCAACGACGGGGTCTAGGTCAGGATCGTAAAGATCAGGGCGACGACGGCGACGTCCATGGCTTTGATCAGGATGCTGGTCACTTTGGGCTCCGAAACACGGTTTATTCCGGGTTAAGCAAGACCGGCGCCAGTTGGCCCAAGCCTGGAGTGTGCCCGTTTGGCTCTGTTCTTCGATGTCGAGTGGTACGCGGCGCGGATGGCCGAGCGCGGGCTGTCGCGCGCCGTGCTGGCGGCGGTTTCCGGCATGAGCGAGGCCGAGCTGGCGCTGGTTTTCAAGGACCAGCGGGAGGTCTCGGCGGCCGAGGTGGCGGCGTTCGCCGAACTGCTGGGGGTGAGCGCTGTCGAGGCGGCGGTGCGGGCGGGGGTGTCTACACCCGTGCCCGGAAGTGACCCCCTGGCAAGGATTGCCGAGCTGGAACGGCGGGTGGCGGCGCTGGAGGCGTTGGTGAAGGGGCTGGCGCGGTAACCTCCCTCCCCGAATGGGGAGGGCAGGCGCGCGTTGCGCGCCGGGTGGGGCAGTGGGTCACTGGCCGCGCCGGATGAGGCGTCTCAGCGCATTGTCTTGAAGGTCGGGAGCAGACTTCCCCACCCGACCCGCGTAACCGCGGGTCTGCCCTCCCCATTCGGGGAGGGAGGTTAGATGGCGGTTTTCTTGATCAGGCCCTTGGGCGGGCGGCGGTCGGCGGGGCCGCTGTATTCTGTTTCGAGGTAGGCGGAGCGGGCCGTCTCTACCGTGCCCGGTTGCTTGAGGCCGCGCTTCGCGCCGGGTTGGCCGAGGAGCTGGGCGGCGAAGGCGGCCTGGCCATCGAGGGGCGGGGGGCTGGTGTGTTCGTGGGCGTGCACGCCGGAGGCCGGGACGGGCAGGGTCCCGCCGGTGGGCTCCGACGCATGGGCGTCGGGCGCGTCGCGGTCCTCGCGCCGGCGCTCGAACTGGCGCCGGTCGCCGTAGGGCCTGGTCGGGTCTAGCCGCTCGGTCATGGGCCCCAGTCTGGGGCCAGGCCGGTTAAGATTTCGACGCCAGCTTGTCGATCTGGGCGCGCATGGCCTCGACCTGCTTTTTCAGCTCGGTGAGGCTGTCGTCGTCGGTGCTGCTGGCCGGGGCGGCCGGCGCGGCGCCGGCGGCGGGTTCCTCGCCACGGCCGTAGGCGAAGGGCGAGAACATCTTCATGGCCCGTTCGAACAGCTGCATGTTCTGGCGGACCTGGTCGTCGAAGGCCTGCATGCCGGTGGCGGGTCCGAACTGGCCGCCGAACTGGGCGCGCATGCGCTCCTGCTGCTGGGCGAAGGTCTGCAGGCTCATTTCGAGGTAGCTGGGCAGGAAGGCCTGCATCTGGTTGCCGTAGAAGCCGATCAGCTGGCGCAGGAACTGGATGGGCAGCAGGTTCTTGCCGTCGCCGCGGTTCTCTTCGTCGAAGATGATCTGGGTCAGGACCGAGCGGGTGATGTCCTCGCCGGACTTGGCGTCGAAGACCACGAAGTCGATGCCCTCGCGGGTCATGTCGGCCAGGTGTTCGAGGGTGACATAGGAGCTGGAGGCGGTGTTGTAGAGGCGCCGGTTGGCGTACTTCTTGATCACCACCTTGTCGCCGGCCTCCCTGCCGGCGTCGGACTTGTCGGACATTTCGTTCCCGTATCTTTGCGGTGAGGCCGCATATCTTGCGCCGCACTATCGCGTAAGCGAAGGCTTTGCGCCACCCTTGCTCGCATTTGCGAAAAAGCCAACCAAATGCCCGTGACCGGATGACTCCCGCCAAGGGTTGGGGCAGGGTGCGTCCGCTTAGAAAATGCGGCGGCGCAGCATGAGGCCGCCTGGACCGGGAGCCTTACCCATGAGCGACATCGTCATCGTTTCCGCCGCCCGCACGCCCGTTGGCTCGTTCAACGGGGCGCTGTCGAGCCTGCCGGCCCATGAACTGGGCAAGATCGCCATCCAGGCGGCGGTGGAGCGGGCCGGCATCTCGGCCGCCGACGTCGACGAGGTGATCATGGGCCAGGTGCTGCAGGCCGGCGCGGGTCAGGGGCCGGCGCGGCAGGCGGCGGTCAACGCCGGCATCCCGGTCGAGAGCCCGGCCTGGAGCGTCAACCAGCTGTGCGGCTCGGGGCTGCGGGCGGTGGCGCTGGCGGCGCAGCAGATCTCGTCCGGGGATGCGAGCATCGTCGTGGCCGGCGGCCAGGAGAGCATGAGCCAGAGCCCGCATGCGGCGCAGCTGCGCAACGGCACCAAGATGGGCGACCTGGGCATGGTCGACACCATGATCAAGGACGGGCTGATCGACGCCTTCCACGGCTATCACATGGGCCAGACGGCCGAGAACATCGCCGCCCGCTGGCAGATCACCCGGGCTGACCAGGACGACTTCGCCGTGGCCTCGCAGAACAAGGCGGAAGCCGCGCAGAAGGCCGGCAAGTTCGACGCCGAGATCTGCGCGGTGACGATCAAGGGCCGCAAGGGCGACACCGTCGTCGACAAGGACGAATACATCCGCCACGGGGCGACGCTGGACAGCGTTTCGGGCTTGAAGCCCGCCTTCAACAAGGAAGGGTCGGTGACGGCGGCCAATGCCTCGGGCCTGAATGACGGGGCGGCCGCCCTGGTGCTGATGACGGCGGACGAGGCCAAGAAGCGTGGTCTGAAGCCGCTGGCGCGGATCGCGTCCTGGGCGCACGCCGGCGTCGAGCCGGAAATCATGGGCACCGGGCCGATCCCTGCCATGAAGAAGGCGCTGGAGAAGGCCGGCTGGAAGGTCTCCGACCTCGACCTGGTGGAAAGCAACGAGGCGTTCGCGGCCCAGTCGCTGAGCGTGGTGCGGGAGCTGGGCCTCGATCCGGCCAAGACCAACGTCAACGGCGGCGCCATCGCCATCGGCCACCCGATCGGCGCCTCGGGCGCGCGCATCCTGACCACCCTGCTGCACGAGATGCAGCGGTCCGGCGCCAAGAAGGGGGCCGCGACCCTCTGTGTCGGCGGCGGGATGGGCGTGGCCATGTGCCTGGAAGCGGTCTGATCTGACATTTCTGCAGAACCTTGATCGCGGGCGGTGGCCTAATGGCCGCCGCCTCGCCTAAGGTGGCCTCGCGGGGAACATCGCGAGGGAAGATCATGACCAGGGTTGCATTCGTCACCGGCGGTACACGCGGCATCGGCCGGGCCATTGTCGAGCGGCTGGTCGCCGACGGCATGAAGGTCGCGGCCGGCTACAGCGGCAATGAAGAGGCGGCCAAGGCCTGCGCCGACGAGCTGGGCGTGATGGTGGTCAAGGGCAATGTCGGCAATTTCGACGACTGCAAGAAGGCCGCCGACGCGGTGGCCGCCGAGCTCGGCCCCATCGACGTGCTGATCAACAACGCCGGCATCACGCGGGACGGCTTCTTCCACAAGATGACCTACGAGCAGTGGTCGGAAGTGATCCGGGTCAACATGGACTCGGCTTTCAACATGACCCGCCAGGTCATCGACGGCATGCGCAACCAGGGCTGGGGCCGGGTGGTGAATATCTCCTCGATCAACGGCCAGAAGGGCCAGGTCGGGCAGACCAACTACAGCGCCGCCAAGGCCGGGCTGATCGGCTTCACGAAAGCCCTGGCGCTCGAGAACGCCAAGAAGGGCATCACCGTCAACGTGATCTGCCCGGGCTACATCGACACCGAGATGGTTTCGGCCGTGCCGCAGAACGTGCTGGACGGCATCATCGCCGGCATCCCGGTCGGGCGCCTGGGCAAGGGCGAGGAGATCGCCGACATGGTGTCCTACCTGGCCGGTGAACGGGCCGGGTTCGTGACCGGGGCGACGTTCACGCTGAATGGCGGGCAGTATCTGGCGGCCTAGCGGTCTGTGGTTCTTGCGCAACAGGGGGCGGCGCCTTGATCGGCGCCGTTTCCCAGTCCAAGATTCGCCCCAGTCGGAGTGCAGATACCGGGGCATGGCCGTAAGAGGTGCGAGATTTCCAGCCGCCGCATTGGCGCTGGCGGCGGTGATCGCCGGTGTGTCCGCGCCCGGGGTGTATGCGCAGCCCAAGGGCGGCTCACCCCTCGGCTCGCTCGGCGACATGCTGTTCCCGAACAAGCCGGACAACCGGCCGGCCCCGCCGCCGGTGGCCCGCTACGTCTCCGAATCCGGCCAGGCCTTCACCCTCGACCGCTCGACGGCCAAGCCGATGCTGCGCTTCGAGGGCAGCAACGAGATCTGGGTGCTGGAGCCGCATACCGGGGCGCGGGGCGATATCCTCTACAAGAACGACGCCGGGCGGGTGGTGCTGCGCGACACCAAGGTCGGCGGCATGATCCTCTATTCGCCGGACCGCCGCGAGGGGGCCGCCGCCGCCCTGTCGGGCGAGTCGCGGCCGATCCGGCTGACGCCGGTCGATCCCAAGGCGCTGATCCGCCGGCTGCTCGGGGCCAGCGCCGTGGTCAGCAAGGCCGCCCGCCGGCAGATACCCTTCCAGGCCGAGGCCTCGACCGCCTCCTCGGCCCTGATCGCCGACGCCGCCCTGGTGGCCGCCGACGGCCTGGTGCGGATGTCGCGGACGCCACAGGGCCAGGCCCAGCTGCGCCGGGTCAACCTGGTGTTCCTGACCGAGGGGCCGCGGCCCGGGGTCATCCTGCGCCAGGGGGTGCTTATCGTGGTGGTGACGCCGAGGCTGGGAATCAGCGGCCGGCCATCGTCGGAACGGATCGTTTTCGCCGCCGCGCGGTAAACTCTATCGGCCGACTGACATTCCAATGCTTCGAAAAGTGTCCGACGGGTAACACCCCACCCGAAATGAGGTAGGATCTCCATAAATCGGGTCAGTCAGCCCTTTGCGACTGACCGAAATGGGCACAGCTTGCGCCCGTCCTTCGGGGGGAGGGCTAGTCCCTGGCCAGGCTCCCGAGCTCGGTAGCTCGATGCCTGGCCAGGGCGACCCCCGCGCATTCCCTTGAAATTTCAGACCTTTCAGGCCGCGTTGGCTTGCGTCTCGAGCGCCAGGCCCGTCTGGGCGACGGCCTGGACCAGTTGGCCGAGGCGCTGGACGATCATATAGGCCCCGGCCAGCAGCTCGGGCTGCTGCATCCGGTCGACGCGGCAGAGGTAGCCGGTCCCGGCCCTGGACACCCAGCCGCGCTCATGGAAGTCGACCAGGCGGCGGCGGACCACCTCGTAGGGCAGGTTCAGGCGCTCGGCGATCTCGCGCGGGCGGGCCGGGCGACGAAGGGCGTCGGGCGGCGGGGTGTCGGCCCCGGCATAGCGCAGGGCCAGTTCGGGGTCGTAGGTGATGCGCTCGGCGTTGGCCGACATGGCCCCGACGAAGATCAGGGCGTTGAACATGGTCTCGTGCGGCTCAACCCCGGCCTCGAGGGTGCGCAGGAAATAGTTGTGGATCAGCCGGTGGGCGGCGAGCTGGGCCTGTGCCTGGTCGGCGACCGGCGGCGGCAGCGCACCTCCGTTGTTGAAGGTGGTTGGGCTGACGCCCAGGGCGGCGAGGTTGCCGAGCAGGATGTGGAAGCCGTCGCAGACGCGGGCGGCCTCGGCCTGGGCCTGGGCCTCGCCGACCGGGGCGGCGACCGGGCGTCCGTCGGCGGCGGTGATGCAGAGGCGCTTGTCCTCGAGTTCCTTGACCTTGCGGCGCACGGTCTCGAACGGCAGGTTCAGCGACCGGGCCAGGGCGCGGATGGAGATGCCCCGCCCGGGGTCGGCCGAGGCCTGGACCAGGGCCAGGAAGACCACGGCCTGGATGAAGTCGCCGCCGTGCCGGCCGGTCAGCAGCCCCATCTCGTCGAGCAGATAGTCGGATGCGCAACGGAAAATCAGCCGCTGTGTGGCCTTGCGGGCTTCGGGATCGGATCCCCAATCGGACATGGAACGGTACGCCTCTAAGAACTAAGCCGACCCGTTTCGAGGGTTTGCATCCTAGACGCCATCAGGCGTTCTGACGCTGCGACATCGCGCCATAGTTAGGAATGAACTAGAGGGCGTGGGGCTCCCAGCCGGGCACGGCCATTTCGAAGCCCGAGAAGTCGAAGCCCGGGGCCACCGTGCAGCCGACCAGGGACCAGTCGCCGGTCGGGACGGCGCTCTGCCAGACGCCGGAGGGGATGATGGCCTGGGGGCGCTCGCCGTTGGACAGATCGGGGCCGAGCAGGACGGTGACGGCCGGCTCGCCGTCACGGGCCAGCTTCAGGGCCAGCGGGGCGCCGTCATAGAAGTGCCAGACCTCGACGGCGTCGATCCGGTGCCAGGCGCTCTCCTCGCCGGCCTGCAGCAGGAAGAAGATGGCGGTCGATCTGGCGCGGCCGTCCGGGCCGGGCTCGTCGCGGAAGGTTTCCTTGAACCAGCCGCCCTCGGGATGCGGCGCGAGCTCGAGCAGGCTGATGATCTCGGGGGCGGTGATCCGGGGCGCGTCGCTCACCCCTTGAACGCGTCCTTGGCGGCGCGGACGGCGCCGAAGGCCTGGGCCGGATCGGCGATGTCGGGGCGCAGCAGCGGGGCGCGCAGGAAGGGGTTGGTGGCCTTCTCAAGGGCGATGGTGGTCGGCACCGTCGGCCTGCCCTGTTCGCGGGCGGCGAAGATGGCCTCGGCGCGGGATTTCAGGGCCGCGCTGTCATCGACCGACAGGGCGAAGCGGGCGTTGGAGGCGGTGTACTCGTGGGCGCAGTAGACGGTGGTGTCGTCCGGAAGATGGGCGATGCGCTGCAGGCTGGCCCACATCTGCTCGGCGTCGCCCTCGAACAAGCGGCCGCAGCCGAGCGCGAACAGGGTGTCGCCGACGAAGGCGATGTGGTTCTCGGCATCGAACCAAGTGATGTGGCCCAAGGTGTGGCCGCCGGTGTCGATGACCTCGAAGGTGCTCTCGCCCAGTTCGAAGGTGTCGCCCGGTTCGATGACGTGGTCCGGCTCGGCGATTCGGCTGACCTCGGCCGGGCCGATGACGACGCAGCCGGTGGCGGCCTTGAGGGCATCGTTGCCGCCGGCGTGGTCGGGATGCCAGTGGGTGTTGAGCACGAAGTGCAGGTCCCAGCCGGCCTTGGCGAGCTCGGCCAGGATGGCGTCGGCGTCGGGCGTGTCGATACAGGCGACCTGGCCGGTGGCGTCGTCGCGGACGAGGAAGCCGTAGTTGTCTGACAGGCAGGGGAACTGGCGAACGGTCAGGGTCATGCCTTGGCCTCAAACTGCGATTCAAACGACGGGTGACGCCGCCGCGTGGCGCACCTTACATTGCCTCAACGACGAAACGGGAGACGCAATGCGTCGCGACGTGCTGGAACTTCGCGCCTTCTACGCCTCGCCTCGGGGGGCGGCGGCGCGCGAGATGCTCGGCCGCAAGGTGGTCGAGGCCTGGGGCGACGCCGCGGGCCTCGACGTGCTGGGGCTGGGCTATGCGACGCCCTTCCTTGATTCCCTGCGGCCCAAGGCCCGGCGGGTGATCGCCGCCATGCCGGCCCAGCAGGGGGTGGAGGTCTGGCCGGGTGGGCGCGGGAACCTGACCGTGCTGGCCGACGAGTTCGCCCTGCCGCTGGCCAACGCCCTGTTCGACCGAATCCTCTGTGTCCATGCGCTGGAGGAGAGCGAGAGCGCGCCGGCCCTGCTCAGCGAGGTCTGCCGTGTGCTGGCGCCGTCGGGCCGGGTGATCGTGGCGGCGGCGGCGCGCAACGGGCTGTGGTCGAACGCCGAGGGCACGCCCTTCGGGCACGGGCGGCCGTTCACCCGTGGCCAGCTGGAGGACCTGCTGCGCGAGGCGGGGCTGGAGCCGACGGGCTATACGCGGGCCCTTTATGCGCCGCCGTTCGCCTGGGCCGCGCGCTGGGCCGACGGGTTCGAGCAGGTCGGGGCGCGGCTGTGGCCGGGCTTTGCCGGGGTGATCCTGATGGAGGCGGTGAAACAGACCTTCGCGGTCAAGCCGCGCGGGTCGCGAGCCAGAATCCGCAGCCGAGCGCCCGGAATTTTGGCGCCGGTTCCCACCGGCCGCGTTTCACGATCCAAGCCCTTTGACGGCAAGGCGCCACACGCCTAGCTAAGGGGAGCGCGCAGAGGACCTCGCCATGAAGATGATCGTCGCCGTCATCAAGCCCAGCCGTCTGGACGCGGTGCTCGACGCCGTCACCGAGGCCGGCGCCTCCGGCCTGACGGTGACCGAGGTGCGAGGCTACGGCCGCCAGAAGGGCAAGACCGAGGTCTATCGCGGCGCCGAGTACGAGGTGAAGCTGCTGCCCAAGGTGAAGCTGGAGATCGCCGTGTCCGACGATATCGTCGAGACGGTGATCGAGGCCATCGTCCGCGCCGCCAACTCCAGCAAGATCGGCGACGGCAAGGTCTTCGTGCTCGACCTAGAACAGGCCCTGCGCATCCGCACCGGCGAGAAGGACGCGGCGGCGATCACCGGCTAGGCTGGCGGCGCAGGGGAGCGCGCATGGCCGGCTGGATGTTGGGAATCATAGGGGGCTCTGGCCTCTACGACTTGCCGGGGCTGGAAGAACGCCGGACGCATGACATCAGGACGCCATTCGGCGCACCGTCGGGGCCCATCATCACCGGGCGGCTGGGAAGCGTCAGCCTGGCCTTCCTGCCGCGCCATGGGCCAGGGCACGCGATTCCGCCGACCGATCTCAACCCGCGCGCCAACATCCACGCCCTGAAGCAGCTGGGCTGCACCGACCTTCTGGCCATCTCGGCGGTCGGCTCGCTGGCCGAGGATCTGAGCCCCGGAACTTTTGTTACGGTCGGGCAGTACATCGACCGGACCTTTGCGCGGGAGAGCAGCTTCTTCGGCGAGGGGCTGGTGGCCCATGTGTCGATGGCCGAGCCGGTCTGTCCCCGGTTGTCGCGTTTCGCCGCCCGGGCGGGCCGGGCGGTCGGGGCGCCGGTGACCGAAGATGTGACCTACCTGGCCATGGAGGGGCCGCAGTTCTCGACCCGGGCCGAGAGCCGGCTTTATCGCAGCTGGGGCGCGCAGGTGATCGGCATGACCGGCATGCCGGAGGCCAAGCTGGCCCGCGAGGCGGAGCTGCCCTACGCCTGCGTCGGCATGGTCACCGACTATGACGCCTGGCGCGAGGACGAGGCCGGGGTCGAGGTCACCGATGTGCTGGCTGTGCTGCACGCCAATGCGGCCCGGGCGCGGGATCTGGTCGCGGCGCTGGCGGGCGCGTTGCCTGCGGTGCGGGAGGCCTCGCCGATCGACACCAATCTGGACCACGCCATCATCACCGCGCCTTCGGCGCGGGATCCCGCCGTTATCGCGAGGCTGGACGTGATCGCCGGGCGCGCGCTACGCAAGGGCCCTGCATAACCCTGGGGAGGGGCGGATGAGCGAGGCGGCGCCGGAGCGCACCACTGAGAGCAAGCGACTGGACGCCTTCGTCGATGCGGCCTTCGCCTTCGCCGTCACCCTGCTGCTGGTGGCCGGGGCGGACACCACAGCCACACTCGCCGGGCTGAAGGCGGCCCTGCTGCAGATACCGGCCTCGGCCGCGGCCTTCATGCTGATCGCGCTGTTCTGGGCCGCCCATCGCGACTACGGGCGGCTGGCGCCCAAGCGGGATGGTCTGTCGACCCTGCTCAGCCTGGCAATCGTCTTCTCGGTGCTGGTCTACGTCTTCCCACTGCGCATGCTGGTCAGTTCCGGGTTCCACTGGATTTCCGGCGGCCGGCTGCCTGGCTCGACCCTGATCAACACCGTCCGCGATCTCTCGGACCTGTTCTTCCTCTATGGCTTGGGCTTCGCCTTCCTCGGCCTGCTGTTCGTCGGCCTGTTCGCCCATGTCGCCCGCAGGGGCGAGACCCTGGACTCCGGTCCGGCCGAGCGGCAACAGGCCGGCGAGCATGCGGTGATCTGGCTGATCAGCAGCCTGGCCGGCATCGCCTCCGCCCTGCTGGCCATCTTCGGACCGATGCGTCAGGCGCCCTGGCTGCCGGGCATGGCCTACTGGCTGATCCCTGTCGCCATCTGGATCAGGCTGGCGCTGGTTCGGCGGGCCCAGCGAAAGCAGGCAAGCGCCCCCACCAAGGTTGCCGCTTGACGTAGAGTGCTTTGCATTGCAGAGTGAAGTCCTCAGCCATTTGGGGAGGAGCGCTCATGCGCCGTCTGTTCGTTTCCGTCAGTCTCGCCGCCGCCCTGGCGGCCAACCTCGGCGTCGTGGGCCTGGCCTCGGCGCAGTCGCCTGATCCGGCTGTCGCGGCCGCCCGAATGAAGGAACAGTCGGCGGCGCTCGCGCCCCTGGCCAAACTCGACGGCGAATGGCGCGGCGAGGCCTGGTTCATGGACCGCACCGGCAAGAAGACCACCCTGGTGCAGACCGAACGGGTCGGCTCGGTGCTGGATGGTTCGGTCAAGGTGGTCGAGGGCCGGGGCTTCGAGGGCGACAAGCAGGTGTTCAACGCCTTCGCCGCCATCAGCTACGACCCGGACAAGAAGACCTTTTCGATGCGCTCCTACACCCGGGGCTATCAGGGCGACTTCCCGATCGAGGTGACGGCCGACGGCTTCATCTGGTCGATCCCGGCCGGCCCGAACGCCCAGATCCGCTATACGGCGGTGATCAAGGACGGGGTCTGGGTCGAGAAGGGCGAGTACGTGCCCAATGGCGGCAAGGGCATGCAGTTCATGGAACTGACCGTCAAACGCGTCGGCGACACCCGCTGGCCGGCCGAGGGCGGCCTGGGCCCGAAATAGCCTATTCCTCGCTCCGGCTGCTGATCGTGCGGTGGAAGAGCTGCAGGGTGCGCAGCCGGGCGAGCCTGGCCGAGTCCGGGTCATAGTCGGTCCGGCGGTCCGAAAAGAAGCCGTGGCCGGCGTCGTAGAGGTAGATCGGCAGATCGGGGTGCAGGGCCCGGATGTCCTCGACCCGCTCCATCGGAATGGAGGCGTCGGTCTTGCCGAAGTGCAGGATGGTCGGGCAGCGGGGCGTCTCGTCCTTCAGCTCGCTGATCCGTCGGCCGTAGAAACCGGAGGCGGCGGTGACGCCGTCGCAGCGGCAGGCTGCCAGCCAGGTCGCCGCTCCGCCCCAGCAATAGCCCGCGACGAAGACCGGGCCCCGGGTCTTCAGCAGGTCGATGGCCGCCTGGCAGTCGCCGGCCACCTGGTCCCAGGGGGTGGCGGTCGAGTACTGGACCCCCCGCTGAATCGACTCCTGGTCGTACGTCGCCTCGAAGCCGGGTTCGAGCCGGTCATAGAAGCTGGGGGCAATGACCTCGTAGCCGTCGGCGGCGAAACCGTCGGCCAGCTCGTGGATGTGGTCGGTGACCCCGAAGATTTCCTGGATCAGCAGCAGGCCGCCGCGCCGGGCGTCCTGGTGCGGAGCGTGGTAGGCGGCCAGGGCGAACCCGTCATGCTTGCTGGTGAGTTTGATGGTCTCGCCCATCAGGCCGCTCCGTTGGCCTCGAACAGGTCCAGGGTCCGTTTGCGGGCCAGCTGGGCGTCCTCGAGGTTGGAGTCGGGCCGGCCGTCGTTGTTGAAGCCGTGGCCGCTGGCTTCGTAGATGTAGACCGGGACCTCGGGGTGGGCGGCGGTGACCTTGGCCTTGACCTCGTCGGCGGGGATGTGGGCGTCGGTGCGGCCGAGGTGGACGATGACCGGGCATGAGAGGGGCAGGCCGGCCATGCCGGCGACCTGGCCCCCGTAGTAGCTGGAGCCGGCGCTGAGGCCCTTCACGCGGGATGCAGCCAGCCAGACCATGGTGCCGCCGTAGCAGTAGCCAACGATGAACACCGGGCCCTTGTCCTTCAGCGCGCCGACGCAGGCCTGGATGTCGCTCATGGCGTTGTCGGGGCCGTTGCCGGTGGCCAGCTTGACGCCGGCCTGCAGGCCCTCGGGATCATGCTCGGCGGTGAACCCCTTCTGGCCGCGGTCGAACATCGACGGGGCGAGGACCTCGAAGCCGAGGCCCGACCAGCGGGCGACGTCGGCGTGGACGTACTGGTCGAGGCCGAAGATCTCCTGGATGACGATGACCCCGCCGCGCCGCCGCCCTTGCGGCTCCGCATGGAGGGCCTCGAACAGGAAGCCGTCGTGCGGGCTGGTCAGAGTGATGCGATCGGTCATGAGGCGTCTTCTCCTTGGGTCGCCCAAGTTTGCCACGCCTGCCGTTCGGGAAAGAAGCCTATTCCTTCGGATCGGCCATGCAGACCCCGGCGTGGTCGGCCAGGGTGACCAGGTCGCCCTTGTCGTAGAAGGCGCGACCCCAGCGATAGTTCTCATCCTTGAGCTTCGACCAGCTCTCGCCGCTGGGATATTTTTTCTCCTGGGCCTGGACCCACTTCTCCCACTTCTTCACGCGCGGGCCGACCGTCTCCGGCAGGAAGACCTTGTCCGGCAGACCCATGCGGCCGTACTCCGGGATGGCCTCGTTCATGGCCAGGTATAGGCCATAGCAGCGCCACTTCTCGTCGGTGGTGACGGCGGTCAGGCCGCGGCTGCGCTCGACGATGGGGGTCAGGTCGACGCCGGGTTTCTGCGGTGCGGTCCCGGCCTCGCCCTTGAGGCGCTTACGGGCGTCATTGGTGGCGGCAAGGCCGGGCTTCACGAACAGCGAGCCATAAGAGATCGGCGCGCTGTAGCGGGTCGAACCCTCATCGCGGTAGACGGCCCATTCGCCGAACGAGGCGCCGCTCAGCTCGTTGGCCAGGGCGCCCTTCCACATCACCCCATCCTTCCAGGTGACGGTGACCTCCCACATCAGACCCTTGCGAAACTTGCCTTCGACGATGCTGCCGTCCTTGCGCTCGAGCCGGCCGTGCCCCTTGCCGATGTAGCGACCATCCAGGGCGCCGTCGTAGATGCCGTCCTCGACCTTGACGACGCCGCCGCCGTTGCAGCCCTGCGAAAGGCAGGTTCCGACATCCAGCTGGTCGAAGGGCACGTCCTGGCAGACGACAGTGGCGTTGGCCCAGTTGACCCAGGCCTTGCAGGTGGCGGTCGCCGTCGAGGCGACCTGGCGGGGCGACTTGACCTGGGCCGCGGCCGGGCCGGCGGGCAGGATGACGGCGAGGGCGCCGAGCATGGCGGCGGCGAGGGCGTAGAGGCGCATGGCAGGCTCCGGTGATCGGGGCCCAGAGTGTGTGCGCTGGCCGGGAGCTTCGACCCTAAAAGCGGGGGCTCAGTCCGTCTTGACGTAGCATTTCTTCGCCTTCTGCATTTTCGCCGCCTCTTCGAAGGCGCGGTCGGAGAGGTCGGGGATCGCCTTCAGCAGGGTGGTGTCGACCTGGGCGGCGCCCAGCCGGGCGTTTTCGCGGGTCAGGAAGACCAGGACGAAGGTGTCGCCGGCCGACAGCGCCTTGATGAAGTCGGTCCGCTGGACGGTCTTGGCGGCGGCGTCGACCTCGCCGTCGGAACGCTCGTAGGACAGCCCGACGACAGCCCGGTGCGGCGTGTCGCGGGGCGTCATGTAGATGTAGTTGGACGCCTTGATCTGCACGCCGTTCGAGCCCCAGGCGACATAGGTCCAATCCTTGTCGGGCGTGGCGCTGGCCGGCAGCGGCGGGCCGACGAACTCATCGCCGACCGGCCACCAGGCGTGTTTTGCGCCGGCCTTGCTGAAGGCGGCGGGCGGCTTGTCGCCGATCCAGTCCCAGCTCAGGTGAACACGGTACTCGGCGGTCTGGCCGGCGGGGTCTGCGAGGTCGAAGGCATGCGGCGGGTCGGCGACCAGGAAGTCCTTGGCCACCGGAACGATCAGGACAGCGCGGGATAGGTCGGGGTTGAACGTCTTGCCGTCGCCGAAGATCGTCGCCTCGAGACGGCCGCCGGGCAGGTCGAGCTTGACGTCGCACTGGACGAAGGTGTCGGCCAGGGCGGGCGTGGCCACCAACGCCGAACAAGCGGCCAGGACAGCGGAAATACGGCGCATGGAACCCTCCGACAACGCCGGTATCCTACGCCGCCGGGCGGTCAGGGAAAGGCCTTGCGGCAGGCGGTGGCCAGGGCGGGGCTGGCCTGTTCTAGGGCGCGCGGCCTTGCCGCCTCCAGGTGAGCAGGGCGCGGACCTGCTGCACCGCGCCGTCCCGGGTTACGGGAGGCTGCAGGTAACCGACCCCGGACTGGGGTTTGCCGAAGTAGGTGATCATGGCGCCGCCCCCGACCTCCACCTTTTCGATGCCGATCGCCTGGCCGTCGTCGAGCAGGAGTATGCCCCGGCCCTGAAGGTCCAGTTTGACCTCAAGGGTCTCGAAGACGAGGTTGCTACGCTCATCCTTGCCGCCGATCAGCTCGAACACGACCACGCCGGACCCCATGTGGTCGGTGCTGTCGATGTAGCCGCCGCGCACACCCTTGTAGCGGACGCCGATGATCTCGCTGATGGCCGGCGCAGCGGTCGGCGCGTAGGACACCGGCTTCTTGATGTCCTCGGCCGTGCCCCGGAACCGCACCTGGAAGGCGCTTTCAGGCGGAGGGAAACTCGCCTCGAACAGCTTGTCGAAGTCGCCGTCCTGATCCTCGTCGCGATAGCAGTAGAAGGGGCCGTTGGGCAGGTTGATGGCGGTCTTTCCCCGCAGGCACCAGTATTCCGCGTTGTCGGCGCGCACCTGCCATAGGACCGAGCCCGCCGATCCGTATGCGCCTCTGACGGGGGCCGAGGTGAGCCGCACCGCGGCGGCGGGGGTGGCCTTCTGGAGCAGCACCATCTTGCCGGGCTCGATGCGGCGGGGAAGATTGGAAACCTCCGCGGCCTGGATGTTCAGGACGCTCTGGAAGGCGAGGCGGCCGAGCCTCGGCTGATAGCGGGTTCGAACCCCTTCCGGCAGGTCTTCCCACGTCTGGGGCAGGGTGATCGTGGCCGGCTGGTTCCGTGGCGGCGCCAGAACGGGCGGCGCCGGCGTCTGGGCGAGGACGGGCGCGGCGATCACCGAGGCGACCAGGACGGCAAGAAGACGGATACGCATGACCGGGCCCTAGTAGGTGACGACGTAGTAGTAGGTGGATGTCCGCAGGGTCATCTCCATGGGCTGAACCTGGGCCGGCATCGTGCGGTCGATGCGGTAGCGCAGCTGGCCTTCGGGCGTGAAGCCCAGCAGGGTGATGACAGCGCCGTCGGAGCGAATGCTGGCCGTCTGCCCGGCGGGAGGCATGGTGATCGTCTGCGGCTGGCTGATCGCTTCGGTTCGGCCATTGGGGAGAACCGCGGAGACGGTCCAGGTGATCTGGCGGGGAATGGGCGGGGGCGCGCCGCGCGCCCTCGGCTGTTCGACGGGTTGCCAGACGATGGCGATGTCCGTCGTGGGCCCATCCCTGTAGTTCAGGACGCTGTAGCGGACCGGCGCGGGCAGCCGCTTGGCCGGGCCAGGCTGGAAGACGAACAACGGCACGCCGTTGAACGGCAAGCCCGAGGGGCGGGCGACATCGAAGCGGCCATCGTCATCGACATCCTGATAGCAGGCGAACTGGTCGGCGAAGAGCCAGGCAGTGCTGCTCTTGGCGACGGCGCAATAGATCCAGCCATCCGGAACCTGAACCCCGAACAGCCTGGCCCCGGCGGGGAAGGTCTTCTCGACGGCGAACCCGAACGTCGTC
Source organism: Caulobacter sp. SRI_014 (assembly GCF_057586315.1). Taxonomy (NCBI): domain Bacteria; kingdom Pseudomonadati; phylum Pseudomonadota; class Alphaproteobacteria; order Caulobacterales; family Caulobacteraceae; genus Caulobacter; species Caulobacter sp. SRI_014. Next base: position 122,881 of record NZ_JBYCZQ010000001.1, on the reverse strand, counting down.
GGCGCGGCCTCTTCCAGCTGGGCGGCCCGGGTCGAAGCGATCTTCTGGCGCAGCAGCGGGCCCTTGCCGGAGGCCGTCAGTTCCCCGGCGGGCGCCTCGGCCGGGAGGATGACGAAGGTGGTGGAAGACCGCTGGACCTGTGCGGCCGCCGGTTGGACCATCAGCGAAAGGGCGAGACAGGCCGCCGTTGCAGCCATTGAAAACCAACGCATGGAGCCCCCCGGCAAACTGTAGAGGACTGCTCATAGCGGGCCATGCAGGGGGGCCGCAAGCGGGGCGTCAAACTGTCGCCGACCCGAACGGGTCAGGCTTCAAAGGGCGGAACGACCCGGGAGAGGAGCGGGCCGATTTCCTCGTGCAGCACGAGGTCGGCGTATCGGTCCTGCTCCGTCTCTTCGCGGTTGACGATGACCAGGCGGGCGCCGTTTCGCTTGGCGTGCAGGGGGAAGCCGGCGGCGGGATAGACCACGAGGGACGAGCCCAGCACCAGGAACAGGTCGCAGGCGTTGGTCTCGTCCTCGGCCCGCGCCATGGGGCCGAGCGGCATGGACTGGCCGAAGGAGATGGTCGCGGTCTTCACCAGGCCGCCGCAGGACCGGCAGTGCGGAATCTCGCCGCGCTCGACGAAGGCGGGTTTGAGGTGATGCAGCTCGTGGCGCAGGCTGCAATCGAGGCAGGTGGCGTAGGAGGCGTTGCCGTGCAGCTCGATGACGCGGTCGTCGGGGATGCCGCTGTCCTGGTGCAGGTTGTCGACGTTCTGGGTGATGACGGCGCTGCATTTGCCGGCGGCGACCAGGCGGGCGACGGCGTCGTGGCCGGCGTTGGGGCTGCGGCCGGTCCAGCCGGCCGTGCCGTTGAAGGCGCGGGTCCAAGCCTCGCGGCGGCGCTCCTCGGAGGCGACGAAGTCCTGGAAGTAGATGGGCGTCATCTTCGACCAGACGCCGCCCGGACTGCGAAAGTCGGGAATGCCGGACTCGGTAGAGATGCCGGCCCCGGTGAAGACGACAATGCGTTCGGACGCGTCGATGAGCTGGGCGAGGCGGTCGGCAGGGGTCATGCCCCCTAACCTAGGTGCGCCCAATCAAACGTTGAAGCGGAAGTGCATCACGTCGCCGTCCTTGACGACGTATTCCTTGCCTTCGGAGCGCATCTTGCCGGCTTCCTTGGCCCCGGCCTCGCCGTTCAGACGGACGAAGTCGTCGAAGGCGATGGTCTCTGCGCGGATGAAGCCCTTCTCGAAGTCGGTGTGGATGACGCCGGCCGCCTGCGGGGCGGTGTCGCCGACGTGGATGGTCCAGGCGCGGGCTTCCTTGGGGCCGACCGTGAAGTAGGTCTGCAGGCCGAGCAGCTTGTAGGCCTCGTGGATCAGGCGGTTGAGGCCGGGCTCCTCAAGGCCAAGCGCGCCGAGGAATTCTGTGCGCTCCTCGGGGTCGAGCATGGCGACCTCGCTCTCGATCTGGGCCGAGATGACGACGCTGTTGGCGTTGTCCTTGCGGGCCCGTTCGGCGACCAGGTCGGAGAACTTGTTGCCCTTGTCGGCGCTGCCTTCATCGACGTTGCTGACGTACAGGGCCGGCAGCGAGGTCAGCAGCTGGAGCATGGCCCAGGCCTTCTGGTCTTCCTTGCTGATCTGCGCGGTGCGGGCCGGGCGGCCTTCGTTCAGTTGGGCCAGGGCCAGGTTGACCAGGCGCAGGGTGTTGGCGCTGTCCTTGTCCTGGCGGGCGCGCTTCTCCAGGTTGGGGACGCGCTTTTCCAGGCTTTCGAGGTCGGCCAGCATCAGCTCGGTTTCGATGATGTCCAGGTCGCTGATCGGGTCGATGCGGCCCTCGACGTGGGTGATGTCGTCGTCCTCGAAGCAGCGGGTGACGAAGGCCACGGCGTCGCAGTCGCGGATGTTGGCCAGGAACTGGTTGCCCAGGCCCTCGCCCTTGCTGGCGCCGCGGACCAGGCCGGCGACGTCGACGAAGTTGATGCGGGCCGGGATGATCTCTTTCGAACCGGCGATGGCGGCCAGCTTGTCGAGGCGGGCCTCGGGCACGGCCACGTCACCGACGTTCGGCTCGATGGTGCAGAAGGGATAGTTGGCCGCCTGGGCCGCCGCCGTCTGGGTGAGGGCGTTGAACAGGGTCGATTTGCCGACGTTGGGCAGGCCGACGATCGCGACTTTCAGGGCCATTGGAATGCAGTTCGCCTAGGGGAGAAGATCAGGGGGCGCGACCTAGCACACCCCCGCCGCAAAGCGAAACGGTCAGGCCTTCTCAGGCTCTTGGGGGGCCGCCCGGGTAGAGGGCCTCGTAGGCGAAGTCGCGCCACTGTTTGGCTTCCTTGCGGAAGTGGGCGGTGGTGCGCTTGGCCCGCTTGTCGATCTCCGTCATGGCGTCCTGGGCCTCGGCGCGGCGGCCTTTCTCGCACAGGAAAGCGACGTAGCGGGCCATGCCTTCCAGCCCCGGCAGGCGGCCGGCGGCCCATTCGTAGGCGGTGTCGGCTTCGCTATCGCGGCCCAGCATGTGGTAGGCGCGGCCCATGGCCAGGGCGGCCTGGGGCGTGCGGCCCGCCTCGCCCAGCTCGCCCAGCTTCTCGAGAATCGGCAGGGCCTCGGCCGGGCGATCGAGCTCGATCAGGGCCTTGGCGCGGCCGAGCAGCAGGGTGGCGTCCTCGGCATGAATGCCATGGGCGGCGTCGGCGTACATCCGCTCGGCCTCCTCATAGCGGCCAAGGCCGGAGGCGGCGGCAGCCAGGCGCATGCGGTTGGCGACGGTGGGGCTGTCCTGCACCAGGGCCTGGGCGGCGCGGTATTCGCCCTCCGGGTTCAGCGCCTGTCTGGCGGCGGCCTGCAGCCGGCGCGAGGTCGAGCCGCCGGTCAGCTCGGGCAGGATGTGGATCACCCCATAGACGATGCCGCCCAGCGGCATGAACGCCAGGATGATGAACAGCCAGTACATCTCCCGGCCCGTCTTCACGACGTGGATGCACATCAGGATGGAAAAGACGACGCCGAGGCCGATACCAAAGAACATGATGTGACTATTCCCCCGCCCGACTCTTAGCTCAATCGCTGTCGCGCAGCGAGCGGCGGGGATCGGATTTCACCGCCGGCGCCAGACGCAACACCTCGGCCTGATAGCGCTCGTCGTCACCGTCCAGGGCGAAGGGCAGGGCGTCGCAGATCGCTTCCAGCATCGGGTTCAGCCAGTCGCGGTCGACCTTGTGGAAGTCGCTGAGCACATGGCCCTGCACCAGGTCCTTGTCGCCCGGATGGCCGACGCCGATTCGGGCGCGGCGGAAGTCGGGGCCGATGGCGGCGATGGTCGAGCGGATGCCGTTGTTGCCGGCCGCGCCGCCGCCGGTCTTCATGCGGAAGCGGCCCGGGGCCAGATCGATCTCGTCGTGGAAGACGATGACGTCGGCCGGGGCGATCTTGAAGAACTTGGCCGCCTCGCCGATCGAACGGCCGCTCTCGTTATAGAACTGCTGGGGCTTAAGGAGGAGGATGCGGTGGTCGCCCAGCGTCCCCTCGCAGGCCAAACCCTGGAAGCGCGCGCGCCAGGGCGAGGCGCTGATGTGCCGCGCGATGGCCTCGACCGCCACCCAGCCGACGTTGTGCCGGGTCTTGGCGTAGCGTTCGCCCGGATTGCCGAGGCCGGCCAGCAGCAGCATTGCGGGGTCCCTCTCATGCAAATGCGGCCGAGCGTTTCCGCCCGGCCGCATTCAAAAGCACTGGCGTCGAAGAAGCTTTAAGCTTCGCCGCCCGAGTTGGCTTCGTCGTTGATTTCCGACAGGGCCGCCGACGAGACCTTCAGGGTCGCGATGACGAAGTCACGGTCGCTGATGGCCGAGGTCACGCCCTTGGGCAGGGTGATGTCGCTCATCCGGATGGTTTCGCCCATTTCGCGGGTCGAGATGTCGACGATCAGTTCTTCCGGGATGGCGTTGGCCGGGCAGTTCAGCTCGACTTCGTGACGGACGATCTCCAGCGAGCCGCCCTTCTTCATGCCGGGGCTGACGTCCTGGCCCTTGAAGTGGACCGGAACGTTGATCTTCACGGTGCCCTTTTCGTCGACGCGCATCAGGTCGAAGTGGAAGGGGTTGTCGGTGACCGGGTGGAACTGCACGTCCTTGGCGATGACCGGCTGGCTTTCGTCGCCGTACTTCAGCGTCACCAGGTGGCCCAGCAGCTTGCCGGTGTAGAGCGCCTTGCGGAACTCGTTTTCCTTGACCGCGATGGCCACCGGGGCCTTGTCGCCGCCGTACAGGACGCCGGGGACCTTGCCGCCACGGCGGGCTTCACGGGCGCCACCGGTGCCGGTGCGATCGCGGACTTCGACGTTGAGGATGATCTCGGCCATTGCTCTTGCAGTCTCAAAACGAAGTCGCCGCGCGAAATCTCCACGCGGCGACGGTCGGTGAATTCAGGGTCCGGGTCGATACACTCTTTGGGTTTGGAGTGCAACGGCCCGGGTAAGGAATCTGAAGGGCTCTCTAGTGGTCGCGCGTTTGATCCGATAACCGGTTCCCACTTATCGGAACGCGCTCCTAGCCGCCCTTGGCCTTGGGCTTGGCGGCCGGCTTGGCGGGAGCCTTGGGGGCGGGGGCCTTGGTGGCCACCACGACCGGTTTGGGCGGCTCGATCGGCATCGGGGCGCCGGCGCTCTTCAGCGTGCATTGCCCGGTGTCGATCAGTACGTGCTGGCCGAGGCAGAAGACGTCCTCGTAGTGCGGCTTGGCGGCGGCCAGGCACTGGTAGAGCATGAGCTTGGACATGTTCAGGCAGAACATGCTGGGCTCGTCGGTGAACAGCGGGCCAAGCGCGATCAACTTGTCATCGCCGGCTTCGCCCAGAGCGGCCAGCGCCGCCAGGGCCAGGCCACGGACCACGACCGGCGAGTAGGGGGCGCTGGCGGTCTGCCCGACGATGCCGTCGGGGCCGGCGGGCGAGCCGCCGCTCAGGCTGACCGACTGCATGCGGCCGACTTCCTCGATGTCGCCGCGGATCGGGGTCGAGGACAGGGTGCGCACGTCGGCCAAGCGGCCTTCGCGGTTGGGCACGAATTCCTTGGACCACTTCTGGCGCTGGACGTCATAGGCCGACTGCTTCACGGCCCGGCCGGTCAGCAGCACCTTGGTGGCGTCGTTGCCGAGCGCCGAGATGATCAGGCCGGCGGCGCGGTCGGCGCCTGGATAGTTGGTCACCGTCCAGGGATTGGCCAGGATCTGGGCGGCGATGCGCTGGCGCTGCACGGGATCGACAGCGTAGGTGCGGATGTTGGCGATATAGGCCTGGTCCTGCAGGGCGATGACCGCCGCATAGGCGATCGAGCCGCGCAGCAGCTGCTTGGGCTCATAGGCGGCGCCGGCCCGCAGGGAGCTGGCCACCATCGTGGGGTCCGAGAAGTTGGTCGGGGTGGCGGCGGCGCGGGTCATGTAGCCGCGCCAGGCGCTGGCTTCCTCGAACAGCGAGGCCGAGAGGGTGATGGCCGGCGGCGGCGGCGGTGGCGGCGGCAGGACGGCAACGGGCGTCGGCGGCTCGGGCGTCGAGCAGGCGGCGACAACAAGCGTTGCGGCGATAGCGGCCAGACCGGCCAGCACGGAAGATCGAATGGTCATGATTTGAAGCTTTCCCCGGAGCCCATAGACCGGTCAATAGCACGTCGCTCCGGGCGGGAATGTGACCGGTGCGCGTTAACCATACCTTGACGCGGCGTCGATCGCCTATCGGGCAAATTGCCCAATCAATCGAACAGCTTGGAAACCGACTCTTCGTTGGCGATGCGTCGAATGGCCTCGCCGATCAGGGAGGCGGCCGAGAGCTGGCGGATCTTGCCGTTGCCCTTGATCAGGTCGGGCTGCTCGATGCTGTCGGTGACCACCACCTCGCGCATGACGCTGTCGGCGATGCGCTGGTTGGCCGGATCGGACAGCACGCCGTGGGTGACATAGGCCGAAACCTCGGTGGCGCCGTGCTTGGTCAGGGCCTCGGCGGCGTTGCACAGGGTGCCGGCGGAATCGACGATGTCGTCGAACAGGATGCAGCTGCGGCCCGAGACGTCGCCGATGATGTTCATCACCTCGCTCTTGCCCGGCCCTGAGCGGCGCTTGTCGACGATGGCCAGGTCGCAGCCCAGCCGATTGGCCAGGGCCCGGGCGCGGACCACGCCGCCGACGTCGGGCGAGATGATCATCAGCTCGCTGGACTTGCGTCCATGCTGGTCGCGGATGTCCTGGGCGATCAGGGGTGCGGGCAGCAGGTTGTCGGTCGGGATGTCGAAGAAGCCCTGAATCTGGCCGGCGTGCAGGTCCATGGTCAGGACCCGGTCGGCCCCGGCGCGGGTGATCAGGTTGGCCACCAGCTTGGCCGAGATCGGGGTGCGGCCACCGGTCTTGCGGTCCTGGCGGGCGTAGCCGAAGTAGGGCAGCACGGCCGTGATCCGCCGGCCCGACGCGCGTTTGAGCGCGTCGATGCAGATCAGGAGTTCCATCAGGTTGTCGTTGGCCGGGTAGCTGGTCGACTGGATGACGAAGACGTCCTCGCCGCGCACGTTCTCGTCGATGGTGACGAAGACCTCGTTGTCGGCGAACCGGCGGACCTGGGCCTTGGTCAGCGGCATGTCGAGGTACTGGGCGATTTCGCCCGCGAGCGTACGGTTGGAGTTGCCAGCCAGCAGCTTCATGGGACGACTCTTCGCGGGAGGAATGTTGGGCGGTCTGTAGGGGGCAGAGGCCGTCCGGGCAAGGCGGATTCGGGCGGTTATCCCAGAGAGTCGAGCGACGGGCCGCCCAGCCAGGTCTTCCAGGTCACGACCACCGCCCAGTGCAGCAGCACGGCGGGCCAGATCGAACCGGTGCGCCAGCGGGTAAGGCCGCAGGCCAGCCCCAGCAGGCCGGTGACCAGCAGGAAGTCGGGGCGGGCGAACAGGTCGCGGGCGCCGGGCAGGAAGGTGAAGCCTTCGAGCGGGTGCCAGAGGACGTAGAGCAGGGTGGTGACGGCGATGGGCAGGGCCGGGTTGGCGGTCTCGGCGCGGGACGGGAGCAGGCCACGGAACACCGCCTCCTCGCCGATGGCCGGGACGAAGAGGACCGTCAGCATGGTCAGGGGCAGGGCGGCGAGGTTGCCGGGGCCGAGGCTGTAGAGGCCGGTGGCCAGGCCGATGACGGCCATGGCCAGAAGGGTCGATGCTCCGACGAGGGCGGTGAAGGTCCAGCCGGCGCGGTCCGGCAGGGTGCGGAAGCCGGCGATCAGACGGGTCAGGTACAGCCGCATGAACTCTCCTCAGGCCAACATGGTTAACGGCGCCTTTACCTCTCCGCCCCAAACCCGTCCCAAAGGCGTGGGACTTGAAACGCCTCGCCAGCAGGAGACCCCCCATGGACCGCCGCAGCCTGATTCTCTCCGGTCTTGCCACCGCCGGCCTTTCCGCCTGTGCGTCGACGTCGGGCAATGGGGCCGATCCGGGCGTGACGCCGGACCGCAGCATCGAGACCTACACGGTCGGTGAAATCCGCGACCAGACCAGCGACTTCCTGGGCGTCGCCGCCGAGACCGTCGGCCAGGTCGTCGAGCGGGTGTTCCGCGACCAGGGCGAGCCCACCGCCTACATCGCCGGCGAAGAGGGCAGCGGCGCGGTCGTCGCCGGCCTGCGCTACGGCCGGGGCCTGATGTACATGAAGGACAAGCCGACCATGGAGGTCTTCTGGCAGGGCCCGTCGGTCGGTTTCGACTGGGGCGGCAACGCCAGCCGTGTCTTTACCCTCTGCTACAATCTCTACTACCCGGACATGATCTTCCGCCGTTACCCGGGCGTCGACGGCTCGGCCTATCTGGTCGGCGGCCTGGGCGTGAACTACCAGCGGGCCGACGGCATCACCCTGGCCCCGATCCGCACCGGCGTCGGCCTGCGGCTGGGCGCCAACCTTGGCTACCTGTCCTACAGCCGCCAGCGCAACAACTGGCCGTTCTAGGCGAAGCGAAGCTATTTTAACCGATTGGGGTCGTTCTGTCGCCCCAGTTTTCTTCGTAAAATCAACCGCTTGAGGGAGACGAAGCGACCCCTCGGGGAGCCTGTTTCGACCTCTGTACGACCAACCGCGATGCGGCCTGAAACCACCCTGTAGCCGCCTGAGGGCGGTGACCAGGCGCGGGCGTCCCCACAGCGTCGTCCGGGCGGTTTTGAATTCCGGGTATGTCGGTCAGCCCGGGTCTTCCGGCGCCTCGGTGTGGTCGGTGCGGGACTGAAGCCAGTCGGACATGGCCATGGTCACGCCGCTGACCACGAAGGTCAGGTGGATGATCACCTGCCAGAGGATCGGCTGCCAGTTGAAGGGGCCCTCGGCGGTCTCGACGATCTTCAGGAAGCTGCGCAGCAGGGAGATGGCGCTGATGGCGACGATGGAGCCGATCAGCTTCATCTTCAGCCCCGAGAAATCGACCGAACCCATCCAGGTCGGCCGGTCCTCATGGTCGCCGGTGTTGATCTTCGACACGAAGTTCTCGTAGCCGGAGAAAATGACGATCAGCACCAGGTTGGCGGCCAGCGACAGGTCGATCAGCGACAGGGCCAGCAGGATGGCGTCCTCGGCCTTGGCGTGGCCGCCCAGGAATAGCGGCAGCTCGTGGATGATCTCCTGGAAGAAGACGAGCAGCAGGATCAACAGGGCGGCGATCAGGCCGACGTAGAAAGGGGCCATCAGCCAACGGCTGCCGAACAGGCCGGCCTCAAGCCATTTCTCGAGGAAGGTCCCGACGCGCTCGACGGAGCCGGGCGGTTTGAGGGGCGGGGTCTTGGGCATGCGGGAACCTCTGGCGGGCGTCAGGGCCGGGGCTGCAGCAGGTCCCAGCGGTTGCCGTAAAGGTCCTCGAACACGGCAACGGTTCCATAGGGCTCGTGGCGGGGGGCTTCGAGGAAGGTGACGCCGGCGGCGGTCATGGCGGCATGGTCACGGGCGAAGTCGTCGGTGTGCAGGAACAGGAGGACGCGGCCGCCGGCCTGTTGGCCGATGGCGGTCGATTGTTGCGGGTTGGCGGGTTCGGCGAGCAGCAGGGCGCAGCCGCCGCCGGGCGGGGTGGCGGTGACCCAGCGCTTGCCGCCGCCGAGGTCGGTGTCGGTGATCGTGAAGCCGAGGCGGTCGCGGTACCAGGCGATGGCCTGGTCGTAGGATTTGACGACCAGGGTGAGGGCGGCGATGTGGGGGCGCATGGGAACAATCCTCAATACCGTCATCCCGGCCGCAGCGTAGCGGAGAGCCGGGACCCAGGGGCGGCGGCCGCCCCTGGTTGAAGCCGCCTGTTCGGTGCTTTGTCACCCCCTGGGTCCCGGATCGGCCCTTCGGGCCGTCCGGGATGACGGGGATGGTTAGGCCCGAAGCTTGGCCCCGACCTTTTCCGCCGCCGCCAGGATCCTGGCGGACAACGCCTCGATCTCGGCGTCGGCCAGGGTCTTTTCGCGGGGCTGGACGGTGACCTCGACGGCCAGGGACTTCTGGCCTTCGGGGACGCCGGCGCCCTGGTAGACGTCGAACACCCGCACGCCGTCGATCAGCGCCTTGTCGGCGCCGGCGACGGCCTTGACCAGGTCGCCGGCCGGTTTGGCGGCATCGACCAGGAAGGCGAAGTCGCGGCTGAGCGGCATGAGCTGGGAGAGCTCGAGGGCGCTCTTGGTCTTCACCGACTTCTTCTTCGGCTCGGGGATGGTCTCGACGAAGATCTCGAAGCCGAGCATCGGGCCCGAGGCGTCCATGGCCTTGAGCACCGCCGGATGCAGTTCGCCGAACTCGGCCAGCACTGCCTTGGGACCCAGCTGCAGCCGGGCCGAGCGGCCGGGATGGTACCAGGGCGAAGCGGCGCCTTGCGCGACCTGCAGGTTGGCGACCGGGGCGCCGAGTTCTTCCAGCAGGGCGAGGAGGTCGCCCTTGAGGGTGAAGAGGTCTTCCGAACCGCCTTTCGCCCAGTCACGCGGGGCGTGGGGGGCCAGGAGGGCGGCGATGACCATGCGCTGGTCCTGGGGCTGATCGCCCCCGAAGACCGGGCCGATCTCGAACAGGGCCGCGTCGGGGAAGCCCCGGCGGGCGTTGCGGGCGGCGGCCTCGATCAGATTGGGCAGGATCGAGGGCCGCATGCAGTCGAGCTCGGCCGCAATCGGGTTGGCGAGGACGAGGCTGTCATCGCCGCCGCCGAACAGTCTGGCCGTGGCGCGCGAGGTGAAGCTCCAGGTTACGGCCTCGGCATAGCCGCTGGCGGCCAGAAAGCGGCGGGCGGCGCGGGCGCGGGCCTGACGAGCGGTCAGCACGCCGCCGACGGCGCGCGGAACCTCCGGCAGGGGCGTCGAGGGCAGGGCGCCGTAGCCGGCGATGCGGGCGACTTCCTCGACCAGATCGGCCTTGCCCTCGACGTCGCGGCGCCAGGTCGGCGGGGTGACGGAGAGGTTGGGGGCGGTCCCCTCGACCTTGAAGCCGAGGGCTTCGAGGATCTCGATGGATTTGGAGGCCGGGATGTCGAGGCCGGCGAGGGCCTTCACATAGGCCGGGTCGAAGGCGAAGGCCGTCGGCGGGGCCGGGGCCTCACCCGCGACGGTGATCTCCGAGGCCTCGCCGCCGCACAGCTCCAGGATCAGGGCCGTGGCCAGTTCGAGGCCGGGGACGACCGACTGGGGATCAACGGTGCGGGCGAAGCGGTACTGGGCGTCGCTGTGGATGCCGGTCACGCGGCCGGTCTGGGCCGTGCGGATCGGGTCGAACCAGGCGCATTCGACGAAGACGTCGGTGGTGGTTTCCGAACAGCCGGTGCTCTCGCCGCCCATGACGCCGCCGAGGCCGATGGGGCGTTCGCCGCCGGCGTCGGCGATGACGCTCATCTCCGAGGACAGGTCGTAGGTCTTGCCGTCGAGGGCGATCAGCTGCTCGTCCCGGTGGGCGGCCGGGCTGGGCTGGTCGCCCGGGGTCGGCTCGTCGGGCCCGCGGCCGAGACGGGCGACAATCTTGTCGCCGACCAGCAGGGCGCGGTCATAGACGTGCAGCGGCCGGGCGCGGTCGTAGCTGATCAGGTTGGTGATATCGACCAGGGCGTTGATCGGACGCAGGCCGATGGCGCGCAGGCGGTCCTGCAGCCATTGCGGCGAGGGGCCGTTCTTCACACCCTTGATCAGCCGGCCGGCGAACACCGGGCAGGCCTCGCCGTCGACCTCGATGGAGATCGGGCAGGGGAAGGCGCCGGGGACCGGCTGGATGGCGGGGGTCTTCAGGGTTCCGACGCCGGCCGCGGCCAGGTCGCGGGCGATGCCGGCGACGCCCAGCCAGTCGGGGCGGTTGGGGGTGACCTCGAAGTCGATGACCGCTTCCATGCCGAGCGCATCAACGGCCGGGGTTCCGACGCCGAGGCTGTCGGGCAGCTCCATGATGCCGTCGCTCTCCTCGGCCGCTTCCAGCTCGGAGGCCGAGCAGAGCATGCCGTTGGAGACGACGCCGCGCACCGGCTTCTCGACCAGGGTGACGCCGAGGCCGGGCACGAAAGCGCCGATCGGGGCGTAGATGGTGGTCAGGCCGGCCCGGGCGTTGGGCGCGCCGCAGACGATCTCCTTCATGCCGTCGACGGTCTCGACCTGGCAGACGCGCAGACGGTCGGCGTTGGGGTGCTGTTCGGCGGAAACGATTTTGGCGACCGTGAACGGCGCCAGCTTCGTCGCCGGGTCGTGCACCTCTTCGACCTCAAGGCCGGCCATCGTCATGGCTTCGACGATCCGGGCGACGGTCGCGTCGGTCTCCAGATGGTCCTTCAGCCAGGAAAGCGTGAACTTCATTGAACGGGCCCCCCGAGGGCCAACAGTTGGTTGAGGAAGCCTTCGCCGCCGGTGTAGCCGATGGCGAACAGCTGGCCGCCGCGGAAGGTGCAGTCGCGGACCGGGATGGCCCCGACCACGCCGTTGGGCGACATGGGCTTGAGCAGCAGGGTGCGGATGTCGCCGCCGGCGAAGCCGAAGTCGACAGCATCGAACTGGCAGCCGCCGATCACCAGCATAATGGCCGGGCCCTCGATGCGGCAGTTCTCGAAGGTGATGCCGGTCAGGGTCGGCTGACCGATCTTCAGCCGCGCCCGGTGCAGGTCGACCAGCGACAGGGCGACGTTCGAGAAATGATCGACGGTCAGGTCTTCGGCGATGGTCCAGCTTGAGGGGTTCTGGACGGTCATCGGGGCGTACCCATGGCGATGATCTGGTCGAGGAACTGGTCCACGCCGGTGTAGCCGAGGCCGACGAACTGGCAGGCGGTGAAGGTGCAGGCGTCGACCGGGATGGCGCCGATCACGGCCGTCTGCGAGGCCGGGCGGAGGATCAGGTTGCGGATGTCGCCGGCCGGGTTGCCGAAGTCGCTGCCCTCGAACTGGCAGCCGAGCACCAGTACGACGCCGGGGCCTTCGATGCGGCAGTTCTTGAAGGTCACGTCGCGGATCACGGCCTGGCCGTCGACCATGCGGGCGCGCAGCAGGTCGACCAGCGACACGGCCTGGTTCTCATAGGAACTGGCGGTGAAGTCGGTGGCGCGGGTGATGCCGGCCGGCAGCGGGCCATAGATTTCCGGCGCCGCTTGGGTGGGTTTCTTGGCCATTAGCTGAGTCCCGAGACGAGGTTGGGGGCCTGGAAGGCCGAGAATCCGTAGTGAGATAGCCAGCGGGTGTCGCTGGCGAACATGTCGCGCAGGTCGGGCATGCCGTACTTGAGGGTGCCGAGACGGTCGACGCCCATGCCGAAGGCGAAGCCGGAATAGACGTCCGGGTCGATGCCGCAGTGGCGCAGGACGTTGGGATGGACCATCCCGCAGCCGAGGATCTCCAGCCAGTCGCTGCCCGTGCCGATCTTGACCTCGCCGCCGGAGCGGTCGCAGCCGACGTCCATCTCCGCCGAGGGTTCGGTGAAGGGGAAGTGGTGGGGGCGGAAGCGGGTGGTGACCGCGTCGGTCTCGAAGAACCGGGCGATGAAGGTCTCCAGGGTCCACTTCAAGTGGCCCATGTGGATGCCCTTGTCGATCACCAGTCCCTCGATCTGATGGAACATCGGGGTGTGGGTGGCGTCGCTGTCCATGCGGTAGGTGCGGCCGGGCACGATGATGCGGATCGGCGGCTCCTGGCCGGCGGCGATCCAGGGCGCGGGCGGGGGCGTGTTGCCCTTGCGCATGGCGCGGACCTGCACCGGGCTGGTGTGGGTGCGCAGCAGCTTGCGTTCGCCGTCCGGACCTTCGTTGAAGAAGAAGGTGTCGTGCATCTCCCGCGCCGGGTGCTTGGGCGGGAAGTTGAGGGCGGTGAAGTTGTGGAAGTCGTCCTCGATGTCCGGGCCCTCGGCGACCGCGAAGCCCATCTCGGCGAAGACGGCGACCATCTCGTCCATGGTCTGCATGGTCGGGTGGACGCTGCCCTTGCGGCGCGGCCGGGCGGGCAGGGAGAGGTCGAGGCTTTCGCGGGCCAGGCGGGCGTCGAGCTCGGCGCCTTCGAGGGCGGCCTTGCGCTCGGCGATGGCGGTGGAGACCGTATCGCGCAGGGCGTTGATCAGCGGGCCCTTTTCCTTGCGCTCGTCCGGGGACATGGCGCCGAGGGTCTTCAAGAGGGCGGAGACGGAGCCGGACTTGCCGAGGGCGGCCACGCGGATGGCTTCGACGCCGGCGGCGTCGGTCGCGGCGGCGATCTGGGCGGTCAGGTCGGACTGGAGTTGGGTCAGGTCGGTCATGGTTGGGCTCGTCTAACGAGGTTGATCGCATTCGTCACGGTCAGAGCGCCTTGTAGGCGTCGAGGATGTCCTGCGGCGGGTCGGGCTCCCAGCGGATCGGCAGGCCGGCGGCCTGACGCCAGCGGTGCAGCCAGGACACCCCGTTGGCCTTCATCCAGTTTTCCGGCAGGGCGTAGATCGGGTCGGCGAGGGCCTCATCCAGGCTGACGAAGCGGTAGCCCCGGGCCAGCAGCATGGCGTGGACGCGCGGATAGTAGTCGCGGTTGAGGCTGTTGGCGTGCAGCAGCAGGACCTGGGCGGGGTCGCGGCCGTCGGCCAGCTCAGCCGCGTAGGGCTCGTAGTGGATGATGACCGCCGTCATGTGGGCGACGTAGGACTCGCCGAGCTCAGCCATGCGTTTCCTGTCGCCGGCCTTTTCGGCGGCCTGGTAGAGGGCCGAGTAGATCCATTCGGTGTTGTCGATGGTGACCGGGGCGATGGCGTAGCCGCGCTCGGCCAGACCGGTCGCCAGAGCCGTCTTCTTCTCAGGCGTGGCGCCGGTGAACAGGAAGGGGTGGCGGAAGTAGCGCAGCGCGCGGCCACGCGCGGCCAGCACCCGGCGCGTATAGGTCGCGCCGAGGTCGACGTCGGCGAGATAGGCCTCTGCCGTCACCTGCTGGATGTTGAGATGGCCAAAGCCGTGGTTGCCCAGATCGGCGCCGGCGCCCAGCCAGGCGTCGAGGATTTTCGGCAGTTGGGCGGCGCGGTGCTCGTCGCAAATCTTGCCCTCGTTGACGAAGGCCGTGACCTTCACCTTGAGGGGCCCCAGCATGGCCAGGAAGTCGCGGGTCCGCGTCAGGGCGGTGTCGGCGTCGCAGAACTGCGTGCCCTGGTAGGGCAGGTCGTCGAAGGTCAGGGCGACGGTCTTGCCCTGGGCCAGGGCCGGCGTGACCAGCAGCAGGGCCGCCAGGACGCCGAGAATCGGGCGGATCATCGCGGGCGCTCCTTCTGGCGGGTCTGCAGCAGTTGGACGGTCGCCGCGATGCGTAGGGCGCGCTTTTCCGGGCTCTTCTTGGTGGCGTCGATCCAGGCGAGGTAGGCCTTGCGGTAGAACTGGGCCAGTTCGTCGAAGAAGGCGCCGGCCGCCGGTTCGGCGTCGAGGGCGGCGGCCAGATCGGGCGCCAGGCCGTCACGCTGAGGCCCTTCGGGGACCAGAGCGACCTCGACCGCGTCGCCCGCCGCCAGGCCGCAGTCGCGCCGCCAGGCGGGGCCCAGGCGCAGGGCCCAGCCGTCTGCCATGGCCTCGAGCACGCCGCGATAGCCCATGCCGTTGATCGTCCCGGCCAGATGATACGCCGGCCGAGCGCCCCAGACTTCCGACGGGTCGAGCGGCACGGGCAGCAGCACGGCGCCTTTCGGTCCGGCGATCAGGATGGTGGAGAAGCGCTCTGCCTTGGTCACGGGGGTGATCCTGGGAGGGGACGGGTTGGGGCGGGCGAGGGCGCAAGCAAAAGGCCCCCCGGCTCACACCGGAGGGCCTTTTTCAGGTCTTGAGGGCCTAAGCCCAAACCATCAAGCCAGCGCGGCGCGAACCTTGTCGGCGATGGCCTTGAACGCGGTCGGATCCTGGCCGGCGATGTCCGCAAGAACCTTGCGGTCGATCTCGACCCCGGCCTCGTCAAGGCCGTGGATAAACTGCGAGTAGGTGAAGCCTTCCAGACGGGCGGCGGCGTTGATGCGCTGGATCCAGAGGCTGCGGAAGCTGCGCTTGCGGACCTTGCGGTCGCGGTAGGCGTACTGGCCGGCCTTGTCCACCGCGGCCTTGGCCGTGCGGATGGTGTTCTTGCGGCGCCCGTAGAAGCCCTTGGCTTGCTCGAGAACCTTCTTGTGCTTGGCGTGGGCGGTAACGCCCCGTTTGACGCGAGCCATGTGTCAGCGCTCCTTCTTACAGGCCGTAGGGCAGGTAGGTCATGATGGTCTTCTTGTCGGAAGCACTCATGACTTTCGTGCCGCGCTGCTGGCGGATGTACTTGGAATTGTGGCTGATCAGGCGGTGGCGCTTGCCGGCGACGCCGGCTTTCAGCTTACCCGTGGCCGTCAGTTTGAAGCGCTTCTTGGCGCCCGACTTGGTCTTCAGTTTCGGCATTTTGCTCAGGGCGAACCCTGTCCTCTAAGAGTAGCAGATGGACCGCCAAGGCATGCCATTAGGCCCGGCAGTCGCGGAAAGGCGAGGCTGATAGGCGAAAAGGGGGGGGATGGCAAGGCTCCAGTTCCTCCCCCGTCAGGCCTACGGCCCGCCGGAGGAGGACCTGACAGCGCTGTATTCCTTCCACCACCGCCAGCCGACCACCACGGTCCAGACCAGCTCCACCACCCCGAACGGCCAGGCGCCCTGCAGGAAGCCGTAGGCCGAGCCCAGCAGGCAGGACAGGGAGAAGGCCAGGATGAACAGGTGGTGGCGCTTCTCCAGGGCGTAGAAGACCAGCATCAGGATCACGGCGAACAGGCCGAACATGTCGAGGGGCGTCATGGTCATGGGCCGCTCCTGCACCGGGAACATCCGGCCCGCAAGACGCCTGAGCCCTTGCCGCCGGCGCGCCGACACCTAACTGGTCCCCCATGCGTCTCAACCAGGTCACCGTCCCGGCCCATGATCTCGAGGCCTCGATCCGCTTCTATGAGGCGCTCGGGCTGATCCTGATCGTGAAGAGCCCACACTACGCGCGCTTCGAGTGCCCCGGCGACGAGGGGGGCGAGCCGCCGACCTTTTCGCTGCATCTGGAGCCGGAGGCCGTCGCCGGCGGGGTCAGTGTCTATTTCGAGATCGAGGAACTCGATGCCGAGGTGGAGAGCCTGATGGATCGGGGCTTCGCCTTCGAATCCGGACCCGAAGACCAGACCTGGCTCTGGCGCGAGGCCTGGTTGCGCGATCCGGCCGGCAATCGGGTCTGCCTCTACAAAGCCGGGGGAAACCGCCGCTTTCCGCCCTGGAGACTTGCCGCCAAATGACCCTGCCCACACGCCGTCTCACCCTGCTTGCCGGTCTCGGAGCCCTTGCCGGCGCCTGCACGCCCGCGCGGCTGGTCAACACCATCACCCCCCGGGATCGGGCCGATGAGATCGCCATCAACCAGGACTACGGTCCGCTGCCGCGCCAGCAGATCGACGTCTTCGGGCCGCCGGACAGCCCGGCCAAGGCCCCGATCGCCATCTTTGTCTACGGCGGAGCCTGGAACTCCGGGTCGCGCAAGGAATACGTCTGGGCCGGCAAGGCCCTGGCCCACGAAGGCTTCGTGGCCATGGTGCCGGATTACCGGCTGACCCCCGAGGTCACCTTCCCCGCCTTCGTCGAGGACCTGGCCCTGGCCGTGCGCTGGGCGGTCGATAACGGGGCGAAGTTCGGGGGCGATCCCGAGCGGATCGTGCTGATCGGTCATTCGGCCGGGGCCTACAACGCCGCCATGGTCGCCCTGGACCCGAAGTACCTGAAGGCCGTCGGGGTCGAGCGGCGGCGGATCAAGGCCTTCGCCGGCCTCGCCGGTCCCTACTACTTCCCCAAGCTGGCCGGGCCGGTTCTGACCAAAGCCTTCGCCGCCCCCAAAGGCCAGACTTACCAGGCGATCAACTTCGCCAGCGCCCAGGCCCCGGCCGCCTTCCTGGCCGCCGGCGACCGCGACAAGGTGGTGGTTCCGATCAACACCGAGAAAATGGGCCAGACCCTGCGCGCCAAGGGCGTCGATACCGAGTGGCACATCTATCCCGGCCAGACCCACGCCTCGGTTCTGCTGGGTCTGTCACGGCCGCGGCGGGGCAGCAGCCCGGTCTATGACGACATGATCCACTTCCTGAAGCGGCAGGTCGGCATGCCGCAGCATCGGCCGATCGCCGCCCGCTAGTCTTCCTCGCGGGCGTATTTGAGGATCAGCGACAGGGTCCAGGCGTAGCCCTCGTCGCCCTCGACCACGTCCAGCGATTCCACGTCGTCGATCAGCCAGCGGCCGCCGATCTTCTGGAAATAGAACAGCAGGCTGTTCTCCTGGCCGAAGTTGCTGAAGCTGACCGCCACCACCTTGCGGTCGGGCCGGCGCCACACGCTGCGTTCGGTGACCTCGACGTCGCCCAGTTTCCAGTCCTGACCGTTGACCCAGAAGAAGAAGTCCAGGCGGCCGAGGTCGCCGTTCGCCTCCTTCTTCTCGTCGGCGAAGGCCCTGGCGAGGGCCGGGGTGTAGATGTCGTCCGGCGGATCGATCATCTCGTCACCAGCGCCGGCGTCGGTCTGGCCTCGCTTCAGGTCGGCGTAGACCTTGGTGATGAAGGCCTTGGGATCATCGATCCTGGTGGCCGCGGCGGCCGGTCCCGCGAGCCAGAGGCCGCCCAAAATCAGGAATGATATCAAGGCTGCGATGATGCGGCGCATGGTAGGGGCCTCCCCTTGCGTGAGGTCCAATGATCGCTTGGGATTGCGCCGTTCGCCAGCCCGGAAAAGGGGGTTGCTTACACGGTATCTGATCAACGTTCATATTGCGCTGCATTGAAGAGGAGTTCCGGAGTCGCTATATGCACCGTCCCCGGATGCCCAATGTGTGTGCTGGCTCCGCTTCTCGATCACCGGCCTGAGGTTTTTCTCCCCATGCTCCTGACCATGATGAAGTCCAAGCTGCACCGCGCCACGGTCACCCAGGCGGACCTCGACTACGAGGGGTCCATCGCCATCGACCGCGACCTGCTGGACGCTTCCGGGATCCTGCCGCACGAGCAGGTCGATGTGCTGAACATCACCAACGGCGCCCGCTTCACCACCTACGCCATCGAGGCCCCGCGCGGGTCCAAGGTGTTCGGCGTCAACGGCGCGGCGGCCCGCCTGGTCCAGAAGGGCGACAAGATCATCGTCGTCACCTACGGCCAGCTGCCGGCCGAGGAAGCCCGCAACTACAACCCGGTTGTGGTGCTGCTCGACGACCAGAACGAGATCAAGCGCGCCGCGTAAGGTCGCCCCCGTCTCAGCCCGGCTGTGCCGGGATGAGCGGAAAAGGAATAGGGGGCTTTCGGGTCCCTTCCGGATCGCGCACTCTGGCCTCCGAACTCCGGAGGATGTCCCATGCGCGCCCTGCTGCCCCTGACCGCCGTCACATTGCTGCTGGCCGCCTGCGAGCCGGCGCCCAAGGGCGTCGATGGCCAGACCCTGTCCAACACCGTGGCCGACGCGGTGGGCGGTGAGAATTCCTGCGTCTTCCTGGTCGAACAGGAGACCGGCAAGAAGACCTTCCAGTACGGCGCGCCCTCGGCCTGTGGCCGCGAACTGCCCGACTGTTCGGGCGCGACGCTCAACGCCACCGACTTTGCCCAGCTGGCCGCCAAGGGCGCCGACCGGGCGATCAGCTGCGACAGCACCGCCGATGGCGCGCGCACGGTGGCCTGGGCCTCCGGCGTCGTCGAGACCAAGCCCGGAACCCCGACGCTGGCCTATGCGGCGGTGATGGAGGGGCCGAGCGAGCAGTCGCTGCCCGGCCGCGAAATGAAGGCCCGGCTCGCCACGGCGTTCAAACGGGCCGGCCTCTAGGGCCCCCAAGAATCCTTGGCTCGGCCTTCAGATTTATTCCGGGCCTGAGCGGGTTGAGCGTGGCGCGACAAACGCCACATGGCTGGTTACCGATTTTCGGCCCCAGGAGCCCGCCCGATGCCCAGCCTGTTCGATCCCCTTCGTCTCGGTGATCTCGATCTGCCCAACCGGGTGATCATGGCGCCCCTGACCCGTTTGCGGGCCGGCGAGACCCATATCCCCAACCCGCTGATGGCCGACTACTACGTCCAGCGGGCCTCGGCCGGGCTGATCCTGACCGAGGCGACGCCGGTGACGCCGCAGGGCGTCGGCTACCAGGGCGTGCCGGGCGTCTGGAACCAGGACCATGTCGAGGGCTGGAAGGGCGTGACCCGGGCCGTCCATGAGGCGGGCGGGCGCATCTTCATGCAGCTCTGGCACGTCGGCCGGATCTCCGACCCGATCTTCCACGGCGGCAGGCCGCCGGTCGCCCCCAGCGCCATCGCGCCCAAGGGCCAGGTCAGCCTGCTGCGGCCGCAGCGCGACTATGTCACCCCCCGCGCTCTGGAGCGTGAGGAGATCCCCGGCGTCATCGAGGCCTTCCGCCATGGCGCTGAACTGGCCCAGGCCGCGGGCTTCGACGGGGTCGAGCTGCACGGCGCCAACGGCTACCTGCTCGACCAATTCCTCCAGGACCGCTCCAACAAGCGCACCGACGACTATGGCGGCCCGATCGAGAACCGCGCCCGGCTGCTGCTCGAGGCGACCGATGCGGCGATCAGCGTCTGGGGCGCCGACCGCGTCGGCGTGCACCTGGCCCCGCGCGCCGACTCCCACGACATGGGCGACAGCGATCTGGCCGGAACCTTCGGTTATGTCGTCGACCAGCTGGACCGCCGGAACATCGCCTTCATCGCCGCCCGCGAATACCAGGCGCCCGACAGCCTGGGTCCGGACCTGCGCAAGCGGTTCAAGGGCGTCTACATCGCCAACGAGGGCTTCACCGGGGCCAGCGCCCAGGCGGCGCTCGATGCGGGCGTCGCCGACGCGGTCGCCTTCGGGAAGGACTTCATCTCCAACCCCGACCTGCCGCTGCGGCTGAAAACGGGCGCGCCGCTCAACGCCCTGGTCCCACAGACCATCTACGCGCCCGACGCCACCGGCTACACCGACTATCCGGCGCTGCGCGAGGCGCTGGCGGACGTCACGGCCTGACCGGCTGACGGATGAAGGCCCGCCGCGCGGCAGTGTCGCCGGCGGGCCTTTTGCCTACTTCACCAGTTCGTAGGTCGCCGAGACGTCGATGCGGACCTTCAGCTGGCCGGCCTCGACCGGGGTGCCGGCGTCCATCTTCTCCGCCCGGGCGAAGCTGGCGTAGACGACTGGCGGCTGGGGCGCGTAACCGCCAGACTCGCTGAAGGTGACCAGACGGGCGACCTTGTAGCCGAGCGACTTGGCGTAGAGGTCGGCCTTGGCCTGCAGGGCCTTCACGGCCTCGAGGCGGGCCTTGTCCTCGGAAGCCTGGCTGTTTTCGATGCCGAAGCTGATGCCGCCGACATTGGTGGCGCCGCTGTTGACGCTGGCGTCGACGACGCTGCCCAGGGACTTCAGATCCCGCACCACGATGGTGACGGTGTTGGAGGCCTGATAGCCGTTCAGCTTGGGCGGCTGGTTCTCGACATAGACGTACTGCGGATTGAGATTCAGGCCGCTGGTCTGGATGTCGCGCGGATCGACGCCGGCCTTCTTGAGGCTGGCGATGACGCCGGTCATGCGGTCGGCGTTGAGCTTCATGGCGTCGGAGGCGTTGGGGGCCTCGGTCGTGACGCCGAGCGTGATGGTCGCCATGTCCGGAGCCTGGCGGGTCTCGCCATAGGCCGACAGGTTCAGGGTGGTCGCCTTGAAGGCCGATTCGGCGGAAGGGGCGGTCTGGGCCATGGCTACTCCGGTAGCGCCGGCGGTCCCGGCCAGGATCAGGGCGCCGATAGCGGCGGCGCGGAACAGCGTCTTCATCTTGTAGTCTCCGACCAAATTTGCGGGGTCCTTGATCGGCCCCGTCTGCGGCTTCTTTAAGCCGGTCCAGCCTGAACAGGGGCTGTCAGGGCCGTTGGGGTTTCGGCAGCATCGCGGCGGGCGGCCCAGCGGCGCACCGGCCGATCGATCCAGCGTTCGGCCAGCGCCGCCGCCCCGATGGCGGTCAGGGCCGCGAGACCATACCAGCCAAGCTGCAACGGCGGCGCCAGATCGGCCGGCGCAAGGGTCTTGAACAGCAGCAGGATCGGCCCGTGCAGGACATAGACGCCATAGGACAACCGCCCGAGCAGGTCCTGGACCCGGCCGCCGCCGGTGGCGTTGGCGGCCAGCACGACCAGCAGCGGGAACAGAAGGAAGACAGCCGCCAGGTCGTAGATCGGCGTCAGCCCGGGCGCCGGCAGGGCGACGACGACCAGCGCCAGCGGCAAGAGCCAGGGTGTGAAGCGGCTGGCGACGGCGGTCAGCCGTCCCGCCGCCCACAGGCGATGCAGCAACAGGCCGAGCGGGAAGGAGAACCCGACCCGGGCCCAGCCGCTCAGCCAGCCGTACGGACCCGCCGCACGGCCCGGGTCGTTGTTGGCGAAGCCGCTGTCGAACTGGCCGTTGGCCGCTACGGTCAGGACCAGCAGCAGCGCGGCGAGGCCGGTGAGCGCGACAAGCCGACGGTCGGTCAGCCAGCGGGCGACGAACCCCCAGACCAGGTTGATCCACAGCTCGAACTGCAGCGACCAGACCGGCCCGTTGAACGGAACCACCAGCCCGCCGCCCAGCCAGGGCAGGAACAGCGCCGCCAGCAGGGCCAGCAGCAAGGGCTGGTCCTCCAGCGGCCGCAAGCCGCCCATCGACAGGGCCAGGGCGATACCGCCACCCAGCAGCAGCCCCACCGCCGCCAGGGGATAGAGCCGCAGGGTCCTCTTGCGGGCGAACCACAGGCCCTGGCCGCCTTGCGCCAGTCGATGGCCGTATCCGGCCGACAGCACGAAGCCGCTCATCAGGAAGAACAGGTCGACCATCAGATAGCCGTGGCCGAGCAGCGGCGAGCCCAGATAGCCGGCGATATGCAGGCCCATGACCAGCAGGGCGGCAACGCCCCGCACGCCATCGAGCGCGGCCAGCCGGCCGTTCACTCGGCCGCCTCCAGGGGCCGCCCCGGCAGGGCCGTCCGGGCGGCCCGCGCCACCGGCAAGACCATGCCTTCCATCAGGGTGTCGTGTTTCGACTCGCCCGGTTCCAGCCCGAACTCCAGCCGCATCTTCTCGCGGCTGGGGGTGTAGAGGGTGCCGAACAGCCAGTCCCACAAGGTGGTCAGGCTGCCCAGGTTGCTGCCGAAATGGGCCGGGTTGGTCGAGTGGTGAATCTGGTGGTGGGCCGGGCTGTAGAAGATCTTGCCCAGGATGCCCGGGAAGGTGATCCACAGGTGCGAGTGCTGCAGGTGCTGCACCAGGTAGAGGCCGGCCAGCGCGATGACGTTGCGGTCCCAGACGGTGAACAGCACGGCCGGCTCGCCGAGGCCCCATGTCAGGAGGGCGGTCATCGTGCCCATCATCACGGCCAGCAGGTTGGCGAACAGCACGCCCTCGACAGGATGGACCCGCAGATTGGTCAGGGGCGAGAGGTGTTCAGCGCTGTGGTGGACCTTGTGGATCTCCCACATCCAGCCGATGCGGTGGCTGAGGAAATGGATCAGCCAGTAGGCCAGCTCGCCGGTCAGGAAGAGCAGGATGGTGCCGACGGCGAGGGCCCCGAAGGGGCCGATCAGCGAGTCGGGGCCGGGGCCGAAGAGCGCGGTGAGGCCGCTGGTCAGCAGGCCCGCAATCACCGCCTGAGAGCCGATGGCCCAGCCGAACAGCAGGCCGAAGATCAGGGTGTTGAACAGGAAGAAGCCGATGTCGGTGCGGCCCGAACGGCTCTTCCAGAACCGGCGCGGCAGGAGGGCGCGGACCAGGACCTTGAGCGGCACGGCCCGTTTGGCGGGCCCGCGCCGCGCCAGCAGGAACAGCCCGCCGACCGCGCCGGCCGCCAGCAGCGAGGCCAGCGACATGGCTGAACCGGGGCCCAGCAGCACGCCGACAAACCCCATGCCGGCCCGTCCCAGCGCCTCAAGCGCGGACCCCGCCAGACCCTGAAGGCTCGAAACGTCCATGTGTGGTGTCGTAAAGGGATGTGGTGTCCCCTTCCTTAAGGCCGCCGGGCCATGTTAGGCGCGGACCTCTCCGGAGACTTTTTCGGGGGCGTAGCTCAATGGTTAGAGCCGACCGCTCATAACGGTCTGGTTGCAGGTTCGAGTCCTGCCGCCCCTACCACCCCCATTTCAAACATTTGTTCGAAATCCGTTGTTCCGGGAGAAAACTCGGTGCATCACTATGCGTAATGACTGTCCGGACCCAACCAGACATCCGCTCCCCGGGCGAGATCGACGCCGAATGGCTGACCGCGGTGCTGCAGGCCGGCGGGGTCGACGCCGTCGTCAGCGGCTTTGTCGCCAAGGCCGTGGGCACCGGACAGATCGGCGACAGCGTGCGGTTTTCGCTGGAGTACGCCCGCAAGGGCCTGGACGCGCCGGCCTCGCTGGTCGGCAAATTCCCGGCCGCCGCGCCGGAGAGCCGGGCCACCGGCGTGATGCTGAGCAACTACATCCGCGAGGTCCGGTTCTATCAGGACCTGGCGCCCAGCGCCCTGATCAGCACCCCCCGCGTCTATTTCACCGACGTCGATGAGGCGACCAGCGACTTCGTCCTGATGATGGAAGACCTGGCCCCGGCCGAGCAGGGCGACCAACTGGCCGGTGTCACCCTGGAGCAGGCCCGGCTGGTCATCGTCGAGGCGGCGAAGCTGCACGCCTCCCACTGGCAGGACCCGGCGCTGGACGAGATGCCCTGGGTCTCGGGCTCCAGGGCCGCGCCGCAGCGGGAAGACCACGACGAGCAGGTCGTCATGCTGTGGCAGGCCTTCAAGGCTCGCTATGACGGTCGGCTGCAACCGGCCTGGATCGAGGCCGGCGACTGGCTGGCGCCGCGCGCCAGCAGCGTGGCGGAGGCGCTGGGCTCGCCGCGCTGCCTGACCCACAACGATTTTCGGCCCGACAACATGATGTTCGGCACGGATCGCGGCGGCCGCCCGCTGACGGTGCTGGACTGGCAGTCCTATGCCCATGGGGTCGGGGCGACCGACGTCGCCTACTTCCTGGCCGGGGCGCTGACGCCCGACCAGCGTCGGGCGGCGGAGCCGGAATTGCTGGCCCTTTACCTCGACACGCTGACCCGCCTCGGCGTCAGCGGCTATGCGATGGAAGACCTCAAGCGTGACTACGGGCGCGGGGCCTATCTGCTCTTCCTCACCGCCTTCTTCGCGGCGATGATCGTCACACAGACAGAACGCGGCGACCGCATGTTCCTGCAGATGCTGGGCAGCGCCGCGGACCACATGTGGGACCACGGCCTTATCAACTGACACACAACACACGGCCGCTGCTTGGCCAGACAGGGAGACCAACCAATGAGTGAAGTCCAGACGAAGGCCCAATCCTCCTTCAACCTGAACCCGCAGGACGATCTGAACGACCTGCGCATGTCGTCCAAGGCCCTGCCGCTGCTGGAGCACGTCAAGCGCTTCATCAAGGAAACGGTCAACCCGATGAGCGAGGAGTTCGAGCGCCTGGGTCAAGGCAAGACCGACATCTGGTCCTATGCGCCGGGCCAGCTGGAAGTGCTCGAGAAGGCCAAGGACAAGGCCAAGGCCGAGGGCCTGTGGAACTTCTTCCTGCCCAACGCCGAGACCGGCGAGGGCCTGTCCAACCTCGACTACGCCTACATCGCCGTCGAGCTGGGCAAGAACCGGATGGCCTCCGAGGTCATGAACTGCGCCGCCCCCGACACCGGCAACATGGAAGTGCTGGAGCGCGTCGGCACGCCCGAGCAGAAGGAAAAGTGGCTGAAGCCCCTGCTGGAAGGCAAGATCCGCTCCGCCTTCGCCATGACCGAACTGCACTCGGCCTCGTCCGACGCCAAGAACGTCAACACCACCGCCACCCTGGTCGGCGACGAGTACGTCATCAACGGCGAGAAGCACTACATCTCGGGCGCCGGCGATCCGCGCTGCAAGATCATGATCACCATGGTCCAGACCAGCCCGGACGGCCCGGCCAACCACCGCCAGTCGCAGATCCTGGTGCCGACCGACGCGCCCGGGGTGAAGATCGTCGGAGCCCAGCACGTGTTCGGCGATCCCGACGCGCCGCACGGCCACATGCACATCGTCTTCGACAACGTCCGCGTTCCGGCCAGCAACATGCTGCTGGGCGAGGGCCGTGGGTTCGAAATCTCGCAGCTGCGCCTCGGCCCCGGCCGCATCCACCACTGCATGCGCGCCATCGGCTCGGCCGAGAAGGCCCTCGACTACCTGGTGACCCGCGGCATGAAGCGTGAGGCGTTCGGCAAGCCGCTGGTCCAGCTCGGCGGCAACATCGAGATCATCAGCAAGGCCCGCATCGACATCGAGGCCATGCGTCTGATGGTGCTGAAGGCGGCCAAGGCGATGGACGTGCTCGGCAACCAGGAAGCCCGGGTCTGGATCCACATGGTCAAGGCCATGGTCCCGGTCCGCGTCTGCGAAATCATCGACCAGGCGATCCAGATGCACGGCGCCCTGGGCGTTTCGCAGCACACGCCGCTGGCCCGCATGTACGCCCAGACCCGCACCCTGCGCATCGCCGACGGCCCGGACGAGGTTCACCACATGGTGGTCGGCCGCAACGAGCTGCGCCAGTACCGCGAGACGCCGCAGGACGAGAGCCTGGCGGCCGTTTTCCGCCACTAGGGCTCAAGCGGCGCGCATCGCCAGTGGCGGTGCGCGCCTAGCCTCCGGCGACACGGAGGATGTGCTTCCACTCGTCCGCCGTCACCGGCTGTACCGACAGCCTGAAGCTGGTGATCAGGCTCATGGCCGCCAGCGCCTTGTCCTCTTTCGCTTCGGCCAGCGTGAAGGGGCGGGGCAGGGGCGCCTTGGCGGCCAGGTCCACGCAGTAGAACTTGCCGGTGGCGTCGGTTGGGTCGAGATAGGCTTCCTTGACCACGGTGGAGACGCCGACGATCTCCTTGCCGGCCTGGGAGTGATAGAAGAACACCTCGTCGCCCAGTTTCATGGCCATCATGTTGAGCTTGGCAGTGTGGTTACGCACAC
Source organism: Caulobacter sp. SRI_014 (assembly GCF_057586315.1). Lineage (NCBI taxonomy): Bacteria > Pseudomonadati > Pseudomonadota > Alphaproteobacteria > Caulobacterales > Caulobacteraceae > Caulobacter > Caulobacter sp. SRI_014. The sequence continues at coordinate 96,448 of NZ_JBYCZQ010000001.1, read as the reverse complement.
CGGTCCAGGGCTCGCCGGTCTTGCCGGCGGCGACGAGGTCGTCCCAGGAAAAGACGTCCGGTTCGGATTTGACGAGCCAGTAGTTCATGCGGGCAGCCTAGCCGATTCAGGCCGGAACCGGAGGCTCCTTGTAGGAGGCGCCGGCGGTGATGGCCGCGTCGGGGACCTTGAGCATCCCCAGGTACTGTTCCTTCGGGTATGCCATGTGCGGCTTGGTCGGATCGTATTCCGGCTGCGGCACCGGCGAGGGGCCGGCGTAGGGGGCAGGGGCCTTGAAGCGGGCGGCTTCCTCGGCGCTGATGCCGGCCTTTTCCAGGGTGGTGGGGTCGATCCAGCGGGCCGGGTCGATGGGCTCGTGGCTGGTGGCGACCTCCAGGGTCATCTGGTCGGGACCGGCGAAGTAGATCGAGCGGCACATGCCGTGGTCGATGGGACCGATGACGTTGACGCCGTGGCTGCGGATGCGGTCGCGCATGGCGGTCAGCTGTTCGTCGCTGTCGACCCGGAAGGCCAGGTGCTGCAGCGTGCCGGGCGCGGAGGGCAGGGCGCCGTTGCCGGCGTGGGTCTTGCCGAGCTCGATGGGGATGTCGTCGACGCCCGGCAGCTGGACGATCGAGAAGTAGCCGTGGTCGTTCATCCGCAGGAAGGCGTGCAGGCCGCCCGGCACGCCGTGCATGTCGAACAGGGCGACCAGCGGACAGCCCATGACCTCGCTGAAGAAGGCGATGTGTTTCTTGATGTCGCCGGCCATGAAGGCCAGGTGGTGAATGCCGCTCGGCTGGGTCATCGTCGTCCGCCCTTGTATCGTTGGCGATATTGAGCGGCCGGAAGCGCCGCGCCGCAAGCCCAAACCGGCTTGCTTGCCGCGACGTCGCCCTGCCAAATCCGCGTGATCGGCCCGAAAAGAGCCTCAGGGAGACGCAGCATGGACATCCTCCGCGAGCCCTACGGCTACACTTACGCCGAGCAGAGCCGGCTCAAGGAGGTCTATGGCGGGGCCCACGGCCGGGTGTTCGTCGAATGCATGCGGATCTATCCGGCCGACCGGCCGTCGAAGACCGTGGTGCTGTTCAGCCACCCCATTGGAGGCGGCAGCTTCCTGCCGCTGGTCACGGCCCTGGCCCGGGCCGGCAAGCACGTCATCTATTGCAACACCCGCTACCGCGGGAACGACAACGCCCTGATCCTAGAGAAGTGCGTGATGGATCTGGGGGCCTGCGTCGCCGATCTGAAGAAGCGGTTCGGCTATGAGAAGGTCGTGCTGGGCGGCTGGTCCGGTGGCGGCTCGCTGTCGATGTTCTACCAGGACCAGGCGACCAACCCGACGATCACCCACACCCCGGCCGGCGACGAGGTCGATCTGGTCGGGGCCAATCTGATCCCGGCCGACGGAGTCATGCTGCTGGCCGCCCACATCGGCCGCAGCGTGACCATGACCGAATGGATCGATCCCTCGATCCTCGATGAGAGCAAGCCGTTCGAGCGTGATGTCTCGCTCAACATCTACGATCCCGACTGCCCCGATCAGCCGCCGTACTCGGCGGCGTTCGTGGCGAAGTTCCGCGCCGCCCAGATCGCTCGCAACCGGCGGATCACTACCTGGGCCAAGGACCAGCTGGCGGCCCTGAAGGCGGCCGGCGATCCGGACGCCGAGCGCTGCTTCATCGTCCAGGGGACGATGAGCGACGTGCGCTGGACCGATCCGACGCAGGAGCCTTCCGACCGGGCGCCCCACACCTGCTACATGGGCGACCCCAAGATCGCCAACGACGGGCCGATCGGGCTTGGCCGCTTCACCACCCTGCGCTCCTGGCTGTCGCAGTGGAGCTATGACGAGAGCCGCGCCAACGGCCTTATCAACGCCCCCAACATCAGGGTCCCGTCACTGGTGATCAACAACACCGCCGACCTGGCCTGCACCCCCAGCCATGCCGCCCGGCTGTTCGAGGCGCTGGGCTCGGCCGACAAGACCTATGTCGATATCGAGGGCGCCGACCACTACTACATCGAGAAGCCCGAACTGCTGCCGCTGGCGACGAAGACCGTGGTGGACTGGATGGACGCGCGGGGTTTCGCCTAGTCCTCGGACCCGGCGATGATCTCCAGCATCAGGTCGCGCAGGTCCAGGCCCGTGGGCAGGCCGGCCGGCGGCGGCATGTCGGAGGTGGCCGAGGCGACCATCAGGTAGGCGCGGGCCAGGGCCATCTGGGGCGGGTGGCCCATGCCCTCCAGGCAGTCGGCGAAGAAGGCGGTCAGGGTCTCGTCGATGATGCGGACGGCGGCGGCGGCGCGGGTGTCGCTGCGGGCCCAGGCGCGCATGGCCATGGCCAGGCGGGGCAGGTCCTGGCTGAGGGCCAGGTCGGAGGCCAGCAGGATGCGGCGGATCGGGGTGGGGGCCTCGGCGCGGACCTTCTCGAGGTTGGACATCAGCTGCTCGCCGCTGAAGTAGTCGGCCAGCTGGCCGAGGTAGTCCTCGAAGTCGGTGAAGTGGTGGTAGAAGCTGCCGGTCGAGATGCCGAGGCTGGCCGCCAGCGGCCGGAGCTTCAGCGCCCGCAGGCCTTCGTCGCGCAGCACCGCCTGACCGGCCAGCAGCCAGTCCGTCCGCGTCAGATCCTTGCGCCCTTTGACCATGCCTCTCCCTAGCTGCGATCCGCCGTCGTCGTAAATGCGGCGCTTGACCATAACATAAGTTATGTTATTGCGAAATCTGAGGGAGCGAGATGATGAGCCAGCCGCAAACGCACGAAGACTGGATGGCCTGGGCCGACGCCGCCGCGCTGCGGCTGGCGGACCGGGCGGCGGAGGCCGAGGGCCTGCGCAGCGTGCCGCAGGCCAGTATCGACGAGGCGATGGAGGCCGGCTTCTTCCACCTGCTGGCGCCGAAGACCAACGGCGGGGCGGGCGCCTCGATGACCACCTTCCTGAACGTCGGGCGGTGGATGGCGCGGGGCTGTCCGTCGACCGCCTGGACCCTGTCCTTCCTGGCCGAGCATGCCTGGCTGGTGTCGCGCTTCGAGCCGGCATTGCAGGACGAGCTGTTCGTGGGCGGGGCCATGCCGATGATCCCGGCGCCGCTGGCCCCGACCGGCAAGGCCGAGACGGTCGACGGCGGCTACCGCATCACCGGCCGGTGGGAGTGGGCGACGGGGGTCAACCACTGCGACTGGGTGATGGTCAGCGCCATGGACGGGCCGATGCCGCGCTTCTGCGTGCTGCCGCTGGCCGATGTAGCGGTCGAGGATGTCTGGCATGTATCTGGCATGGCGGCGACGGGCAGCAACACCGTTGTGGCCAGGGACGTGTTCGTGCCGGCCTATCGGACGCTGTCAGCGCTGGAGATGCGTTATGGGCCGATGCCGGGGCTGGCGCGGCATCCAGGCAGCACGGTGGGCTATGCCATGCCGCCGCTCCTGGCCCTGGTCGCGGCCGGGCCGGCCCTGGGGGCGGCGGAGGGGGCGCTGGCCGCTTTCACCGAACGGATGAAGGCCAAGATCCAGGCCCACGCCGGCGGGGCCAAGGCGGTCGATTCCCCGGCGACGCATCTGCGGCTGGGCGAGGCGCTGGCGACGGTGCGGGCCGCCGCCTTGGTCTGGGAGAATGCGCTGGCGCTGTATGAGCGGGAGGGGCCGCTGGGCGGGGGGATGAGCACCGACAGCCTGGCGGCGGTGCGGCTGGCGGCGGCCCATACGGTGAAGCTGGCCTGCGAGGCGGTGGACATCATGTGCCGCGCGGCCGGGGCCAGCGCCGGGTTCCTGAATTCGCCGCTGCAGCGGTATCTGCGGGATGTGCAGATGATCCGGGGGCATGTGGTGTTCGACTGGGACCGGGCGGCGCAGATTGGCGGGCGGATCGCCCTGGGGTTCGATCCGACGCCGGCGGATTTGTTGTAGGCGCGCGGGAGGGGGGCGTTAGCTCTCCGCCCTTGGGGCGGAGGACCGTTTTGGAGCGTGAGCGACAAAACAGGAGGCGGGACTTCCACCGGCGGTCGTGCGCTGAAGCTGCCGCTGGTGCGCAAGGGAACGCGCCAACCTTCCAACGCCGGTGGGCCCGCCTCCTGCTTTCTCGCTTGAAGGCTCGAAAGCGGTCCTCCGCCCAGAGGGCGGAGAGCTTGGGATGTTGGCGCCGGCTTTTGGCTGGTTCCTAGAACAGCGTCTCCCAACCCGTTCCGTTGATCGCGGCGTCGACCTGCGCCTTTGAGGCCGCCGGGAGCGCGGCGTATTCCTCACGCAGCCAACCCAGACATTTCGCCTGATACGGAAACGCGTTCTGGACCCAGACCCGGCCGTCGATCTCTGTCTCGACCATCTTCTCGCCCGCCATCACCGCCTTGGCGTTGGCGATCAGCAGCGGTGCGTATACCCGGCCCATTTCGGCGAGCAGCGCCTTCAAGGTCGCCGGGATCGCGCCGGCGTCGACCATCGGTCCGGGCTCGAGGCCTGACAGGTCCTCGACCATGCCGATCCAGCCCATCACCCGATGGCCAGACTTCTGGGCGAGCCCGGTCGGGGTCGGATCGACGCCGGCCAGTTGGGTCAGCTGGCCGAACAGGCCGAAGTCGCCCGCGCCCGGCGCGGCGCCGAGCATGAAGGGGGAAGCTGCCAGGTGGGCCTCCAGAGCCGCGAGCAGGCGCACGTAGCTGTCCTCGATCACCGGCCCCGTCGTCGGGTTGGAGCCGACGTAGGCCAGGCGGCCGATCTGGCGCTCGCTGATGTAGCTGGCCATGGTCTGCAACGTCGGCTCGTCCAGCGGCGCGGGGCCCCAGCTCGGCAGGAGGCGACCGGCGAAGGTGGCGTCCGCCTCGTGGGCCCAGCGGTAGTGGAACATGCATTTGGTCAGCCACTCGTCGGCATAGTCCTCGATCAGGCTGTCGAGGAAGGCCACGGCCGGGTCGGTCGGGCGCACCGGGCGGCCGGGGATCTCGGCGTCGAAGCGTCGGATCAGCGGGGTGGAATCGGTCACCGCCGCACCGCCGATGAAGAAGGTCGGCAGCAGCGGCACCTTGGCGGTCGGATAGCCGGCCGGCTCACGGCCCCGGTAGTATAGCCGGTAGGGGATGCGCCGATAACGCAGCACGGCCAGCATCTTGCGGGTGTAGGGCGATCCGGGGGCGCCGGAGAGCTCGAGGGGCGTTTCCACGTTTATGACATCCTGAGTGCCAATTGTTTGGCGGCACGATGACCCCGGATCACCCGGCGCGCAAGTCCCCGACCACTGATCGCACCCAAGCGGCCAGGTTGTCCTTGCACTCCAGCGGCGTACGGCCGTGGCGAACCATGACCACGTCGAGGTCCGGCAGGCAGAGGGTGTACTGGCCCTCGTAGCCGTTGGCGCTGAACGACCCTTCGCCGCCGAGGCCCAGCCACCACTGGGCGCCGTAGCCGAGCTCCTCGGTGGCCGGCACGGCCGGGGTTGGGGTGCGGGCGTAGTCGACCCAGGCGGCGGGGAGGAACTGGCGATCCTCCCAGACGCCGCCGCGCAGGTAGAGCAGGCCGAAGCGGGCGAAATCGCGGGCCGTGCAGAAGCAGTAGGACGAGCCGATGAAGGTCCCGGCGGCATCGAACTTGGGGATCGGGCTGGTCATGCCGAGCGGTTCGAACAGCGCCCGGCGCATATGGGCCTCGAAGGCCTCGCCCTTCAGGCCGAGGGTGCGCTGCAGGATGTCGCAGATGATGTTGGTCGTGCCGCTGGCGTAGGACCAGTGGGTGTCGGGCGGTAAGGCCAGCGGTTGGTCGATGGCATAGGCGGCAACGTTCTCCTTGCCGCTCCCGAACAGCATCTCGATGACGTCGGATACACTGCCCGGCACATAGTCCTCGACGAATTTCAGGCCGCTGGACATGCGCAGCAGGTGGTCGAGGGTGATGGCCGACCGTTCGTCATCCTTCCAGGCCGGCACGTCGGCGGGGGCGTGGATGTCCAGCTTTCCCTCGGCGACGGCCAGGCCGACCAGGGCCTGGGTGATGCTCTTGGCCTTGGACCAGGACGGGAAGCGGCTCTGGTGGTCGAGCGCGTCGCCATAGCGTTCGTAGCGGATGGCGCCGCCCTGGATGACCAGCACCGCGTCGGTGATGCCGAGCGTCTCGTCGCTGAAGGCGGCGTCGAGCCTGGCGGCCAGGGCGTCCGGCAGCGGGGTCCCGGTCGGCCAGTCGGCGGTGGGCCAGGAGGTGTCGGCGGGCTGGGCGGGGAGGGGTGCGAGGGCCATCAGCTGACCTTGGTCGTCTTGTTCTGGAAGGCGGCGATACGCTCTTCCATGTCGGGACCCCGGCCTTCGCCGCGGAATACCTCGTGCGCCAAGCCGACCTTCTGCGGCAGGCCGTCGGTGTCGACCAGCAGCTTCTTGTTGGCCGCGTGGCTGAAACTGCTGTTGGCCAGGATGCTGTCGGCCAGGGCGGCCAGGCCGCTTTCGTAGTCCTCGTTGGCGACGCAGATGTTGGCCAGGCCAATGCGCTCGGCTTCGCGGCCGCTCCAGGTGCGGCAGGTGAACATCATCTCGCGGGCCTTGTAGGTTCCCACACGCCGGGGCAGGCGCTGGCTGAGACCCCAAACAGGGGTCAGGGCCCATTTGGCGTGGGTGTCGCCGAACTTGGCCGCCTCGCTGGCGAAGATGATGTCGCCGGCCAGGGCCAGTTCCAGGGCGCCGGTGTAGCAGTGGCCGTGAACGGCGGTGATCACCGGCATGGGCAGGTCGGCCAGGCGTTCGATGACGCTGGCCTGGAAGTTGGGGCGGGGCAGCTTTTCGCCGGCGGCGATGTCGCCGAGGTCATGGCCGGCGGAGAAGCATTTGCCGGCCCCGCGCAGGATGACGAGGCGGGCCGACTTGTCGGCCTCGATGGCGGCGACATGGTCGTCCAGCGCCTTGAACAGGGGCACGTTGAGGGCGTTCAGCTTGTCCGGCCGATTGAGGGTCAGGGTCACCGCCCCGCCCCGGTCCTCGCGCAGCACCAGATCGCTCATCGCCGTCCTCCCTGATTTTCGCCGAGACTAGCAGGACGACGTGGGGGAAGGACAAGCGGCCGCGAAGCGCTTAAGAACCGCCTCATGAGCGAGCAAGACCCCTATGAAGGCGTGACCTGGGACCTGTCGAAGTCCCTGAGCTATGGCCAATATCTGCAACTCGACAAGGTGCTGGGCGCCCAGGCCCCACGCTCCGGCGAGCATGACGAGCTGCTGTTCATCGTCATCCACCAGTCGAGTGAGCTGTGGATGAAGCTGTGCCTGCATGAGCTGCGCGGCGCCGTGGCCCATCTGCGCAACGACGATCTGGAGCCAGCCTTCAAGATGCTGAGCCGGGTCGGGCGGATCCAGACCCAGATGATCCAGGCCTGGGAAATCCTGGCGACCATGACGCCGTTCGACTACAGCCGCTTCCGCGACGCCCTGGGGACCAGCAGCGGCTTCCAGTCGCACCAGTACCGCCAGATCGAATTCCTGCTTGGGGCGAAGAACGCCCGCACCCTGGAGGTGTTCGAGAGCGATCCGGCGGTGCATGCCGAACTGACTGCGGCCCTTGGCGCGCCAAGCCTCTACGACGAGGCCCTGGCCCTGCTGGCCCGGCGCGGTTTTGCCATCCCGCAGGCCTATCTCGATCGCGACTGGACGCAGGGCTATGAGGCCAACGCCGAGGTCGAGGCCGCCTGGCTGGCGGTCTATCGCGACGTCGAGACCCACTGGGATCTCTATGAGCTGGGCGAGAAGCTCGTCGACATCGAGTATCGCCTGCAGCAGTGGCGGTTCGCCCATATGAAGACCGTCGAGCGGATCATCGGCTTCAAGCGCGGCACCGGCGGCTCGGCCGGGGTGGCCTATCTGGTCAAGGCGCTGGAGCGGCCGTTCTTTCCGGAATTGCTCAGCCTGCGGACGGTTATCTAGTCGTCGAGCATCGCGGCGAAGGCGGGCGTCGTTCGCTCGCCGCCATCGCGGAGCTGCCAGTAGGCCGCAACGCCTTTTGCCGTCGCCCAGGCCGGCCCGGCCTCGGGTCCGAGCACCATAAGCACCGTACACAGAGCATCGGCGTCCATGCAGGTGTTGGCCAACACGCTGACCGAGGCGGCGGCCGCCTCGACCGGCTGGCCGGTGCGTGGGTCGATCGTGTGGGAACGGCGTCGGCCGCTGTCCATCCGGAAGCGGCGGTAGTCGCCGCTGGTAGCCAGGGACAGACCGTGCAGGGCGACGACGACGGGCTCATCGACGGTGACGCCGGGCGGCGTCTCGATCTGCACCCACCAGGGTTGGCCGCCCGGCTGGACGCCCTCGCCGCGCAGCTCGCCGCCGATCTCGACAAGCGCGTGGCGGACGCCGAGCGCTTCAAGAGCGCGGATCACGGCATCGACGCCGAAGCCCTTGGCGAGGCCCGACAGATCGAGTTCGAGACCGCCGGGTTGCAGGAGCGCCTGGCCCCGTCGTTCGAGCCGGGTCCAGCCCGACTGCGACCACAGCCCGTCCAGTTCCTGCCCGGCAGGCGGGCCGTCGCGCGGCCCGGCGGGGCCGAAGCCCCAGAGGTCGGTCAGGCGGCCGACGGTGGGATCGAAGGCGCCGTCGCTCTCCCCGGCCCAGTAGAGGGCGCGGTCGATGACGGCGGCGAAGTCGCTAGGAAGGTCATGCCAGCTTTCGGCGTCCGCGCGGTTGAACCGGCAAAGATCGGAGCCCGGCTCCCAGCCGCTCATCTGCATGACCACGGCGTTGACCGCGCCCTGGGCCGCGGCACGGATGTGCTCGGCCGTCACGCCGGCCGGCGGGCAGGCCTGCACCGTCCAGCTGACGCCCATGGTCGGACCGGTCAGCTTGAGGACCGGCCCCGGGGGCGGATCGCTGGCGCCGGGGTCCAGCGCCGGAGGGATGACGACCCGGTTCAGCTTAGTCTTTGAGGACTTCGAAGGTCGCCACATAGCCGGCGTTGCGCTCGACGCCGTCCGCGTCGGCCGGGCCCTTCACGGTGGCTTCCAGCCAGTAGAAGCCGGCCCTGGGCCAGGTGACGGTGAACTTGCCGTCCTTGTCGGTGGTCGTCCTGATCTCGCCGCGCTCGTCATTGAAGCGGGTGCCGCCCGGTTCGATCAGCACCTCGACGCCAGCCGCCGGCTTGCCGTCCAGCACCAGGCCGAAGGTCGCCTTTTCGCCGGCGATGACATCGTTGGGGTGGCTGACCGGGACCAGTTCCAGGCCCTTGCCGGTGGCCTTCAGCGCCGTCTCGGTCGGGGCGCCGTTGGTGACGAAGAACTCGACGCGGCGGTCGCTGAGGGACTTCTTCACCTCGGTGGCGGCGGCCGGAATATTGGCGGCCGCGTCGGCCGGGGCGCCGCGCCAACGCTTCTGCTCGCCGTTCACCTTGTAGGACACGTTCAGGCCGCCCGAGACATTGGCCACCCGATAGGTGCCCTGCTGGCTCAGCTGGATGTCAAATACGGAGCGGTATTTACCGGTGAACTTGTTCTGGGCCTCGACCGGGGCGCCGTCCGGACCGGTTATGACCAGGCCTTCGAGGCGCATGGGCACATGTTCGAAGACGAACAGGTCGTTGGACACGGCGGCGTCGACGCTGACCCAGGCGTTGTCACCCGACAGCACGGTCATCGAGGGCAGCATCCACTGGCGGTGGGCGCTGGCCTGGCCGGCGGCGGCGAGAACGGCGGCGAAGGCGCCAAGCGCGATGAGGGTCTTCTTCATGGTCTCGCTCACTTGATGGTCAGGGTGACGGCGGCCAGCTCGCTGGCGCCCTTGGCGGTTCCGCCCTTCCCGGCCCCATTCTTGTTATTGGGCCCGGTCCAGGTGAAGGGGATCTTGACGACCTCGCGGCCGCCGACTTCGCGGGCGGCCTCGACCACCAGGGTGTAGGACCCCGGCTTGAGGCCGGCCAGGCGGGCGGCGGGGACGACCAGCTGCTGCTTGCCTGGGGCCTTGGTCGGGGCGCTGACGGCGTTGATCGCGCCCTTGTCGAGGCTGCGGCCGGTGCGGCGCCACCACTGGCGCATGTCCTTCAGCCAGGTGGCGCCTTCGCCCTTGGGGTTCTTGGTGTCGTACCAGACGGCCAGGGTCTTCACGGCCGTCTCGTCGGGAGTTTCGATCCAGATCGCGACGTAGGGACGATGGTACTCGGCCACTGTCATCTTCGGGATTTCGACGCCGACGGTCAGGTCGCCCGCGAGGACGGGGCTGGCGATGCCGGCGAGGAGGGTGGCGGGCAGGACGATACGCATGGACATCTCAGGGCATGAAGTGGAGTGCGAGGACGAGCGGGATGAACAGCCCCAGGCCCACGTACCACCAGGTGGTCTTGCGGGCGTGGGCGTGCATGAACAGGAGGATCAGGCCGGTGACGCAGAAAACGATGCAGCCGGCCGCGAAGATGTCGAGGAACCAGGCCCACACCGGCCCGGTGTTGCGGCCCTTGTGCAGGTCGTTGAGGTAGGAGACCCAGCCGCGCGAGGTCAGCTCGGCTTCGGTGGCGCCGGTCTGGGTATCGATGGTGACCCAGCCGTCCCCGCCCGGGCGGGGCAGGGCGATGTAGGCCTCGCCGTCCGACCATTCGATGGCGGCCTTCTTCGGCGCCTCGACCTTGAGGTCCTTGTTCAGCCAGGCCTGGGCGGCGTCGGGCAGGGCTCCCCCGGCGGTCTCCGCCGCCTGCATCGCCTTGATTACCGGGGCCGGGGCGGTGGCCTCGCGGTTGGTGACGACCGGCTTGGCCTCGATCTGGCGGGCATGGTTCAGGGTGATGCCGGTGACGGCGAACAGGATGATGCCGACCAGGCAGATGGCGGCGCTGATCCAGTGCCAGCGCACGGTCTCGCGCAGGAACCCGGCCCGCATCTGCGCCCGCTTTTTCGCCTTAGCCTTGGCGGCCAGCTTCGCCTCGTCCACCGCGACGTCCATGGTCAGCGACGGCCTCGCCCTGTTCCTGCCTGGCTAAGGAGGTGGGCCGAAGGATGGGACGAAAAGCGCATGCGGGGAGGCGGGCCGAATTATTGAGAACGTCTCGCAATAGCAGACTTGGCCGCCGGCGCAAACCTGCAGTGAGAAAAAGCGGCGAGGCCGGGCTTGCGGCGTTCGGGCGCAGGGGATGAGACCGGCCGGTAACCCCGCTGAAACGCTTGCCCGATAGGGTGTTCGCCCATGGACGCGGCGCTGCCTGATCCCCTCGAGGGCCTTTGCGTGATGGTGGTCGACGACCACCACAGCACGCGCCGCCTCGTCGCCGACGTCCTGCGGGCCGGCGGCGTTGACCGGGTGATCACCGCCGAGAGCGGCTCGGAGGCGCTCGCCATGATGGCCGGGACGCGGCCGGACGTGGTCATCACCGACTGGCTGATGCCGGTGATGGATGGCCTCAGCCTGATCCGCGCCATCCGCCAGGCGGCGATCACCGAGGACCCGCGCATCCCCGATCCGCGCCTGCCGATCATCCTGCTGACCACCGAACGCACCCGTCGAGACGTCGAGATCGGCCGGGCGGCCGGGGCCGACGCCTTTCTGGTCAAGCCCTTCACCCCGGCCCGGGTGCTGGAGCGGGTGGCCACGGTGCGCCAGCGCGAGATCGATTTCGTCATTTCCACGGGCTACGTCGGCCCCGACCGCCGACAGGGCCGTGAGGACGACGAGGGCTATGCCGGCCCCCTGCGCCGCCGGGGCGATGCGGCCAACGGCGTGGACATCGCCGCCCGCGCCGCCCTCTGCGCCCAGATCCTCGACGAGATGGCCACCTTCCAGCGCCTGATCGTCGCCCGGGGCGGCCTCGACCACCTGTTGCGCCAGATGGCCTGCCGGGTGATGCACGCCATTCGCCAGCGGGCCAGCGAGGTTGGCGACCGGGTGCTGACCCGCGCCGCCGCCAGTCTGGGGCGCTATGTCTCGGCGGTCGGCGGGGCCGGCAAGTCGGACCCGGAGGTGGTGCAGATCCACCTCGACACCCTGCGCTCCCTGGCCCTGCTGCCGGCCAGCGACCTGAAGGGCAGCGCCCTGATCACCCGCCAGCTCGATCGCGCCGTTTCGCGCCGGATCGAAAACCATCTGGCGGGCCTGACCCTCGACTACGGCCCGGTCACGGCGCCGGGCAAGCGGCTGGCCGTCCTCGACGTCTGATTGCGGATGGGGGCTAAGGGCCTATATGGCTGAGCCATGGCCGAAGCCTTCAACGACCTCACCCTTTCCGCCGACAAGGCCGCCCGCTACGCCGAGGTGGCCCTGGAGATCGCCTCGGTGCTCGACGGCGAGCCGAACGTCACCGCCCGGATGGCGACGGTGGCCTCGATGCTGGCCAGCAGCTTCGACCACTATTTCTGGACCGGCTTCTACGTCGTCGACGAGACGCGCGAGCGCGAACTGGTCGTCGGCCCCTACCAGGGCACGCTGGGCTGTCTGCGCATCGCCTACGGCCGCGGCGTCTGCGGCGCGGCGGCGGAGACGGGCGAAACGCAACTGGTCGAGGACGTGCATGCCTTCCCCGGCCACATCGCCTGTGATGCGCGGAGCCAGAGCGAGATCGTCGTGCCGGTAAAGGATGCGAGCGGCAAGCTGCTGGCCGTGTTCGACGTGGACAGCGACAAGCCGTCAGCGTTCGACGCCGTGGATCAGGCGGGGATTGAGACGATCCTGCGGGCGACGTTCGCGCAGTAACCTCGGGGCGGCCCGGGAGAGGGTTTCTAAACCTGCCTGGGCTATGCAATCGGCATGACCGCCCGCGTCAGCCTCATCGTTCCGACACAACGCCGCCCTGACGGGGTGGCGACGGCGCTGCGTTCGCTGGTGGCCCAGATCGGGGTTGATCCCGCGCAGCTGGAGCTCATCGTCGCCGACAACGACGCTGTTCCCTCGGCCCAGGCCTTCGTCGAGGCTCTCACCGCGCCGTTCCCGGTTCGCTACGTCCACGAACCGCGCCCCGGCGTCGCCAATGTCCGCAACGCCGCCCTGGCCGTCGCCACGGGCGAGTTGATCGCCTTCCTCGATGACGATGAGGAAGCCCCGCCGACCTGGCTGGCCAATCTGCTCTCGGCGCAGCAGGCCCTCGGCGCCGACGTCGTCTTCGGCCCCGTCCGTGGGCGCGCGCCCACTGGCGTCCGCCACCGCGCCTATCTCGAAGACTTCTTCTCCCGACACGGCCCCGCGACCACCCAGGTCCTCGACAGCTGGTACGGCTGTGGCAACAGCCTGATCCGCCGCACCGCACTGCCGCATCCGACCGCCCCGTTCGACCCGGCACGCAACGCCAGCGGCGGCGAGGACGACCTGCTGTTCGCCCAGATGGCCGCCGCCGGCGCCTCGTTCGGCTGGGCCCACGCCGCCTTCGTCTGGGAAGACCCTGTCCCCTCGCGGCTGACCCTGGCCTACGCCCTGCGCCGCGCCTTCGCCTACGGACAGGGGCCGAGCGAACACTGCGCCGAGCACAGGGACATACCCGGCATCGCCCGCTGGATGCTGGCCGGCTTGGTCCAGACGGCCCTCTGGACGCCGGTCGTCGCGGTCAAATGGGTCCTCTTCGCGCCCGACCGCGCCATGCCGCTGGACCGGCTGATGCGGGGCCTCGGCAAGACCTTCTGGTTCCCGCCCTTCAGCCAGAGCTTTTACGGCCGGGCTGCGTAAGGGAAGCCTTGCACCGCCTGCCGTAGCATCCCAAAAAGGGTTCAATGAGCCCGTCCCGCACCATCACTCTCGACGGCGACCTGATCGCCGACGCCCGGGCGCTGAGGGACGCGTTCGGCTGTTTCACCACCGGCGTCACCGTGGTCACCACCTGCGCCGCCGACGGCCGCCAGGTCGGCTTCACCGTCAACGCCTTCTCCTCGGTCAGCCTCGACCCTCCGCTGGCTCTGGTCTGCGTCGATCTCAAGGCCTCCAGCCTGCCGGTGCTGGAACAGGCCGGGAAGTTCTCGGTCAACGTCCTGCACGCCGAGCAGGAGGACATGGCCCGCCGCTTCACCGTCAAGTCGGCGGACCGCTTCGAAGGCCTGACCTGCGAGACCTGGGACCACGGCGTGCCGATCCTGCCCGGCTGCATGGCCAACTTCGAACTCGAGACCACCCAGGTCATCGACGCCGGCGACCACCGCATCTTCATCGGCAGGATCCTGAAGGTCCGTTTCGATCCCGAGCACGAGCCGCTGGTTTACCTGCGCGGCCAGTTCCGGCGGGTGCATACGGACTGACAGGGAATCTGCGGGGGGCGTCAAAAATTGCCACCCACACCTGCCGTTAGGTCATACTTACGCGTCCCAGTCGCTTGGCTTATCTTACCGCGAACGTAAACGAGAACCTCGGGAGCACCCCATGGCCGAAGCCTATATCGTCGCCGCCAAACGCACCGCCGGAGGCCGTAAGGGTGGCCGTCTGGCCGGCTGGCACCCCGCCGACCTCGCCGCCCAGGTGCTGGAAGGCCTGATCAAGGACGTGGACGCCGATCCCGCCCTGGTCGAGGACGTCATCATGGGCTGCGTCGGCCAGGCCGGCGAGCAGTCGGTGAACATCGCCCGCAACGCCATCCTCGCCTCGTCCCTGCCGGAAAGCGTGCCGGGCACCAGCGTCGACCGCCAGTGCGGCTCCTCGCAGCAGGCCATCCACTTCGCAGCCCAGGCGGTCATGTCGGGCGCCATGGACATCGTCATCGCCTCGGGCGTGGAGAGCATGACCCGCGTGCCGATGGGCACCCCGGCCATCCTGGCCCTGAAGGCCGGCATGGGCAGCTACATGAGCCCCAACATCCAGGAGCGCTACCCGAACATCCAGTTCAGTCAGTTCGCCGGCGCCGAGATGATCGCCAAGAAGTACGGCCTGACCAAGGACCAGCTCGACGAGTACGGCTACAACAGCCACCGCAAGGCGATCGAGGCCACCAAGGCCGGCAAGTTCGCCAACGAAATCGTGCCAGTGAAGATCAAGACCGCCGAGGGCGTGGAAGAAGAGCACACCGTCGATGAGGGCATCCGCTTCGAGGCCAGCCTGGAAGCCATGCGCGGCGTCAAACTGCTGCAGGAAGACGGCGCCCTGACCGCCGCCACCTCCAGCCAGATCTGCGACGGCGCCTCGGGCGTGCTCGTGGTCAACGAGAAGGGCCTGAAGCAACTGGGCGTCGAGCCGCTGGCCCGTATCCACCACATGACGGTGATCGGCGCGGATCCGGTGATCATGCTGGAAGCCCCGATCCCGGCCACCCTGCGGGCGCTGGAGAAGAGCGGCCTGAAGATCGACGACATCGACGCCTTCGAGGTCAACGAAGCCTTCGCCTCGGTGCCGGTCGCCTGGCTGCAGGCCACGGGCGCCGACCCGGACCGCCTGAACGTCAACGGCGGCGCGATCAGCCTCGGCCACCCGCTCGGCGGGTCGGGTTCGAAGCTGATGGCCACCCTGGTCAACGTGCTGAAGGACCGCGGCGGCAAGTACGGCCTGCAGACCATGTGCGAAGGCGGCGGTCTGGCCAACGTGACGATCATCGAGCGGCTGTAAGCCTCTCGGTCATCGAGATAACGGAAGGGCCGTCGGAGCGATCCGGCGGCTCTTTCTCTTTACCTAAGGAACCGCCGAGGGCGTGACCCGCCAGATGATGTTGCCGACGTCGTCGGAGACCAGCAGGCCGCCGGTCTTGTCCTGCGCGAAGGCGACGGGGCGGCCCTGGGCTTCCTTCCTGGCGTTCAGGAAGCCATCCAGCACCACGACCGGTCCACCGGACGGATTGCCGGCCACGAAGGGCACGTAGATCACCCGGTAGCCGCTGGGCGGGTCGCGGTTCCAGCTGCCGTGCTGGGCGACGAAGACGCCTCCGCGCCAGACCTCCGGCAGCAGCGGCCCGCTGTAGAAATGGATGCCGAGCGAGGCGGTGTGGGCGCCCAGGCCGTAGGAGGGCTTGAGGGCCTTGGCGACCATGGCCGGGTTGGCGGGCTCGACCCGGTCGTCGACAGTCTGGCCCCAGTAGCTCCAGGGCCAGCCGTAGAAGCCGCCGTCCTTGACCACCGTCATGTAGTCGGGCGGCGTGTCGTGGCCGATCATGTCGCGCTCGTTGACGGCCGCCCAGAGCTGGCCGGTGACGGGCTCCCAAGCCATGCCGTTGGGGTTGCGCAGGCCCGACGCAAAGGTGCGGCGGCCGGAACCATCCAGGTTCATCTCCAGGATGGCGGCCCTTTCCTTTTCGACCTCCAGCCCTTCGTCGGCGATGTTGCTGGATGAGCCGACCCCGACGTACAGCTTGGAGCCATCGGCCTTGGCGATGATGTTGCGGGCCCAGTGGCCGTTGGAGCCGGTGGCCGGCAGGTCGGCGATCTTCTTGCCGGCGCCGTCGATCTTCGTCGCGCCTTCGATGTAGTCGAACACGACCACGCTGTCGGTGTTGGCGACGAACAGCTGATTGCCGACCAGGACCATGCCCGACGGCGAGTTCAGGCCGGTGATGAAGGGCGTTTTCAGCTCGGCCACGCCATCGCCGTCGGCGTCGCGCAGCAGGGTGATACGGTTGGGGCTGGGGACGCCGGCCCCGGCCTTCTTCATCATGTTCTTGGCGACCATGGCGGTCAGCCCCTTGCCCTCGCGCGGCGGGCTGTTGCTCTCGGACACCAGGATGTCGCCGTTGGGCAGGGCGTAGAGCCAGCGCGGGTGCTCCAGGCCCTCGGCGAAGCGGGCCACCTTCAGGCCCTCGGCGGGAACGGGTGCGGCGTCCTTGGCCCAGCCGACGGCCTGGCGGGCGTTGACGGTCGGCAGGGGAGAGGTCTTGGCCGCCGGCATGGTCGGGTTGGGGCCGTAGCCTTCGGAGCCGTCTGACGTGGTCGGCTTCTGGCAGGCGGCCAGCGACAGGGCGGCCAGCGCAAGGCCGGTCAGCAGCAGACGTTTCATGGATCGTTCCCCGACAGTCGTTGGGAGAACGCTACTCCGCAAATCAGCCCGGCGTCACGCGCCAGATGACATTGCCGACGTCATCGGCGACCAGCAGGGCCCCGCGCCGGTCCACGGCCACGCCGACGGGGCGGCCCTTGGTGTGGATGTTCTCATCGAGGAAGCCGGTCAGCACATCCTGGGCCGGGCCGCTGGGCTTGCCGCCGCTGAACGGGACGAAGACGACCTTGTAGCCGCTGACCGGGTCGCGGTTCCACGAGCCATGCTGGCCGATGAAGGCGCCGCCGCGATACTGGCCGAGCAGGTCGCCGCGATAGAAGGTCAGGCCGAGCGAGGCGGTGTGGGCCCCGAGCGCATAGTCGGGGGTCAGGGCGACCGCCACCTTGGCCGGGTCCCGCGGTTTGACCCGGGTGTCGACACGGCCCCAGTAGCTGTAGGGCCAGCCGTAGAAGCCGCCGTCGCGGACGCTGGTCATATAGTCGGGCACCAGGTCGTGGCCGATCTCGTCGCGCTCATTGACCGTCGTCCACAGCATGCCCGAGACCGGCTCCCAGTCGAGGCCATTGGGATTGCGCAGGCCCGTGGCGAACAGGCGCTTCTGGCCGGACGCCAGGTCGATTTCCCAGATGGCGGCGCGGCCTTCTTCCTTGTCCAGGCCGTTCTCGCCGACGTTGCTGTTCGAGCCGACAGTTGCGTAGAGCTTCGTCCCGTCCGGACTGGCGATGATGTTCTTGGTCCAGTGGTGATTCAGCGGGCCGGCCGGCAGGTCGGCGACCCTGGTCCCCGCCGCGCTGATGCGGGTGGCGCCGGGCTGGTAGGGGAAGCTGACCACGGCGTCGCTGTTGGCGACGTAGAAGGTGTTCCCGACCAGGGCCATCCCGAACGGCGAGTTGAGGCCCGACAGGAAGACGGTCTTCGTCTCGGCCACGCCATCCCCGTCGCTGTCGCGCAGCAGGCTGATGCGGTTGGCGCTGGGCACGCCGGCTCCGGCGTTCTTCATCACCGCCTTCATGACCGCGCCCTTGATGCCCTTGCCGTCCTCGGGCTTGGGCGGGGCGTTTGACTCGGCGACCAGGACGTCGCCGTTGGGCAGGACGTAGAGCCAGCGGGGGTGGTCGAGGCCGCTGGCGAAGGCTTCGACCTTGAGGCCGGCGGCGGCGATCGGCTTGTCGCCGGCCGGCCAGCCGACGGCCTTGCGGGCGTTGATGGTCGGGATCAGGGCCGACTGAGGTTCGACGATGGTCGGGTTGGGGCCGTAGGTGGCGGAGGCGGGCAGGCTGGTCTTGCCGGCGCAGGCGGCGAGGGCCAGCAGCGAGGCGGCGCCTGCCAGGGTGAGGGGCAGGACGCGGGAGAGGGCGGTCACGGGCAATGTCCTTCTTGGCCGGACGTGGCGTCCAGCGAAGGCAAAGCGTTCGGTGGTTAAGCTTGTTCCCCTCAGCCCCGAGGCTGGCGCAGGCGGGCGGTGAAGCGCTGGGCGCCGGCCGGGTAGAGGAAGCGGGCGGCGGTGACGCCGGCCCCCGAGGCCCAGGTCTTGCGCTCCAGCGACAGCAGCGGTGAACCGGTGGAAATCCCTAGTCTTTTGGCGGTCTGGCTGTCAGCGGCCAGGGCGGTGATGGCGTGCTCGGCCTCGGTCCAGGGGACGTGGGTGAGCAGCCAGGCGCCGGGGGGCGCGTCCTCGAACCGCTCGCGGGCGGCGGCGGGGGCGGCGTCCAGGCTGATCAGCCGCTCCTCGAGGGCGTGCGGCTCGCCGTCGGCCAGGTGCAGGCCGATGACCAGCAGGACAGGCGCGCCCTCGGGAACGCCCAGGCGGGCGGCTTCGTCGGCCGAGGCGCCGGCCTCGCGGCGGGCCAGGCGGCGGAAGGCGTAGTCACGGCCGGAGGCGCGCACCTCGGCGGCGACATCGCGGATTTCCAGCACGGTCTCCTGCACCGTGCGGCGGGTGACGAAGGTGCCGGCCCGCTTGCGGCGCTGGACCATGCCGGCCTCGGCCAGGGCGTTCAGGGCCCGCGACACCGTCATCCGGGCGCAGTTCCATTCGGCGGCCAGGTCGGTCTCGTTGGGTAGTTTTTCGCCGGGCTTGTAGATGCCGGCGAGGATGTCGGCCTCGAGCCGGGCGCGGATGGCTTCGTGGAGCGGCTGGGTCATGCGGTGAGGCCTTTGAGGACGGCGCTGTAGCGGGCGTTGATGGCGCTGCGGTCAAGGTGGCGGCCATTCTCGACCACGCGGCGACCGTCGGCATAGACCGAGTCGATGGCGGTGCGCCCCTGGCTGAACACCCAGGTGTCGATGGCCAGGTCGTCGGAGCGGCCGGCCATGTCCGGATGGTCCATGTCCAGGCAGACGACGTCGGCCCGATGGCCAACGGCGAGGGCGCCGAGCGGCTGGCCCAACGCCTGGGCGCCGCCCCGATGCGCGCCCGTGAGCAGGGCCCGGCCGGTGCTTTCGCCTTCGGTCCGGGAGAGCAGGTTGCGGCCGCGCAGGGCCAGGCGCTGGGCGTATTCGAGCTGGCGCAGCTCGCCGGCGGCGTCGACGGCGATGTTGCTGTCGGTGCCGACTCCGAAGCGGCCGCCGGCTTCCAGATAGCGCGCCGAGGGGAATATGCCGTCGCCGAGGTTGGCCTCGGTGATCGGGCAGAGGCCTGCGACCGCGCCGGATCTGGCAAGGTTTTCAGTCTCTTGGCGGGTCAGGTGGGTGGCGTGGATCAGGCACCAGCGCTGGTCGACGCCGGCGTGGTCGAGCAGCCATTCGACCGGCCGCTGGCCGGACCAGGCCAAGCAGTCCTCGACCTCCTTGACCTGTTCGGCGGCGTGGATATGCACCGGGCCGTCGGCCAGGGGGAGGATGGCTTTCAGCTCGTCCGGAGTGGCGGCGCGCAGGCTGTGGGGGGCGACGCCGACCACGGCGCCATCGCTCTGCAGGGCCTCGACGATGCGGGCGAAGCGGCCCGGATCATTGATGAAACGGCGCTGGCCCGGGGTCGGCGGCTCACCGCCAAAGGTGGCGTGGGCGTAGAAGACCGGCAGCATGGTGACGCCGATGCCGGTGTCGGCGGCGGCCCTGGTATGGCGGCGGGCCAGTTCGGCGACGTCGGCGTAGGGGGAGCCGTCGGGGCTGTGGTGCAGGTAGTGGAACTCGGCCACGGCAGTGAAGCCGGCCTCCAGCATGTCGGCGAAGGCGTAGGCCGCGATGGCCTCGACATCGTCGGGGCCGAGGCGGGCCAGGAAGCGGTACATGACCTCGCGCCAGGTCCAGAAACTGTCGGCCGCCGGGCCTCGGCGTTCGGCCAGGCCGGCCATGGCGCGCTGGAAAGCGTGGCTATGCAGGTTGGGCACGCCCGGGACACCGAGCGCCTGGCGGGATTCGCCCGAAATGGGCGGTTGGTCGGTTTGCAGCGCGGTGATGATCCCGTCCTCGCACGTGATCCGGACGTTCGAGGCCCAGCCGTCGGGGAGCAGGGCGCGGTCGAGGAACAGGGTCGTCTGCATGACCCCGAGGATCAGGTTGCAAGATGAATATGTCTAGACATATTGTGCGGGCCTTCGCGGAGGATTCATGCATTTCGACCGGCTCTGGCGTGGCGGACGGCTGGCGACTCTCGACGAGTCGCGAACCGGTCTTGGCCTCGTCGAGGACGGCGCGGTGGGCTGTGTCGCCGCGCGGATCGCCTTTGTCGGGACCGACCTGCCGGACGGCTGGAGCGCCGATGAGGTGGTCGAGCTTGAGGGGCGGCTGGTCACCCCGGGACTGATCGACTGTCACACCCATCTGGTGTTCGCCGGGGACCGGGCGGACGAGTTCGAGATGCGGCTGCGCGGGGAGACCTACGAGACCATCGCGGCGGCGGGGGGCGGGATCGTTTCCACGGTCGCCAGGACGCGGGCGGCCAGTGAGGGCGAGTTGGTGGCGAGCGCGCTGGAGCGGCTCGACCGGCTGCTGGCCGAGGGGGTCACGGCCATCGAGGTGAAGTCGGGCTATGGGCTCGATCTGGACAGTGAGCTGAAGATGCTGCGGGCGGCGCGGGCTCTGGAGAGCGCGCGGGCGGTGAGCGTGGCGACCAGTTTGCTGGCGGCGCACACCCTGCCGCCGGAGCATCGGGACAGCCGCGAGGACTATGTCGCCAAGGTGGTGGATGAGATCATTCCGGCCGCCGTGGGCCTGGCCGATGCGGTCGACGCCTTCTGCGAGACCAACGCCTTTACGCCGGACGAGGTGCGGGCCGTGTTCGATGCGGCCAGGGCGCATGGCCTGCCGGTGCGGCTGCATGCCGACCAGCGGACGGCCGGCGGCGGGGCGCAGCTGGCGGCGGAGTACGGGGCGCTGAGCGCCGATCATCTGGAGCGGACGGACGCCGAGGGCGCGGCGGCGATGGCCAGGGCGGGGACGGTGGCGGTGCTGCTGCCGGGGGCCTTCTATGCGCTGCGGGACGAGGAGAAGCCGCCGGTGGCGCTGTTCCGCCAGGCGGGGGTGCGGATGGCGGTGGCGACGGACTGCAATCCGGGGAGTTCGCCGCTGACCTCACTGCTGACGGCGGTGAACATGGCGGTGATCCTGTTCGGGCTGACGGTCGATGAGGCGCTGGCCGGCGTGACGCGGGAGGCGGCGCGGGCCATCGGGCGCTGGGATGACATGGGGTCGCTGGCGGTGGGCAAGGCCTGCAACCTGGCGATCTGGGATGCGACGCGGCCGGTGGAGCTGGCCTACTGGCTGGGGCGCAATGCGTTGCGCACCCGGGTGTTTCAGGGAGTGGATGCGTGACAGTGGTGTTGACCCCGGGCGAGGCGAGCCTGGCCGACTGGCAGGCGGTGTTCGCGGGTTCGAATCCCACCCTCTCCGCCGGGGCCTGGCCGGCCATCGCGGCCAGCGCGGCCGTGGTCGAGGCCATCGTGGCCAAGGGCGATGCGGTCTATGGCGTCAACACCGGCTTCGGCAAGCTGGCCAACATCCGCATCGAGACGGCGGACCTGGCGCGGCTGCAGGAAAACATCGTGCTCAGCCACAGCGCCGGCGTGGGTGAGCCGCTGGAAGCCGACGTCGTGCGGCTGATGCTGGCCCTCAAGGCCGCGAGCCTGGGGCGCGGCGCCTCGGGCGTGGCGCCGGCGACGGTGGAGATGATCCTCGAGCTGCTGGCTCGCGACTGCCTGCCGCTGATCCCGCGCCAGGGCAGTGTCGGGGCGTCGGGCGATCTCGCGCCGCTGTCGCATATGGCGGCGACCATGATCGGGGTTGGAGAGGCTTTCGTGGCCGGCGAGCGGATGCCGGCGGCAGACGCCCTGGCCAGGGTCGGGCTGAAGCCGCTGGTGCTGGGGCCCAAGGAAGGGCTGGCGCTGCTCAACGGGACGCAGTTCTCGACCGCCTGTGCGCTCGCCGGGCTGTTTCGGATCGAGCGGGTGTTCCAGGCGGCGATGGTGGCCGGCGCCCTGTCGGTGGAGGCGGCCAAGGGCTCGGTGGCGCCGTTCGATCCGCGTATCCATGCCCTGCGCGGGCATCGGGGACAGGCCGAGGCAGCCGCCTCGTATCGAGCAATGTTGGCGGGCAGCGCGATCCAGGTCAGCCATGCCCACTGCGAGAAGGTGCAGGATCCCTACTGCCTGCGCTGCCAGCCGCAGGTGATGGGGGCGATCCTCGATCTGGGGCGGCAGGCGGCGACGACTCTGGGCATCGAGGCCGGCGGGGTGACGGACAACCCGCTGATCTTCACCGAGACCGGCGAGGCGATCAGCGGCGGCAACTTCCACGCCGAGCCGGTGGCCTTTGCGGCCGACATGCTGGCCATGGCGGTCTGCGAGATCGGCTCTATGTCGGAGCGGCGCACGGCGATGCTGGTCGACCCGGCGTTGTCGGGGCTGCCGGCGTTCCTGACGCCGCGGCCGGGGATCAACAGCGGCTTCATGATCCCGCAGGTGACGGCGGCGGCGCTGGTGTCGGAGAACAAGCAGCGGGCCTATCCGGCCAGCGTGGACAGCATCCCGACCAGTGCGAACCAGGAAGACCATGTGTCGATGGCGGCGCATGGCGCGCGGCGCCTGCTGGAGATGGCCGAGAACGCTGCCCAGGTGGTGGCCATCGAGGTGCTGGCGGCGGCGCAGGGCTGCGATTTCCACGCGGGTTTGGCGTCGAGCGAAGGTCTCGAAGCGGTCCGGGCCTTGGTGCGCGGGCGGGTTCCGCACCTGGAGGATGATCGGTTCTTCGCGCCGGACATGGCGGCGGCGGCGGAGCTGGTGAAGAGCGGGGCGCTGGCCAAGGCGGCGGGAGTCGAACTGCCGGGGATGGTGGAATGAGGGCGCGCACATCTCCCTTCCCCCTCGAGGGGGGAAGGGTCGGGGTTGGGGGTGTGTCCACCGGGCGTCGGGTTGATCCCGAATGGGCGACGACGCCTTCTGCGCGCTTCCGGGCGCCTCGCGCGTTCACCCCCACCCAACCCTCCCCCCTCGAGGGGGAGGGCTATTTCAGGCGCCGTCCATGACCGCGGCGTGGCTCCACGTCCGCCGGGGTCAGGCGCCCCTCGTCATCTCCATCCCGCATGCCGGGACGGTGATCCCGCCGGAGATCGCCGACCATCTGGTCAGCCATGCGCTGGCGATCCATGACGCCGACTGGTTCATCCCGCAGCTCTATGGGTTTGCCGAGGCGCTGGACGCCACCGTCGTGCGCACCGACATCTCGCGCACGGCCATCGATGTGAACCGCGACCCCTCGGGCCAAAGCCTGTATCCCGGCCAGGCGACGACGGGCCTGTGCCCGACCGAGACGTTTGACGACGCGCCGCTCTACAAGCCGGGCCGCAATCCGCGAGACGCCGAGATCGCCCGGCGGCGGATCAGCTATTTCGCGCCCTACCACGACGCCCTTGAGGGGGAGATCGACCGGCTGCGGCTGATCCATCCGCGCATCGTGGTCTACGACGCCCACTCGATCCGCAGCCATGTCGAGCGCCTGTTCGACGGCGAACTGCCGGCCCTGAACCTGGGGACCAACAGCGGGGCCAGCGCCGATGCCGGCGCCGTGGCCATCGCCGAGAAACACATGGCGGCGTCGGGCTTCACCCACGTCACCAACGGCCGCTTCAAGGGCGGCTGGATCACCCGCCACTACGGGCGCCCCGAAGAGGGCGTGCATGCCCTGCAGATGGAAATCGCCCAGCGGGCCTACATGGACGAGCCCGCCGGCCTCGACATTCCGACCTGGAACCCCGACCGCGCGGCCGCCCTGCAGGGGCCGCTGAACGCCATGCTGACCGACCTGATCGACTGGACGCACTCTTGAAGGAAGTTGGGGAATGACCCGCATCGACAACACCCGCGTCATCCGCAGCCCGCGTGGCCTGGAGCTTTCGGCCAAGTCCTGGCTGACCGAGGCGCCGATGCGGATGCTGATGAACAACCTCGACCCGGAGGTGGCCGAGCGGCCGGAAGACCTGGTGGTCTACGGCGGCATCGGCCGGGCGGCGCGGGACTGGGAAAGCTTCGACCGGATCGTGGCGACCCTGAAGCGGCTGGAGGCGGACGAGACGCTGCTGATCCAGTCGGGCAAGCCGGTGGGGGTGTTCCGCACCCACGCCGATGCGCCGCGCGTGCTGCTGGCCAACTCCAACCTGGTGCCGCACTGGGCGACCTGGGACCACTTCCACGAGCTCGATCGCAAGGGGCTGATGATGTACGGCCAGATGACGGCCGGGTCGTGGATCTACATCGGCAGCCAGGGGATCGTTCAGGGCACCTATGAGACGTTCGTGGAGGCCGGCCGCCAGCACTACGGCGGCGACTTGTCGGGGCGCTGGATCCTGACGGCGGGCCTGGGCGGCATGGGCGGGGCCCAGCCGCTGGCGGCGGTGATGGCGGGAGCGTCCTGCCTGGCCATCGAATGCCGCGAGAGCCGGATCGAGATGCGGCTGAAGACCGGCTATCTCGACGTGAAGGCCAAGAATCTGGATGACGCCCTGGCCCTGATCGAAAAGGCCTGCGCCGAGAAGCGGGCGATCAGCGTCGGGGTGGTCGGCAACGCCGCCGAGATGCTGCCCGAGATGGTCCGGCGCGGCGTGCGGCCGGACCTGGTCACCGACCAGACGAGTGCGCACGACCCGGTCAACGGCTATCTGCCGGCCGGCTGGTCGGTGATGGAGTGGGACGAGCGGCGCGAGCGCGACCCCAAGGCCGTCGAGCAGGCGGCGCGGCGGTCGATGGCGCGGCACGTCGAGGCCATGCTGGACTTCCACAAGTCCGGGGTGCCGACCGTCGACTACGGCAACAACATCCGCCAGGTGGCGCTGGAGGAGGGGGTGGCCGACGCCTTCGCCTTCCCGGGGTTCGTGCCGGCCTATATCCGGCCGCTGTTCTGCCGGGGCGTCGGGCCGTTCCGCTGGGCGGCGCTGAGCGGCGATCCCGAGGACATCCGCAAGACGGATGCGAAGGTGAAAGAGCTGCTGCCGGACAACAAGCATCTGCACCGTTGGCTCGACATGGCGGCGGAGAAGATCCAGTTCCAGGGCCTGCCGGCGCGGATCTGCTGGGTGGGCCTGGGCGACCGTGACAAGCTGGGCCTGGCGTTCAACGAGATGGTGGCCAGGGGCGAGATCGGGCCGGTGGTGATCGGGCGCGATCACCTGGACTCGGGTTCGGTGGCGAGCCCGAACCGTGAGACCGAGGCGATGAAGGACGGGTCGGACGCGGTGTCCGACTGGCCGTTGCTGAATGCGCTGCTGAACACGGCGAGCGGGGCGACCTGGGTGTCGCTGCATCACGGCGGCGGCGTGGGCATGGGCTTTTCCCAGCACAGCGGCATGGTCATCGTCTGCGACGGCACCGAGGACGCGGCGCGGCGTCTCGCCCGTGTGCTGTGGAACGACCCGGCGACGGGGGTGATGCGGCATGCCGACGCCGGATATGAGGAGGCAGCGGACTGGGCGCGTGAGAAGGGGCTGGATCTGCCGTCGCTCTAGCGAGGGATCAGACGTTCAAGCTCTCCCCCCGCGAAGTGGGGGGAGGACAGATTTCGAGCCCAGGCGAGAAATCAGGAGGCGGGTCCCACCGGCGACAGGGAGGTTCCTCCTGCCGACAGACTTGCCCCCCTCCTGCATTGTCGCTCGCGCTCCAAAGCGGTCCTCCCCCCACTTCGCGGGGGGAGAGCTATAGCCCAGCGACCTCGGGCTACCTGCTCACCCGGCCCTTGACCAGCTTCAAGGTGATCGGCTTGCCGCCGGGGTCCTTGGCGGCGACCGTAGAGCCGAGCCGCGCCGGCATCCGGTTGCAGAGGCTGCCGGGCAGGGCCGGCTTCGACTGGCTGATGCAGACCTTCTCACCCTTCACCGTCCACTTGCCGGCCAGAGACAGACCCCGGCGGCTGAGGCCTGTCCAGCGGCCGCCCGGCTCGAGCCAGATCTTGCGGGAGCGGCCGTCGGGTTCGACGATGAGCACGGTGTTGCCGAAGGCGGCGGCGACGTTGGGCGCGGCGGCGGCGGGCGCTGCGGCGGCAAGGCTGAGCAGAACAGCCAGGGCGAGGGTGGGCATGCGGGTCATGGATCGCGCAACGCCCGGCGCGCGGGAACGCTCCTCGAAGCGTTGTCCTTGGCCTGGAAGAGCGATCTGGTCGGGTGGTCGCATTAGCCCCCCGTTCCGAGGGCGCGCGCCCGGGGCCGGCGCTGTCTATTGGCAGGGTTCAACGGCCCGGAGCCCCCCGACATGCGCTGGAGCGCCCTTTCCCTGCTGATGCTGTGCTGCGGACTCGCTGGACCCGTGGCGGCGCAGGAAGCCGCCGTCCCCTGGCGCATCCTGACCGTCGAGGCGGGCGAGGCGCAGGCCTATCTGGCGACGCCGCCCCGCAAGGTCGGCGCCCAATGGCAGGTGTCGGTGCTCTGGCGCTATCGCGATCCGATCGACCCCAAGGCCGCGCCGCCCAGCCTGATGGCGCGGCGTGGCGACCTTCGCCAGCTGCAGATCGACTGCGCGGCCGGGACGTTCAAAATTGCCCGGATTCGCTATTTCGGACCCGACCTGAAGCCGATGGGCGGTCCCGGCGGTGAGCAGGACGGCGGCAAGTTCGATCCGGCCTGGCCGCTGTTCGCGGCCCTCTGCGGTGGCAAGCCGATGCCGGGCGAGGCGGCCGTCAATCGCACGGTCTTCGACCAGCTGACGGAGATGGGGCGCCGGATGGAGGCCGAGGACAAGCGTCTGGGCGCGGTGAGCTTCACGCCCCGCCAGAGCCTGGCGATCCGTTGCTCGAACCGGCTCCTGAGCCTGCAATTCCTGCTCGAGGACCTGATCGGCGCAAGCAGCGACCCGGCCGCGACGGGGCGAATGGAGGCAGACTACGCCGCCGTCAACAAGGCGATCGGGGCCGCCGAGGCCCTCATTCCCAAGGCTGCGCAGACACCCGAGGGACGACGCCTGCTCGACGCGCGCAATCGGGTTAAGGCCGACGACCCGGAGCTGGCCGCCGCGTACGACAGCAACGACAGCGGCGTCTTCGTGGCGATGGCCAGGCGATGCAATGCCGACCTGAAACTGGGCATTCCCGCCACCTTTGGCCGTTGGTGAGTCCAGACCGAGGCCTCGAACAGTTGTTTGAATTTGCGCTGGCGCTTGCCGTCGCGGCGCCCTAGCTTCCGGGTTAAACAAGGGAGCACGTCATGGGTCGTCTGTCGGGCAAGGTCGCCATCGTTACCGGGGCCGCCAGCGGCATTGGCCGGGCCAGCGCAAAACTGTTCGCCGCCGAGGGGGCCAGCGTGGTGGCCTTCGACCGGGCGGCCGAGGTCAATGAGACCGTGGCCCAGATCGTCGCCGACGGCGGAGCGGCCATCGCGGTGACCGGCGACGCCGGCTCCGAGGCCGAGATCAGCGCCCTGGTCGACAAGGCGGTGGAGACCTATGGCGGCCTCGATGTGGCCTTCGCCAACGCCGGGGTGTCGGGCGGCTGGATCACCCTGCCGGAGCTGACCGAGGCCAGCTTCACCGAGCTGCTGCGGATCAACGTCGTCGGGCCGGCCATGCTGATCAAGCACGCCAGCCGGGTGATGGCACCCAAGGGCAAGGGCTCGATCATCTGCACGGCATCGGTGGCGGCGCTGCGGTCGGGGGCGGGCGGCACGCCCTACAGCGCCTCCAAGGCCGGGGTGATCTCCATGGTCCAGACCACGGCCCAGCAGCTGGGCGGCACGGGCATCCGGGTCAACGCCATCTGCCCCGGCCTGATCGAGACGGGAATGACCAAGCCGATCTTCGATGGCGCCCGCGCCAAGGGCTCGGAAGGCAAGATCGGCCAGCTCAATCCGCTGCGCCGCGCCGGCCAGCCGATCGAGATCGCCCATATGGCCCTGTTCCTGGCCTCGGACGATGCGTCCTACGTCAACGGCCAGGCGATGGTCGTCGACGGCGGCCTGTCGAGTTCGCACCCGGTCGCGCGGCCCGGGTCGCTGAGCTGAAAGCAGAAAGAGGGGACAGATTGAAATCGTCGATTTCAATCTGTCCCGCTTTACCCGCGGCATGGGGCGTCAAGCCTCCAGCGCCGCGATGACCTCCGCCGGGTGGGTGTAATAGGCCAGGAAGCCGGCGTCATGCAGGTTGGCGACCGGGGCGCCGGGCAATGCATCGCGCCAGAAGCCGGTGTGGATCGGCCAGTCGAGGCCGCCGCAGAGCAGGATGGACCAGTGCTCGCCGCCGATCGTGGCCGGCAGGGCCCAGTCATGGGCGTAGACCGCCATCTCGGCCGCCCAGCCCGCGCTGGTGCGGGCCGACATGCCCCGGGCGTCGCGCAGGATGCGGGCCATGGTCAGCGGGTCGTCGACGGCGGCGCGGTCGGCGGGCGCCGATTCCAGTGAACGGCGGATGGTGCGGGTCAGAAGGTCAGTGCGCGTCTGGCGACGCAGCATCTCGCCGAGCGGCGCGATCAGGTCCGGGCGCTTCAGCATGCTGCGGGAGATGGCCCCGATCAGCGAGCGGTGGGTCCGCTCGACCTCTCGCGGGGGCCTGGGGTTCATCAACAGGCCGCGGGCGACGCGGTCGGCGTGGCGCGAGGCGAAGGTCAGGCCGGCGGCGGTGGCGCCATCGCGGACCAGGATGTCGACCTTGCGCAGCTTGAGGGCCGTCAGCACGGCGAGGAGGTCGTCGGCCTGGACCTCGAGGTGGCTCTCGGGGGTCGGGGCCGGGTCGCTCAGGCCGAACCCCGGGCGCTGCACGGCCAGCGGCCGATAGCCGGACTGGTGCAGGAGGGCGACGAAATTGATCGGCAGGATGCGGCCCGTCGAATAGCCGTGGAAGACGACCACCGGCCGTCCGCCCTTGGGCCCGTAGTCCATGAAGGCCACGCGGCGGCCGTCAGGCAGGCTGATGATGCGCGCCCGGCCCTCGGGATCGACCGGCTCGACGACCGTTTCGGAGGCCTCGGTGAAGGCGGTCAGGGCGCCGGCCTCGACGGTCAGGCGGACAAGGTCCTTGGCCTTGTTGACCCCGGTCTTGGCGAACACCGCCTTGAGCTGGCCGCGGACGGTGGCCTCCTTGACGCCCAGAGCGGCGGCGACCTCGCGGGCGGTCATCCCCTCGGCAAAGCGGGCGGCGGCCTTGGCCTCGGCGGGCGTGGCGCCGAACAGGGCGCGCAGCACGGCCTCGACGTCACCGATCGGGGCGCCCATGCCGCTCATCAGGTCCATCATCCGGCGGACCAGGTCGGGGCTGCGGCGGGCGCCGGCCTTGCGCATGGCCTTCTTGAGGGCCTCACGGGCGGTTTCGCGGCCGACCCCGATACGCTCGGCGGCCTCGTTGAGGCTGGGGGCGTCGAGCAGGGCCTCGGCCAGGCGCGCTTCCAGCGGGGTGAAGCCGAAGGCCTGGGCGGCGCGCTGGGCCAGATCGCTGACCCGGGAGGGGGCGAAGCCGAGCAGGGCGACCCGGCGGCCGGGGAGCAGCAGCTGGGCGCGGCTGGCCTCGGACAGCGGCCAGCGCAGGGCCAGGGATTCGACGGCGGCGCAGGCGGCGATGACGCCGCCGTCCTCGGTCTCGACCAGGCCGGACGCCTGACCCTGCTTCTGGGCCAGGCGGACGAGGCGGCGGAAGGCGGG
Source organism: Caulobacter sp. SRI_014 (assembly GCF_057586315.1). Classification (NCBI taxonomy): domain Bacteria; kingdom Pseudomonadati; phylum Pseudomonadota; class Alphaproteobacteria; order Caulobacterales; family Caulobacteraceae; genus Caulobacter; species Caulobacter sp. SRI_014. The sequence goes on along the minus strand of NZ_JBYCZQ010000001.1, from coordinate 66,606 downwards.
AATGTCGGTGGGATCGCCGAACCATTTGATGAACTGCGGATCGGCCTGGGCCAGGGCTCCGGTCGGAGAGATGACGGCGGCGCCGAGGGACCCTTCCGGCGCGATGGCCGCGAAGCCGGCGGTGGTGTCGAGCTTGGCTGCCTCGCCCAGCGCCTCGGCGAAGGCGGCCGGATCATGAACCAGGGTCGAATCCAGCAAGGCCCAGCCTTCCAGCACCGCATCCACGGGCTGGCCCTCGGCCAGGCGGCCGCGCAGGGTTTCAGACAGGGTGGCCTGGGCGTTCAAGGCGCGGGGTCGAATCCTCGGAATGTGATCATTGGATCGAATACCACGGGTCCGTCATGGGGCCATGCGCCACATCAAATCCGTACGCACTGCGGCTCCGGTCAGATTTTCTGACTGGAGCCTAAGCTCAAACGGTCGTTTAAACAGGCAAAGACACCCCACCGGAGAAGACTGTGAGCACCAAGGCGCTGTTCAAGCCCATTTCGATCAAGTCGATGACCCTGGCCAACCGCATCGCCATGGCTCCGATGACCCGCAGCTTCTCGCCGGGCGGCGTGGCGACGCAGGAGGTCGTGGACTACTACCGGCGGCGGGCGGAGAACGGCGTCGGGCTGATCATCTCCGAGGGCACGGGGGTGGCGCGGCCGGCCTCGCTGAACGATCCGAACATTCCGCGCTTCCATGGCGAGGACGAGCTGGCGGCCTGGAAGCAGGTGATCGAGGCGGTGCATGCGGCCGGCGGCAAGATGGCCCCGCAACTGTGGCACGTCGGCGCGGTTCGCACCCGGTCGCCCGACTGGACGCCGCCGGGGCCGTACGACAGCCCCTCCGGCCTGTCCTCGCCGGGCAAGCAGTTCGGCGAGCCGATGAGCGACGCCGAGGTGGCCGACGCCATTGACGCCTTCGGCAAGGCGGCGGGGGCGGCCAAGGCGCTGGGCTTCGATTCCGTCGAGCTGCACGGGGCGCATGGCTATCTGATCGACCAGTTCTTCTGGCACGGGGTCAACGTCCGCGAGGACCGTTGGGGCGGCAAGAGCCTGGCCGAACGCTCGCGGTTCGCGGTGGAAATCCTCAAGGCCGTGCGGCGCGAGGTCGGCGAGGATTATCCGGTGATCATCCGGCTGTCGCAGTGGAAGCAGCAGGACTTCACGGTCAAGCTGGCGGCCGATCCGCGGGAGATGGAAGCCTGGTTGCAGCCGTTGGCCGACGCTGGAGCCGATGTCTTCCACTGCAGCCAGCGGCGGTTCTGGGAACCGGAGTTCGAGGGCAGCGACCTCAACTTCGCCGGCTGGGCCAAGAAGCTGACCGGCAAGCCGACGATCACCGTCGGGTCGGTGGGCCTGTCGGGCGAATTCATCGCGGCCTACGGCGGCGAGGCCAGCCAGCCGGCCAGCCTCGATGGCCTGGTCGAACGGCTCGAGCGCGACGAGTTCGACCTGGTGGCGGTCGGCCGCGCCCTGCTGCAGGACCCCGAATGGGTGGTGAAGGTCCGCGACGGGCGCGACGACGAGCTGAAGAGCTTCGAACGCTCGGCGATGGGGGTGCTGTACTAGGGGCGCGAAGGCGGCGGATATCACAAGCTCTCCGCCCTTTGGGCGGAGGACCGCTTTCGAGCCTTCAAGCGAGAAAGCAGGAGGCGGGCCCACCGGCGGTCGGGGAATGTCTTCAGGCAGGGGTACCCCCCTCCTGCTTTGTCGCTCGCGCTCCAAAGCGGTCCTCCCCCCGCTTCACGGGGGGAGAGCTTGATTTCTGCTTCGTGCCCTACGCGTTGAAGTTCAGCTTCAGGCCGGGACGCGGCCAGGTCGCCTTGTACAGTTTCCCGGTCCCCGAGGCCGTGATCCACGCCGTGCGCATGTCCGCACCGCCGAAGCAGATGTTGGTGCACAGCAGGTCCGGGAACGGATAGTGCTCCGTCGTGCCGTCCGGGTCGAAGGCGGTGATGCCGCCGTTGATGATGGTGGCGACGCAGACCTTGCCCGACGCCTCGACGGCCAGGCTGTCGAGCAGCTGGTAGCCCGGCAGGTTGCAGACCACGTGGCCCGGCTGGAAGGGCGGCGGCTCAGCCAGTTCGCCGGGGGCGGTGACGTCGAAGGCCCAGAGGCGGCCGAGCATGGTGTCGGCCAGGTAGACGCGTTTCTCGTCCGGCGACAGGCCGACGCCGTTGGGGCTGACCATATGGTCCTTGTGGCGGACGATCTTCGAGCCGTCGGGCAGGGCATAGTAGAGGCCGCCGAACTTCTTGCCCTCGGGGGTCGAGCAGCCGTGGTCGCTGAACCACATGCCGCCCTGCTTGTCGAAGACCAGGTCGTTTGGGCCGACCAGGCGCTTGCCGTCACAGGCGTCGTAGACCGTCTCGACCTTGCCGGTGGCGATGTCGACCCGCTGGATCGAGCCGCCGACGTGGCTGGGCGGGGTCGGGCCGGGGATGGTCAGGCCGCCCATGTCGAGCCATTCGAAGCTGCCGCCGTTGTTGGTGACATAGATCTTGCCGTCCGGACCGATGGCGGCGCCGTTGGGGCCGCCGCCGGTCTCGGCCACGGTGCTGGTCTTGCCGTCGGGGGTGACGCGGGTCAGCCGCTGGCCCTTGATCTCGGTGAGGATCACCGAGCCGTCGTTCATGGCGATGGGGCCTTCCGGGAACAGCAGTCCCTCGGCGACGAGTTCGATATCCACCTGGCGTTCCTCTCAGCGTTTTCTCTTTGCGCCGATAGAACCCGCTGACCTTCCGTCAACGCAAGGGGCGTCAACGCGAGGGATCAGGGCAGCGGATGGTATTGCGACATCACCACGGCGCCGCTCGGGCCCAGGAAGGCGCGGCCGCGCCCGGCGGCCTTCAGGTCGCGCAGGTCCTGGTAGAGGATGCCGCTGGCCGGGGTCTCCGCGCCGGGCCGGAAGCAGTCGACGGCGAGGACGACCTTGTCGCCGGTCCGGTAGCGCTGGCCGCGTTCGACCGCCTCGACGCGGCCATGGACCTTGCAGTCGCCCAGCGGTCCCGGCGGCGGCTCGACCCGCGAGACCTTCAGGACAATGACATTGGCCGCCTTGGCGCGTGCCTCCTCGTAGTATTTCGGATGCAGGGCGGCCTGGGCGGCGCCGGCGGTCAGGGCGATCGCAAGGGCCAGCAGGACAGGCTTCATCGTTTGCGCTCCAGGATGCGGAAGACGAAGGGGTGGTCGTCCTTTTCACCGGGGGCGTGGGCCTCGCGGTGAACCTCGGTCCAGGCGGACTCGTCGAAGGCCGGGAAGAAGGCGTCGCCCTCAGGCTCGGCCTCGACCTCGGTGATGTAGAGCCGCCTGGCGCGCGGCATGGCCAGCTCGAACAGGGCGGTGCCGCCGATCACGCAGACTTCCCTGGCGCCGTCCTCCTCGGCCTGCTCGCTGGCCATCTCGACCGCTTCGTTGAAGTTCTCGACGTGGACAGCGGTCTTCGGCTCGAAGCTGCCGTCGCGGCTGAGCACGATGTTCAGCCGGCCGGGCAGGGGCTGCAGCGGCAGGCTGTCCCAGGTCTTGCGGCCCATGATCACCGGCTTGCCAAGCGTGTTGGCCTTGAACCAGGCCATGTCGGACCTGATACGCCAGGGCAGGTCGCCCCTGTTGCCGATGACTCCATTGCGGGCGCGGGCGACGACGATAGCGAGGGGAAGGACCATGGCCGGACCCTACGCCGCGTCGCCCGGAGGCGTCATCCTCAGTTTGGTGGGGTGATGGTCAGCACCACGTCATCGCGCGCCCCGAGCGCCTTTGGCGCGCAGGCAGCCGGCTTGAAGGCGAGGTCGTGGCACAGGCGCACCTCGCGCAGGCGGTTGTCCTGGCTGGTGGCGATGGCGATGGCGCCGCGCGGCAGGCCTGGGTTGGCGGCGGCGAAGGCGTCGCGCAGGGCGCCGGCGGTGAGGGTCGGCGCCGTCAGGGCCGGCTTCTTCAGGCCGTCCCACAGGGTGCGGGACTGGTCGAAATAGGCCTCCGGGCTATCCCAGGCGCACACGCCGTGGGCGGCCCACTCATGCTGCTGCAGCCGCGCCGAGGGCATCATGCAGAAGTTGCGGGCCGTTGTGGCCTGGCTGATCGCCTGCGAGGCGCGGCAGTAGCGGGGATGCTTGCCATCGGCGCTGTTGGGCCAGAGGCCGTGCAGCGTCCAGGTCAGGCCGCTGTCGCAGGCGCTGGGATCGGAGGTGTCGGCGGCCTGGCTGCGGCAGGCTTCCGGCTGCCAGGCGATGGCCAGGAGGTAGGTATCGGGGGTGAAGTCGGCGACCACCTTGTCCGCCGGGCCGACCTCCACCGGGGCCGGCGTCAGGTCGGTGGGAACAGCGCACTCGCCGGCCGGGCCGGCGGAGACCCCGGCCTCGCGGGCGACGCAGCCTGTGAGGGCCAGAATGGCGAGAAGGGTCACGGCAAGGCGCATGTCGGCGGGTTTACCGCCGTGATCGCCGGCGCGGTAGGCCCTACTTCCAGATCACCGAGAGGGAGGTGGTGGCGACCTTGCCGCCCGCGCCCGGCCGGTCGGTGATGGCCAGCACGATCAGGCCCGTCCCGCTCATGTTGGCGTAGCCGTCCATCACGCCGCCGCCAGCGATAGGGCCGCTGCCCATCGGCGGCAGGCTGCCGGCCCGCGCCCTCAGCGCGCTATTGAGCAGGGACTTGTCGGCGATCCGGGGCGTTGCGGTGATCTCGCAGAGCTTCACCGGCGCGCCGCCCATGACGTTTGACCCCATGGCCGAGGCGATCACTGTGCCGCCGATGGGTTTGACGCGGCCACCGCTCGAGGTGATCGTGTAGCCCAACATGTCGAGACCGGATGGCCAGCTGGCCTGACCCTTCAGGACGCGCAGGCAGAGATCGACGGTGGCGACCATGGCCCGGGAGACGGCGGTCTCGTCGGACTGGGCGGCGGCGGGCGCGGCCAGCAGCAGGGCGGCGGAAACGGCGAGGGCGAGGCGGCGGGTGATCATGCCGGGCAGGATGACCCCGTCGCCGACCGCCCGCATGCCCAAAACCGGGGCCCGCTACGACTGCCGCCAGATGACCGACAGGCCGGTGGTGGCGGGGGTCTCGCCGGCGGCCGGTTGCTCGGTGATGGTCAGGCTGATCAGCGGGCCGTCGGGGTTCTCGAAGCCGCTGATGGTTCCGCCGGCCTTGTTGGGTCTGGGTCCCATCGGCCGCATCGGAAAGCCCGCCGCGCGCTCGGCCAGGGCGACCCGCAGGCCGGCCAAATCGACGGTGGCCGGCGACAGGATGCCGGAACAGACCCGGAAGGAGCCGTTGGGCAGGTTGGTGACCGCCAGATTCAGCGCCAGCCGCGACTTGCCGACCTTCTTGTCCCAGCCGCCGGTGGCGTGGGAACGGTTGTAGGCCTTCTTCGAGGCGCCCTTGTCGAACACCACCTCGCCCTTCATCGCCGACAGACAGAGGTCGAGCATTTCAACCAGCGCCCGGGTGGCCGGATCGGTCATCGGCGTCTGGGCCGCGGCCGGGGCGGCGAGCAGCATGCCGGCGGCAAGAACGGCGGTCAGTCTGCGCATGGTCAAACCGCGATCGGCGCCTTGATCGTCGGGTGGGCCTGGTAGCCTTCGACCAGGAAGTCGCCGAGTTCGAAGGCGAACAGGTCGTCCTTGTCGGCGATGGTCATGGTCGGGAAGGAGTAGGGTTCGCGGGCCAGCTGCAGTTTGGCTTGGTCCAGATGGTTCAGATAGAGGTGGGCGTCGCCGAAGGTGTGGACGAACTCGCCGGGCTCAAGGCCGGTGACCTTGGCCACCATCATGGTCAGCAGGGCGTAGCTGGCGATGTTGAACGGCACGCCCAGGAAGACGTCGGCGCTGCGCTGGTAGAGCTGGCAGGAGAGGCGGCCGTCGGCGACGAAGAACTGGAACAGGCAATGGCAGGGCGGCAGGGCCATGTCCTCGACATCGGCCGGGTTCCAGGCGCTGACGATGTGGCGGCGGCTGTTGGGGTTCTTGCGGATGGCCTCGACCACGGCGCTGATCTGGTCGATCACGCGGCCGTCGGGCGCGGTCCAGGAGCGCCACTGCTTGCCATAGACCGGGCCAAGATCGCCCTCGGCGTTGGCCCATTCGTCCCAGATGCTGACGCCGTGGTCCTTGAGGTAGCGGATGTTGGTCTCGCCGCGCAGGAACCACAGGAGTTCGACGATGATCGAGCGCAGGTGCAGCTTCTTGGTGGTCAGCAGCGGGAAGCCCTGGCTGAGGTCGAAGCGCATCTGGCGGCCGAAGACGCCCAGGGTGCCGGTGCCGGTGCGGTCGCCGCGCTCGATGCCCGTGGCCATGATGTCGGCCAGCAGGCCGAGATACTGCCGCTCGGCATGGTAGGCGGGGGCCGGTTGCGGCGGGACGGACAGGACGGGTGCGACGAGGGCCATGGGTGTGAAGCCTCGCCGCGAATCAACGCCCTGCAAAGTGGCGTTGGCGTGAACATCCACAGGCGCGACGATTTATCCGCCTAAAGCAGCCAGTCGCCGCTTTCCCCCGTCACGTCGCCGTTGATCTTCATCTGGTAGTCGGCCCTGCCGTCGCCGTTGATGTCGAGCTTGAGGGTGGTGATCCCGCCGGCGAAGCCGAGGGTCATCTGTCCGGCCTGTTTGTTGAAGGCGCTGACCAGCGACAGCGTCCCGGCATAGACGCCCGACAGGTCGAGGATGTCGCCCTCGGCGGCGCTGAAATCGTAGACCTGATCGGTCTCGAGCACCGAGCCGAAGGCGTGGGCGACGACGAAGTTATCGGCCCCCGTGCCGCCGCGCAGCAGATCGTTGCCGAGGCCGCCGATGATGGTGTCGTCGCCGTCATTGCCGTTGATTGTGTCGACGCCGCCGAGGCCGGACAGGGTGTTGTCGCCGAGGTTGCCCTGCAGGTTGTTGGCGTCGCCGTTGCCCGCCCCGTCGATGTCGGCAGAGCCGCCCAGTTCGAGGGCTTCGAGGTTGGCGGCCAGGGTCCAGGTCAGGTCGGCGCGGACGATGTCGTAGCCTTCGCCCGCCGCTTCGATGGCCTGGTCGAGGGTATTGTCGACGATGAAGACGTCGTTGCCGAGGCCGCCGAACATCAGGTCGGCGCCCAAACCGCCATCGAGATAGTCGTTGCCGTCGCCGCCGGTCATCAGATCGGTATCGGCCTCGCCGGCCATGCGGTCGTTGCCGGCGTCGCCATCCAACTGGTCGGAGCCTACGCCGCCGTAGAGCTTGTCGGCCCCGTCGCCGCCCGACAGGGTGTCGCCGTCGCCGTCGCCGAACAGGCTGTCGCCGCCCAGGCCTCCGATCAGGTCGTCGGCCCCGTTGCCGCCATAGAGCAGGTCGTTGTTGGCCGCGCCGTCCAGGATGTCGTCGCCGTCTCCGCCTTCCAGCCGGTCCTTGCCGAGGTGGCCCGTGAGGGTGTCGCCCGCCCCCGTGCCGATCTTCACCAGGTCCCGCGCCTGGCCGTAGATGATGTAGGCGAGGCCGGTCACACCGCTCGTGCCGTTACCCGTTGGGGAGCCGACGATCAGGTCGTCGAAGCTATCGCCGTTGAGGTCGCCCGCCGAGGAGACCGACGCGCCGAGGGCCGAGTTGGACGTGCCCCGGATGCGGAAGCCATCCTGGCCGTCCAGAGCTGAGATATCGACTGCGCTGTCGAACGTGGCCTTGCCGTACAGGACATAGACCTCGCCGTAGCCCATTGAGGCCGAGGCTGGGGCGCCGATGATCAGGTCGTCGTAGCCGTCGGCGTCGATGTCGCCGGCCGAGGAGACCGAGGCGCCGAACTCGATAAACTGGGTGACCCCGGGAATGAGGAAACCGTCCGGACTGTCGAGGTAGAAGAGAGGAACGGCCGGGTCGGGCGTGGCGCTGCCGAACACCACATAGGCTCCGCCGTACTGGCTCAAGCCGGGCCGCCAGATCGAGCTGACGATCAGGTCCTCGTACCCGTCGCCGTTAACATCGCCCGCCGAGGCGACCGATCGGCCCAGGTAGTCGTTGGGTTCCGCGCCCTGCAGCATGCTGGAGTTCTCAGGCGTGGGCGCGACGCTGGCCGCGAAGCCGCTCGCCTTGCCATAGACCACATAGGCCGCGCCATAGGTCAGGAAGCTGTAGATCGGGGCAGTGACGAGGATGTCGTCGAAGCCGTCGCCGTTGACATCGGCCACGCCGATTGCCGAGCCAAGCTCGATCGGATCGGGGCCGCCGACGATGCGGAAGCCGTTGTCGCCGTCAAGATCGCCCGGCGCAAGGACCGCGTCCATCGGGTCGATCGTGCCGAAGATCACATAGACCACGCCGCTGCTGGGGCCGTTGTCGTCGTTGAGCGGGGCGCTGACGATCAGGTCGGTCAGGCCGTCGCCGTTGACGTCGCCCGAGCGGACCGACTGGCCGGCCAGGTCGTCGGCGGCGACGCCCGGGCCGAAGCGGAAGCCGTTCGTTCCGTCGAGAGCGGACAGCTGCAGATCGGCGTCGAAGCCGGAGGCCTTGCCGAACACGAGATAGGCCCCGCCGCCGTCGCCGGTCGCGCCGATGATCAGGTCGCCATAGCCGTCGCCGTTGAAATCACTCGCCGAAGCGACACTGTATCCGGCGAACCCGCCGGCGTTGCCATGGATGCGGAAGCCATTGGTCCCGTCGAGGCTTGCGGCATTGACGCTGGCCGGGAAGCCCGCGGCGGTCCCGAACAGGACGTAGGCGGTTCCCGAGTCGGTCCCGTTGGTTGAGTTGCGCCTGGCCCCGACGATGAGGTCCAGATAGCCGTCGCCATTGACGTCGCCGGCGCTGGCGACGCTGCCCCCGAACCGCTCACCTGGATCCGAGCCATTGATGACGGTTACGCCCGGCTGGGTGACGAAGGGGTTGAGCTGGAGGACGGATGGAAAGTTCATGGCGGGCCTCGGCGTTGAGCCCGGGACAGGTATGCCCAAATCGGTGAGCCCGGCAGTGTGCAAATTTGACAGGGGGCGGCCGCCAAACCGCTTGGCCACCCCGTTGGAAATCGGGCAAGCTGCCGCCCATGGCCTGGGGAGAGGACCATATCGGCCCGGCGCCGGACGCCGAGGCCCAGCTTGCGCTGGACGCCTGGCTCTGGTGCGACGGCTATCAGCCCTACCTCGATCATCCGGCCTGCGGCGCGGTGGCGCGGCAGACGCTGAACAACTGGCTGGTTGTTCCCGACCGTGACGGTCCCCTCGCCGGATCCCTGCGCGATCTGGTTCACTGGGTGGCGGCGGAGAAGGCGATGATCCTGGCCGCCGAGCCGGAGGGGCTGACGGCGGTGACCCTGGCCCGGCTGATGCGCCGCTTGCAGATATCCAGCCGGGGGCGGGCGCGGGCGACGCTGCTTTACCTGCAGTACCGGCGGATGATTGAGCCCGTCCCGGGCGGGGAGGGGGAGCGGCGGTATCGCCCGACCGAGGCGCTGCGGCTGTTCATGAACGGCCGCTTCCGCCGCGACCTGGAGGCGCTGGCGCCGGTCGAGCCGCTGGCCGGGGCGGTAGTGGAGCGGTGGGAGGAGCCGGGCGTCTTCGAACGCTTCATGGCCGCCGGTGAGGCCCTCACCCTGGCGGCGGTGCACCACAAGCCGGAGCAGCCGCTGTCGCTCGGGGTCTTTGCTGAGCGCAACGCGGGCCTGACCCTGGTCGGCCAGATCCTGCTTACCGACGACCCGGGCGGAGCCTTTCCGCCGCCGGGGCCTGTGCGGTTGAACGTGCTGGATCTGGCCCGCCGCAGCGGCGCGCCCCGGCACCAGGTCAACCACCTGATCAAACTCGGCCGGCAGGCGGGCTTCCTCATTCCCCAGGCCGACGGTTCGACGGCTTTCGGCCTCGACCTGCCCGGACGGGTGGCGCGGACACTCGGCTACTACTGGCGCAGCCTGGCGTGGCGGGCCCGCGAGGCCGTGAGCGTCTGAGGCTTGTGCCTGGCCCCGTTCTTCGACAGCATGGCTCAAAACGGGGGGAGCCAATGCTGATTGTGACGCTTCTCGCCTTGTCCCTGGCGACGACTGAACCGGTTCCAGCGCCGGCCAGCGCCGCCGAGCCCACACCGAAGACCAAGGCCGAGCGCGACAAGGAAAAGGTCTGCATCGATGTTACCCCGACCGGCAGCGTGATCGCCAAGCGGGTCTGCAAGACGCGCAAGCAGTGGCGCCAGCTGCAGGACGCCCAGCGGCGGGCTGGCGAGTCCATGCTGGACACCGGCTCCAGCAACCAGATGCGCCGCGAATAGTCAGCCGGCGAAGCCGCCCTCATCGAGAAAAGCCTGTTCCTCCGGGGTCGTTTCCCGGCCCAGGGCCTTGTTGCGGTGGGGGAAGCGGCCAAAGCGCTGGATGATGTCGCGGTGGATGATGGCGTAGCGCACCGTCTCCTGGTCGTTCAGCTCGTCGGCCAGGCCCTGGCAGAGGGCGACCGAGACATCCTGGTCAGCCGGGTCCTCGCTGTGCTCGAACGGCAGGTAGAAGAAGGGGCGGAGTTCAGGCGCGACCTTGCCGTCGAAACCGCGCGCCATGGCGTGGCGGGCGATGGAGCGGGCCTTGGGGTCGGTGGCGTAAGAGTGGGCGCTGCCCCGGAACAGGTTGCGGGGAAACTGGTCGAGCAGGATCAGCAGGGCCAGGCAGCCATCGGCGCTGTCCATCCAGGCGTCGTACTCGCCCCGGGCGGCTGCAAAATGCACCGGTTCGAACTTCAGGCGGATGGCGGCGTCGAAGCGGTCGTCCTTGGCGAACCATTTCTGGCGGCCGGCGGTGGTCCAGAAGGTCAGGACATCGTTGGGATGGGCGGGCATGGCGCCTTCATAATTCGGGGCCGGCGGGGGCTGCAACAAGGCGCCGCACCCCGTGGTTAACGAGGCTGGCTTTTCGTTCAACTGCCGTTCAGGTTGGAAGTCGCATCTGGACAGTTCGTTGGGACCATTGCGCCCGTCACCGAACGTGTCCGGGCCTGGAGATTGGGAATGAAGAAGGTTTTGCTGGCCGGCGCCGCCCTGGCCCTGCTGATGGGAACGGCCGCCGTGGCCCAACCCCGTGAAGGCCGTGACGGTCGTGGCCCGCAGGCTCAGGCCGAGCAGGAAAAGCCCCGTCCGCCGCGCGCCGACCGCGGTGACCGCGGCGGCGGTCGCGGTGATCGCGGCGCGCGTCCGCCGCGTCAGGAGCAACCGGCCCAGCCTCCGGGCGGCGGCGGCCAGAGCGGTTTTGACCGCGGCGCCCCGGCCGGCAGCGGCGGTGGCGGCGGCGCCATCAGGCCGCGCCCGGACCGTCGCGGCGGCGGCACCTTCACCCCGCCGCAGCAACAACCGGGCGGCAGCGGCAACTGGGACCGCAACAACGACGGGCGCGGTGATCGCGGTGATCGTGGTGGTCGCGGCGGCGGCCGTGGCGGCAACGGCAACGGCGGCGTCGTGCCTCCGGCGCAGCAGCCAGGCGGTGGTTGGGACCGCAACAACGATGGACGTCCCGACCGGGGCGGCCAGCCGGGTCGCGGCGGCAATGACGGCCGTGGTGGTAACGACGGCCGTGGCGGTCGCGGCGACTGGGATCGCAACAACGACGGACGTCCTGACCGGGGCGGCCGTGGCGACTGGGATCGTAACAACGACGGACGTCCGGACCGTGGCGACTGGGACCGTAACAACGACGGACGTCCGGACCGGGGCGGCTGGGACCGGAACAATGACGGCCGGCCCGATCGTGGCGGCCAGGCCGGCCGCGGCGACCGTGACGGACGCAACGACGGCCGCTGGGACGGCCGCCGTCCGGGCGAAGGCCGCCAGGCCCGCAGCCGGGACCGTGGTCGCCACTGGTACGACAGCCGCAACTGGCGGCACGAGTACCGCTCGTCGCGCCGCTTCCGGCTGGGCGTCTACGTCTATCCGCGTGGCTGGTATTCGAATTCCTGGCGCTACGGCGATATCCTGCCCTACGGCTGGTACGGCTCGAACTACTACCTGAACGACTGGTGGAGCTACGGCCTGCCGATGCCGCCGATCGGCTGCGAGTGGGTCCGCGTCGGCGACGACGCCTACCTGGTCGACGTCTGGTCCGGCCGCGTGCTGAGCGTCTACTACGACCTGTTCTGGTAAGGCTTGCCGCCTTGCCGACGTCTGAGGCCCCGGGGGTGACCCCGGGGCCTTTTTCGTGATCTGCTGGACGTATGGCCCGCTGTCTGACCGCCGCGACGATCGCCGCCCTTGCCCTGCTTGCGCCGGCCGAACCCGTCTTGGCGAGGGTCGCCCCGCCCGCCGCGCGAGAAGCCTGCCCGTTCCTCGCCAACCTCGACCCGGCGCGGTACCGGCCCAACCCGCGGGACATCGCCGACGGAGAGGCCGAGGCGCGCAAGTTGCTGGGGCGCACTCGGCTGAATCTCAAGGCGCCGAACGGGTACAACGCCGGCCGGATCATCGTCGTCCAGCAGCAGGGCAGGGGTGGACCGGCCTACGCGACAGTCGCCTTCCGGTCGGCGGCCGGTGGCTGGTGGATCCGCACGGTCTGGCCGCGCTTCGCCTGGCGATCGGGCCGCGCCTTGCCAGCGCCGCTGGCGGCGCGCCTCAATGCCGCCATCGCCAGCCCCTGCCTGGCCAGCGATCCGCCGGTGGCGACCCGGGGCTGGCCGACGCTGGACGGGAACCTGACGATCTGCGCTGACGGTTCCGACAGTTGGTACGCACTTGACCTGCCTCCCGCACTTCCCAGCCGCCGCTTCCACGCCTGTTCGCCGCGTGGCGTGGTGGCCGATGTGCAGGCGGTTCTGGAGGAAGCGATCTTCGGTCCCGCGGATTGATCCGGCGTCCATTTTGATTTGCCGGTGAGCGACTGTCCTTGACGTTTGCGCAAAATTCCGCTGGATAGCCTCGCTTTGCTGCACTGCCGTTGCGCAGGTGCGGCGTAAATCGCCACCTTGGAGAATAAATCATGCGCGTCTACTACGACCGCGATGCTGATCTGGCCCGCATCCTGGACCGCAAGATCGCCATCGTAGGCTATGGCAGCCAGGGTCGGGCGCATGCGCTTAACCTCAAGGACAGCGGGGCGGCGAACGTCGCCGTAGCCCTTCGTCCCGATTCCTCGACGGCCAAGAAGGTCGTGGCCGACGGCCTGAAGGTGATGACCGTCGCCGAGGCCGCCGCCTGGGCCGACGTGCTGATGATCCTGGCCCCTGACGAGCTGCAGCGCGGCATCTACAACAATGAGATCGCGCCCAACATCCGCGACGGCGCGGCCCTGCTGTTCGCCCACGGCCTGAACGTCCACTTCGGGCTGATCGAGCCGAAGTCGACCATCGACGTGTTGATGGTCGCGCCCAAGGGCCCCGGCCACACGGTGCGCGGCGAGTACGAGAAGGGCGGCGGCGTGCCCTGCCTGATCGCCGTACATCACGACGCCACGGGCAACGCCCTGGACCTCGGCCTCGCGTACGCCAGCGCCATCGGCGGCGGCCGCTCGGGCGTCATCGAGACCAACTTCCGCGAGGAATGCGAAACCGACCTGTTCGGCGAGCAGGCCGTGCTGTGCGGTGGCGTGGTCGAGCTGATCCGGGCCGGTTTCGAAACCCTGACCGGGGCCGGCTACGCGCCGGAAATGGCCTATTTCGAATGCCTGCACGAGGTGAAACTGATCGTCGACCTGATCTATGAAGGCGGTATCGCCAACATGAACTACTCGATCAGCAACACCGCCGAGTACGGCGAGTACGTCACCGGCCCGCGCATCATCACCGCCGACACCAAGGCCGAGATGAAGAAGGTGCTGGAGGACATCCAGTCCGGCCGGTTCGTGCGCGACTTCATGGCCGAGAACGCCGTCGGCCAGCCCAGCTTCAAGGCCACCCGCCGCCGCAACGCCGAGCATCCCATCGAGGAAGTCGGCGCGCGGCTGCGCGGCATGATGCCTTGGATTACAAAGAATAAACTGGTCGATAAGGACCGGAACTGATCAAAAGCGACCCTGTCCGGCCCCGAGCTTTTCGGCGGCCGGATGGGGGAGTTTGACGACCGTGATGCGCCTGTTCGCCGCCGCCGCTTTCCTGGCGGCCCTGATCGCCTCGCCGGCGCTCGCTCAAACCGAAGTCTCCGAAGTCCTGATCCGGGCTGACAACACCGTCATCCTGCGGGTCAACGTATCCGGCGACCTGGGCCCCAAGTCCGTGGTCGTCAGCGACGACGTGGTCGGCATCAACTGCGGGCCCGACGCCTACAAATGGACGCCGCACGAGAACCGCCAATGCTGGGTCTGGGTGCGCAAGAGCAAGACCGTGCTGCTCAGCGCCAAGGGCATGAAGGGCCAGCAGGGTCGGGACTGGACCGTGTCCTGGAGCGGCTGCGAAGTCCTCGACGGCGGCAGGGCCTGCCGCGTCGTGCCCGAGAACGAGACCACGGTCGGGGCGGTGTTCACCGGCCAGCCGCTTTAGCGCCGTGGCGCCGGTCGTCGCCCAGGACCTGCCCGCCGACGCTCTGGTCGCGCCATATCTGACGACCGGAGCATACGTCGACTGCTTCGTCACGGCCCTGCCCGGCGACTTCAGCCAGGCGGCCTATGTCGAGGCCTTCTATACCTCCTGGCTTTTCAGGCTGGAGCGGCTGGTGCTGGCCGTCCTGGTCGCCAAGCCGTCGTCCGATCGTGGGGCCCGGGCCCTGGCGCTCGGCCAGACCGACTCTTTCGCCGCCTGGACCGTCGAGGCGCGGACCGACGATCAGATCGTCAACTGCGACTACCAGAAGGTGACCCGCTCCTGGCTGATGAGTCAGCGCAACGACGGCGTCACCTCGCTCTATTTCGGCAGTGTCGTAACCTCGCGTTCGGGCGGGCGGCCGCGCGGCGGTCTGTTCAAGGCCCTGCTGGGATTTCACCAGATCTACGCCCGCGCCCTGTTGAAGGCGGCCGCGGGGCGCCTTTTGCGCGGGGCCGTGGCCCCTTAGCTATAGGGCATGCGCCGAGTCTCTTCCCTCTACCTCGCCGGTCCCGACCTCTGGTACCCGGACGCCGACGCCCATCTGGAGCGCCAGCGGCTGGTCGCCGAGCAGGCGGGCTTCACGGTCCTTGAGGGGACGACTTTGCCGGCCGAGGTGCGTGACGCCGGCGAACTGGCGGCGCGGGCCATGTACGCCGAGCGGATCTCGCGAATGCGGCGGGCGGATGCGGGGATCGTCAACCTGACGCCGTTCCGGGGGCCGGCGGCCGATGCGGCGACGACCTTCGAGATGGGATTCCTGGCCGGGCTGGGAAAGCCGCTGTTCGGGTGGATCAACCTCGGCGACGAGCTGGAGGCCGAGTACCGCGAGCGGGTCGAGACCTGGATGGGCGCGCGGCCGGACGGGGCCGGCGTCTGGCGCGACGGCGAGGACTGCGAGATCGAGGACCTGGGGCTGCCCGAGGCGACCATGCTGTGGGCCGAACTGCGGCGGCTGTTCGTGATCGTCACCGATGATCCGATGCATGACCTGACCGGCTTCGGGATGTGTCTCGAGGCGTTGCGGATGTACGCCGAGTAGCTACCAGCCGAGCGCCGCCTCGCCGCGAAGGATCGCTTCCACCTGATCTGTGTGCTTGGCGCCGTCCCTCGGATGCAGCACCAGCGCCGGCAGCAGCACCAGCGGCGCCTTGCCGGTCTTGACGCTGCGCACCATCACCCGCTTGGCCGGCTCGTCGGCGAAGGGCTGGATCGGGCGGATACGGAAGGAGCCGGCCTTGGGGCCCAGCAGGGCCAGGATATCGGCCAGGCGGTCGGCGCGGTGGATCAGGGTGATCGTGCCGCCCTCGCGCACCGCCTTCAGCAGAAAGCCCGTCCAGGCCTCCAGTCCGCCGTCGGCCATCCAGGCCCCGACCTTGCCCGGGGCCGGGGCCCGCAGCGCCGCCGGGTCGTCGAAGAAGGGCGGGTTGCTGAACACGTGGTCGAACGGCGAGAGGCCCAGGGCCTTGAACCCGGCTTCGACCTCGCCGGTGATGATCTCCACCCGATCGCCCATGCCGTTGACCGCCGCATTGGCCCTGGCCAGCCCGGCCATAGCCTCGTCCCGCTCGACCCCGACGAACCGCGCGCCGGGCCGCCGCGCCGCCGCGCTGAGCAGGGCGGCGCCGACGCCGCAGCCGGCCTCCAGCACCCGCTCGCCGACCGCCGCCTCGCAAGCGCCGGCCAGCAGGGCGGCGTCCATCCCGGCCCGGTATCCGCGGGCCGGCTGGTCGATCTCGATCCGTCCGCCCAGCAACCGATCCCGGGTAAGGTCCATTCCGCTCGCTATGCCTTGTGCCAGCCGTTGTCCTGACCTATCCCGAGCCTGTGGCCCCCGCAACGGCGGCCTGATCTGACGCGAGGAGCCGCTCTCTTGGTCGCAGTGAACGCCGACGTCGAACGCCAGCCTGCGTCCGTCGACCTGCTCGTCGACCTGGGCGCGGCCGACATGGACGGCGTCAACGCCCTGATCTCAGCCCGGATGCAAAGCCCGGTGGCGGTCATTCCCGCCCTGGCCGACCATCTGATCAACGCCGGCGGCAAGCGGCTGCGGCCGCTGCTGACCGTGGCCGCCGCGCGGCTGGCCGGGTCGACCACCGATGGCTGCCTGAAGCTGGCCGCCGCGGTCGAGTTCATCCACACCGCCACCCTGCTGCACGACGATGTCATCGACAGCTCGCAGCTGCGCCGGGGCAAGGTCGCGGCCCATCTGATCTGGGGCGCGCCGTCGAGCGTGCTGGTCGGCGACTACCTGTTCGCCCGCGCCTTCGAACTGATGGTCGAGGCGGGCTCGTTGCGCGCGTTGGACATCCTGGCCAAGGCCGCGGGGGTGATCAGCGAAGGGGAGGTGTTACAACTTACCCGTGCACACGATCTTAACCTGTCGAAGGAAATCTACCTCGAGATCATCCGCGCCAAGACGGCCGAGCTGTTCGCCGCCGCGGCGGAAGCAGGGGCGGTAAGCGCGGGAGCATCCGAGGAGCAGACCCGCGCCATGCGCACCTACGGCCTCAATCTCGGCCTGGCCTTCCAGCTGTCGGACGACGCGCTGGACTACGGCGGCGCGACCGAGACGCTGGGCAAGAACGCCGGCGACGACTTCCGCGAAGGCAAGGCGACCCTGCCGCTGCTGCTGGCGATCGCCGCCACCGGCGCCCAGGAAGCGGCTTTCTGGGAGCGGACCATCGGCCGTCGCGAACAGGACGACAGCGACTTCCTGCGGGCCCGCGAGCTGATCAAGCTTACCGGGGCCGGGCAGGCGACCCTGGACCTGGCCCACGAGTTCGCCGACGAGGCCAAGCAGGCATTGTCCTGCATGCCGGCCGGCGACTGGCGCCGGGCGCTGGAAGACCTGGCCGACTTCGCGGTCACCCGGAGCGCGTAAGGACCATGGGCGCCGCGCAGCTCCTGGCCGGCGAATCCCCGATTGCGGTGCTGGTCGACGCCATCGAGCATCTGAGCGGCGCGCGGACTATCGAGCAGGTGGCCGAGGTGGTGCGCTCCAGCGCCCGCCGCATGTCCGGGGCCCACGGGGTCACATTCGTGCTGCGCGACGGCGACTTCTGTCATTACCTCGACGAGGACGCCATCAGCCCGCTGTGGAAGGGCAGGCGCTTCCCGATGGAGACCTGCATCAGCGGCTGGGCCATGATGAACCGCGAGACGGTGGTCATTCCGGAAATCCGCGACGATTCCCGCATTCCGCAGGACGCCTATCGCCCGACCTTCGTGCGCAGCCTGGTGATGACCCCGGTGCGGCCGGCCGATCCGCTGGCGGCCATCGGCGCCTACTGGGACCATCCCCGGCGGCCGACCGACGATGAGGTCGACAGCCTGTCGATGATGGCCCGGGCCACGGCCACGGCTCTGGCGAATGTGCAGCTGCTGTCGAGCCTGGAACTGTCGCTGGCCCGGCGCGAGGCGCTGATCCGCGAGCTGGACCACCGGGTCAAGAACACCCTGGCCTCGACCCTGTCGATCGCCAACCAGACACTGCCCAACGCCGCTTCGCCCCAGGCCTTCGTGGAGGGGTTCAATGGCCGGTTGATGGCGCTGTCGCGGGCGCATGAGGTTCTCGCCCACCGGGACTGGGCCGGGGCGACCCTGAGCGGATGCCTCGACCGGGCCCTGCTCTCGGCCCCGGAGCTGCTCGAAGGCCGTCTGCGCCTGACCGCCGACAGCGGCGTGGTCGTCAACGAGACCGCGGTCAGCCTGATCCTGGCCCTGCACGAGCTGCTCGACAACGCCCGCCGTTACGGGGCGCTGAGCGCGCCGGCCGGCACGGTCGACCTGACTCTGGCCTTCTCGGGCGAACAGTTCCGAATGACCTGGATCGAGCGCGGCGGCCCGCCGGCCTCGGCCCCCAAACGCACGGGCTTCGGCCTGCGCCTCGCGGAAGCGGGCCTGGCCCGGGACCTCGGCGGCAAGGCAGAGGTGCGCTTTGGAAGCGAGGGGCTGGTCTATGAGCTGACCGCTCCGATTTCAGCCCGTATTGCGCCATCCTCGAAGGGAACGGCGTGAGCGAGGCGATCCTCGTGATCAAGCTCTCGGCGCTCGGCGACTTCATCCAGGCGACCGGGCCGATGAAGGCCATTCGCGCCGCCCATCCCGCCGCCCGCATCACCCTGCTGACCACCCCGCCGTTCGCGGGGGTGGCAAAGGCCACCGGCTGGTTCGATGACATCTGGACCGATGGGCGGCCCAGCTGGGGCGACCTTGCCGCCGTCGCCCGGCTGATCGGCCGTATCCGCAAGGCCGGGTTCACCCGCGTCTACGACCTGCAGACCCAGGGCCGCACGGTCCGCTACTTCCAACTGCTCTGGCCGAAACGCCCGCCCTGGTCGGGCAATGCGCCGGGCGCGGCCTTCGAATACGGCGGGGAGGCGCGCGACCGCCTGCACGTCCAGGACAGCCAGCGCGAACAGCTGCGCATCGCCGGCATCGGCGAGGTCGGGCCGCCGGACATTGGCTGGCTGACCGGCAAGGCGAACCTCGAACCCCCCGCGCCCTTCGCCCTGCTGGTCCCCGGCGGCGCTCCGCACCGGCCGGCCAAGCGCTGGCCGGCGGCGCAGTATGGCGCGCTCGCCAGGGCGCTTTCGGGCCAGGGGATCACGCCCGTTGTCCTCGGCCATGGCGAGGAAGAGGCGGCGCTGGCCGCCGTCATCCAGGGCGTAGAGCCGACGGCGCAAATTCTGGTCGGCCAGACCAGCTTTGGCGATATCGCCGATCTGGCCCGCCGCGCCGCCCTGGTCGTGGGCAACGACACCGGGCCGGCCCATATCGCCATCGCCGCCGGCGCGCCGGGCGTGGTGCTGTTCTCGGCCGAGAGCAATCCCGACCTCAGCGCGCCTCGGCCGATCCGGTCCGATCAGCCGGTGGAGATCCTGCGCACCGACGACTTGGTGGATTTGAGCCTGGACAGCGTGCTGGAAGCGGTCCGGGGGCTCGCCGCCCCCCCCTAACGCGGTATCCAATCCGGGCGAGGCTGCTAGGGTTCGCGCTATGCGCACGCTTCCGACACTTCTGACGTCCCTTGCCATTCTGGCCGCGGGGACGGCGATGGCCCAGGCGCCGACCAACTACGAGGCCTACGTCGAGGCCCATCGGCCCAAGGTCTCTCCCGCCCCGTTGTCGCCTGACGAGGCCAAGGCCCTGCGCAAGGCTATCGGCGCCTGGACCAGCCGGAAGTCCGAGGCCAACCTGGCCGCCATCCGCCCCTTCGCCGAGAAGGGCGATCCAGTCGCCATGCGGGCGATGATGGAGGGCTATCAGTACCTCCGAAAACAGGCGGCGGCGCGCGGGGCCTCGGCAGGCCTGGCTCGGCCCGAGCAGGGCCTCGTGCCGCTGGCCGGCCTCTGGGCGATGCATCTTTGGAAATCCGGAGCGACGGATCGGCCGGTGGCCATCGCCCTGATGGAATGCCTGCGCG
This sequence comes from Caulobacter sp. SRI_014, assembly GCF_057586315.1. Classification (NCBI taxonomy): domain Bacteria; kingdom Pseudomonadati; phylum Pseudomonadota; class Alphaproteobacteria; order Caulobacterales; family Caulobacteraceae; genus Caulobacter; species Caulobacter sp. SRI_014. The sequence continues at coordinate 46,773 of NZ_JBYCZQ010000001.1, read as the reverse complement.
GAGAGTCGAGTCAGGATCCCAACAAGCCCTTTGACTATCACCGCACGATCAAGACGATCTCGTCGAGAACGAAGGAATACGATTGCGGCTTCGACACTGTGGTTGTGGCTTCGGGCTTCTACCGGTTTGCCGACTATGCGGGCGAGCAGAAGTTCCAGCGGCAGTACAAGGGTCAGCCCCTGGCGCCGATGACCTTCGTCGAGCGGCCGTTGACCCGGTCGGCGGATATCGACGAAGCCCGGCTGACCAGCATCCTGGGATCCGTTCGTCGAGGGTTTGGCTACCCGGTGCCGCCAAGGGACATGGAGTGGCTGCTGGCGCGGGCCAAGGCAGACCCGGCCATTCAGAAGCGTTACCAGGACACCTTGTTCGGCAAGGAAATGGACGAGATGGAGAAGACCGGATTCCAGCCGCATCCGAGCAGCTGGGTCTGGACCTACATGCAGGCCGATCCGGCGCGGAAGGCCGAGTACGACCGGGCCTTCGAGATGGCGCGCGTCAACGGGGCCTCACGCGCCGCGAAGTTCGACGCCAACATCGGCTCCGCCAAACCGGAGGACCGCGACTGGATGGCCACTGTCGCCCTCAGCCAGGGCGGCGAGGCTGCGCAGGCCTGGTGGGCGCGTTTCGGCTTCACCCTTGACGGCGCGCCGTCCTACCAGTTCGACCGCTGGTGCAACGCCGGCGTCGCCGCGGCCTGCGACCGGATGCGCGAGGCCAAGTCAGCCGAGACCATGCGCGGCAGCGCTCCTGCCCCCGGCGCGCCGGGGGTGGCGGGCGCGCCCTATGATCCGGCGGCCGCCACCCAGGCCATCATCGACAAGAACAAGGCGACCAATGCCGCCAACTGTGCGCGCGCCGAGAAGGGCGCGAGCATCATCTGCAACAACTAGGCGTCAGACCCGAATCTCGCCTTCGTCCTCGCCGTCCCAATAGTGGATGCGCTCGGCGTGGACCTTGATCATCGCCAGTCCGGGGGTGTCGATGCCATCCTTGGCGTAGCGCTCTATGTCCTTGGTCCAATGCTCCGCGAACGTACTCTTGTCGCGGATGATCTGAGCCTGGCCCTCGACGGCAATGAAGGTCGGCGGCTTGCCGAGCAGGCCCTTATTGGTCTGTAGGGAGATGCCGACTTTCGGGTCGCGCTCGATGTCCTGGAAGGTGCGGGACTCTTCGAAGAGGAAGTACCAGCTGTCGCCGTCGTACTCGACATCGCGGTTGTTGCTCATCGGCCGTGCGGCGATCTGGCCGCCATCGGTCTTGGTCTGCAGCATCACGAAGTCGATGTCCTTCATCTCCTTGGCGATGTCGGTGAGTGATTTGTCGCCCATGGGGAGGCCTCCGTTGGTGTTCCCCAACAGAGCGCCGCAGTCGCAAGCTCGTTCCCGACTATGGGTTATGCCTTGGCCGGAAAGCCGCGGATGACATCGGTATGGAAGCGGTTCGCCGCAGAGGCGCCGGTCAACGCCAGGGTCCGGAAGCGGGCCGGGTCGGCCTGGAACTGGTAGCGGGCGTTGCGGCCGTCATTGCCCAGTTCCTTCAACTCGCCGGGCAGCCCGAGCGGGATGTCGCCCTTGAACTTCAGGTCCGAGAAGGCGCCGGCGATCTTGATCAGGCCGTGGAAGGCCCAGAGGTTGGTGGGGTAGTCGAGCAGCTTCATCTGGGCGGCGGCCTCGACGCTGGCCTCCTGGATCAGGTAGTCGCCGTCCGTGGACTGCTTGCCGGTGGTCAGCACCACGCCGCCGAAGCTGTAGACGTAGGTGGGGAGCAGGATGACCGCCTTCATGTCGACGGCCAGGGCGTTCATCTTCTGCCAGTTCTTCGTCGCCAAGGCGCCGAAGGGGCTCCAGTTGTCGAGGTGGTAGAACCAGAGGCGACCGCCGCTGTCGGAGGCCCACATCAGGTCGAGCTGGGCGGAGAAGTTGTTGTACTTCCAGGCCCGGCGAACGGGCTGTGGCTGCAGGTCCAGTTCCTTGAGAACCTTCTGGGACTCGATTTCCGCACGCGGGACCATCGTACGACCGATGCCGGACAGCTGGCTGGAGAAGTCGGCGATCGCCCCGTCGGCGACGGCGGTCAGGTCGGCAGCCCCGATGCCCGAGACGTCGAAGGCGGCCGTCCAGCTGCTGCCGCCGAAGGATTTGGTCTGGAAGTTGCCGGCCTGCACGGCCACCCGAGCGCCGACGATGGCGACCCTGTTGGCTCCGGTCAGCGCCTTCTTGAACATGCCCTTGTCCATCATCGTCGCACCGGCCGCCGACGGCGCCGTCTGGGCCGACGAGCCGTCAGGGAAGAAGGCCGTCAGGCCGGCGAGACTCGCGCCGCCACCGAGGAACAAACGCCGGTCCATGGATCACCTCATCCTGTGCAGGGCCACTGTGGACGGCGCCCAGTCTGGTGGATACCGCGAAAGGGGGGGGCGTTCAGCCGCGCAACAGATGCGTGAAGTCGGGGCCGTCCACCGGTTGGAAGCCCATGGCTTCCCAGAACGGCGCCGCCGCCTCGCTGGCCCGGGCGTTGGCGGTCAGCAGGCGGGCGGATTGCAGACCCTGCTGGATCATCGCCCCGGCCAAGGCCTGGCCGACACCGCCGCGGCGGAAGGCCGGAGCCACATACAGCCGCCGCATGCGCATGGCCGTTTCGGCTAGCCCGGTCTGCGGCGTGACGCCCCCGACGCCGGCAAGATCGCCGTCGATGAAGGCGGCAAACAGGGCGCCCGGCTCCGCAAAGCCCCGCCCGTCGTCCCACTGCTGTGCCAAGGCGTCCATGTTGCGGACGCCCTCGGCGCGGGCGGCGGCCAGCAGTCCTGCGAAGCCTTGCGGCAGGTCGTCGACGACCCGGGCGATGATCAGGCTCACGGCGCGATCCCGGCCCACTGCAGGCCGCCAGGCAGCGCCTCAGCGGCATAGTCCAGTTGCAGCACGCGTCGCGCCGACGGCCGGCTGGCCCGATCAGATGCATGCAGGATGGGCGTGGCGTAGAGCCAGACATCGCCCCGGTCGGCCAGGCAGTCGATCACTGGCAGGCGGTCGGCGACACCGGCGGCATCGGCGGCGGCGACCCGGCCGAGGCGATGGGATCCCAAGGCGATCTTCAAGGGGGCGTTGTCCGGTCCGCAGGGATCAAGGTGAAGGCGCAGCGTCACCATGCCCTCCAGGACGGCCATCGGCGGAGCAACGTGCAATTGGCCGTCCTTGACCGTCCAGGGGCCGTAGCCCTCGACCGCGAGCCGCTCCCTCACCGCGATGACCCGGTCCTGATGCCAGCCCAGCGCCCAATTGGTCTGCGCCGTCTTGTTGAACAGCACGGCCCGCACCGGCATGGCGCCAGGCCCGAGGCTTTTCGCCGCCAATTCTGTCAGCCGGCTCAACGGCGCCGCGAGCCCGGCCAGCGTCAGGCGGCGGCCCGCCCCGGCCGGCACGACCTGGTCGAGCTGGGCCAGCTCGACCGGCGACAGCGCCGCCGGAAACAGCATTGCGCCGTCCCGGACGAGGTCCAGGTCATGGCGCATCTCGACATCGGCCACGATTTGCATCACCTCAAGGATATCGAGCCGAGGGACGACACGCCATGATCCGCCTGATCCTCAACATCCTGTGGTTCATCTTCGGAGGCTGGCTGTCGGGCCTGCTGTGGCTGCTGGGCGGGGCCATCCTGGCCATCACCATCGTCGGCCTGCCCTACACCGGGGCTGCCTGGCGCATTGCCGGCTTCTCTTTCTGGCCGTTCGGCAAGGAGGTGGTCAGCCGCGAGAGCCTGGGGATGAGCGACGTCGGCACCGGCGGGCTCGGCGTCTTCCTCAACATCATCTGGTTCATCTTCGCCGGCTGGTACATCGCCCTCAGCCACCTGCTGATCGCGGTGGCCGAGTTCATCAGCATCATCGGCATTCCGTTCGCCCTGAAGGACCTGCAGCTGGCGATGCTGGCCCTGGCGCCGATCGGCAAGACGGTGGTCGAGGTCGGGACGCCGGTGAGAGCGCCCCGACAGGTTTGATCGGGCCCTAGTTCGGCCCGATCATCAGTTCCGGGCGCATGTACTCGTCAAACTCCGCGTCGGTCAGGTAGCCGCCGCCGACCGCTTCCTCGCGCAGGGTGGTGCCGTTCTTGTGGGCCGTCTTGGCGATCTTGGCGCAGATGTCGTAGCCGAGCTTGCCGTTGAGGGCGGTGACCAGCATCAGGCTCCGGTCGAGGCCGGCCTTGATGTTGTCCTCGCGGGGCTCGATGCCGACCACGCAGTTGTCGGTGAAACTGATCGCCGCGTCGGCCAGCAGCCGCACCGACTGCAGGAAGTTGTAGGCCATCACCGGGTTGAAGACGTTGAGCTCGAAATGGCCGCTGGCCCCGGCGAAGGTCATCGTCGCCTGGTTGCCGAACACCTGGGCGCAGACCATGGTCATGGCCTCGCACTGGGTCGGGTTGACCTTGCCGGGCATGATCGAGCTGCCGGGCTCGTTCTCGGGCAGGTTCAGTTCGCCCAGGCCCGCGCGAGGGCCGGACCCCAGGAAACGGATGTCGTTGGCGATCTTGAACAGGCTGCCGGCGACGGTGTTGATGGCGCCGTGGGTGAAGACCATGGCGTCGTGCGCGGCCAGGGCCTCGAACTTGTTGGGGGCGGTGGTGAAGGCCAGGCCGGTGATGTCGGCGATGCGCTCGGCGACCTTTTCGGCGAAACCGATAGGAGCGTTCAGGCCGGTGCCGACGGCGGTGCCGCCCTGAGCCAGCTGCATCAGCATCGGCAGGGTCTGCTCAATCCGGTAGATGCCGTTGGCGACCTGTTGCGAGTAGCCGCCGAACTCCTGGCCGAGGGTCAGGGGGGTGGCGTCCTGGGTGTGGGTGCGGCCGATCTTGATGATGTGGGCCCAGGCCTTCGACTTGGCCTCGAGGGCGGCGTGCAGGTGTTTCAGGGCCGGGATCAGGTCGTGGACCACCTGTTCGGCGGCGGCGATGTGCATGGCCGTCGGGTAGGTGTCGTTCGACGACTGGCTCATGTTGACGTGGTCGTTGGGGTGGACCGGCTTCTTGGAGCCCATCTCGCCGCCCAGCATCTCGATGGCGCGGTTGGAGATCACCTCGTTGGCGTTCATGTTCGACTGGGTGCCCGACCCGGTCTGCCAGACGACCAGCGGGAAGTGATCGTTGAGCTTGCCCTCGATGACCTCGTTGGCGGCGGCGACGATGACCTTCTCCAGGTCCGGCGAGAGGCGGCCGAGCGCGGCGTTGGCCTCGGCGGCGGCGCGCTTGACGATGCCCAGGGCGCGGACGACGGGCAGGGGCTGCTTCTCCCAGCCGATCTTGAAGTTGCCGATCGACCGCTGCGACTGCGCCCCCCAGTACTTCGAGTTATCGACTTCGATGGGGCCGAAGGTGTCGGTCTCGGTGCGGGTCGTGGTCATCGGGCGGTCCCTGAAACAAGCGTTGGCAGGGGTTTAGCGCCGAGGGTGCAGACTGCAAGGCCCGGGGCGGTCTAGAAGGGCGAATGAGCGATGACTGGACCCACCACGGCAAGGTGCGCGCCCGCGAACAGGGCGGGGTGCTGGAGATCGTCGTCGACGGGCTGACCACCCAGGCGCGTTACTACAAGCCGTTGATCTATGAGTTTTTCCGCAAGAGCTGGCGCGGCTCGCGGCCGGCCTGGGGCGAGTTTTCGGTCGAGATCGTCATGGACTACACCGGCGATCCGCCGTGGATGGACCTCGACAACCTGGCCAAGGCCCTGCTCGACGCCATCAAGGGCTATGCCTTCCACGACGATGCGCAGGTCTGGAAGCTGCTGGTCGAGCGGCGGCAGGGCGAGCGCGAGCGGATCAGTATCCGGGTCGAGAAGCGCGCCTAGGCCTTACGACGGGGTTGTTCCATCGAGAGGATGGCCACCGCCGCATAGGCGACGAGCAGGAACGCGCCGTAGCGGCCCTGGCTGGCCTGCGGGAACAGGCTTTGCAGATTGAGGAGGGCGATCAGGCCGCCGACCAGGCCGGGCGCGAAGAAGACCAGGGCCGGGAAGGCGCGCTTGCCGCGCGGCGTGCGGCGCAGGCGCGAGGTGATGCAGAAGGCCACCCCCATGGCCGCTGTCGCCAGGGCCGCGTTCGCGGCATAGACGATGAAGCTGCTCTCCAGGATGCCGCCCCCGAAGGCGCCATAGAAAGCCGTCACAGCCACCCAGGTGATCGCCCCCGCGATTCCGTAGGCAAAAGCGTCTTCTTTTGACACGACACAACCCCACAGCCACTGATGACAAGGGTTGTCCTGCCAGAGGCGTGCCGACAAGGGGGGCGCCCCGGAATGGTTGTTGAAAACTTAACCCTGCGCCAATCCGCCTCAGGTTGGGCGGCTAGTTCGCCCAGGGGAAGATGGCGCCCCAGAAGGCCAGGACCACCGAGAACAGCAGGAAGACGCCCGCGGTCCAGGTGAAGCGCAGCTTGCGGCCTTGCGTGAAGCTGTCGACCCGTCGGCCGCCCTGCCAGACGAAGGGGGTCAGGATGACCACCACGACGCTGAGGATGGCCGCCACCAGCCCGCAGCTGGAGGCGATGATCAGCAGGGGGCCGGGCCAGTCGTAGAAGATGGCCGCCGTGTCGCTGACCTTGCCGAACCAGAGGCCGAAGGCGCCCAGCATGATCAGCCACAGCACCGCCTGGATGGTCTGGATCAGGCTGGCGCGGGCCTGCACCGTCGTCTGGCGCAGGTTAAGCCGCAGACGCAGCAGGGCCCCGACCACCGTAACGATGCTGGCCAAGCCTGCCAGGATCGCCGCCCAGATCAACCAGCCGTCGCCGCCGAAGAAACCCAGCCGCTTGGAATAGCGGCTGGCCATGCTGTCGTAGAAGCCGGTGGCGCGGCCGTTCTCCATGGTGAAGACGATGACCCGCGAGTCGGTCGTCGACTGGAACCGGCCCTCGGTGTCCAGCGGCGTCCAGATCGAGGTCCCGTTGCGGCCCGACATCACCAGCTGACCCTGGCCGTCGACCTGGACGGTTTCGCGGCCATTGAACAGGCCGATGAACTTCTCCATGCCGTGGAAGGCGCGGCGCGAACTGAGGTACTGGCCGGCGAAGGCTCCGGCCTTGCCCTTCAGCCAGGTCGACAGGCGCGGCGCGCTCGGCGCGGGTCCGTAGAAGCGCTGAACGATCTTGCCGGGCAGGGTGGCCTGGAGGTCGTAGCCGGTCTCGGTGTTGGTCGAGATGAAGATCCCGAGGCCCAGCTCCGGGATCACCACCATGTTGGACATGAAGCTGAGGGTCGCTCCGCCGTGGCCGTAGCCGATGCGGTTGCCGGGCAGCCGGTACTCCATGAAGCCGTGGGCAAAGCCGCCGGCCCCGGGCGCGGCGCGGTCGGAAACGGTTCGGAAACCAGCCGAGGTCTGGGGATTGAAGATGGTCTGGCCATCCAGCGTGCCGCCGTTCAGCAGCATGGTCATGTAGCGGGCCATGTCGCCGGCCGTCGACGAGACGCCGCCGGCCGGGGCGGCCTGGCTGACGTACTCGTAGGGCCGGACGGTGAAGCGGGTGCCGTTCCAGAAGAAGCCGTCGGCCACGTCGCCGGCCAGGTTGGCGGGCATGGGCGCGGGCAGGCCAGCGGTCGGCGGATAGCGGTCGCGGAAGGTCGTGCGGGTCATGCCCAGGGGCCCGGTGATCTCCTGCTCGATCATCTGCTCGAAGGGCTTGTTGACCTGGCGGGCGGCGGCCACCCCGGCCAGGGCCGAGCCGTAGTTGCTGTAGGCCGGCATGGTCCCGGCCTCCCACTCGCGGCGGGGGCGTTCCTGTTTCAGCCAGGTCAGGATCGGGCGGACGCGCGCCGGGTCTTTCTCGAACAGCTGGCCCATGGCGCGGTCCTCGAAGCCCGGGCGATGGTTCATCAGGTCGATGACCCGGATCTCCTTGCCAAAGCCCTGGTCGGGCGCCCGGGCGGCCTCGGGCAGGTAGAGGTTGATCGGCGCGTCCAGCCGCATGCGGCCGGCCTCGACCTGACGCATGACCGCGATCCAGGTGAAGGTCTTGGAGATGGAGGCCAGGCGGAACAGGCTGCGGTCGGGATCGACCCGGCGCGGATGCTCGCCCAGGCGGTCGAAGCCATAGCCCTTCTTCAGGATGACCTGGCCGTTCTGGACGACGGAGATGGTGACGCCGGCGATGTGGTCGCGGGTCATGCTGGTGGTCACCACCCCGTCGACGAAGGCCTCCAGCTGGGCCGGATCGATGGGCGCGACGGGGGCGACGACGTTGCCGACCGGCGCGGCCGGCAGCGCGGCGGCGGTCGGCGCCGGGCGCGGACGGGCGGGGGAGGTCACGGCTTTCGGAGCCGCCTTGGCCGCTGAGGCGGGCGCAGGCGCGTAGGGGATCGGCGCCGTGGGCGTGGCGGGGGCCTGGGCGGAGCCCGCGACCGGCGCGAAGCCGACGACCAGAGACAGGACAGCCGCCAGGCCGCCCTTCAGAACCGATTTTCCAGACACACTGCTCTCCCTCTCCGGCCCGATGGGGGGATGGCCGGGGATTTGCGCCCTTCGCTAACTCCCCTTTGGGAAGGCGTAAAGCACAAGCATCGGCGCCAGGGTCGAACCGACCGAAACCTGGGGCATCGAGGGCGGCGACATGCCGGTCTCCCGCTCCATGCGCTGGACGCAGGCGGTGATGGCCGGCGGCAGGGCGCCCAGGGTCTTCACCGTTTTCACCGACTGCAGGAAGCAGTCGTCGAAATAGGGGTAGGTGTTCTGCTGGCCGCAGCCGAACGAGCTGCGGTCCTTGTGGGCGGCGGTCATCACCAGGCGGTTGGGCTGGCTGAGAGCCGGCACGTTCACCCCCGAGAAGCAGGTCGAGATGATCACCACGCTGGGCCGATTGGGACAGGCGCTATCGACCAGTTCGGCCATCACCTGCGGCAGGATGATGGTCTGTTTCCTGGGGTCTTCGGAATTGAGGAAGGCCCCGTACTGCACCCCGTGTGAGGTGAAGTAGAACAGACAGCCGCTCTTGGCCTTGCTGGCCACATCGGCCAGACCGTCATGGATTTCGAACAGCCGGCTCCGGCCCAGACCCGGCTCGTTGTAGCGCTGCGGCCGAACCGAGAACTGCTTCACGTTGTCGGGTGCGAAGCCCATGCGTTCGACGAGGGCCTTGGCGACGTCGCGGCGAGCGTTGTCGAAAGCTTCGGTGTCGCCCTCGTTGTGGGCCCCGGCGAAGTCGCCGGCCACGACCACGGCGGCCCAGTCCTTGAAGCCGGGTTGGGCGGCCGGGGCGGAGCCCGCCATGGCCAGGGCGATGACGCCGAACAGGATCGCCAGCTGCCGTTTCATTCGGTGGGACTCCAGATCTGGGGATCGGCATGTTCGGCCGTCAACGGTGCTCTGGGAAGATCGAATGCGAGACCGAACTTCGAGCCTTCATCGTAGAAGCGGTTTATGGCGGCGTAGGGGATGGTCACTTCGGTCTGAACGCCATCGAACCAGAGTTCGACGACGAGGTTGTCGCCCTCGGTTTCCATCACGATGTACTGCCACTGCAGGATCACGGTCATCTCGCCCGGATACTTGGCCAGCAGATGCGGGGGCAGTTTGACGCCCTCGGCCCGGGTGTTGAAGGTGACGTAGAGGGCGTGGTTTTCGGGCAGGCCGGGGTACCGGGCGATCCGCATCGCCTGGCGGATGACATCCCGCAGGGACTCCTGCGCCCGCAGCTCGTACTGCATGGGGTCCGGCTTGGCCGGTGGGGCGGCATCGGCGGCGACGGCATGTCCGGCAAGGCCGAACACAGCCAGCCCGGCCAGCACCGCCAAAAGTCGCCTCATCGATCCCCCCGGATTGCCTACTTCTTGCGGAACTGGTCCAGCGAGACGACCTTCGCCTCCGGTTCCCCCGCCTCGGCTGCTGGAGCCTCGTCCTCGGCGTCCAGCTCGTCGAGCTCGTCCTCCAGATCGAAGGCTTCCGGCGGCTCGAACTGCAGGCCGAACTGCACGTAGGGATCGAAGAACCGCACCACGGCCGCGTAGGGAATCGACAGCCGCTTGGGCTGGCCGCCGAACTTCAGGGTGACGGTGAAGAAGGTCTCTCCTGGCGCCAGGTCCCAGTACTGGTGCTGCAGGATGATGGTCATCTCGTCGGGGTACTTGCCCAGCACCTCCGGCGGGCCCGAGACGCCCGGCGCCTTGGTCTTGAAGGTGATGTAGAAATGGTGCTCGCCGGGCAGCCCACCGGGCGCGGCGGCGCGCTTGAGGGCGGCCTTGACGACCCCACGCAGGGCGTCCTGGGCCATGGCCTCGTAATGCATCAGGTCCTGGGGTGGCTTGTCCTGGGCCATCGAGGCGTCACTTCCCTACAACTTCCACAAGCGTAGCGGTTTGAGGGCCGCTCGCAAAGGCGCTCGTTCACAACGCGAGCCTGGAATCTTAGTTCTCGTCTCCGGCGCTCGGCTGCGGCGCACGCGAGACGGTGGCCACGCGCAGGGCGTTGGTGGTGCCCGGGGTGTTGAACGGAACGCCGGCGGTGACGACGATCTCGTCGCCCCAGGTGGCGAAGCCTTCGCGGCGGGCCGTCTCCAGGGCGCCGGACACGGCGGCTGTCATCGTCTCATGCGGCTCGATGACCACCGGGTGGACGCCCCAGACCAGGGCCAGACGGCGGGCCGTTTCAACCACGGGGGTAAGGCCGAGAATCGGAACTGTCGGCCGCTGGCGGGCGATGCGCAAAGCCGTCGAGCCGCCATGGCTATAGGCGGCGATGACCTTGGCCCCCGAGGCATCGGCCACCTGGCGGGCGGCGGTGGCGATAGCCCCGGCCGAGGTGGTTTCGGGTGGCAGCGGCCGGTCGTCGATGACCCGGCGCCATTCCTCGTCGCGCTCTGTGCGGATCAGGATGCGGTCCATCATGTCGACGGCTTCCAGCGGGTACTGGCCAGCGGCGGTCTCGGCCGACAGCATGACCGCGTCGGCCCCCTCGAACAGGGCGTTGGCGACATCGGACGCCTCGGCCCGGGTCGGGGTGGGAGAGCTGATCATGCTCTCCATCATCTGGGTGGCGACGATCACCGGCTTGCCCAGTTCGCGGGCCTTGCGGACGATGCGGCGCTGGGCCAGCGGCACTTCCTCTGGAGGCAGCTCGACGCCCAGGTCGCCGCGGGCGACCATGACCGCGTCGGACAGGGCGATGATCTCATCGAGATTGACCAGGGCCTGGGGCTTTTCCAGCTTGGTCAGGATCCAGGCGCGGCCGGCGACCAGCTCACGGGCCTCGATGACGTCCTCGGGACGCTGGACAAAGGACAGGCCGACAAAGTCGACGCCGGCCTCCAGGGCGAAGGCCAGGTCCTCGCGGTCCTTCTTGGTCAGCGCCGGGATCGGCAGCATGACGTCCGGCACATTGACGCCCTTGCGGTCGCTGAGGCGGCCCGCAACCGTCACCGTGGTTTCGAGATGATCCTCGCGCACATGGTCGACGCGCAGCTTCAGCTTGCCGTCGTCGATCAGCAGATTCATCCCCGGCGTGGCGGCGGCGATGATCTCGGGATGCGGCAGCTGAACGCGGCGGGTGTCGCCCGGCGTCGGCGACAGGTCGAGGCGGAAGGTCTGGCCCTTCTGCAGGATGACGTGGCCGTTGCTGAACCGGCCGACGCGGAGCTTGGGGCCCTGGACATCGGCCAGCACGCCGATCGGATGGCCGGTCTTCTTCTCCAGCGCCCGGATCCAGGCCAGGTTCTGGGCATGGGCGGCGTGGTCGCCGTGGCTGAAGTTCAGGCGGAAGACATCGGCGCCGCCCTTGTGCAGGGTTTCGATCATTTCCGCCGAGGCGGAGGCGGGTCCAAGCGTAGCGACGACCTTGGCGCGGCGGCGGCGCAGGATGTGGTGACGACCGGGCATTCACGCTCCCAAGACGGGCGGGCTGGAGGCTTGCGCGCCACTCCGGCCGAACCCGCGGATTTTTACCTGGCGGGCTTTTGTGACGCCCGTCTTTCAGAGCGTCCGGAACTGGCCTGTAACGGCCCCAAGGTCAACGCCTGCGGCGGTCACCTGACTGTGTAGGGGCTTCAGCCCAGGACCAGCAGGTCGCTGCGGCCGGTCATCGGAATGACCAGGTCGCCGGCCTCGAGCGCCTTGTCGAGGGCGGCGAACCCGTCGTCCAGTTCCGATTGCGTCAGGTGATCGAAGGTCGAGATCCCCTTCAGGCGGATTTTCTCCACCGCCTCGGCGGCGGTGGCGGAATAGGTCTCGTCCACCTCGATGAGGTCGATCGGCCCGAGGCCGGCGGCGGTGAAGACCTGCGTCGTCGCGGCCAGGGTCGGGAACATCTGGCACCCGATCTCTTCCAGCCTGGGGAAGAAGCGAACATACCACTCGCCGACCGGTCGGTCGGAGAAGACGCCGCGCAGCAACACACGGCCGCCGGGGGCCAGAACCCGGGCGATCTCCCGGGCGGCCAGGGCTTTGTCCGGGAAGTGGTGGAAGGACAGGAACATCAGCACCGCGTCGACCGAGCCGTCCGCCAGCGGTATGTCGGAGGCGCCGCCGGCCAGGTAACGCACGCCCGCCGCGGAGGGCGCGGCGCCGCGCATGCCGTCGGAGGGCTCGACGCCCGTCACTGGTCCGCCAAACCGCTCGGCCAGGGCCGGGGTGAACCGGCCGGTGCCCGAGCCGAGGTCGAGGATGGTCAGCGGCCGCCGGGCCGGCAGCACCGCCTCGAACTGGTCCATCCATTGGTCCAGCATGTCCGGGGCGATGGCGCGGGCCTTTGCGTAGACCTGATGCTGATGGGCGTCGTAGTCGACGGCCTTGAGGGTCATTGGCTCTCGTCCTCGTCGGTGGCGATGCAGGCGTCATCGCCGATCAGGCAGAGCAGGGCGTTGGTGCGTTCCTTGGTCAGGTAGTCGGCGGCCGTCTCGCCCATGCCTGGCCAGGCGAGGTTGGCGAAGGCAACCCAGGCGTCGCGGTACTTGAGCCAGGCCCGCTGGGTTCCGCGGACCCCTTCCCTGGTGACCGTACCGAAGTCCTCGAAGCTGTTGGCCGTCACCTTCTTCCAGGCGGCATTGAGGGCCGCGTCACTGCGCTGCAGGTCGGCGGCGCTGCTGCGATCCAGGCTCTTGCCGTCGAAGGCTTCGAGCAGGCCCAGCGTGCCGACCTTGATCTCTTCCTCGGCCTCGGTGGCGAAGACGCCGCGCAGGGTGCCGGAGAGGTCGACCTCGCCGGAGGTCATGGCATCGGCGTAGGCGGTTTCGGCGGCGATGACCCTGGCCCAGGCAGCCTTCTGGGCCGGGGTCCATGCCTTGCCCAGCTCGGCGTAGCGGACGGCGCGCCGGTGGTCCTGGATGCGCGAGCCGATCACCGCGCACTGGCTTGCGCCATAGCCGCTGGTGACCTCGTCGCAGAAGTCGAAGTCGGTTTCAGGTTTCTCGCCCTTCATCTGGGCCTCAAGCGCCGAAAGGCGGCCCATGACCTCGAAGGGCGCGCCGCCGACCGTGCAGACCATGCGGGCGGCGAAGGGCAGGTTCTCCTTCACCCCCCGGCCGTTGGCGTAGAGCATCATCAGGACGCCGGCGCCGGCAGGGCCGTCGTTCTCGCCCCGGGCCATCTCGGCATAGGCGCAATGGCGCGCCTTCACCGGGTCTGGCTGTCCGGTGATCCCGTAGTAGGCGTCGGAGGAATCGCAGTCCTTCAGGGTGGCGAGCTGGGCGGCGGTCGGACGGTCGGCGGCGGGGGGCTCGACCTTGCGGTATTTGGCGCAGGTGGCGACGCTCTCGGGGTATTCCTTGTGGAACTCGGCGTCGCCCCAGTACTCGGGCTCGGCGGCGGCTGCGGTGCAGAGAAGCAGGCAGACAAGCGCAAGCGGAAGCCACGGACGCATAGGACCCTCCAGATCTGGAGTGACTATCGCGCAGGCCCGGTGACCACGGGAGTCTCAAATTGGGGAGCGAAGGGAAGGTGGGGGGATTCTGTTGCCAGGCTCCCGCACTCTTCCAGGAAAGAAAGGGGGGAGCCTCGTCGGCCGGCTGTGAAGGTGGGGGGATTCTGTTGCCAGGCTCCCCCCGGGCCCCGCCTGAAGGTGCTAAACCCGCAGGGCTTTAAGGCGAATCCGCCGGCACCGCATTACGCGGCGACAGCAAACTCTTCAGCGAAGTTATCGTTCGCAGTTAGTTTAAAACCCGAAACGGTGGGTCAGGCCGAGAGAAAGCAATCACCTTTACACGTCTGTCGATGCTGATCGGCCCCGCACTTCCCGCGATAACTCGGGAGAGATTGGTGGAGCCGCCGGGAATCGCACCCGGGTCCAGTCCGCTTATTACGTGCGCGTTTATCTCCATAGTCCGGGCAAGCCCGAACAGGTCCTATATAGGCGCAGCGCCCTTCGAAGGGAATAACCGCCGCTCTCACTTGTGCGTTTGGGGCCGCGCCGCCGCCCGTGTCGGCTGTCCGACATAGCGGTTTGCCAATATCGCGAAGCAGCGCAGCCTCCCGTCCACGCCTCTCCCAAGTCGGGGCGAAAACAAGAAGATAGGGAGACGTCACATGAGCAAGTTCATCGCCGAGTTCATCGGCACGCTTACCCTTGTGTTGTTCGGTTGCGGGGCCGCGGTTCTGGGCGGCGACAACGTCGGCCAGCTGGGCATCGCCCTGGCCTTTGGTTTTGCCATCGTCGCCATGGCCTATGGCATTGGGCCGATCTCGGGCTGCCACGTCAATCCGGCCGTCAGCCTGGCCGCCTTCGTGGCCGGACGGATGAGCGCCAGGGACATGCTGCTCTACTGGGCGGCGCAGTTTCTCGGCGCCGTGGCCGGCGCCGCCATCCTGATGGTTCTGGCCAAGACCGGGGCCGAGAGCGGCCTGGGCCGCAATGGCTGGGGGCCTGGGTATCTGGGCGAGTACTCGATGCAGGCGGCGCTGATTTTCGAGGTGGTGATGACCGCCTTGTTCGTCATCGTCATCCTCGGCTCGACCGGGGCCGGCTCTGCCCCCGGGTTCGCGGGGCTGGGCATCGGCATCACCCTGGCGGTGATCCACATCGTCGGAATCCAGGTTACCGGCGTGTCGGTCAATCCGGCCCGCAGCTTCGGACCGGCGGTGCTGGTCGGAGGCGAGGCGCTGGCCCAGCTATGGCTGTTCATCGTGGCGCCGGCCATTGGAGCGGCGCTGGGCGCCCTGCTGTTCCGCTTCAACCTGCTCAAGGTTGGCGACTGACGGCGAGCGGGCGTTTCCCGGCCAGAAAGCCGGGAGACGCCTTCGCCGGCTCAGACGGTGATTTCGCCGACCAGATAGTCGGCGCAACGCCCTTTGAGGCCGACCCGCTCACCGCGATCTTCGCACAGCACCGTGCCGCCGCGCCGTGACAGCTGGCGGCCGACCAGGCTGGTCTTGCCCAGCCGCTCGCTCCAATAGGGGGTCAGGGCGCAGTGAGCGCCGCCGGTAACCGGGTCCTCGTCGATACCCTTGGCCGGGGCGAAGAAGCGTGAGACGAAGTCCCAGGGCTCCGACCCTTGATAGCGGGCCGTGACCGCCACCCCGATGTTGTCCAACGGCCGGCAGAACTTTGCCAGGGCCGCGAAGTCCGGGGTCATGGCCGCGATGGCGTCCGGATCGTCGAAAATTGCCAGCATGGTCAGGCCCTCGACGACAGCGCGGGGCTGGACGCCAAGTGCTTCCGCCAGGCCCGGCGGCACGGTGCTCTCGACGCCCCGGCGGGCCGGGAAGTCCATTTCGAGCAGCCCGTCCTCGGCCCGGCTGACCGTCAACGGGCCGCTGTGGGTCTGGAAGACGATCTTCTCGCCGCTGAAGCCCAGGTAGCGGAACAGGACGTGGGCGCTGGCCAGGGTGGCGTGGCCGCAGAGCGGCACCTCCACGGCCGGGGTGAACCAGCGCAGGCCGAAGCCCTCGCCCTCGGGGACGAAGAAGGCGGTTTCGGCCAGGTTGTTCTCGGCGGCGATGGCCTGCATCAGGGCCGGCTCGATCCAGCGCTCGAGCGGGACCACGGCGGCCGGATTGCCCTGGAAGGGCGCGTCGGCGAAGGCGTCGACCTGATAGAGGGGGAGGTTCATGGCTGGGGCTCCTGGAGTGACATGCCGGCGCCATCGGTGCGCCGGACGGGGAGGGGGGCCGGGTCGAAATCCTCCAGGCAGAAGACGTTGACCCCGAAGCTGTCGGGCGCGGCCCGCTTGCGATGGAAGGTGTAGACGCCGCAGCGCCGGCAGAAATGGTGGCGGGCGACGCCCGTGTTCCAGACGTAGGTTTCCAGCTGCTCCCCGCCGGCCAGCAGGCGCAGCGCCTCTTGCGGGACCTTGATCATCAGCGCGTTGCGCTTGACGCACAGCGAGCAGTCGCAGGTCGTCATCTCGACGGGGTCGGCCTCGACCTCGAAGCGGACGTCGCCGCAGTGACAGGCGCCGGCGTAGCGGGGCATGGATTGTCTCCTTCATTCGCGAAAATCCTTGGAATTGAACCAGAGTCAATCATAGTATTGTCACGGTACAATGTGAGCAGACGATGACCTGGACCCCGAAGCTTCCCGACGGCCCCGAGCCGCTGCACGAACGGTTGCTGGCCGCCCTGGCGGGCGACATCGCCGCCGGGGCCCTGTCGCCGGGCGTGCGCCTGCCGCCGCAGCGGGATCTGGCCCATGCGGCCGGGTTGGGGCTGGGCACCGTCACCCGCGCCTACGCGGCCGCCGAGCAGCGCGGGTTGATTTCGGCCCGGGTCGGTCGGGGCTCGTTCGTCGCCGAGCGGGCCGCGGCGCCCGTCGAGGGGCCGATCGACCTCTCGCGCAATCTGCCGTCAATGGGTTCGGCCGAGGCCCGTATCGGCCAGGCCCTGGCCGGACTGCAGCGCCGGCCGGACCTGATGCGCGCCCTGACCTATGCCCCCCGGGCCGGCGAGCCCGCCCATCGCGCCGCCATGGCCGCCTGGCTCGCCGAGGTCTGCGGGCTGGAGGACGTCGGCGCCGAGCAGCTGGTTCTCTGCGGCGGCGCCCAGCAGGCCATGGCCCTGGCGCTCGGCGCCGTCTGCCGGCCGGGCGAGGCGGTGCTGTGCGAGGAGGCCACCTACATGGGCCTCAAGCCCCTGGCCCAGGCGGCGGGTTATCGCCTCGTCGGCGTGGCCCTCGACGCCGAGGGCATGGTCCCCGAAGCGCTGGCCGAAGCGGCCAGGTCATCGGGCGCCAAGGCTGTCTACGTTCTGCCGACGCTGCAGAACCCGACGGCCCGCACCATGAGCCCCGGGCGGCGCGAGGCCATCGCGCAGACGGCCCGGCGCTTGGACCTGTCGATCATCGAGGACGACGTCTACGGGCTCTACGCCGGCCCCCTGCGGCATGCACCCATCGCCGTCCTGGCGCCCGAGCGGACCTGGTTTGTGGCCAGCCTGTCCAAGCTGGTCGCGCCGGGCCTGCGGGCCGGAGTCGTGGTCGCGCCCGACCAGCCGGGGCGGGAGCGGGTGCTGCAGGCGGTCGAAGGCCTGCTCGGGGCTGGCGACACCTTCAGCCGGATGATCGCCAGCCAATGGATCGAGGACGGCACGGCCCAGGCCATCGCCCGGGACAATGTCGCCGAGGCCGCCGCCCGCCTGGCTCTGGCGCTTGACATTCTGGGGACGGTGGTCGAACGGCCGGGCGCCGGCGCCAGCCTGCATCTGTGGCTGCCGCTGGATGAGCTTGAGGCCGAGCGGGTGGCGGGCCGGGCCTTGCGGGCCGGGGTGCAGCTGACCCCGCCGGACTCACCGCTGGTCGGGGCCGGCGCGACGCGGGGCCTGCGGCTCTGCCTGGGGGCGGTGCGGGATCGTGGGCGGCTGGCAGCGGCCCTGAAGATCGTCGCCGGGGCGGTCGCCGGGCGTGAGCACGGCGAGACCGCCCGGGTCTGACGACCGGCCCCTCCCTACATCGCTCCTGGACCGCGCTCGATGGAGAGCACGCCGGTGCGGGAAAGTTCGACGAGACCCAGCGGCCGCATCAGGTCGACGAAGCTGTCGATCTTGCCCGGCGCGCCTGTGATTTCGAAGACGAAGCTCTCGGAGGTGGTGTCGACCACCCGGGCGCGGAAGATTTCGCTGACCCGCAGGGCCTCGACCCGCTCGGTCCGGGTTCCCTTGACCTTGACCAGGGCCAGCTCGCGCTCGACGCCGTTGGGGTCCTTGGTGACGTCGTGCACGCGGCGGACGCTGACCACCTTCTCCAGCTGGGCCTCGATCTGCTCCAGCACATGGTGGGCGCCACGCGTCACAATGGTGATGCGGCTGGTGTGGGCCTTCCGGTCGGTCTCGGCGACCGTCAGGCTTTCGATGTTGTAGCCCCGGGCCGCGAACAGCCCGACGACGCGGTGCAGGACCCCGGCCTCGTTGTCGACCAGCAGGGCGAAGGTGGCGAGCTGCTCGGCCTCGGTCTCATGGGCGAGGTCGTAGGCGGAGGCGGGTTGGGCGGGAAGACTCATCAGACGAGCCTACGCCCGGCGTCGTCGATCACCGAGCCCAGATCGTCCAGTTCCTCGGGCAGGATCATCTCGTTGTGCGCCTTGCCCGACGGGATCATCGGCAGGCAGTTCTCGGCCTTCTCGACGCGGCAGTCGAAGATGACCGGGCCGGGATAGTCGATCATCTCGATGATCTTCGCGTCCAGTTCGGCGGGGTCCGAACAGCGGATGCCCTTGGCCCCGTAGGCCTCGGCCAGTTTCACGAAGTCGGGCAGGCTGCTCGAATAGCTGTGGCTGTAGCGCTGGCCGTGCAGCAGTTCCTGCCACTGGCGGACCATGCCCATCCATTCGTTGTTGAGGATGAAGATCTTGATCGGCAGGTCGTACTGCACCGCCGTCGACATCTCCTGGATGCACATCTGGATACTGGCCTCGCCGGCGATGTCGATGACCAGGCTGCCGGGGTGAGCCAGCTGCACGCCGAGCGCGGCGGGCAGGCCGTAGCCCATGGTGCCCAGGCCCCCGGAGGTCATCCAGCGGTTGGGTTCCTGGAAGCGGTAGAACTGGGCGGCCCACATCTGGTGCTGGCCGACCTCGGTGGTGATGTAGGAGTCCCTGTCCT
Source organism: Caulobacter sp. SRI_014 (assembly GCF_057586315.1). Classification (NCBI taxonomy): domain Bacteria; kingdom Pseudomonadati; phylum Pseudomonadota; class Alphaproteobacteria; order Caulobacterales; family Caulobacteraceae; genus Caulobacter; species Caulobacter sp. SRI_014. The sequence continues at coordinate 27,787 of NZ_JBYCZQ010000001.1, read as the reverse complement.
TGGTCAGCTGGTACAGCCGCTCGATGGCCAGCTGCGGCTTGATCGTCCCCTCGCTCTTGCCGTAGCGCAGGCAGCGGACCTCGCGCCAGGTCTCGATCTGCCGCCACCATTCGTCCAGCGCCTGGCGATTGGCGCTGAGGCCCTGGTCCTTCCAGGATGCGATCAGGTCGGTCAGCGCCGACCCCGCATCGGCGACGATGCCGATGTCGACGCGGACGTTCTTGTTGATCGAGCTGGCGTCGATATCGATGTGGATCTTCTTGGAGTTCGGCGAGAAGGCGTCCAGCCGCCCCGTCACCCGGTCATCGAACCGGGCCCCGACGCAGATCATCACGTCGCAGTCGTGCATGGCATGGTTGGCCTCGTAGGTGCCATGCATGCCCAGCATGCCCAGCCAGGCCGGGTCGGCCGCCGGGAAGGCGCCCAGGCCCATCAGGGTGCTGGTCACCGGCGCCCCGGTCATGGCCGCGAACTCGCGCAAGGCCCTGGCCGCTTCCGGCCCGGCGTTGATGACGCCGCCGCCGGTGTAGAAGATCGGCGCCTTGGCCTGGGCGATCAGCCGGGCCGCCTCGGCGATGCGGGCGCTGTCGCCCTTGGTGCGCGGGGCATAGGCGTGGCCGAAGGTGACCTCGTCCGGTCCCTGGTAGACACCGCGCGAGAACTGGACGTCCTTGGGCAGGTCGATCAGCACCGGGCCCGGCCGGCCGCTGGTGGCGATGTGGAAGGCCTCGTGCAGGATGCGGGGCAGGTCCTTGATGTCCTTCACCAGGTAGTTGTGCTTGGTGCAGGCGCGGGTGATGCCGACGGTGTCGGCCTCCTGGAAGGCGTCGGTGCCGATCAGGTGTGTCGGGACCTGGCCGGTCAGCACGACCATCGGGATGCTGTCCATCAGGGCGTCGACGATGCCGGTGATGGCGTTGGTCGCCCCCGGACCGCTGGTGACCAGGACAACGCCCGGCTTGCCGGTCGAGCGGGCATAGCCCTCGGCGGCGTGGGCCGCGCCCTGCTCATGGCGAACCAGGATGTGGCGCAGGCGCTCGCCATGCTGCTCGTTGTCCTGGAACAGGGCGTCATAGATCGGCAGCACCGCCCCGCCCGGGTATCCGAACATCACCTCGACGCCCTGATCGACCAGGGCGCGGATCACCATCTCGGCGCCGGTCAGGGTGTCCAGCTGTATGGCGCCATCGGTTGCGGGGGCGGTTTTCTGGTCGGTCATCGGTCTGTCTCGGGGAGAAGCGGCCCAGTGAAGGGAGGAGGGGGAAAACAAAAGGGGCCCCAAGAGGGCCCCGGCGCATGCGACCTTGAACAGCGTGCTGGGGACACGCCGGACAGGGCCGCTAGGTAAGTACGATGCTCACGATGCGCACGAAGTTTGCTCCAAATCCACGAAATCGTTCATGCCACGGGCCCGGATGGGGGTCAAGGCGGCGGATGGCGCAATTTCCTTCCAAAATGCGCCCATCCCCCCAGACGGAGGGCGACAGGTCGCCGGAAGACGGCAAAGCTTGGGTCCACTCATCAACGGATCGGTCCCATGAACGCCAAACGCTTCGCCCTTGCCCTCCTCCTCAGCCCGCTGGCCGCGGCGCCCTTCGCGCCGGCCGCCGCAGCCGCCGACGCGCCGTCCCAACAGGGGTCGGTGACGGTCGTGAAGCTGGCCGAGATCGTCAAAGGCCTGGGCCATGACGTGAAGCTCGAAAAGGACGAGATCGGTGACTACTTCACCTTCACGATCGTGGATGGCGGCCTGACCATCCGCGTGGTCGCGGAACAGAGCGCAAGCGGCAACTACATGTGGTTCAAGACCAGTCTCAAGGACGTGGCGGACACCGACAACTTCCGGGGGCTGCTCGAAAGCAATTTCCGCAACCAGCCTGCCCAATTCTATATCGACGACAACAAGGTGCTGCGCCTGGCCGTTCCCATGGAAAACCGCGCCGTCAATCCGCAGGTGGTCAAGCGGGTGCTCGACCTGATGGTCTACGGCCTGGTCAATACTCAGGACCTGTGGCTGCCGAAGCCGACGAAATAGCGGCCCACTGGGCGTCGGGATCTAGGCTGGCCGCGCGCGGCCAGTTGGCCATCTGGTTGCGCAGCCAGGTCAGCTGGCGCTTGGCGTAGCGGCGGGTCTCCCGCCGCGCGTCCTCCAGCGCCTGCTCCAGGGTGATGTCGCCGGCCAGGTGGGCGGCGAACTCCCGCACCCCGACGGCCTTCATGACCGGCAGGCTGGCGTCGAGGCGCCGGGCGGTCAGCGCCGCCACCTCGGCCAGGGCGCCGGCCTCAACCATGCCGGCCAGGCGGGCGTCGCAGCGGTCATAGAGGGCGTCACGCGGCGGCTCGAGCGCCAGGGAGCGCCAGCTGCCCTCGGCCAGGATCGGATGGGTGTCGGCCTGCCAGGCGCTCAGCGGCCGGCCGGTGGCCTGCAGCACGCCAAGGGCCCGGGTCAGCCGTTGGCGGTCGCCGGGCGCGATCCTCGCCGCCGCCGCCGGATCGGCGACGGCCAACCGTGTCCGGGCCACCGCTTCACCTTCGGCATCGTACAGCGTCTCGACGGACTTGCGCACATCGGCGGGCACGGCGGGGATGTCGGCCAGGCCCTCGGTCAGGGCCTTGAAGTAGAGGCCGGTGCCGCCGACCACGATGGCGGGCTTGCCCCGGCCGTTGATGTCCGCCAGCAGCGGTTCGGCGGCGCGCAGCCAGCGCCCGACGCTCCAGCCGTCGGCCCCGTCGGCGACGCCGAACAGGTGGTGCGGGGCCTGGGCTTCCTCATCCGGCGTCGGTCTCGCGGAGAGGGCGGTCAGGTCGGCATAGAGCTGCAGGGCGTCGGCATTGACGATCTCAGCCCCGGTTTCCCGGGCCAGGCGCAGGGCCAGGGCGGACTTGCCGCTTGCGGTGGGTCCGGCGATCAGCCAGATGCGGGGCTCCATGACGCTATCCATCACCCTTGTCAGCCCCGATCCGCAAGCCGTCTCGGCCGCGATCGAACGTGTTCGTTCCCAGACCGGGGCCGGCGAAGCCCGCAGTCTCGGCCCCGGAGCCGCCGATCTGACCGCCGCCGGCCAGGAGACCTTGACCCGGGGCCTGCTGGACGCCGTCCTTGGCGACCTGCCGGTCGACGCCTGCATCCAGCCCCTGGAGGGCCGACGCAAGCGCCTGCTGATCGCCGACATGGACTCGACCATCATCGGCTGTGAGTGCCTCGACGAACTGGCCGACTTCGCCGGGGTCAAGGCGGCGGTGTCCGAGATCACCGAGCGGGCCATGCGCGGCGAGCTGGCCTTCGAGGGCGCCCTGCGCGAGCGGGTCGCCATGCTGAGGGGGCTGAACCTTGGCGCCCTGCAGCAGTGCTACGACGAGCGTGTCCGCCTCAATCCCGGGGCCAGGACCCTGGTCCGCACCATGGCCGTGAACGGCGCGCGCTGCCTGCTGGTCTCGGGCGGCTTCACCTTCTTCACCCGCCGCGTGGCGGCGGCCGCCGGCTTCCATGAGGACCGGGCCAACACCCTGATCGAGGATGGGGTGGGCCTGACGGGTCAGGTTGGCGAGCCGATCCTTGGACGGGAGGCCAAGCTCGCTTCGCTCACCAACGAGGCGGCGCGGTTGGGCATTGCCCTGACCGATACCCTGGCCGTCGGCGACGGGGCCAATGACCTGGCCATGATCGAGGCCGCCGGGCTCGGCGTCGCCTACCGCGCCAAGCCGGTGGTGGCCGCCCAGGCCCACGCCCGGGTCGACTACGCTGATCTGACGGCGCTGCTCTACTTCCAGGGCTACACGGCGGACCAGTTCGTCACGGACTGAACGGCGGTCGGTTCGAAGGACAGGTCACCCGCCTCAGATCTCCCTTCTCCCCTCGCGGGAGAAGGTGGCCCCGAAGGGGTCGGATGAGGGGGCTCACCGGCCTCGGAAACGGCCAGGACTGACCCCCTCTGCGCAGCTTTGAGGCCTAGCGACCCCTCATCCGGCGCTTCGCGCCACCTTCTCCCGCAAGGGGAGAAGGGAGCCCAGAGGCGAACCTACTAGCCTTTACTCCCCGCCGCCGCGTCCGAAGTAGCGGAAGAACTCGCTATCGGGCGACAGCACCAGGGTGGCGTCGCCCTGGCCGAGGCTGGTCTCATAGGCCCGCATCGAGCGATAGAAGCCGGCGAAGGCCGGGTCCTTGCCGAAGCTTTCGGCGAACAGGCGGGCCCGTTCGGCGTCGGCCTCGCCTCGGATGCGTTCGGCCTCGCCGGTGGCGGTGCCGACGATCTCCAGCGCCTTCTGGTCGCCCTCGGCGCGGATCCGGACCGACTGCTGCTGGCGGGCGGTCTTCATCCGGGCGTAGACGGCTTCCTGGTTCGCCGTCGGCAGGTCGGCGCGCTTGATGCGCACATCGATGACCTCGATGCCGAGACGCGAGGAGATGGCCTGACGGGCCAGGTTGTTGCGGATCGTCCCCATCAGTTCGGCCCGGCGGGTCGAGATGATGTCCTCGGAATCTGCCGTACCCAGCGCCTGGCGCAGGGCGGCGTTGAGGCGCTGTTCCAGCCGGGCGTTGCTGCTCGCGGCGTCACCCATGGCGGTGTAGAACAGGTAGGGGTTCTTGATCCGGTAGCGCAGGAAGGCATCGACCATCAGTCGGCCCTTGTTGCCGGTCAGGATCTCTTCCTTGGTCGTCTCCAGCGTCTGGTTGCGCTTGTCGAAGATGATGACGCTTTCGGTGAAGGGGTACTTCATCTTCAGGCCGGGCCCATCGCCGCGGCCCGGCGCGTTGACCACCCGCACCACCTTGCCGACCTGGACGATGACGGCCTGTTCGGTTTGCCTGATGACATAGAAGGTCTGGCTGGCCAGCAGCAGCAGGCCGCCGACCAGAACGGCGAGGACATAGAGTCGATTGCGGCCGGTCATTGGGCGGCTCCCGCGCTGCGCGGCGCCTGGACGCTCACCTTGGGTTTGAACACGTCGGGCGACAGGACGATGGGCGCGGTGACGCCCTTGCCGTCGATGATCACCTTGTTGGACTTGGACAGGACCCGTTCCATCGTCTCGATGTAGAGCCGCTGGCGGGTCACGCCGGGGGCCAGTCGGTACTGGACGTAGACCTGGTCGAAGCGGTTGGCTTCACCGATCGCCTCGTTGACGACCTGGGCCTTGTAGCCGAGGGCCTCCTGCTTGATTTTCGAGGCGTCCCCCTCGGCCTTGTTGACCTTGGCCTGGTAGTCCTGGCCGGCGGCGGCGACGTCCTGGAAGGCGGCGACGACGGGTTTGGGCGGTTCGGCGGCGCGGATCTGCACGGAGTCGATCACCACCCCGGCGTCGTAGGTGTCGAGGATGCGCTGCATCAGGGCGGCGGCTTCCAGCTGGATGCGGCCGCGGTCGGTGGTCATGACGGGGTCGAGCTGGTTGCGGCCGACGACCTCGCGCATGGCGCTCTCGGCGACGTCCTTCACCGTCTGGGCGACGTCGGTGACGTTGAACAGCGCCTTGGGCGCGTCGGCGATCCGCCAGTTCACCGCGAACGACATGTCGACGATGGCCTCGTCGCCGGTCAGCATCAGGCTCTCGTCTTCCATCGTGCCGGCCTTGGCGCCGCCGACGAGGGTCTCGTTGATGGTGGTGACGTCGACCTTGCGGTAGCCCTGAACCAGCGGGAAGTGGAAGCCCACACCCGGCTTGAGCGTGAGGGTATAGGCGCCGAAGGTGGTGACCACCGCCTGCTCCTTGGCCCCGACGACGATGACGCCGGCGAGGGCATAGACCAGGACCAGCAGACCCCCCGCGATCGGGGCGTACTTGCGGATCATGTCCTCGCCGCTCTCGCCGGGCGAGCCGCCACCGCCGCCGGCGAACATCCCGCGCAGACGGGCGCTCCAGCGCTCGATCAGCTCGTTGAGGTCGACGCCCTCGGCGGACGGCTGTTGCGGACGGCGGGGCGGCGGCTGGGGCCGGCGCGGTTCTTCGCGGTCGGGGGCGGGGGCCGGGGCGCCCGGCTTGTCCTTGTCGCCTTCCGGCGGCGGCGAACCCCAGGGTCCGGGGTTGGCGTTGTCATTCCAGGGCATGGAGTCGGCGGGCTTCCGTCGGCTGAATAAATGAGCCCGGTTGCAAACCCGGGCATAGAGCCGGATATGAGACGCCCAAGCCCTCAACGCAAGCTGAACCGGTATGACTTCCGTCCCCACAATCGACCGTGACGCCGTGCTGGCGGCCCTCGACAAGGTGGTCGATCCCCGATCGGGGCGCGGCCTGGTGGCGGCGGGGCTGGTGCAGGGGCTGGTGATCCGCGAGGGAACGGCCGGTTTCATGCTGGAAGTGCCGGCCGCCGACGCCGCCCGCTACGGCTACATCCGTGAGCAGGCCGAGACGGTCCTCAAGGGCATGCCCGGCGTCGAGAAGGCCCAGGTGGTGCTGACCGCCGAGGCCGGCGCCGGGGTGACCCGCCAGCGCAAGACGGCTCGGCTGAGCCCCGATCCCAAGTCCGAACCCAAGGCCGCCGAGGCCGAGAAGCCGGCCCATGTTAAGCGGGTCATCGCCGTGGCCAGCGGCAAGGGCGGGGTCGGCAAGTCCACCGTCTCGGTCAACCTGGCCTGCGCCTTCGCCAAGCTGGGGCTGAATGTCGGCCTGCTCGACGCCGACGTCTACGGCCCCTCGGCCCCGAAGATGATGGGTATCGACGAGGAGCCGGCCTTCGTCGACGGCAAGCTCGAGCCGCTCATCGCTCATGGCGTCAAGCTGATGAGCATCGGCTTCATGGTCGCCGAGGGCAGCCCCATGATCTGGCGCGGCCCGATGGCCAGCTCGGCCGTGCGCCAGATGGTCCAGGACGTGCGCTGGGGCACCGAGGGCACGCCGCTCGACCTGCTGATCGTCGACCTGCCGCCCGGCACCGGCGACATCCACCTGACCCTGGTCCAGAAGCTGGCCGTCGATGGCGTGGTGCTGGTGTCGACGCCTCAGGAGATCGCCCTGATCGATGCGCGCCGGGCGGCGGCCATGTTCGCCAAGACCGGGACGCCGATCCTCGGCGTGATCGAGAACATGGCCTGGTTCGAAGGCCCGGACGGCGCCCGCATCCCGATCTTCGGAACCGGCGGCGCCACGGCCGAGGCGGCCGCGCTGGGCGTTCCGGTGCTGGCCGAAATCCCCATCGAGATCGGCCTGCGCGAAGCCGGCGACGAGGGCCGCCCGCTGACCGCCGTGGGCGGCGAGAGCCTGGCCGCCAAGGGCTTCGAAGCGGCGGCGCGGGCGCTTTTGTAGGCTCTCAGGCCCCCGTCTCGTCCACCACGATGGTCACCGTCTTGCCGCGCGACAGCGGCTCCCAGCCGGCGCCGACGGCGGAGCGGATGGCGTTGACGACCAGCTCCGGCTTGATCATCGCGGGCTTGAGTAGCGGGGCGCCGTAGCGGGGCTGCCGACCCGCCGGGAATTCCACCACCGCCTCGCGCTGGCCTTCGGCGTGGCGGACGGCGAGGGCCATGCCGCGATACTCGTTCGTGTCGGTGGACCATTGCGGCTGGCGCTGCAAACGCCACAGGTAGGGGTCGCCGTCGACGGTGATCTCGAACTCGACGGGTTGCTTGCCTTTTGCCATGCCAAGGCGATAGCCCGTCGGGGCCGCACAAGATACAGCGGGCCCACGCTTTTCGCGGAGACGACATGCACGATATCCTCGCCCTCGGGACCCGCGCCGGGACCCTGCTCAAGGAACGGGGCGAGAAGGTCGCCGTCGGCGAGACCTCGGCCGGCGGTCTGATCTCCGCCAGCCTGCTGGCCGTTCCCGGCGCCTCGGCCTATTTCGCCGGCGGGGCCATCACCTACTCGGCCCGCTCGATCCGGGGCCTGGCCGGCATCGACATCGAAAAGATGCGAGCCGACGGCATCCGCTCCAGCTCCGAACCCTATGCCCTGCTGCTGGCCACCGAGATCCGCAACCGCCACGGCCATATCAGCTGGGGCCTGTCGGAGACCGGCGCGGCGGGACCGGACGGCAATCCCTACGGCGATCCGGCCGGCCATACCTGCATGGCGGTGGTCGGCGCGGTCAGCGTCGTGCGCACCCTGCGCACCGGGTCGGCTGACCGCGTCGCCAACATGTGGGCGTTCGCAGAAGCGACCCTGAAACTGTTCGTTGAGGTCCTGGAAACCGCGCCCCGCTAGCTTTTCGACCGTCCGAAAGATCCGTAAAATCAATCTATTATCGAATATGTCTAGACATATTCATGGCCCGAATCGGCTCTTTTGGCAGTCGCTCAAAAGGCTGTTGGCAGCCGTGGTGCAGTTTCCACCAACATTCCCCGCGCCTGTATCAACGTAGCCACCTACGCCAGGACTACATCCTCAGCGCCTGAACCTACGCCAAAGCCAACGGGCCATGGGGTTTGGCCGCGTTTCCGCGTCCATCAAACGCGCGCCGGCTTTTTTGTGGGTCGAGCGCGCGGCGGTATAATGGTCGGCCGCTTCGATAGCGGCCCGCCGGTCGTCCTCAGGCGTCGCCTTCGTTGAATTCGTCGGCCGGCACGAAGGCCGCGCCCTCGTCGTCCAGCACCCAGACGCCGATGAAGGCCGGGTGGGCCGGCGTCAGTTCCTCGTCGAGCAGATCGCCGTCGTAGAGGCCGACGTTGCTATAGTCGAAATCAAGGGACAGCTGATGGGCGTAGCCGACCATCTCCTCGGCCATGCGGCGCGAATAACCCAGCGCCTCGCTCTGATCGCCGAACTGGTCGGTCAGGGTGCTGACCTCCGCCGCATCGCTGCCTTGGGTCGCACTGGTGGTGACGATGGTGAAGGCGGGCATGGTCGTCTCCGGGAATGGGAATCCCCCCACCTAGCCTGTTCCCCCGCCGACGCGGCCAACATTCTGAAAAAACTTGATCGCTCAGTCGGAGTCGCGATCGGCCTTCTTGTTGGCGCGGTAGGTCTTGTGGACGCGGCGGGCGGCGTCCTTGGCGGCGCGCTCGGCCTTTTCCGCCGTCGCCGCCAGTTCGAGGCCGAGCTTCTGGAAACTGGTCCAGCGGTCGGCATCGAGCGCCCCGCTGTCGAGCGCCTCGCGCACCGCACAGCCGGGTTCGCGCCCGTGCCCGCAGTCGCTGAACCGGCATTGGGCGACCAGGGCTTCGACGTCGTCGAACACCGCCGAAACGCCGTCGTCCTCGCCGATCAGCCCGACCTCGCGCATTCCGGGGGTGTCGATGATCAGCCCGCCGCCGGGCAGCAGGACCAGTTCGCGGTGGCTGGTGGTGTGGCGGCCCTTGTCGTCGCCCTGGCGGATGGCGGCGGTGGCCATCCGGTCTTCACCGAGGAAGGCGTTGACCAAGGTCGATTTGCCGGCCCCGGAGGAGCCGATCAGAACGCAGGTCTCGCCCGGCGCCACCTGGGCCAGCAGGGCGTCGAGGCCAAGGCCCTGCTTGGCCGCGACCGGAATGACCGGACAGTCGGCGGCGAGGGCGGCGATCTGGGCCACCCGGGCGTCCGCGTCTTCGCAGAGGTCGGCCTTGGTCAGGGCCAGCACGGGCCGGGCCCCGCTCTGCCAGGCGGCGGCGAGATAGCGCTCGATCCGGCGCGGGTTGAGGTCTGCGTTCAGCGAGGCGACGACGAAGGCGACATCGATATTGCTGGCGATCGTCTGCACCGTGGCCAGGCTGTCGGCGGCGCGGCGGACGAAGGCGGTGCGCCGGGGCAGGATGGCGTGGAGGGTGGCGGTCCGCTCGCCGGGGTTCATCGACAGCGCCACCCAGTCGCCGACGGCCGGCTGGCCGACCTCGCCGACCTCGTGCATCAGCCGGCCCGCCGGCTTGGCCCGCAGCTCGCCCTTGTCGGTGGCGACCAGATAGCCGTTGCGCTGCTGGACCACGATCCGGCCCGGCAGATGGCCGGCGCGGGCGTGCGGCGCGAACGCCGCCGCCAGCAGATCGGACCATCCAAATTGCGTGATCAAGTCAGGCCTTCCAGGGCGGCGGTTCGCCGGGACCTGACTTCTAGGGCGGTGCGCGGCCCTAGGCCACTGCCAGCTTTGCCGGTTTGCTCGATGCCAGCTTGAAAACATCCCAGTAGCCGGGCGCGGTCAGCATGTCCGGCAGCACCCCCTTGGCCTTCAGGAGGCGATGGGTGCGGGGCAGGTTGTAGCAGGGCACATGCATGAACATGTGATGCTCGCAGTGATAGTTCACATAGTAGGGGGCCAGCAGGGCGCGCTCGATGAGGTTGGCCTTCGTCGTGCGGGCGTGGCGCAGCGGGTCGGGCTCGTCCTTGGCGATACAGGCATGCTCGGCGATGTTGCGCAGGCGGGTGACGAGCGGCAGCCAGGTGGCCTGCGGCAACAGCCACAGCACCGGCCAGGCCCACCAGAAGCCGAACGGGGCGGTGACAGCGACGGTGATGATCATGCCGAGGAAGAAGCGTTTGCGGACCACGACGGCCTTTTTCAGGATCGGCCACAGCGGCTGGTCGGGCGTGCGCTCGCGCAGGGTCTTCACCAGCCCGGCCCAGCGCTGCTTGTAGTAGGTCTGGCCGGTCAGATCGCGGACCACCTTGCGCCACAACGAGTTGCGGGTGATCGGGAAGGGGGCGGAGAGGACCAGGTCGGGGTCCTCGCTCTGCTGGGCGAACTTGTGATGGCCCAGGTGATAGGTGCGGTAGGCGACCAGGCCGCCCGGGGTCAGGTAGTCACCCAGGAAGTCGTTGATCTTGAGGTCGGGGTGCAGGGCGCCGTGGGCGGCGTCGTGCATCAGGATGGCCAGGCCCAGCTGGCGCGCGCCGATGATCATCACGGCCAGCGGGATGGTGATCGGCCAGACGAAGGCCATGGCTGCGGCGGCGAAGATGACCAGCCAGGCGTGGGCGATCAGGGCCGGACCCTTCCAGGCCGACTTCTCCGACAGCGGGGCCCATTCCTCGGGGGTGAAATAGGTCTTTGCGGCGACACGGGCGGCGGCGGCCATCAGGCGTCTCCTCGGGTAGGGGTCAGGCGGAGCAGGGCGAGCATGTCTTCGACGGCCTCCGACACGGTGGCTTCGGTGGCCCCCTCGCGCAGGGCTACCCCTAAGGCCAGGGTCCAGAAGCGGCGAGCGGTGACGGCGGGGTCTTCCGCCCCGGTCCAGCCGCGGCGGCGGCGGACATCGGCGTAGGCGCGGTCGCCCTCGGCGTGCAGGCGCTCGAAGGTGCGTTCCACAAGCGGGCTGAGGTCCTGGCGGCGCCGGGTCAGGGACAGGGCCTCGACGAACAGGGCCAGACCCGGGGCGCCGAGCACGGTCTCGACCAGGCGGCGGTTGTAGTCGCTGCCCGTCGGCGCGGTCGAGGCGGCGGCCTCGGCCTGGGCGGCGACGTAGAGCACCTCGCGGCAGGCGGCCTCGACGAACAGGGCCTCCTTGGTGCGGAAATAGTAGGTGACCTGGCTGGGGTAGGCGCCGGCGGCGGCGGCGATCTCGGCGACGGCGACACCGGCCGCGCCGCGCGACTTGAACAGCTCGACGGCTGCGTCGAGCAGGCGCGATCGCATCCGCTTGCCGGGCTCCCGGACGGCGCGCACCTCGCTCAAGGTCTGGACCTTCGCCATGGGTTGTTTGTATGTCGTACAAGAAGGCGCGTCAATCGCTGGACAGACTCCAATGTTCGTCGCACGCTGGTCTTCCCTGGGGAGGGTCGACCATGCGGCGCGGACTTGTTCTGGGCGCGACGGTTTTAGCGGCGCTGGCCATGGCCGGCGCCGCCAGCGGCTTTGGCACCATCCGCAGCCTGGGCCAGAACGCCGAGCATGAGCGGATCACCCGGGCAGGCCTGGCCGGCTCGGGCATGGAGCCCAGGACCCTCGACGAAATCGCCGGCCGGAAGGGCACGTTCGGCGGAGTCGGCGCGCCCGACCGGCCCGACCGGGGCCTGATGAGCTCCACCGCCGCCCATTGCGACAGCGGCGACTGGCTGGACCTCCCAGGCTATCCGCAGGCGCAGGCCAAGGCGCAGGCGACCCTGGAGGGCTGTCGGCAATACATCTTCGCCCACCTGGACGCGGCGGTGCTGGCCGCCGGCGCCCTGGCTCCGGCCGGGCGGCTGGACGCCAGGCAGACGGCGCTCGGCTGCAAGTTCAAGGGCTCCGGCGGCAGCGCCAAGTGCCGGGTTCTGGAAGAGCTCGGCATGGCGTGGCATGCCAGCCAGGACTTCTACTCGCACAGCAACTGGGTCGACCCGCGCGGCGGCAAGGTTGGCGTGGATGCGCCGCCTGGCCTCGCCAACGCCGCGCCGTCGCCATGGCTGGCGCCGCAGTCGCGCGACGCCTTTCCGGCCGGCCTGATCAGCGGCTGCTACGACGGCTTCCCGGAGGCCCTCTACTGCAAGGGCCGGGTCAGGCACGCCACCCTCAACAAGGACACCGACAGCGCGCCGCGCGGCAGGGGCGGGACCCATGCCCTGGCCATGAAGGTCGCCGCCGACGACACCCGCGCCAAGTGGACCTGGTTCGAAGGCCAGGTCACCCAGGTCTACGGCCAGGACCGCGGCGCGCGGATCCTGTGCGTTCTTCGCCGGGACAACCCGGCATCCTGCGGAGGCTGACCACGCCGCCGCAAAACTCGAAGGGACCCCGCGCGAAGGGTCCCGCGATCTGACAAGGGAGCTCCTGATGAAACGGACCGTCATCACCATCGCCGCCGCCCTGTGCCTGGGGCTTGCGGCCGCCGGGCAGGCGGGCGCCTGCTCCATCGACGCCAACGGCAAGCTCAGCACCAAGAAGGGCGAGGCCTATCCCGGCGCCAAGGGCAAGGCCTGGTACAGCGCCGGCAAGGCGCTGACCTACAACGGCGACAGCTACAGGAAGACCGGGGCGCCGCGGGTGTTCGGCGAGTCCGAGTTCAGCTTCATCAAGAAGGTCGGCGAGATGGAGGGCATCCCCTTCTACCGCGACGAGGACCTGCCGGACCTGCTGTTCGTGCCGATCGACGCGGCGGCCTGCACCTTCCACGCCTACGACAAGAGCTGAGCCGGCCCTCGGCGCCGGCGGGGCGGCACGAAAAAGGGCCGGACATCGCTGTCCGGCCCTCATTCACGTAGCTGAGGTAGCGGCTTAGCCGCCGGCCATCTTGCGGAAGAACTTCTGGCCCTGCTCGCCGCCGGCGAAGTAGGGCTTCTGGCCGGCTTCGTCGGTGATCTTCGACCAGTTGTCGCGGACTTCCTCGACCGACAGGCCGCCTTCGCCGAGGTAGACGCCCTCGGTTTCATAAATGCGCGAGAGCGCGAAGGCGCCGGCGCCGGCGGCCAGGATGGCGCCCGTCGGGGCTTCTTCCGAGGCCAGGTAGACGACGCCCGGGGTGACGTATTCCGGGGCCAGCTTGGCCAGCACTTCGGGCGGCATCAGGCCTTCGGTCATGCGAGTGGCGGCGACCGGGCTGACGGCGTTGATGTGGATGTTGTTCTTCTGGCCTTCGAGCTTGATGGTGTTCATGAAGCCGATGATGCCCAGCTTGGCCGCGCCGTAGTTGGACTGGCCGAAGTTGCCGTAGAGGCCCGACGACGAGGTCGTGACGACGATGCGGCCGTAGTTCTGTTCCTTCATGATCTCCCAGACGGCCTTGGTCGGCTTGACCGTGCCCATGAGGTGGACGCCGAGGACGAACTCGAAGTCCTCGATGGTCATCTTGGAGAAGGACTTGTCGCGCAGCACGCCGGCGTTGGCGATCAGGATGTCGATGCGGCCCCAGGCGTCCATCGCCTGCTTGACCATCAGCGCCACGCCCGCGTCGTCGGTGACGCTGGAGCCGTTGGCGATGGCTTCGCCGCCGAGGGCCTTGATCTCTTCGACCACCTTGTTGGCCGCGTCCGAGCCGCCGCCCGAGCCGTCCATGCTGCCGCCCAGGTCGTTGACCAGGACCTTGGCGCCGCGACGGGCCAGTTCCAGAGCGTGCTGACGGCCAAGGCCGCCGCCGGCCCCGGTGACGATCGCGACTTTGCCGTCGAAGCGGATGTCGGCCATGTGTCTCAAATTCCCTTGCGCTGGGCAGTTCTCAGACGCCCGTTTGAAAGATCGGGCGGGGTTGTGCGGCGCAATAGGGAGGGCGTCAAGACTGACGCCAAGGTAAGGCTGGGTCGCCGGATCATCCCCACAGAGATGATCCGGCGGGCCACAAGCTTTACGGAGTTACTTTAAGCGACTTCCACGTCGCCGTTCAGCGACTTGGCGAGATCGAGCAGACGGCGGCGCGGACGCTCGCCGAGCTGGTAGTAGGCGCGGATCAGGTCGAGGGTTTCCTTGCGGGCGAACATCTCGCCGCCGCCTTCACCATCATTGGCCGCCGCTTGCGGACGATCAGTTTCGGAGAGGCCGTCGTAGAAATAGCCGACCGGAACCTCGAGGGCTTCGGAGAGCTGCCACAGACGGGCGGCGCTGATGCGGTTGGCCCCGCACTCGTACTTCTGGATCTGCTGGAAGCGCACGCCGACCGAGCCGGCGAGTTGTTGCTGGGTCAGACCCAGGAGACGGCGGCGGCGGCGCAGCCGCTTGCCGAGGTGAACGTCGATGTCGTTGCCCATGGGCTGTAAAACCCCCTGTTGGTTAAAGCCTGTGGCCGTCCCAGATTGGTACGGTCAGGCCTCTGTTCCGCATGTCGCGTGCCAAGCGAGGTTCCCTGCGACATTGCGCGCTTTGGGCGTGTGACTTAGTTACCGGGCATGCGTGACAGACGTGTCTCTTGGACCCAGGACCTGGCGTGGCGGGCCGAGGCGGTGGCGTATGACGTCTTCACCTTCCTGATGCGACTGATGCCGACGGATTTTGCGTCGGACGTGGGCGGATGGCTGTTCCGCCGCTTCGGGCCGCTGACCAAGACCCATGCGCTCGCGTGGCAAAACCTGATCCTGGCCTTCCCGGAGAAGGACGAGGCCTGGCGGCAGAAAATCCTTGGCGATCAATGGGAAAGCAACGGCCGCACGGTCTTTGAATTCCCCCAGATGGACCGCATCCTGCCCTCGACCGGCCGGGTGGAACTGGTGGGCCGCGAGCGGATGGAGGCCATCCGAGACGGCGGCAGGCCGGTGATCTTCGTCTCAGGCCACTTCTCGAACTGGGAGGTGATGCCGGCGGCCATCGTCGACGCAGGGGTGGTCTGTCAGATGACCTACCGGGCGGCCAACAACCCCTATGTCGACAAGCGCATCCGCGACAGCCGGGCCCGCTACGGCGTGCAGCTGTTCGCGCCGAAGGGCGGCGACGGGGCCCGCGAGATGCTGGATGGCCTGAAACGGGGCGAGTCGGTGGCCCTGATGAACGATCAGAAGTTCAACCGCGGCGGCGTCGCGGCTCCCTTCTTTGGCCGGGAGGTGATGGCCGCGCCCGGACCCAGCCGCATGGCGCTCCGTTTCGGGACGGTGCTGCAGCCGATGACGGTCGAACGGCTGAAGGGCGCGCGGTTCCGGGCCGTCGTGCATGAGCCGATCACGGTGCCGGACACCGGCGACAAAACCGCGGATATCGCGGCCGGGGTCGCGGCGGTGACGAAGTTCGTCGAGGATCAGGTTCGCAGGCGGCCGGAGGAATGGTTCTGGGTCCACCGGCGCTGGCCCAAGGAGGCCTACCTCGAGCTGGCGGCGAAGGGGCTCGGGCCGCCGCCCTAGATCGCGAGTTCCCGCATCTTGGGCTTTTCCACCACGTCATCGATCCCGCGCCGGGACGGTCCGAAATAGTCCGCCGTCCGCACGAAAGGGCGCGGATGCATGATCACACGCTCGATACGGTCGAGGATGGCGCGGGCCGTGATCGGCTTGGCGATCATTTCGCTGACGCCGGCGTCGCGGGCCTCGAACACCCGGCCGCGGTCGGCGAAGCCGGTCATCATGATGATCGGCAGGTACATATTCATGCTGTCGGTGCTGCCCCGGACGATGCGGGTGAAGCTGGCGCCGTCGAGCGGGTGCATCTGGAAATCGACGATGGCCACGTCGGCCGGCCAGTCGCGCAGGGCCTGCAGGCCCTCGGCGCCGTCACCGGCCTCGCGCACGTTCCGGACGCCGACACCCTTGAGAATGGTGGCGACGATGGAGCGCATGTGCGGATTGTCGTCCACAAGAAGGACGCGCAACGACTCCAGACCAAACGACATACAACCCCCGGCGAGCCCAGATTGGAAACGGGCCGTCTGGCTGCACGTCCTGCGTGCATCGCGACCCTTGGTCTCCCAATTAGGGCCGTCAGGCTTACCGGAGTGTTTAGATGGACGCTCCGGGCGCGGAGAGCCCAAGATTACTTCAGGCCGGCGCGGTCTGACCCACCATCAGCATGGGATCCAGATGCCGCCCGCGCCAGGTCATGCGCCAGCACAGATGCGGGCCGGTGGCCCGGCCGGTGGCTCCGACTTCGCCTATCTTGTCGCCGCGCTCGACCCGCTGGCCGGCCCGGGCGAGGATTTTCGACTGGTGGAGGTAGATGCTGACCAGGCCCTGGCCGTGGTCGATCATCGTCAGCCCGCCTTCGAAATGCATGCCGGTCGAGGCCATGCTGACGATGCCGCCGGCCGGGGCGAGGATGGCGGTGCCCTTGGGCGCGGCCAGGTCCGTGCCGTAGTGCGGGCGCTTGGCCTCGCCGTTGAGGATGCGCTGGCCGCCGAACCGCCCGGTGCGCCGCCAGCTCTTGGCCGGCAGCGGCATCGCGAAGCCCTTGCGGAAGTCCTCGGTGTCGATGCGGCTGGCCAGCGCCGCCTGCTTGAGGGCGTTTTGCTGCTTCAGCCGGGCCAGAAGGGCCGGGTCGCTGGGGCTGACCTGGTCTTGCGGCAGGCCGGAGATGCGCTGGATGTCGAAGTCGCCGGGGGTCAGGTCGAACACATGGCTGACCGCGCCGCCGGCGCTGGCGACGCGCAGGGTGGCGGTGGCGGCGGCGTCGCGGTCGAAGCCGACGACGAACAGGCCCGTTGCCCCGGCGCGGCCGACGGCCTCGTCATCCAGCCAGATGTCGGCCCGCGGCGCGGTGCGGCCGAAGGCGAAGCCGCCCTGTTGATAGGCGCCGGAAAGGCGCAGGGGCGGGGGCGCGGCGAAGGCCGGTCCCGCGAAGGCGGTGGCGGTCAGACCGAGAAGGGCGGCCCGCCGGTTCAGGACTGCAACGCTTGCCAGCGTTTCAGGGCCTCGGCGGGACCGGCGTAGGCTTCCTGGTGTTCGGGGCTCCAGTAACGCAGGGCGTCGAGCGGGATCTTCACCCCGGTGACGGCGCAGATCACATGCTTGCCCGGCTTGAGGATGGCGAATTCACCGTCCCCGTAGTGGAGTTGGGCCAGCTCCCGGCCCATGTCGCGATCAAAGGCGTTCATGCGGCTAATGTAGCGAAGGCGGCGGCTTGGGCCAATGGGCGTGCGGCAACAGGATTGGTGGGCTATGGTCGCCCCGGGATTGGATGGCCGTGGGCCGATGGGGGTTGGGATGAAGAATCGGATGACCGGCCTGGCGCTCGCAGCGGGGCTGATGGCGGCGGGGACCGCCAACGCGGCGGACTACTACATCGTCTCGCGGATCCGCGACCTGACAGTGGCCGTGGAGCTATCGACCGTGAAGAAGACCGGATCGGTGGCCTCGGCGATGGTGACGATGGCGCGGGCCGAACCGTTCCAGATCGGGGGCAAGTCGGTCGCCTACATCGTCAGCGCCGAGGAGTTCGACTGCCAGAAACATGTGACACGGACGGTGTCGCCATCGCTCTTCCTGGCGGACGGCAGCCTGATGGTGAAGATCGAGGAGCCCACCGAATGGAAGTCGATCATTCCGGAGTCCCAGGCCGACCTGATGTTGCGGGCGACCTGTGATCCAGCGTCGCGGGATGCTGCCCTGGTCGAGCAATGGGCGGGGCCGCGCGACCTTGTCGCCGACTATCGTCGGCGCCTGGCCGCCGGGACCATCGACTAGAAGAGATCGCCCTGGTCGCTCGGCGGCGCCGCCGACTTCCTGGGCGCGGGGCGGGCGACGGGCGGAGCAGGCGGGGCGACGTAGCCCCCTTCGCCATCGATCACGGCCTGGCGGGTGGTGTCCTCGAACATCAGGTTGACGGCCTCGCCAGAGGCCAGGGGGCCACCCTGGCGCACCAGGCTGCCGTCCGGCCGGGTGACCAGGGCAAAGCCGTTGCGCAGGGGCCGCTTGGGGTCGAGGGACAGGCGCAGCTTGTCTAGGGCCTCAAGGCGCTGGCGGCGGTCGGACAGGACCTTGTCGGCGCACTGGCCCATGCGGCGGCCGAGGTCGGCCAGGCGCTGCTGCTCGCGGGTGGTGTCCGAGGCGCGGCGGATGGCGGCGTCAAGGCGGGCGCCGAGGGTGATCAGGGTCTGTTTGCCCAGGTCGGCGCGGCGTTGCAGCAGGCCGGGCCGCAGCGGCGAGGCGATGGCGGCCAGCCGGTTTGCATGAAGGTCGAGGTTGCGGCGCAGGCCGCCGCTCAGGTGACTGGCGGCGTAGTCGAGGCGCTGGCTGGCGGCGGCGGTCAGGTCCTGCGGGCGGGGGAGGCCCCGGGCGCTGGCGGCCAGGCGGGTGCGGCGGTCCTCGATCATCCGGCCGGCGACGCGGCTCAAGCGCTGGTCGAGGCCGCTGACGGCGGCGCGCAGCTCGGCCAGCACCGGCGTGGCCATCTCGGCGGCGGCCGTCGGGGTGGGCGCGCGGCGGTCGGAGACGAAGTCGATAAGGGTGGTGTCGGTCTCGTGGCCGACGGCGCTGATCAGGGGGATGGTTCCCTCGAAGACGGTGCGGGCCAGGGCCTCGTCATTGAAGGCCCAGAGGTCTTCCACCGAGCCCCCGCCGCGGGCGACGATCAGCACGTCGGGACGCGGCACGGCGCCGCCGGGCTCCAGGGCGTTGAAGGCGCGGATGGCGGCGGCGACCTGCGGGGCGGCGGCGTCGCCCTGAACGACCACCGGCCAGACCACGACCCGGCACGGCCAGCGGTCGCGGATGCGGTGGAGGATGTCGCGGATGACCGCGCCTGTCGGGCTGGTGATGACCCCGACAACGGCCGGCATGGCCGGGATCGGGCGTTTTCGTTCCGGGCGGAACAGGCCCTCGTCGGCGAGCTTGGCCTTCAGGCGTTCGAGTTGGGCCAGCAGGGCGCCGACTCCGGCGGCCTCCATGGTCTCGATGACGATCTGGTAGCGGCTGCCGGCCGGGAAGGTGGTGATGCGGCCGGTGACGATAACTTCCAGCCCCTGCTCGGGACGGACCTGCAGATTGCGCACGCTGCCCTTCCAGACAACGCCGTCGAGGCTGGCCTTCTCGTCCTTGAGGGTCAGGTAGACGTGGCCGCTGGAGTGGTGGGTGACCTTGGAAAGCTCGCCGCGCAGCCGGACGAAGCCGTAGGCGTCCTCGAGGGTGCGCTTGAGGGCGAAGGCCAGTTCCGAAACGGAGTAGGCCTGGGCGTTGCTGGCGGGGGCTTCGACATCGGTCACAGGGGGACTCTAGCGCGGGATGTGAGTCTGGTGAAACCGATCGGACGCGGCCGCCGTACTTAAGTCACTGCCGGAGACACGCCGATGAAAACCGCCATCACCCTCGCCCTGGCCATCGCCCTGATCGGTCTCGCGGCCATGGCCCAGACCGACCCGGTAGCCGGGACCTGGAAGTTCAAGGGCAAGGTGCAGACCTTCGGCTTCACCATGACCTGCAAATTCACCCGGGCCGGCGACACCCTGGGCGGAACCTGCTTCGACGGCGGGACGAACAAGCCGCATCCGCTGAAGTCCGGCAGGGTGAGCGGCGACCGCGTCGTCTGGACCTATGGCTCCGACTTCATGGGCCAGAAGTTCGACGTCACCTACACGGCGACACTGAAGGGCGGGACGATGAGCGGCGGGGTCGATGCGGCGGGCCGAAAGGGCGTCTTCTCCGGCGCGCGCTGACTCTGCAACGAACAACGGCGGCGACCTCGCGGTCACCGCCGTTGAACACCCCCCGTAGAGGAAGCGATCTAGATGTAGCGGCGCAGCGAGCGGGCCAGCTCGTTGGGGCCGGCCTTCTTCTTGCCGGTCTGGGCCGGCTGGTAGGCGACGCGGGCGTGGTCGACGCAGTAGACGCCTTCGCTGGCGCGGCGGCCGCAGAAGGTGAACTCGTCGCTCGAAGGATCGCCGATCGGCCACTTGCACATGTGGGCGCCCAGGGTCAGCACGGTGGCCGAGCCGGGGGCTTCGACGCGCGTGATGTGGGTCGGAGGAGCGGCGTTGCCGATCGGCGGCGGACCGCTGGTCGTCGTGGTGACGACCGGCTCAGCCACGCGGCGCGGGGCCGACGGGACGGTGGTGGCGGCCGGCCGGGCCGGACGCGGAGCCTTGAACACCGGACGGGCAGGCTGGCTGGGCGCGGCGCGGCCGCTGAGACCCAGGCGGTGAACCTTGCCGATGACGGCATTACGGGTCACGCCGCCAAGCTGTTTGGCGATCTGGCTGGCGGACAAGCCGTCCAGCCACAGCTTCTTCAGAACATCCACGCGTTCGTCGGTCCAACCCATCGAGCACCCCTTCAGGCTTGAAGCGGACCGGTAAGCCCCACACGAACCGGCCCTATATCTTGTGTCGCGCAGGTCATTCCGACCCGCTCACTACCAGATATCGTAAACTTTTTATTAAGACACACAATGGGCGCCAATGATTCTGTCCACAGGATCAAGATGTTGAATCAGCGTTCTCCGAACCGTCACGATTCCGGGTCCTTGCACATCCGCGCGGCGGCGCGCATTTGAGGGCCATGAAGGATATGGCCGCCGCTCCCACGCCGCCCCAGCCGCGCGACTACGCCGGGTTCAACTGGACGGGCTTCAAGACGCTCTACCTCAAGGAGGTGCGCCGCTTCTGGAAAGTGGGGATGCAGACCGTGGCCGCCCCGGTGGTCACCAGCCTCCTCTATATGCTGGTCTTCGTGGTCGCCGTGCGCGGGGCCGCCCCGCCGATCGATGGCGTGCCGTTCGCGACCTTCGTGGCGCCGGGGCTGATCATGATGACCATCCTCAACAACGCCTTCGCCAACTCCTCCTCCAGCCTGCTGCAGGCCAAGATGATGGGTCTGACCTCGGACTTCATGACCCCGCCGCTGTCGCCGCTGGAGCAGGTCATGGCCTTCTCTCTGGGGGCGGGCACGCGGGGCATTGTCGTCGGTCTGGTGACCGCCGTGGTCTGCGGCCTGTTGCCGAACGCCAACATGACCTTCGCCCAGCCCTGGGCCATCATCTACTTCGGGGTCGGCGCCTCACTGATCTTGGGCTTTGTCGGCATACTGACTGGGCTGTGGTCGGAGAAGTTCGATCACCTGTCGGCGATCACCAACTTCGTCATCATGCCGATGACCTTCCTGTCGGGGACCTTCTACCTCGTTGATCGCCTGCCCGAGCCCTTCAGGACGGCCAGCCACTACAATCCCTTCTTCTACCTGATCGACGGCTTCCGTTACGGCTTCATCGGCCATGCCAACGGCAACCTGACGGCCGGAGTGCTGATGACGGCGGTGCTGACCATCGGCCTGGCCGTGACCTGCTGGCTGCTGTTCCGGGCCGGCTGGCGGCTCAAGACCTAAGTCGAGGATTTCCATGCGCACCGTTCTGACCGCCCTTGTCGCCGGGGCGCTCTGCCTTTCCGGCCTGCCTGCCAGCGCGGGCACGAAGGAGGACGTCGCCAGCTTCGTACAGCCCACCCAGGACGCCCGGTTGGCATCGCTGGAGGCGCTGCTCAAGCGTGAAGGGCTGGCCTACGAAATCCAGACCTTCGCCGGCAATGAAGCGGGCAAGTCCAGCCAGGGCCGCAACGTCGTGATCACGATCGGCAAGGGCACGCGCGACATCCTGCTGACCGCCCACTGGGACGCCAAGGTGCTGAAGGACGGCACGCTGGCCGGCGCCGTGGTCGACAACGCCGCCTCCGTGGTGGCCCTGGTCCAGGCGGCCAGGACGCTGAAGACCGGCAAGCTGAACCACCGCCTGCGCATCATCTTCTTCGACCAGGAAGAGCTGGGCCTGCTTGGCGCCAAGGCCTATGCGGCGGGCCCTGACGGCCAGCGAGTGGCCGCCGTCATCAACTTCGACGTCAACGGTTATGGCGACACGCCCTTTTACGCCGACCCCAAGGACCCGGCCCTGGCCAAGGCCGTGCGCCACGCCTGTCTGGCGGCCGGCGAGGACTGCCTGGCCTTCGGCGCCTATCCGCCGAGCGACAACCTGGCCTTCCGGAAGCTGGGCGTCCCCGAGACCTCGTTCAGCTACCTGCCGGCCCGCGAGGCCCATCAGCTGTGGCTGTTCACGAACGCCGGCAAGACTGCCCAGATGGAGCCCGGTTTCCTGCCCAGGGTGCTGGGCCTGATCCACACGCCGGCCGACACCATGGAGGCGGTTGATCCGGCTACGGTCGAACGGGCCGGAGACCTGGCGGTCGAACTCGTCAAAATGGCGGACAAAGCGGTCAAATAGTCCCCAAATCATTGACATTCCGGCGGTCTCCCGCGACAACGCCAAGCCTTCCGGTCCCGCCGCGACACCGCTGCGGGGCCTTCACCTTTTGGGAGGCAAACTTGTCCACTCAGCCGTCTGCGAAGCCCGTCAACGACCACATCATGGGCGTCTACAACCGCGCCCCGCTGGCCGTCGAACGAGGCGAAGGCGTGCGACTGTGGGACGAGACGGGCCGAGAATACCTGGACTGCGTGGCGGGGATCGCCACCAACGGGCTCGGCCACTGCCACCCCAAGCTGGTCGCGACGCTGAAGGAACAGGGCGAGAAGCTCTGGCACACCTCCAACATCTTCCGCATCCCGGGTCAGGAAAAGCTGGCCGCGCGGCTGTGTGAGGAGACCTTCGCCGACGTGGTGTTCTTCACCAACAGCGGCACCGAGGCCATCGAGTGCGCCCTGAAGACGGCCCGCAAGTACCACACCGCCAACGGCAACCCCGAGCGGGTGGTCATCTACGGCTTCGACGGCAGCTTCCATGGTCGCTCCTATGCCGCCATCAACGCGGCGGGTAACCCGGGCTACGTCGAGGGCTTCGGCCCCCGGCTGGAGAACTACAGCCAGCTAAAGTGGGGTGACCACGACGCCATCAAGGCGGCCATCGCCGATCCGACCACGGCGGCGATCATTGTCGAGCCCGTGCAGGGCGAGGGCGGCGCGCGCGCCATGCCGGAAGCCTGCCTGCGCGGTCTGCGCCAGTTGACCCGCGAACACGGCGTGCTGGTGATCTTCGATGAGGTCCAGTGCGGCATGGGCCGCACCGGCAAGCTGTTCGCCCACGAGTGGGTCGAGGACGGCGCGCCGGACATCATGTGCGTGGCCAAAGCGCTGGGCGGCGGGTTCCCGGTCGGAGCCTGCCTGGCCTCGGCCGAAGCGGCCAAGGGCATGACCGTGGGCGTCCACGGCTCGACCTTTGGCGGCAACCCGCTGGCCATGGCCGTCGGCCTGACCGCCTTCAACGAGATCGCCAAGGAAGAGACCCTCGAACACGTCCGTGAGGTCGCCGGCTATTTCGTCCAGCAGCTGTCGGGCCTCGCCGACCGCTTCCCGGACGTCATCACCGAGATCCGCGGCAAGGGCCTGCTGATCGGTCTGAAACTGGTGCCCAACAACCGTGAGTTCATGGGCATCGCCCGAGACCAGGGGCTGTTGGTGGCCGGCGGCGGCGACAATCTGGTGCGGCTGCTGCCGTCCCTGCTGATCACCCAGGAAGAGGCGCGGGAAGCCGTGGCCAAGCTCGAGCAGGCCTGTGAGGTTGTTCGGGCGAAGGCGGCGGCATGAGCGAAGTCAGGCACTTCATCGATCTCTGGAAGCTCGAGGCCTCCACCCTCCGGACCATTCTCGACGACGCCCATACCCGCAAGGCCAGCCGCCGTGGCTGGACGACCGGCATGGTCGACCATGACGCGCCGGCCAAGGGCCGACGCCTGGCGATGATCTTCGAGAAGCATTCGACGCGGACCCGGTTCAGTTTCGACGCGGCCATGCACCAGCTGGGCGGCGCGACGCTGATCTCGACGGCGGCGGACATGCAGCTGGGCCGGGGCGAGCCGATCGACGACACGGCCAAGGTGCTGTCGCGGATGGTCGACGCGGTGATGATCCGCGCCAACCGCCACGACGATGTCCAGCTGTTCGCCCAGAACAGCAGCGTGCCGGTGATCAACGGCCTGACCGACAAGAGCCATCCCTGCCAGATCATGGCCGACCTGCTGACGTTCGAGGAAAAGCTCGGGCCGGTGCAGGGCAAGACCATCGCCTGGGTCGGGGACGGCAACAACGTCTGCGCCAGCTTCATCCATGCGGCCTCGAAGTTCGGCTTCAAGCTGAACATCGCCTGCCCGCCGCAGTACCACCCCGACCTTCGCGACCTGGCCCGCGCGGCCGAGGAGCAGGGGCGGGTGGAGATGACCGATGATCCGGCGGCCGCCGTTCGCGGGGCCCATGCGGTGATCGCCGACACCTGGGTGTCGATGGGCGACGCGGACGGGGAAGCCCGGCTTGACGCCTTCGAGGCCTATCAGGTCGACGAGGCGTTGATGGACAAGGCCCACCAGGACGCGGTGTTCATGCACTGCCTGCCCGCCCACCGGGGCGAGGAGGTGACGGACGGGGTCATGGACGGGCCACGGTCGGTGATCTGGGACGAGGCGGAGAACCGCATTCATGCCCAGAAGTCGATCCTGGCCTGGTGCTTCGGGGCCATCGGCTAGCAACAGGCGCCATGACGCGAAAAAGGGGCGGCTCCGGAAGGAGCCGCCCCAGTTCGTTGGGAGGGGTATTTACTGCGGGACCGGGGCCGGTTCCGGGGCGACCGGGGTCGGGGCGGGAGCCGGGGCGACCGGTTCCGGGGCGATCACCGGCGGCGGGGCCGGGGTGGCCGGGGTGGCGGCCACCGGCGGGGTCACCGGATCGGGCAGCGTCGAATAGGGCGCCGGGCCGGCAGGGGTGGTCACCGTTTCAGTCGGCGTCGTCGCCGGGGCGGCGCGACGGGCGACCGGAGCGGCCGCGCGGCGGGCCGGAGCCGGGGTCGAGGCGCGAGGCTCGGCGACCGGAGCGGCGGGGAGCGGCGCCGGGGTGGCGGCGGTGGTCTCGACCGGAGCCGGGGTCGGCATCGGCGCGGGCGTCGCGGCCGGCGGGGCGGTGACCGTGGCGGTCTCCAGGCCGTCGGTGTTCTGGTTCATCAGCACCACCGCGCCAACGCCCAGGGCGATGACGCCGGCAATACCGGCGATGATCAGCGGCCGGGTCGCCGAACCGCTGCGGCGGGCCGTCGTCGTGCGCTCGCCATAGGCCGGGGCCGCCATGAAGCTGGTCTCGGCGGGGGCCGTCGTCACGCGGTCCTGGGTCGTGTCGCGGATGAAGGGCTTGGCGGCCGGGGCGGGCGCGGGGGTGCGCACCGTGCGGGCGGCGGGCTTGGGATTGTCATAAGCGGTGCCACCGTCACCAAACAAGGTGTGGGCAGTTTCACGATAGATGGCCATTTACAGCCTCCTCTCTTCTCATTGCTCGGGGAGTGTAACGAGGTTCAGCGGAGGGGGTTCCAGCCAAACGTCGCGCCAAGGCGAGCGTATGCGAGGAAATTCTTCGCAAGGCCTTGGCGTTCAAGGCGTTATTCATAGTGATCGAAGTTGGCGACTATCCGGCGTCTGAAAGTCTATTTGGATACGCTGCCGTTATTCTGACCCTACCTTGCCATGATTCAGCCTTCTCCCCGCCGGTCGGCGCCGAAAAACTCGCCTCTCAGGTGAGGCCTTGGCGCCACGTTCACACCGCCTCAAGACCTCTGGGCCAACCTCGCCTTGACCGGGACTGAGCCCCCCGGGCATTGCTGAGGGGGCGTTGATCAGAGGGGCTTTGCCATGAAGCTGAGGGCGCGGCTGGCGCGGGACTGGAAATTCTTCCAGGGGCTTCGGCGCACGCTGAAATGGGTCAAGCCCATTGCCCCCGACTCCCCCAACCTGATTTGCGACGACCTGGAGAAGGCCGTCGACGAGCATCGGGACCGCCCGGCCATCACCTTCGAAGGCAGGACGGTGACCTATGGCGAGATGGACGCCATCGCCAACCGCTACGCCCACTGGGCAAAGGGCCAGAGCATCACGCGCGGCCAGACGGTGGCGGTCTTCCTGCCCAACCGGCTGGAGTATCTGCCGATCTGGCTAGGCCTGACCAAGGTCGGCATCGCCTCCGCCCTGATCAACAACAACCTGACCGGCGCGGCGCTGGCCCACTGCCTCAACATCTCCGGAGCGATGCACTGCATCGTTGATGCGGAGACCTCGCCGGCTTTCGAGGCGGTGCGCGGCCAGTTGGCCCGGCACATGAACCAGTGGACGCTGGGCCCGGTCACCGGCGACCGGCGCGACCTGACCACGGCCCTGAAGAGCTGCAGCCAGCTTCGGCCCGACCGGCAGACGGCGCGAGGCGATCTGCGGGGCCGCGACACGGCCCTCTACATCTACACCAGCGGCACCACGGGGATGCCGAAGGCCGCCCGCATCAACCACATGCGGGCCCAGCTCTACATGCGCGGCTTCGCCGGGGCGACGGGGGCGGAGAAGACCGACCGCATCTACCAGGTGCTGCCGCTGTACCACGCCACCGGCGGCATGTGCGCCATGGGGGCGGCGCTGCTGACCGGCGGCTCGATCGTCCTGAAGAAGAAGTTCTCGACCACCCACTTCTGGAGCGACGTGGCCGCCGAGGGCTGCACCATGTTCGTCTATATCGGCGAGCTGTGCCGTTACCTGGTCAATGCCGAGCCGCATCCGGAAGAGCGTAATCACCGCCTGCGCATGGCTTTCGGCAACGGCCTGCGAGGCGATGTCTGGGCCGATATGGTCGAGCGGTTCGCCATTCCGCAGGTGCTGGAGTTCTACGGCGCCACCGAAGGCAATGTGTCGATGTTCAACTTCGACGGCACGGTGGGCGCCATTGGGCGGATCCCCAAGTGGCTGAAGAAGCGGGTCAACGCCCGTATCGTCCAGTTCGACATCGACACCGAACAACCGATCCGCGGGGTCAGCGGACTGTGCGTCGAGTGCGGACCCGGCCAGGTCGGTGAATGCATCGGCAAGATCGACGCCGGCGACGCCCGCACCAACTTCACCGGCTATGCCGACAAGGCCGCGACCGAGAAGAAGATCCTGCATGACGTCTTCGAGAAGGGGGACGCCTGGTTCCGCACCGGCGACCTGATGCGGCGGGACGAGGACGGCTACATCTATTTCGTCGACCGCATCGGCGACACCTTCCGCTGGAAGGGTGAGAATGTCTCAACCGCCGAGGTGGCCGAACAGCTGGCCCAGGCCGACGGGGTGCTGGAGGCCAACGTCTATGGCGTGCCGGTGCCCGGCCAGGACGGCAAGGCGGGCATGGCGGCGCTGACGGTCGATGAGACGTTCGATGTCGGCACCCTCTACGAGCGGGTCGAGGCCAACATGCCGACCTATGCCCAGCCGATGTTCCTGCGCCTGCAGCGCCAGATCGAGACCACGGGCACCTTCAAATACCGCAAGGTCGATCTGGTCGAGGACGGGTTCGATCCGGCGCGAACCAGGGACCCGATCTACTTCAAGAGCCCGCAGAAGAAGGCCTATGTGAAGCTGACCAAGGCCACGTACGGCAAGCTGCTCGAGGGTGGGCTGAAGCTTTAGCCCTATCGAAGCGGCCTATGATTATAACCCGATTGCCCGCTGTCCAGCGGGGTCGTGTCAGCAAGGCGCTGATTTCATGTGTCTTTCGTGTGGGTGGGCCGTCGCCGAATGTAGGCATCGGCGTAGGCGCCGCGTGGGTCCGCCAGCTGTGAATGTAGGTGCGGATGTGACGCCGCCGACCTACGATTTCACGACGGCGCCGTCAGACGGATTCCGGGCGATAAACC